>JBEBHQ010000008.1:0-118374 GCA_040080805.1 Terricaulis sp. | reverse complement strand
TCGCGCGCGAACTCAACTCACGCCCACGAAAAACCCTTGGCTATAAAACCCCAGCCGCTATCTTCGCTGAAGCTGTTGCCGCGACCGGTTGAATCCACCCATAGATTGATTTGAGCGCTGAGGGTTCCGTTGCAAGCGCGGCATCAAGCAGGTTCAAGATGGCGCGAACGCGCTTCGAAAGTACGCTCATCCTAGTTGTTGTTCTCCAGTTCGTGATCATCGCTCTGATTGGTGCCTTGGCGGGCTACCTCATGGTCCGTCTGGGCTAGCGCTGTCCCCGGCAGTCCGGCTTAGCGGACGCAGCATTGCCGAACGGCGGGCATTGAACAGGCTCCGCCTTTCGTCACAAAATGGCGACCGGACAAGTCGTGGCCGAGGCTGTGTGAAAACGCATCCTTTGCGAAAACGGATAGGAGCTTGATCTACACAACGACAACTGAAAGAGTGACATAGATTGATTTGAGCGCTGAGGGTTCCGTTGCAAGCGCGATGCGGTTTGCGAACATCGCGGCCTGGAGCGGGCGGGGGGAATCGAACCCCCGACATTCAGCTTAGGAAAAACTCCAAGACCCGTTCTTTCTCGTTTCAACTCGTTTCTAGAGTCCTGTTTTGGCTTGCGCAAAACGATCTCTGTGTTGCATGGCGCCGGACGTGTTCGAGCGGATGCAGTCCAACTTTGAGCATTGCCGACGGCAGGATTGAATTGACTCCGCCTTTCGGCGTCTATGTCGCTGAGCGGCTATATGGGTTACGCATGCTTCCGGGCGGGTATTTGCGCGCCTCGATTTGAGGCCGGTTCGGCGATACGGCGGTGTATGGAGGAGCGAATGGATCGGCGCGGACTTGTTATGGGCGGATCGTCGTTAGCGGCGCTGCTTTTGGTCGGTTGCGGCGCCCTTCATGCGGCGGCGACGCAGAGCGCTTTCAGCTCCGCGCGCATCAGCGTCATAGTGCGCGGGACAGGGCCAAATGTCGTGCTTATTCCCGGCATGACATCGCATCGCGATGTTTGGAACGAGACAGTCGCCGCGCTTGAGGGGCGTTATCGCTTCCATCTCGTGCAGGTGAACGGGTTCGCGGGCTTCCCCGCTGGCGGCAATGCCGAAGGGCAAGTCGCCGCGCCCGTGGCCGAGGAGATCGCGCGCTACATAGCGCAAGCGCAGTTGCGTCCCCCGGCAATCATCGGCCATTCGATGGGCGGCGCCATCGCCATGATGCTCGCGGCGCGCCATCCGGAGACGATCTCGCGGCTGATGGTGGTGGACATGCTCCCGTTCATGGGTGCGATGTTCGGGCCGCCGGGGACGACCTCTGAAAGCATCCGTCCAACGGCCGACCAATTACGCGCCATCACGCAGAGTGCGCCAGCCGGGCAATTGTCGCCTACAACTGAACAGATGATTGCGAGCATGACGCGGTCCGACGCCGCGCGCCCGATGCTGCTCCGACACGCGCGTGAAAGCGATTCACACGTGGTCGGCAATGCGTTCCACGAATTGATCGTAACCGATCTGCGCCCAGAACTGGCGCACATCAATGCGCCGACAACGGTGCTCTATGTTTATCCGCCTGGCGCGCCGATCAGCGCCGAGCAAATGGACGCCTTTTACGTGGCGGCATTTGCTAATCTGACGACCGCGCGGCTCACGAAAGTTCCCGAGTCCAACCATTTCATAATGATCGACCAGCCGGCGCGCTTCCAGGCCGAAATCGCGGAATTCATGGCGCGTTAAAGCGCGTCCTTAATCGGCCCAGTCGCGCGCCAGCGTGCGCGAAGCGGCGAACATGAGCAGCGCAGCGATGAGGTAGAAGCCGGTTCCCGCCAGCACCGAATAACGCAGCGATTCATCGCCGAATTGCGCGGCGAGCGCGTCGGAAACCGTCCCGATCAACAAGCTCCCCAGACCAAGCCCGATCAAATTGTTGATGAACAAAAACAGCGCCGAGGCGGTGGTTCGCATTTGCGCGGGCGCGAGGTGCTGCACGGCGGTAATCACCGGGCCGAGCCACATCAGCCCGAGTGCGGTCGGCGGCAGAAACAGCAGAAACGCCAGCGTCGGCGAGGAAGACAAGAGACCCAAAACGTAGCACGGCAGCGCCAGGACGAAGGCGATTGCTGGGATCTGCGCATAGCGCGAGCGTTTCGACTTGCCCATCGCGTCAGCCAGCACGCCGCCGAGCCAGACGCCGGCGACGCCGCCGATCAGAAGCAAGGCGCCGTAATAGAGCGAGACTTGCTCAACACTGAAACCGTAGGAACGCGCCAGGAAGCTCGGCATCCAAAAGAAGAGCCCATAGCCCATGATCGAGGAAGAAGCCGCGCCGAAGGAGAGCAGCCAATAGCTGGGCTTGGCCGCCAGCACGCGCGCGGTGTCCAGGATCGATGCCTTGGCGCTATTGTTTGCCTGCGCATCATAGCGGCCGCGTTTCGGTTCGCGCACGAACAAGCGAAAGATCGGCGCAAGGGCGATGCCGGCGAGGCCCACCGTGATAAAGGCGATGCGCCAATCGAGCCGGCTGGCGATCAGGCCGCCGATCAGGATGCCCGCGGCGCTGCCGATTGGAATGCCGAATGAAAATGCAGCCAGTGCTCGGGCGCGTTCGTTTGGCGGGAAATAGTCCGAGATCAAGGAATAGGCAGGCGCGACGCCGCCTGCTTCGCCGACGCCGACGCCAAGGCGAGCGAGGAACAATTGCGTGAAATTAGCGGCGTACCCGCACGCCGCGGTAAAGCCGCTCCACGCCACTAGCGCGATGGTCATGATCCAAGTGCGGCTGGAGCGGTCGGCGAGCCAGGCGATCGGCACGCCAAGCGCGGTGTAGAAAACCGCGAACGCCGGCCCGCCCAGCCAACCGAGTTCAGTGTCGGTAAAATGCAGATCGGCTTTGATCGCCGGAACCAAGATGCCGAGAATCTGGCGGTCGATGAAGTTGAAGGCATAGACCAGGAATAACAGCGCTAGCGCCAGATAGCGGTGCGTGCTTGCGCGCGGCTCGGAGGTAGCTGCTGCTGTCATGGAGCGCCAAAAACAAATGCGGCGACGCGTGAGTGACGCGCCGCCGCCGAGGGGGAGAAGTTTAGAAGCGGACTTCGACGGATGCAGTCACCGTTTGCGGCGGCCCATAAAAGCCGATGATGGAATTTCCGAACAGCGCGCCGGGGAAGTTGTAGCCGCCGACACGATACTGCTCATCGCTTAGATTGCGACCGTGGAGCCCGAGGCGAAAGCGATCATTCTCGGAAGTCCATGTGACCGAGGCGTTGTAGAGCGTGTACGCCCCCGGATCGAGCCCGGGCGTGGCGAGTTCGAACAGCCGCGCGGCGCCGCGATAGGAGGCCGATGGCGTGATGACAATCTCCCCCCCCTCGCCAAGCGAGATAGTGTAGTTGAACGCCAACGAGCCCGTCCATTCCGGCGTGTTTTGGATGTCGGCAATGGCCGAGAGGTCGACCGGCACGACGATGGTCGCCGGCGGCGGCGCCGGGTTCGCCACGACCGTATTCGACAGGTATTCCCCGAAGGCGGTGTCAACATAGCCGACCGCAAACACCGCGTTGAAATTGTCGGTCAAAAACACTGTGCCTTCCAGTTCGGCGCCCTTAATCGTCGCGGCGGCGGCATTATCGACGAAGCTCGCGATGGAGCCAGCGACTGTGGGCTCCTGGCGGGTGATCTGCACGTCCTGATAGTCGGAATAAAACACGTCGCCAGAAATACGCGCGCGCCCGTCAAACAAGTTGGAATGGAAGCCGAGTTCGTAGGCATCGACGAATTCTGGAGCGTAGCCATTAACCGTGGCCGGCGTCAGCACCACGTCGCCGCGCATATCGAAACCGCCTGATTTATAGCCGCGGCCAAAGGAGGTGTAGATCGTGAGTGCATCGCTCGGCTCCCAAGTGAGCGAGGCGCGCGGTGTGAATTCCTCGAACGTAGCGCTATTGGTATAGTTCGAGCGCAACAGACCGGGAATTGCCGCTGGATTGCCAAAGAAGGGCGTGCGAATACCAGTGTAATTCTGACGCAGCACCGTGCCGGTGCGCTCGTCACTGGTCCAGCGGCCGCCGACGGAGAGCGCCAGATTTTCAAGAATATCGAAACTCACATCGGCAAACGCGGCGTATGAGGTGGTGTCGACGCTGCCGGTGGTGAAGATCGTCAAATTGGCGAGCCCGAGCACGGTGTCGAACGCGCCCTCCGCATGAGCGTCGAGGAAATACAAGCCGGCGACGCCCTGCAGCCGATCGTAGTCGAACAGCAGCTGGAATTCCTGCGATAATTGGTCGTCCTTATAATAAGCGGGGATGTCGAGCACCGGGCCTGGTGTGTTGTCGAAATCAATCGTTCCGATGGTTTCGCCTTCGCGCGCCGCGGTGATCGACTTGAAAGTCAGATTTTCATTGATGTTCCATTGGCCGAGCAGGGAATAGCCGCTGGTCCACACCTCGTTAGAATCTCCCGAGCCAGCATTGGTGTCATAGACGTTGGCGGGAGGCGTGAAGACAGGATTGATGCCGTTCGGCTGCTCGCGGTGGCCGTGACGGGGATTGGAATCATCCGCGACATAATCGGCGGAAAGGCGGAAAAAGAAATCGTCGGACGGGGTCCACTCGGCGCTGAGGCGGAAGGCGTCGACGTCCTTATCGTAGTGCTGAGCGCCGGTGTTGAGGTTCTCGCCGTAGCCGTCGCGTACATATAGCCCGAGCGCGCCGCCGATCACCAGCGTGTCCGAGAGCGGAGCCGATCCAGTGAGAACAACATCGGATTGATTATAGGATCCGAGATTGAAACGTGCGGTTAAGTGCGCTTCAGCCGGGTCGAGGCGACGGGTTACGTATTTGATCGCGCCGCCGATTGTGTTGCGCCCGTACAGCGTGCCTTGGGGGCCGCGCAATACTTCGATGCGCTCGATGTCGAAAATGTCGAGCACAGCGCCTTGCGGGCGGGCGACATAGACATCATCGACATAAAGCCCGACGCCGGGTTCGAAACCCCAAAGCGGGTCCTGCTGGCCGACGCCGCGGATAAAACCGATCAGCGTCGAGTTGGAGCCGCGCGCGGTTTGGATGGTGGCGTTGGGCGTTACTTCCTGCAGCACGGTGATGTTCTCGGCCCCGCGCTGGTCGAGCGTCTCGGCGTTCAGCACCGACATCGAAATCGGCACGTCCTGCAAGCTTTCCTCGCGCCGCCGTGCGGTGACGACGATTTCATCGTCGCTGGCCACCGCTTCTTGCGCCAAAGCCGGCGCGCAGAGCGCGAACGGCGCCGCGCAAACACTCGCCAGTAACAACGCTAACCGCGCTGGATCGCCAAACCGCTTCATGACTTTACTCCTCCGCTCTTGAGTTCGGGCCGCCGCGTTGTGCGGACGAAAGCTTCGACATGGTGAAAAAATGCATCCGGCGCTTCTAGGTGTGGCACGTGGCCGGCGCCGGAAATGACGACGTGCTCGCAATTGGGGGCTGCGCTGGCGACAAATTGCGTCGCACGCTCGGAATAAATGAGGCTCGCCGCGCCATGAACCACGAGCATCGGCGCTTTGATCGCCTTAAGCGCGGTACGGAAATCTTGGCTGGCCATCGAAGCCCAAAAGCACGCCATCGCTTCGGAATTCGCCGCGGACATTTCACGCGTGGCCCAGGCGACAAGATCTGGTTTTTCTCGGCGCACCGAGGGCGCAAACATCTTTGGCGCGAAGCGCGCTACATGCGCGGGCCAGTCGGTGCGCGCGTCGGCCAGCGTCGCCGCGACATCGCTTTGCTGATATCCGCCCGCCAGCCCACCCGACCAAGCCGCGTCATTGACGAGTGTCGCGCCCATGTCTTCCACGACCAGCGCCGTTATTCGCGGGCCGATCCGCGGCATGGCGGCCCATAGCGCCATCGCTCCCATGGACCAGCCGAGCGCGACCGTGTCTCGCAGGTCGAGCCCCGCAACGAAATGCGCGATGTCGTCGGCGAGCGTATCAATGGTGAGTGGCGCGCTGCCTTGAGCGGAGCCGGGATGCGCACGCAGGGTCAGTGTCAGCACGCGATGGGATCGCCCCAGGCGCTGGGCCAGGTTCTCGAAGAATCCGCCATGAGCCGACCAGCCATGGACCAGAAGGATGGGTGCGCCCGCGCCGTCGTCGGCGTAGGACATGAGCGCCCCATCTGGCAAAACGCACACCGGCATAACCGGACTTCCCCCTAGTCAACCCGGTTCTCGGACCGGTTTTAACTTGTCTTAACAATTCCCATACTGGATACATGAAACATGAGTCAACATTCATATTCGGTAGAGGGGGTGGCCACTGACCCAGCCGGCCACAAATCCGGCCCCAAAACCGAGCGGGGCCGGCGGACGCTGCGAAAGCTCTTGGACGCCGCCGGGGAAGAATTCGGCGCAGCCGGCTACCACGACACCGCCATCAGCCACATTACCCGGCGCGCCGGGGTGGGGCTGGGCACCTTCTACGTCTACTTCAAGAGCAAGGAAGAGGTGTTCCGGGCGCTGGTCGCCGACATGGGCGCGCGTACCCGCCACGCCTTGAGCGAAAGCGTCAAGGATGCGCCCAACCGCATCGAGGCCGAACGCCTCGGCATCCGCGCCTATTTGCAATTCGTGCGCACCCACAAGTCGCTCTATCGCGTCGTCATGGAGGCGCAATTCGTCGCGCCGGAAGCCTACCGGGAGTATTACCGCGCCTTCTCCGAAGGCTATCGCCAACAATTGAGCCGGGCCGCGGCGCGCGGCGAAATCAGCAAGGGCGACGCTGAAGCGCGGGTGTGGGCGCTGATGGGCGCGTCGACGTTTCTCGGGCTTCGCTACGGAATTTGGCAGGACGATGCTGACATCGAAGCGATCGCCGATGCAGCGTCGGATTTGATGATCAATGGGCTCGCGCCCCGAGCCAAGAAGCGCGACGCCCCCCTGGATGACGCGCCCTAGAGGGCGCGCGTGAAAATTGGAAGGAGCCATGGGTTTCGACCTCATCGATGTCACTGCAAAACGCGCGGCGCTCACGCCCGATCGCATAGCGTTCGAAGATGTGCTGAGCGGGCGCACGCTCAGCTACGCGCAACTGGAGGATCGCGTCGCGCACTGCGCTGACGTCCTCGCTGGGCTCGGCGTTGGGCGCGAAGATCGCGTCGCCGTCCTTTGCCGCAATCGCATTGAATTTTTCGAAATCTTATTCGCATGCGCCAAGCTAGGCGCCATCCTCGTGCCGTTGAATTGGCGCGCGCCGACGGCGGAACTCGCGCCATTGCTAGACGATTGCACGCCAAAAGTGTTGTTGTTTGGCTGTGAAGACGCGGAGACCGCGCTGGCGTCGCGGCGCCAGCATTTAACGCTTGTCGCGCTGGATCCCCTTGGACCGCCGGCGCCCTCGCCGGCCGGCGCCACAGCTGCCGGCGAGGGCGGTCCGTACGGTTACGAGTCGCTGCTGGCGTGCGCCTCGCCTCTTCGCACCGACGCGCGCTGGCCCGGCGAGGCGATTTGGTCGCTGCTCTACACATCGGGAACCACCGGCCAACCGAAAGCCGTGATCCAGACCTTCCAGATGGCGGCGGTGAACGCGTTTCACGTCGCCCAGGCGTTCGGCGTGCGCGGCGGCGATCGCACACTCAACTTTCTGCCGTTGTTCCACAGTGCCGGCATTCAATTGGTGACCTTGCCGACGCTCATCGCCGGCGGGACCGTATCGGTGCTGGCGGGGTCTGATGTTGAGCGCGCGCTTGCGCTGATGGCGCGGCTCGATGTGGTGTTCGCGGTGCCCGCAATATACCAGCAGCTGGCGCTGCACCCGCACTTCGAGGAAACTGACCTTTCGCGCGTGCGCGCCTGGGGCTGCGGCGGCTCGCCTTTGCCGGATGCTCTGGTCAAGCGTTACGCCGCCAAGGGCGTGCGCGTGTGCAACGGCTATGGCATGACCGAAACCGGCCCCACCGCGTTCGTCGCCGCGCCCGAAGATGCGCTTGCGCACATCGGTTCGGTGGGTAAGCCGCAAATGCTGCTGGAAGCGCGCATCATCGACCTGCAAGGCCGCGAAGTTGGCGCCGGCGAGATCGGCGAGATTTGGATGCGTGGGCCCGGTCTCACGCCTGGCTATTGGAACAGGCCGGAAGAAACCGCCAGCGCGTTCACCGCCGATGGCTGGCTCAAGAGCGGCGATCTGGGCAGCGCCGACGATTCGGGTTGCTATTACGTCGCCGGGCGGATCAAGGAGATGTACATCTCGGGCGGCGAAAATGTTTATCCCGCCGAGGTCGAAAACGTGCTCGCGCGCCATCCCGGCGTGCTGGAAGCCGCGATCATCGCCATCGCCGACCTCAAATGGGGAGAAGTGGGTTGCGCCTTCGTGCTCGCACGCCCCGAAGCGCCCCTGCCTGACTCGGCGGAGCTGGAACAACATTGCCGCGCGCATCTTGCCGCCTACAAGGTTCCCAAAACTTTCGTCCTTGTCGATGACCTGCCGCGTACCGCCGTCGGAAAGGTTCGCAAGCACTTGCTCCACCAGCAAGCACCGAGGCACGAGTGACCGGCTTCGACGAGCTCCTGCCTGACGACGGGATGGCGCGCCCAGCGGCTGATCAACCGCCCCTTCCAGCCTGTTCAGTCCTCGACCACAGAGCCCACCGAACCGACACCGTTACTCGGCGAACACGCCAAGCATGTCCAACAACGCCTTCCTCAAGTACATCTCCAAGCATTCGAGACGCGGCACGCTGAGCTGGCGGCCGAGCCGCACGCTGATGCGGAGGACCCATAAGAGTATTTGGCGGGCAAGTGTTCTGGGTTCCACCCGAGGCGCGCTGGAAGGTGCTTCTTCCAGGCTCTCGACGTCTCGGTGTTCGCAAGCGCTTGCAATTGTTGGAGCGGGCGGGGGGAATCGAACCCCCGACATTCAGCTTGGGAAGCTGACGTTCTACCTCTGAACTACGCCCGCAATGTTGGTGCTGCTTAAGAGATTGGCTGGAGGCCGCAAGAGAACGAAGCGGGTCCTTGATGGAGGCTTGGCTGCACGCGCGCGCCTCCATGGACGGCTTGTGGGGCCTGCTTCGAGTTTTGGAACAGCTAACTCACGGGTCTGCCGGGGCCGCGCCTTGCGCCGGATCAAGGCGGCTGCGCTCGGCCAGGCGATGCTGCTTCAGAAGCGGAGGCGAACGTATGATGAAGGGTCCGATATGGGTGGTCGTGGCCGATGGCGGCGCCGCGCGCTTCTTCGAATCCGAGAAGCAGAGCGCCAGGCTCGTGGAGCGATTGGATCTCGCCTCGCACGCGCAGCCGCCCGAGCACCCGCGCGAGCGATTGCCGCGCGTGCATGACCGCATGGGCCCGGCGCGCCATAACATAGAGCCGCGCCAATATCCGCGTGACGCGCAGGAGGAAAAATTTCTCAAGGACATTGCCGCAGCCGTCAGCGCCGCCGCTGAAACAGGGCATTTCAAGTCGCTGGTCCTCTGCGCACCGCCGCGCCCTCTGGGCATATTGCGCGAGCACCTGTCGGAAGTCGCGCTGCAGCGCCTGGGGCAAGTGCTGGTCAAGGACTACGTGAAGGCTTCGGTCGATGAGATCGACGCGCACCTGCGGAAGGCAAGGGAGGTGTGAGATGGATCAAAGCGGGCGCAAGGCGCCGCGGCCTTACCAGCGCCGCACACGCCCGACATCGACGTGAACGAAACCCGGGTCTGGGTAATAGCCGACGCCGCCGCGGCCCAGATCGAGCGCGGCCTGCCGCAAGGATGGCAATGGCGCGTACGCGAGAGCGACATCGATTGCCATGCCCTGCATATGCAGGCTGCCGCGCGCGACGCCCGAACTGGCGTCGGCGAGAGCAGCGTTCGATCGCGGCGAGCGGTATCCGGAGATCACCTGAAACGGGTCCCGCGCTTCGAGCGCCGCCGACAAGTCATGCAGCAGATCGAGCAGGCGCGGGTCGATGGGGTGCACATCTCCCGTGCGGTGGTCGCGCAGGACATGGTCGATCGCCGCCAGCGCGTCGGGCGCATAGGCGCCGCCTTGCCAATAATCGGCGCTCAGCGTTTCGCCCGTATGCAAATTGTAGAAATTGAGGGTGCGCCCGCTCGCCGCTTGCCCATGGGCCTGGCTCATCGCCAATGCCGAGCCTGCCAATCCCGCGCCAGCGGCCAGGAGTGAACGCCGTGTCACCATGTACGCAGACTAAGAAGAGATCGGCGCTCCGCCAAGCCGCTTTCGCAGCGTTGCGGCGTGCGGCGATACCGCTTGTGCTGCTCGGTGCGGTGCTCGGCGCCTGCGCGGTTCGCCCGCCAGAGTCGCCGCCACCGCAAATCGAGGCGCCTGCGCGCGTCTGGTCAGCGCCGAACTTGGCCGAGCTGCGCGCAGTCGCCGTGGGGGCAGGCGAGCATGGTCTCACCGCCGAGAGCGCCGCAATCGCCGAATTGGATCGGCTGGATATCTTGTCGCGACGAGATGCGGTTGGCGCGCGTCAGTTGGACGAAGCCGCCGATGTGCTGTTTGACCGTTTGGCGCTCGTCTTTGCAATGGGCGCTCTTGATCCCGCGCTGGCCGACGCTGAATGGCGCATTGAGCGCCCGTCCCCGCCCGATCTGGACGCTTTGCGTGTGGGTGTCGCGGCCGGCGCGAGCCCGCGGGACGTTTTGTTGGCCCTGCTGCCGGCCACGCCGGATTATGCAGCTTTGGTTGCGGAATTGGGGCGCGTCGCCGCCGGGGACACTGCGGACGTATCCGGCCTGTCGCGGGATGTGCGCGCGACGCGGCTGCGGGCAAACCTTGAACGCTTGCGATGGATGCCGCGCACTTGGCCGGCGCGGCGTCTCGAGGTGCTGTCGCCATTCTTCGAGCTGAGCGTTCGGGAAGAGGGCGTCGTCGTCGCCTCGCACGCCATTATTGTCGGTGCCCGTTCCACGCCAACGCCAAGCTTTGTCGCCGAGGTGCAGTCGATCACCCTCAACCCGAGCTGGACGCCGCCCGCGAGCATTGCGGTGGGCGAACTCTTGCCGCGCTTTCGGCGTGACCCGAACGCGGCTGCCCGCGAAGGGTTTGATGTTGTCGATGCGCAGGGGAGAACAATCGACCCCGCCGCCGTGGATTGGCGGGCGAGGCCGTTTCCGTATGCTTTGCGTCAACGCCCGGGCCCGGGCAACGCGCTGGGGCGGCTGCGCTTTGATCTGCCGAACCCCTACGCCGTCTTTCTTCATGACACGCCGTCGAGAGGCCTGTTCGCACGCGAAGACCGCGCGCTGAGCCATGGCTGCATCCGCGTCGCCGAGCCCGTGGACTTGGCGCAAACCGTGCTGGCGGACGCGGCGTGGGATACGCTGGCGCTGGAAGGCGCTATTGCCGAAGGGCAAACGCTGGTGGTTCAATTGCCCCAACCTCTACCCATCCATGTGCTCTACCTCACCGCCCGCGCCGATGCGGAGGGTGTCGTGCACTATGCGAACGATATTTACGGTCGCGACGAGCGCCTTGTGCGTATGCTCGACGCTGGCGTTAGTTCAGCGGCGGCGCAGCGCGCATCCGCCACCGTGCGGACCTGTGGCCTCCGGTGAATTGCCGTGAGTGAATGAGTGAGTGCATCGGCATGACCAGGGATCGAGCAACGATTGAGCTGCGCCTCGAAAAGATCGCTGACCTGTTCGATCCGTTTGATCCATTTCCAATGCCCTCGCGCGATCTCTCGAAGAGCGCCGAGGATTTTATTGTCGGGTGGGCGCGGGAGATGCCGGAGGCGCTGGCGCTGAGCCTCATTGTGCATGTCCCGGAAGCGGAGGCGCGCGGGCCGCAGGCGCCCGCGCTGGCGGACGCGATTGCTCGCCACTTTAACTACCGCGCGGAGCGGGTGCGTGGCGATCTCCACGAATTGATCCGTATTGGCCGCGTATCGCTCATGATTGGCCTCGGCGTGCTTGGGTTGGGGGTTCTTGGCGGGCGGCTTGTGTCAAGTGCGCTCGGCGAGGGGCCGACGGCGCGGTTTTTCTCCGAAGGGCTGATCATTCTTGGCTGGGTGGCGAATTGGCGGCCGATCGAGATTTTCCTTTATGATTGGTGGCCGTTGGTGCGGCGACGGCGCTTGTTCGAACGCCTGGCGGCGGCGCCTGTGCGCGTGCTCGGGTATTCACAATCCAGCTGAAATTAGTGCTGGCGCCGCAAGAAAACGAAGCGACCTCAAGCGGTGGCCTCATCGCTGGCCGTTTTCGGCGCGAGCAGGAGGTACATGGCCGGCGTCACGATGCGCGCGACCAGCGTCGAGCTGATCAAGCCGCCGATCAGCACCATGGCGATTGGCGAGAAGAGCGGCGAATCCTCCAGCAGCAGCGGCGTCATGCCGCCGATGGCGGTGGCGCTGGTGAGTAGCACCGGCAGGAAGCGCACCTCACCCGCGCGCTCAATGGCCTCAAGCAGCGGCGCGCCGCGCGCGCGCATCTGGTTGGCGAACTCCACCAGCAGAATCGAGTTTTTGATCTCGATGCCGATCAGGGCGATGAAGCCGATGATGGCGGTGAATGAAAGCGATTCTCCGCCAATCCAAAGCGCGATCAGACCGCCCATGATGCCGAACGGGATGACGAAGGCGACGACGGCGGTCACCGCGAACGTGCCAAACTCCAGCAGCAAAACAGCAAGTACGCCGAAGATCGCCACCAAGATCGCGGGGCCGAGCCCGCTGAAGCTGCGTTGCTGAGCTTCGGCTGTGCCGCCGAATTCGATGGAATAGCCGGGCGGCAAGCGTAGTCCTTCCAGCCGCGCCGCAACGTCGGCGGTGACGTCACTGATAAGGTGTCCAGTCCGCGTGTAGGCGCGCACGGTCGCTGTCCGCTCGCGCTGCACGCGGTCAATAGAGGCGGGGCCGCTTTCAAGCCGAGGCCGCGTGATTTCGGCGAGCGGCATGGCGGCGCCGCTGCCGGTCCAGATGAACACACCATCGAGCGCCGACAGCGGCAACGTGTCTTCGCGGGGCGCGCGCAGTACTACGGGAAAGCCGTCGCCGGCGGGATCGCGAAACTGCGCAACCGGCAATCCCGCGATGGAGATGCGCAAGGTTTGATCGATGGCGCCTGCAGGCACGCCGCGCAGCGCTGCTTCGGCTTCGTTGATGTTGAGATCCAGATCGATCAAATGTTCGGCCGCGGAATTGGAAATGTCACGCGCGCCAGGGGTTTCGCGTATGATGCGCTCGACTTCGGCGGCGATTTCGCCGATGGCGGCAAGATCAGCGCCGCTGATGCGCACCGCGATTGGCGCTTCAATTGGGGGGCCGTTCGTGAAGCGCCTGAGATTGATGCGGGCGCTGGGAAATTGGTCGAGTCGGGCGCGGATGGCCTCGATTGTCGCCATTCCTTCGCGGCGGCGCCATTCTCGGAAGCGCGCATAGACTTGGCCGACATTGGAAATCTGCTCAGGCGGGATCTCGTTGTAGAAGATCTGCGGGTTGCCGCGCCCGGCATTGGCGAAGCGCCATTCAAGTTCCGGGTATTCGGAAAGAACGCCTTCGACAAAGCGCACGGCGCGATCGGTTTGCGCAACCGCCGTGCCTTGGGGCGTCTCGATATCGACCAGGAAATAGGGGCTGTCGTTTTCTGGAAACAGGCTGAAGCCCAATTGCGGCACGAGCCCAAGCGAAAGCACGAACGCGGCAAGGCCGATCATGACTGTCCTGCGTGGGTGACCGAGCGCGAAATGCAGGGCGGGGCGATAAATGCCGTGGATCGCGCCCATGACGCTGTCGAGCAGCACGTTCGATTTTCCTTGCGACGCGCGCGGCAACATCCGGCTCGCCAGGAAGGGGATAATGGTGAGCGACACCACCAGCGAAGCTGTAATGGTCGCCACCACGGCGAGCGGCAGTGAGCGCACGAACGCGCCCGCCGCTTCCGGCAACGCCATGATTGGCACGAACGCGAGCAATAGCGTCGCGGTGCATCCAATGACAGCGATGTTTATTTCCGCGACCCCGGCAATGGCTGCCTCGCGCGGGGCGAGCCCTTCTCGCAAACGGCGGGCGATGTTCTCGGTGACGACGATGGAATCGTCCACCAAGAGCCCAAGCGCCAGGACGAAGCCGGCTATGGAAAGCTGATTGAGCGAGTAGCCGAGCGCATGCAGCGCAACCACGCCAATGGCCAACGACAGCGGCACCGACACCATCACCACGATCGAAGCGCGAAAGCCAAGCGGCAGCAACGTCAACAACACCATCAAGAGCGCGATGCCGAAGTCGCGGCCAAGGCTGCTGAGCCTGTGCTTGACGGTTTCGGATTGGTCGAAGCCGCGATGGAGTGTGATGTTGGCCGGCAAAGACGCCTCGAACGCGTCGATGCGTCCGCGCACGCCGCCGATCACGTCAAAGATGGATTCGCCTAGCCTTGCTGTCGCGCTTACAAACAGCGCGCGTTGGCCGTTATAGCGGGTGAGGTGCGCGCGCTCGCCGTTCGCCCAGGAAACCTCCGCGACATCGCCGACGGTCAGCACGGATCCGCCGCCCGCGCGCAAGGCCACGCCCCGGATTTCGTCGAGACTGTTGAACGAGCCGGAAGCTTGGAGATTGAAGCGGCGTCCGCCCGCTTCCACCGCGCCAATCGGCGCATCCCCGCCTTCGCGTTGCAGCGCCTCGGCGACCGCCGTGAGCGGCAAACGATAGGCGGCGAGGCGGTCAAGATTGGCCGCGACGCGTACCTCCGTCGGCGGCGCGCCCCACACTTCGGCCTGTTGTATGCCAGGCGCGCGCTCGATGGAGTCCCGCAGCGCGGTGGCGTAGGATTCCATTTGCCGGAACGGCGCGTCTTCGCTGGTCAGCGCCACTTGCACGACGCTGGCTTGCGCTGGGCTGAAGCGACGGGGACGCAACGACACAATGCCATCGGGCAGGCTCGGGCGCACGACATTCAATTCGCGCACTACCTCGCCGAATTTCTCTTGCGGATCGACGCCCCAGGCGAACTCCACCGAAACCACGGCGAGGCCGGCTCTGCTGGAGGATCGGATTTCGCGAATGTCCTCGATGGAATTGAGCGCGTCCTCGATCGGAATCGCGACCAGGCGCTCCATCTGTTCAGCGTCGGCGCCTGGCAAGACGATGGCGATGGCCACGCCTGGAAATTCCACGATCGGATCTTCGGACTTGGGAATCGCCGCGATCGCGCCCAGCCCCAGGGCGATCAGAAGCGCAAACAGGATTGCCGTGAATTGCCAGCGATCGATGAAGAAGCGCGTGATCGCTTGCATTAGGGCGCAGCCACGCGAACGCTTTCGCCGTCGCGCACATAGGCGGCGCCGGCGGCGACCACACGTTCGCCCGCCGCGATGCCTTCTGCGATAAGCACGCCGTCTTGGGTTATGCCCACGGTGCGCACCGCCCGGCGGCGGGCGATATTGTTTTCGTCGATCACGAAAACAACGCCCTGGTCGGCGCGCGCGTCGAGCAGGGAGAGTGGCGGAACAATCAAGACCGCGGATACTGTGGCGCTGACGGCGGCGGCGATCTGCACCTCCGCCACCATGCCGCTGCGCAGGCCCGTCGGCGCGGCGATTTCGACCTCGACCTCAAAGGCGCCTGTGCCCTCGTTGCCCTTCGCGCCGATGCGGGCGACGCGGCCTTGCCTAGCCTCGCCGCCACCCACGCGCACGACAACCGCGTCGCCGACATGAATGCGCGCGGCGTCCGGCGAGGCGACCGGCGCGCGCACGACAATGCCCGATCCGGTCTCGCCGAACACCAGGATTGGCGCGCCGGCTGGCACCGTCTGGGCGGGCTCGGCGGCGCGGCGTAGGATGACGCCGTTGCTCGGCGCTGTCAGCACTGAAGAATCGCGCGCGCGCTCGACGGCGAGGCGGGCATCGTCCAGGCGCGCCTGCGACACGAAGCCTTGGTCAAACAGCGCCTGCGTACGCGCGAGGTCACGCTCGGCGTTGGCGCGGGCGAGGGCGGCTTCGTCGACATTGGCGCCAACACTGGTGCGCCGCAATGTTGCGAGCCGTTGACCGCGCCGCACCACGTCGCCGGAATCCACAAAGATCGCCCCCACCACGCCAGGGGCGGCGAACGCCAATTGCGGTTCGCGTTTATAACCCACAAGCCCGCTTGCGCGGATCGCTCCAAGCGCGGACGCGGGCGTCGCCGCTACAACTTCAACCAACGGCCCCTGGCTAGTTTCAGCTGGGTCGCGCTCGGTGCGCGCGCCGCAGCCCGAGAGCAGGGTCGCCGCGGCGATGCATGCGGCGGCGAAAAGGCTTCTGCCCGGCACGAAAGACTCCACGACCGATTTCACATGACAGTTTCCGGGCTCACATTGACAGTGTCAAGTGCTCGGTACGATAAGCAATACGATGCGAATGATGTGGTTTTTGTGAAAAGCGCCAGGTGAAGCCGGTCTCGTCGAAATCCAGTGCGGACCTGCGCCGCACATTGCTCAACGCCAGCCTCGATTTAATAGCCACCGAGGGGCTGGAATCGTTTTCCATGCGCGAAGTGGCGCGGCGCGCCGGGGTGAGCCACCAGGCGCCCTATCATCATTTCCAGGACCGCGAGGCGATCCTCGCAGAACTGGTGGCCGAGGGCTTTACGCGCCTCCGGGACGACATGGCGGACGCGCTGCGCAGAAGCGATGACGCATCGGCGCGGCTAACCGCGATTGGCAAGGCTTACGTTGGTTTCGCGCTGGATCATCCGGCCCATTTCAAATTGATGTTTCGCTCAGAGCTCGTGCGCGCCGAACGCCACGACGAGGCTCACGCGTGCGCGCAGGCCGCGTTCGAGGTTTTGGTTTCCGTGGTGGAGGGATTGCCCGCGGGAAAACGGCGCGCTGGCGGGGCTTCCTCATTGGTGCTGACCGCATGGTCGTTTGCTCACGGTCTCTCGACGCTGCTGCTTGAGGGCAAGTTTGATCGCCATTGCGGCAAGACAAAACGCGCGCGTGTCGCGGCGGCAAATGAGGTGCTCAAGACCTTCGAGGATTTGGTGCGGCGCGCTTAACGTTGCTTGGCGATCGGCGACACCGTGGCGGGGTTCGCACTCCCCTTGTGGGCGCGCTGGCGCGCATAGCGCATCACTGTCGCGGCCAGCACGTCGCGTTCGGCGGGTTTGACGATGTGTTCGGCAGCGCCGAGCGAGAGGGCGTGGGCGCGATCCTCGTTGACCGACAGCACGACGACGGGGATGTCCTGGGTCTTGGGATCATGCTTCAGGCTTTGCAGGACTCGCCAGCCCGAGCGATCGGGCAGGAAGATGTCGAGCAACACCAAGGCAGGCGTTTTGGCGCGAACCAAAGCAAGGCCCGCTTCGCCGCCGCCGACGCCTTGCACTTGAAACCCCGCGCGCGTGAGCGCTCGCGCGGCAAGCTCGCGCGCATCGGCCTCGTCCTCGATCACGATCACGAGGGGGCCATCCTCTGGGCCCTGCAACGCGTCGATCCGCGCAGCCGCGCCGAGCGCGCTTGCCGCATCGGCAAAGTCGAGTGGAATGTTGAGGGTGAAGACCGAGCCTTTACCGAGCGTGCTTTGGACGCCCACTTCCCCGCCCAGCAATTGCGCGAGCCGGCGCGTTATTGTGAGGCCAAGGCCGGTGCCTCCGTAACGCTGCGTGATCGAAGGGTCGGCTTGAACAAAGGGCTGGAACAGCCGCGACATATGCTCGGGCGACATACCGATGCCGGTGTCGCGGACGCTGATGAAGAGCTGGGCGACACCATTGTGAGGCCGACGCTCAAACAGGACGTCGATCTCGCCCTCGTGGGTGAATTTGCAGGCGTTGGACAACAGGTTGAGAACGCACTGACGCAATTTCGTCGCGTCGGTTGTGGCCACGCTCTCTGAGGCTTCGCCGGCAAGGGTGATGACATTGGCGTTCTGCTCTGCGAGCGGGCGCATCGTTTCGATCAGATCGCCAAGCAATTCGCGAGGGCCGAATGGCGCCGAGGTTACATCCATGCGGCCGGCCTCGATTTTGGAGAGATCAAGAATCTCGTTGATCAAGGAGAGCAGATGCTTAGCCGCCGTGAGGATGCGGTTGAGGTCTTGCAACGCCGCCGCGTCGCCTTTGTCCTCGGCGTCTTCCTGCAGGATTTCCGTGTAGCCGATCACCGCGTTCAGCGGGGTGCGCAATTCGTGGCTCATATTCGCCAGAAACTGTGATTTGGCGAGGTTAGCGGCTTCCGCCTCGTGACGTACGCGCGCCAGCGCATTCACGCCTTCCTCGGTCGCGATTTGGCCGGAGGCGAGGGCCCGCAGCATGTCGTCGAGCGAGGCGTTGGCATCGGCTGGAACGAGCTCCGCCCGCAGCGGCGTGGAAATTTCATTGCGGAGCGTCTTGAGCAATTCGGCCTGTGCCTCCAGAGCGCAGGCGATGTGCTGGGTCGGCAGCGATTGCGCAGCGGTGGCCTCGCCGTGGCTCAAATGTGTGACACACGACAGCCGCGCCGCGGCGCCGTCCGGATTGGTGCGCACGACGCCTTGGTGGCGCACGCGTAGGGACGTTCCATCGGGCCGCAAGACATCATGCTCGATCGCAACCTGGCGCATGGGGCCTGCGCCCGGCGTGAATATTGTATGCGCCAAGGCGCGATCGCCCGGCACCGCATAGCATGCGCTGTCGACCACAGAACGATATGAAACCGGTCGTCCAATCAGGGCGGCGAGTGCGTCTCCGCCAACGATCCTGCCGCGCTCGTAGTCAATCTCCCACGCGGCCGATGGCGCGCCTCCAAAGCCCATGTTGAGTTGGCGCACCCATTCGGCGTCTTGACGCCGCGCTTCCGCAATGCGGTTAACTTGATGCAAGGCGCCGATCAGCACATAGCCGCCGCAAGCCATGGCCATCAGCGCAACAGCGAAACCGCCGACAGTCAAAGTGTTGAGTGCAAACAGGAGCGCGACAAAGCCGAAAGGCGCGCATGCGGCGAGGGTGCGCCGGCGTCCGTATTGCGTGTTGAAGGCAGCGTGCGCCACCAGGGCGCTGAGCATGATTGCCGCCAGGGCCGAACTCATATCAACGCGTGCGTACCACACGATCGCGGGCGCCACGGCAAGACTGGCCGCGCCAGTGATGTCGAGTGCGAGCCCGGCGGCGTCAGCGTGTTGCGCAGGCAATTTGCCGATTTGGGCGGCCAAGGCATTGCGCGCGATGTCGACCAGAAGCGCCAGCCCAAGCCAGATCGCCGCGAGCGCCGCGCCTGCCGCGACCAAGATCGCCGCAGACATCAAACCGATTAGGAAATAGCGCGAGCGCGCGCTGGAGAGGGCGTAGGCGGCGGCGCGTTCCAGCGCGGCATGGTTGATGAAATCTTGCACGGCGCGCCCCGATGACTAACGTCACTTCGGATTTAGCGCGGTTGCGTAAAGCAAGCGTTGTTCAAACTGCTTGGATCGTATTGTATTGGCACATTTTTGGGTAAGACATGAACAAGAGCTTGCGATCTGCGGCGCGAGGTAAAGAGGGAATGAATTTTCTATCCGACAATACAGCGACAGCCGCGCCGGAAATTCTCGCCGCGTTAAGCGCTGTAAATGAAAAGCCGGCGCTCGCTTATGGCGACGATGCCTGGTCGCGGCGGCTGGATGGCGCGTTCGGCGAAGTGTTTGAGCGCGAGGTGCGTGTGTTCACGGTAGCTACGGGCACCGCCGCCAATTCGATTGCGTTGGCGAGCGCTGTTCCGCCGTGGGGTGCGGTGCTGTGCCACCGCGAGGCGCACATCGAGTGTGACGAGGGCGGCGCCCCTGAATTCTACTCAGGCGGCGCCAAGCTGGTCTTGGTAGATGGTCGCGACGCGAAAATAGCGCCCGAAGCGCTCGAAGAGGCGATTGCCTTCAATGCGCGTGGCATTCACTCGGTCAAGCCGGCGGCGGTGTCGATTTCGCAGGCCAGCGAGCGCGGCGCGGCTTATCGCCCCGCGGAAGTGGCGGCCTTGGGTGAAATCGCCCGGCGCGCGGGCTTGGCTCTGCATGTGGACGGCGCGCGTTTTGCCAATGCGGTGGCCGCGCTTGGCTGCGCGCCCGCGGACATCACCTGGCGGGCCGGTGTGGATTTGCTTTCGTTCGGCGCCACCAAGAACGGCGCCTTGGCCGCGGAGGCGATTGTCACGTTTGATCTTGTGCGTGCGGAAGAAATCGCCCGACGGCGCAAGCGTGGCGGGCACTTGATGTGCAAGGGGCGTTACGCGGCGGCGCAATTGCTGGCTTATCTTGACGGCGGGCTGTGGTTGAATCTGGCGCGGCGCGCCAATGCACAAGCCCAGCTCTTGGGTGAAGCTGCGGCCCCGTTCGTGTCCGCGCCGGTTGAAACCAACCAAGTGTTCATCAAGCCCGGAGTTGAAGCGTTGCGCAAAATGCGCGCGGCGGGCGCCGAATTCTATGATTGGGGCCCCGAGGGCTCAGGGGAAGCGCGCTTGGTGGTGTCGTGGAACCAGGACAAGGCGGAAGTGGCGGCGATGTGCGCTTTGCTCGCGACGTTGCGTTAGGGTGAGAGCGGCGTGGGGGTTGGCGCCTTGGCGCGGATGGAGACGCCATGTGCGGTCTTGGCCCAATGGTGCGGTCGAAATGCAAATTCAAACAGCGCGCGCGCTGCCGCAAGTGACGACAACGGCCAATAAAATGGCATTGTGAGCGCGGCGCGAATGTGGCTAAGGCTCCCCGACAACGCGCTGGCCGTCACCGCGGCGAATGCGGCCACGCTGTACCCGAACAGCGCCAAGGTAAAATCGGCTGGCCCCAACAAATCATAAGGCGAAAGGGCGGCAATTAGCACGATGCACGCCAACGGGCCGTGTGCGAAGGTCGCGATAATCCCACCGGCGAGCACCAATTGCATCGACGCAAATGCGCCAAGCCCCATTTCGCGGGCGGTGCGGAATGGATTGCGCATCAGCACGGCCCACGTTTGCATGTGGCCCTTGATCCAACGCGTGCGCTGGCCCAGCCATGCGCCGAACGTGACGGGCGCTTCTTCCCACGTTGGGTGCGCGATCACGCCGGCGTTAAATCCCTCGCGCGCAAAGCGATAGCCAAGATCCGCATCTTCGGTGACGTTGAAACTGTCCCACCCGCCGACGGTGGTGAGAGCGTCGGTGCGGAAATGATTGCTCGATCCGCCCAAAGGTAGCGGCAAGTCAAGGCGGGCGAGTAGGGGCAGGATCTCACGGAACTGAATCGCGTATTCGGCGGCGAATTGGCGGGCGATCCAGGAGGCGTCGGCATTGTCGATCACGAGCGGCGCTTGAACGCACGCGAGCCGTTCGCCGCCATCCTCGAATGCGCCCAACGCAGCGCGCAATTGTTGGGGATGGGGCCGGTCCTCGGCGTCGTAGACGACCACATAATCGCCGCGCGCGCGCAGGAGGCCGGCATTGAGCGCTTTCGGCTTAGTGCGCGGCGCCGTCGCCGGTACGATGATGACTTCAATGTGAGCCGCGCCCGCCGCGGCGAGCGCCGCCGCGAGTGTATCGGGGTCGTCGCCCTCGATAAGCAGTTTTACGTCGAGCGCGTGCCTGGGATAGTCGAGACGCTCGATCGCGGCGACTAGGTCGGGAACGACATTGGCCTCGTGATAGAGTGGACACAGGATTGTGTAGGTCGGCCACGTGGGTGGCAGGGCTAGGCGCGACTTGACCGGCGCAAGGCTCGCGGCGGCGGCGAGACGCCACAGAATGGCAATCGTGAATAGAGCCAACGCTCCCGCATGCAGCGCGCCGAACGTTACCGCCGGACTTGTGCGCAACGCCCAGAAGAGCCCCACGCCCAGCGCCAGAAGCGCAACTATTTGCGTGAAATGCAGACGCCGCTTCGCCGATCTGCGCGGAAAAGCGCGGTGAAAACCGAAGCGCGCCGCGTCAAGCTCTTCCGCGCTGACGGACGTGGCCGCCGCGCGCAAGTTGTCCAAGCGCGCATCTACGCTGTCCGTTGAGCCCCGACCCATAAGGGAAAGGGCGTCTTGGGCGCGCGACGAACAAGCGAGTTAGGGTTGTCGACCGCAACTTTAGGGAGAGAGACGCTCGGCCAACGTGCTCGCGGCGCGTGGACCTTGTTGCGCCAAAACACGCGCCACCGCGGCGGCGACTTGCTGGGCGTGTTCTTCAAATGCGTCGCGCGCCGGCAGCGTTGCGGTCAGCTCCAAAAGTTCGGCCGCGCGTGCTGCGTGCGCGGGTTCATCGAGTTCGATCAGGGCTATGGCGTAGTGCAGCGGTATCATTGGGTCGGTGGGCGCGAGGGTAAGCGCGCGTTCAAACGCCGCTTGCCCATCCGAAAATCGCGCACCGTAGGCAAACGCGCCGGCACGTCCGCCGCGGCGCAGCACTTCCAGATGCCATGCACCCAGCAGCGCGTAGGCGCGCGCGTCCTCTGGCGACAGCGCGCGCGCTTCCTCGATCAGTCTGCGCCCGCGCGGCGCATAATTGCGCGCGAGCGCCTCCGGGAGTGAAGCGCGACGCCCGCGCATACCATACACCAGGGCAAGCTGCAGCCTGGCGTCGATGGCGCCGGGATCGAGTGTGAGCGCATTGCGGGCGAAGCGTTCGGCGCGGTCGAGCAGGCGTTCGGTTTGGTCGCGGTCCGCGCCGGTGATGCACGCCGCCAGCAGCGCACGCGCGGCGAAGGCGAGGTTATCGGGGGAGTCATCATTGGCGGCGTTGTCGGCGGCGGCGAGGTATTGGCCAGCGGCGTAGAGGCGCACAGCCGCGCTCGGCGGCTCGGCGGCGAGCGGCCTGGCCAACGCTAAAGTCAAGACCAGCACGAAGATTGCGCATAATCGCATCAGTTTCGAGCTTGAACCGCGAAGGCCATCACGTAAAGACCGCAGCCTGCATGCGGAGGGATCATGACGGAAGAGCAATTGCGCGTACTGTTGAGTGATGTGGCGGCCCGGGCGGCGGCCTATCGCGCTCGCGCCGGTGCGGAACTCCATCGGCCCGAGGCGAGTTATGCCGAGATGCGCGCGCGGTTCGCGCGCCCAGCACCGGACAAGGGAATCGCCGTTGAGCAAGTTATCGATGAGCTTGCAGGCCTGGTGGAAGGCGGGCTGGCCAACATGGTGGGGCCGCGCTTTTTCGGTTGGGTGATCGGCGCGAGCGCGCCGGCGGGTCTCGCCGCCGATTGGCTCACCAGCGGCTGGGGTCAAAATTGCGGCAACAGCCTCGCGACGCCGGCGGCCGCGGCGTGCGAGGAGATCGCGGGGCGCTGGCTGGTGGAGTTGATGAATTTGCCGCGCGAAAGTTCGGTGGGTTTCGTCACCGGCGGCACCATGGCGAACTTCACATGTTTGGCCGCCGCGCGCGGCGAAGTGTTGCGCCGCGTCGGTTGGGACGTGGAAGCCGATGGCTTGATTGGCGCGCCGCCTATTCATGTGGTTCTGGGCGATGAGGCACACTCGACCGTGTTTTCCGCGCTGCGTTATCTCGGCCTGGGCGCGGGGCGCGTGGTGCGCGTCGCGGTGGACGCGCAAGGCCGTATCCGCGCCGACGCTTTCGCCGACACGATGGCAAAGCTCGACGGGCCGATCATCGCTGTCGCCCAAGCGGGGCACATCAATTCTGGCGCGCTCGATCCGTTTACGGAGATTGCGGAGGCGTGCCGGGCCAAGAACGCGTGGCTGCACGTCGATGGCGCGATTGGATTGTGGGCGGCGGCGGTTCCAGAATTCGCACATCTCACGCGCGGGCTGGAGCTTGCGGATTCATGGGGCGCCGACGGGCACAAATGGCTGCAAACGCCTCACGATTGCGGCTACGCCATCGTCAAGGACGCGCCGGCGCATCGGCGCGCCATGGGGATCACCGCAAGTTATCTTCCGGTCGCCGATGGCGTCACCCATCCCTGGGACACGGTTCCCGAGCTTTCGCGGCGCGCGCGGGGCTTTGCGACCTGGGCTATGCTGCGCTCGCTGGGGCGTGAGGGATTAGTCGCCATGGTCAGCCGCCATTGCGCGCTGGCGCGGCGGATGGCCGAGCGGCTGGGCGCGGAATCCGATATCGAGATCATGAACGATGTGGTGCTCAACCAGGTCGCGGTGCGTTTGGGGCGGGGCATGGACGGCGCGGCGTCCGACGCGCTCACCGGACGCACGATCGCCCGCATCCAGCGTGAGGGCGTGTGCTTCGTCGGCGGCGCGTTGTGGCGGGGGCGGCAGATCGTGCGAGTGTCCGTGATCGGCGTGGATACGACAGAGGCGGACATCGACGTGAGCGCGGACGCGATCCTTGGCGCGTGGCGGGCCGAGAAGCGTGCAAATGTGTGACTGTGCCTGTCACGAAGTCGATTTGGGTCGTCGCAAATCATTCGCGCGCTCGCGCGCTTGGGGCGTGTTGTGTGACGTTTCGCCATGGCCGGGTGGGATCCGTCGTTTGAAGCGAAATACACCGTTGCACGATTGTCGTAGTTCGCGCGCGGAGATGTAGTTGTGTGACGCTTCGCCTCGACGATGAAACGCGGCTCACGCCGCCCTCAATAATTCCCCAGCAAGTCCGCGCCGCAGCAACGCTGCGGTTTCGCGCACGCCAAACACCGCGGCAAACTGCCCGAAGCGAGGGCCGCTTTCGACGCCGAACAGCACTTCGTACAGCGCCTTGAACCAGTCGCGCAGCGGCTCGAAGCCGTGGTCCTTGCCGACGGCGTAGATCTCGTTCTGGATGGTTTCGCCGTCGGTGCAGTCGGCGGGCAGCGCTTCCAGGCGGGCGATCAAATCCTCGAACGCGGCGTGCTCCTTGTCGCTGGCCGCGCGGAAGCGCTTCGTGGGTTTTACGAAATCCTCGAAATAGCGCAGCGCGTAATCGCAGAGCTTGTCGAGGAAAGGGTGCGTCGCCGGATTTGTTCCCGGCGCGTACTTGCCGATGAACGCCCAGAGCAAATCCTTGGTTTCGGCGTTGGAGGCGGATACCAGATTGGTAAGCAGCGCGAACGAGATCGGCGTAAGGTTTGATGGCGGGGCGCCGGAATGAATGTGCCAGGCCGGATTCTCGAGCCGTTCGGCCAAATTCTGCGCGGAATAAGCTTCGACGTAGCTCAGGTATTCGTCCACCGCCTTTGGAATTACGTCGAAATAGAGCTTCTTTGCGGTTCTGGGCTTTTGGAAATTGTAGAGCGAGAGGCTTTCCGGCGCCGCATAGGCCAGCCATTGCTCGACGCTGATGCCGTTGCCCTTGGTTTTTGAAATCTTCTCGCCGTTTTGATCGAGGAACAATTCGTAGACGTAATTCACTGGCGGCTGCGCGCCGAGCGCCTTGCAGATGCGCGCATAGATCGGCTGGTTGGGCTGGTGATCCTTGCCGAACATTTCGAAATCGACGCCGAGGGCGGCCCAGCGCATGCCGAAATCCGGCTTCCATTGCATCTTCACGCGCCCGCCGGTCACCAATTGCGTGATCTCTTCGCCATCCTCATCGTCGAAGGTGATCGTGCCGGCGCTCGCGTCCACGCGCTTCATAGGCACGTAGAGCACGCGGCCGGTTTTCGGCGAGATCGGTAGAAACGGGCTGTAGCTGCGCTGGCGGTCCTCGCCGAGGGTTGGTAGCATGATCGCCATGATCTCGTCGTAGGCGGCGAGCGCGCGCAGCAGCGTCGCGTCGAAGGCGCCGGAGCGATAAAGTTCGGTGGCGGATTTGAATTCATACTCGAAGCCAAAACCATCAAGGAAGGCGCACAGGCGCGCATTGTTATGGTGGGCGAAGCTCGCGTGCGTGCCGAACGGATCAGGCACATCGGTGAGCGGGCGCTGGAGATGCTCGCGCAACATCTCCTGATTGGGCACGTTGTCGGGAATCTTGCGCATGCCGTCCATATCGTCGGACACGCAAATGATTTTGGTGGCGATCTTATCGTCGGTGAGCACCCGGAACGCATGACGCACCATGGAGGTGCGCACGACTTCGCCGAAGGTGCCGATATGGGGCAGCCCCGAGGGGCCGTACCCGGTCTCGAAAATCACCAAATCCTTGGGCGCGGTTTTGAGGCGCTCAACCACCAGGCGCGCTTGTTCGAAGGGCCAAGCCTTGGCGGCGGCGGCGAGGGTCTGCAAGTCTGACATTGGCGAATCCTATCGGACCCGCTTACCCCGCGCGCCAAACGGGCGCCACCCACGACGAGGGCCGCGGGGCGTTGCGATTTTTCAAAGGCTGGGCAGAGTGCGACTCGATGCGCACCCTGATCCTGCTCCGCCATGCCAAAGCTGTTCGCGCCCATGAGGCCGAAAGTGACGAGGCGCGCGCGCTCACGGGGCGCGGGCGCCACGAGGCGGCTTTGGTGGGGGCGGCGATCGAGGATGCGGGCCTGAAGCCCCAGCTGGCGCTTGTCTCCGCCGCGCAGCGCACGCGCGAGACAGCGGCGCACGGGCTGCAAAACTTCGCGCTCGAAACCCGGTTTGAGGATGCCCTCTACCTCGCCGCGCCCGAGGGGATATGGGACGCGTTCGTCTCAACCGATTCCGAGAGCGTGGTCATCGTCGGCCACAATCCCGGCATCGGAGAATTGGTGTCGCTGCTGATTCACCAGGCCCATGACGGCTCGAAGCTTGCCCGCGAGTTCTCCGGCCATTTTCCCACCGCCGCCTTCGCCGCTTTCGAGGTCAAAGGCGATCTCCTGCGCGCCGCTGGCCCGCGTCTGCTCGCGGCCTGGAAACCGCACGGTAAAGGCGGGGATTAGTTGGCGCTTGGCGCTACTGACTCGCCCACAAGATGCGCGCCACCCAGTCGATTTCGGCGGCGGGTAAATCGCGGGGCGGGTGCGCTGGGTTGAGTGAAATCAGTTCGATCATCTGCTCGTTCCTGCGACCCAGAACTTTCGCCATCACTTCGCCGGCGCGCGTGCGCACGACGATGCGGTCGCCCCGGCGCACCGCCGCGCCCGGTTGCGCGATGACGATGTCGCCGGCGCGAAAAACCGGCTCCATGGAATCGCCAGCGATTTCGAGGGCGTAGACGCGCTCCTCGCCCAGGTCAGGAAATCGCACGGTCTCGGCTGCTCCAATAGGAAAGCCCTGCTCGTCGAAAAAGCCGTCCGCGCCCGCGCGCGCCATGCCGACGATAGGGATTGCGCGCCCCGCCCCGCCGGCTCGTCCCGCCAATAGGGCGGCGAACTCGTCCCAACTGCTCTCAGCCGCGCTCAACGCGCGGGTTATGCTTTCCGTCGAGGGCCAACGTGGCTTGCCGTCGGGCGCTTGGCGTTTGGACTTGTTGAAGGTGGTGGGGTCGAGGCCGGCGGCGCGCGCCAAGCCGGAGGCCGAAAGTCCCCGGCGCGCCGCTAGCGCATCAATGGCGCGCCAAATCTGGCCGTGCTGCATGGACAATTCATAGCGGGTTAGGCAGGATTTTCAACCCAGTGATAGGAAATAATTCCAGGGTGTATTGCGTACATCAAGCAACTAAGGGTAGAATTAAGGGTTGCTCACCAAAACAGGCGCCGTCCAGCATGCTATGCGTTGGCGAACAGAATCGGCCAAGCGCGAGCATTTGAGTATCTTGCACGACACAGCAACCGGCGCGCTGCGCCTCATCGATCCCGAGACGGCGCATGAGGCGGCGTTGTGGGGGTTGCGCGTTGGCTTGGGTCCGCGCGCGCGCGCCGACAGATTTCCGCGCCTCAAGACGACGCTCGCGGGCCTCGCGCTCCCCAATCCGATCGGGATGGCCGCGGGGTTCGACAAGAACGCATACACGCCCGACGCGCTGATTGCGGCGGGCTTTGGTTTCGTCGAGTGCGGCACCGTCACACCCCGTCCCCAGGAGGGCAACCCGCGCCCGCGCATTTTCCGTTTGAGCCAGGACCGCGCCATCATCAACCGGCTTGGCTTCAACAATAAGGGTCTGGATGCCTTCGCCGATCGCCTCGGCGCGCGCTCACACAAACCGGGGGTCGTCGGCGCCAATGTCGGCGCAAACAAGGATAGCGCTGATCGCGCCGCCGATTATGTGCTTGGCTTGGGCCGGGTGTGGAAGCACGCCGCGTATGTCACCGCCAATATTTCCTCTCCTAACACACCAGGTTTGCGCGGTTTGCAGGAAAAAGGCGCGTTGGAGGACCTACTCGGGCGCATGGGGGAGGCGCGCGTGCTGCTTGAGCGCGCCCATGGACGGCGGCCGCTGTTCCTCAAAGTCGCGCCCGACTTGGATGAGGCGGCGGTGCGCGACATCGCCGAATTGGCGCTCACTTTTGGCCTAGATGCGCTGATCGTGTCGAACACGACACTGCAACGTCCCCCGCAGCTCACCTCCGATGATCGCGGCGAAGCGGGGGGATTGTCAGGGCAGCCCTTGTTTCAAATCTCGACGCATGTGTTGCGCTTGTTTGCGCAGGCGCTCGCTGGGCGCTTGCCGTTGGTTGGCGTCGGCGGCGTCGCCAGCGGTTCGGAGGCGCTGGTGAAAATCAAAGCGGGCGCGAGCACGGTGCAAATCTATTCGGCGATGGTGTTCCAAGGGCCGGGGCTAATCTCGCAAATCCTCGATGAGCTCGACGGTCTGCTTGCGGCGGAGGGCTTTGATTCAGTGGCCGAAGCGGTTGGTGTGGAAACGCGTTAGCTGCGCGCCATGATGCGATTACGCAGCGCCGCGGTGAGGCCGCGAATGTCCGCCATCAGGGCGCGGATGTCGCCGTGATTGCGGTCGAGCGCTGCGAGGAAATCGCGCTGCTGTTGCTGGGCCAGCCAAATCTGGTTGCCCTCTAGGATCAACGAGACGTCAACGACTTTCCAAACGGCGCCCGCGCGCAGCAACCGCCATTGCACCGGCAGCGCCCGGTCGCCGCCGTTCGGCGTCAGTTCACTGTTGACGATCACATCGCTGCCGGCGACGCGTTCGACCGAACCGGTGACTCGAATGCCGCTGCCGCTGTACCGCTCCAGCCGGTCTTCATACACTGCGATTGAATACGCTTGGAACGTGCGTGTCCATTCGCTGCGCAGGGCGGTATCCGCCCGCAATTGCACGCCGTAGCGGCCGAGCACGAAATTGGCGATGCGCGGCATGTCGGCGAATTGCGCCATCAAACGGTCGAAGGTTTGTTGGCGCTGCGCCGATGAAATGCTGCGGTCCCCTAAGGTACGCAATGCGTTCGTCGCGTGTTGCTGTACGTAAGTTTCGGCGTCTCCATTGCGTGCGGCGTGAGCCGCTGGCGCGGCGCCAATCACGCCCAAGCCCACCAAGGCGGCGAGAAAATCGGCGCGGTTCAGAGAGCGGGCGGTCACGGGATGTCTCCTGTGGCGGCAAACAAAACGGTTTGCGTCGCGGGCGGCGGTGGCAGCGTTTCCATTTCCAGTTCGTAAGAAACGTCCTCGAATTCCGGCAATTCTTGGACATCCGCGGGGCCGTTTTGGATCGCGCTTTCGCGCAACAGGCCATAGGAGGTTCGCAGCGACACGTAAGGGTCAAGCGAGTTGGCGCGCAGATCATCGATGCTATCGAGCACGGCTTCGCGCGCCGCCACGCCGGTGAGGATGGTGCGACCAATGCGGGCCTCGCCAGCTTCATCGAAGCTGGCCCATGTCAGCGGATCAAGCGCGACATCGACGATACGACCGGCGCCATCGCGCAAATTTGTGGGCCCGAGCAGCGGCACGAAGATGTACGGGCCTGAGCTGACGCCCCACACGCCAAGTGTTTGGCCAAAATCCTCGTCGTGACGTTCCAGCCCCATGGATGAAGCCGGATCAAGCACGCCGGCCAGGCCAAGCGTTGTGTTGACGCCAAAGCGCGCCGCGGTGATGCCCGCGCGCCCAACTTCGCCCTGCAACACGTCATTGGTGAAAATCACCGGCCCGCGCAGGTTGCGCAGAAAGTTCTTCACGCCTTCGCGCAAGGGGCGCGGTGCGAGCGCGCGATAGCCGCGCGAGACCGGTTCAAGCACGGCCTGATCTACCACTTCGTGGGCAGCGAACAGGCCGCGGTTGAGGCCCTCCCACGGGTCGCCGGATTCCTGTGCGTGCGCCGTCGACGGCGCGACAACGCAGGCCGCTGCAAAACCCAACGCGGTCAGTGCCCGCCGCATGTCCAATGTCCCCTTGGTCAGCGCCAGATAATGCCGCCCTAAGGTTAATCAACATTGGCAGGCGCCATGTGGCTGGGCTTTTCCACCGGATGAGCGGGACACATGGCGGCGAAGCGCTTGGCGTTACGGCCAAATTTCCGAGGGCGCGGCGGCAGGGACACACTGGCCGAGAGTTTTGGCGGAGCGCCTGGGGGCGCGATTGGGACTTTCCCCGTCGAGATTCCGGTGTCATATAAAGATATGTTTATATCTCCAAGCCGCTCCGCACCCGAGCGCCGCGACGCCGAGCGCGTCGTGGGGGCCTTGCGCGCTGCCGGTGAGCAGACCCGCCTGCGCGCCTTGGCGCTGCTGACGGAAGGCGAACTTGCGGTGGGTGAGCTGGCGCAAGCGCTTGGGCAGAGCCAGCCGCGTGTGAGCCGTCATCTCAAACTGCTCACCGAGGCGGGGCTGGTGGAGCGCGCGCCAGAGGGCGCGTGGGTGTTCTACCGATTGCCGCGCGCCAACACGACAGAGCGCCACTTCGCCGAGGCGGCCTTGGCGATGCTCGACCCCGCCGACCCCGTGCTGGCGCGCGACACCGAGCGCCTGGGCGCTATCCGCGCCGCGCGCGAGCAAGCAGCAGCCGCGTATTTCGAGCGCAACGCCGCCGATTGGGAGCGCGTGCGCGCATTGCATCTGCCGGAAGCCGACATCGACAGCGCCATCCTGACGGCGGCGGGGCCGGGTCCGTTCGAGTTGATGGTGGATGTGGGTGTCGGGCAGGGGCGGATGATCCAATTGTTCGCCGACCGTGTGCGCCGCGCCGAGGGCTTCGACACTTCTCGTCAGATGCTGGCGATCGCGCGCGCCTCGCTTGATGGGTTGCAGGCCAAGGCGGCGGTTCGCATCGGCGACGCCTACGCGCCGCCAATGGCGCCAAACTCCGCCGATCTCGTCACTATACACCAGGTGTTGCATTTCTTGTCGGATCCCAAGCGCGCCGTGAGCGAAGCCGCTCGGCTCTTGAAACCCGCCGGGCGCTTGGTGATTGTCGATTTCGCGCCGCACCAATTGGAATTCCTTCGCGAGGAGCATGCGCATCGCCGGCTGGGCTTCTCCGACGCCGAGATCACCGAATGGTGCGTCGTCGCGGGCGTGCCCGCGTTGAGAACGACAACATTGCTGCCGAAAAAGCGCGATGCGCTCAGCGTAAAAATATGGGCCGGGGACAAGGCATGAGCGCTCAAAACCTCATAGCCGAAGCCGCCGAGAAGCTCGGCCAGCCGCGCGTGTCGTTTGAATTTTTTCCGCCGAAGACAGACGCGCTTGAGATCCAATTGTGGGAGTCCATCCGCAAACTTGAACGACTATGCCCGAGCTTTGTTTCCGTCACTTACGGCGCCGGCGGTTCCACGCGCGACCGGACCCACCGCACGGTGGCGCGCATCGTCAAGGAAACGACGATGAAGCCCGCCGCGCATCTCACGTGTGTCGGCGCGAGCCGTGCCGATGTGGATGAGGTGTTGCGTGATTATTGGGCGGCGGGCGTGCGGCACATTGTGGCGCTGCGCGGCGACCCGCCAACGGGGGCTCAGGCGCCGTTTGAGCCGCACGGCGAGGGCTATGCCAACGCCGCGGAACTGGTGGCGGGCGCGCGCCGTGTGGGTGATTTCGAAATATCGGTCGCGGTGCATCCAGAAAAACACCCCGACAGCGCGACATGGGAAGTTGAGATCGAGAATTTCAAGCGCAAGCTGGGCGCTGGCGCGGCGCGCGGGGTGTCGCAATTCTTCTTTGACGCCGACGTGTTCTTGCGCTTCCGCGATCGCCTAATGAAAGCGGGCGTCACCGCGCCGATCGTGCCGGGCATCATGCCGGTTACAAATTTTAACGGCGTCGCGAAAATGGCGAAAGCGAGCGGCGCCAGCGTGCCGGCGTGGCTCGCGCGCCTGTTTGACGGCATTGATGACGACCCCGACACGCGCCGCCTGGTGGCGGCGGCGACGACGGCGGAATTGTGCGCGCGGCTTTCCTCGGAAGGAGTGGAGGACTTTCACTTCTACACGCTCAACCGCGCTGACCTGACGCTCGCCATCTGCCGCATCATCGGCGTGCGGGTAACGAAGGAGGACGCGCCATGAACCGCCAACAACGCCTCGCCGCGCTCAATGCCGAACTCGCGCGCCGCATTCTCATTCTCGACGGTTCCATGGGCGCGTATCTGCAAGGGTTCGGTCTGACCACCAATGATTTTCACGGCACGCGCTTTATCGAGCACCCGATGTCGCTGAAGGGCGACGCGGATCTGCTGGTGCTGACGCGCCCGGATGTGATCACCCAGGTGCACGAGGGTTATCTCGCCGCCGGCGCCGATATCGTCAGCACCGATACGTTCACGGCTAACGCCATCAGCCAGGCCGAGTACGCATTGGAAGAGATCGTGACCGAGATCAATGTGGAAGCAGCGCGCCTGGCGCGTGCGGCGTGCGACACGTTCGAAGCGCAAGATGGCCGCCCGCGCGCAGTGGCGGGTGCGATCGGGCCGACGACGAAATTGCTCTCGATGTCGCCGGAAGTGGGCGACCCAGGCCGGCGCGATTCTGATTTCGACGCCATGGCGAAGGGCTATGAAGAGCAAATCCTTGGCCTGATCGAGGGCGGCGCTGACTTGCTGCTGATCGAGACCATCACCGACACGCTGAACGCCAAATCCGCGCTGTGGGGCGCATGCGAGGCGTTCGACAAAACCGGAATCGAGCTGCCGCTTTGGATTTCCGGCACCATCACTGATCGCAGCGGGCGCACTTTGTCGGGGCAGACGGTGGAAGCATTCTACAATTCGGTGCGCCACGCCAATCCATGGGCTGTGGGCCTGAACTGCGCGCTTGGGCCGGCGGACATGCGCGCGTTCCTGGCCGATCTTTCGCGCGTGGCGGAGTGCCCGGTCAGCGCTTATCCCAACGCGGGCCTGCCCAATGCGATGGGAGGCTACGATGAAACTGCGCACTCGATGGAAGCGCACTATTCCGAATGGGCGCACGCTGGCCTGCTCAACATCGCTGGCGGCTGCTGTGGCACGACGCCCGAGCACATCACGCACATGCTGCATGCGGTGGAGGGCGTGAAACCGCGTGCGATCGCGCAACAAGAGGCGCGGCTACGGCTGGCCGGGTTGGAGCCGTTCAATGCGGCTGCTTGAGTTCCATTCCTTCTCCCCCTTCCGGGGGAGAAGGTGGCCCGAAGGGTCGGATGAGGGGCGGCGCACGCTCGCAAGAAAAATCGCTGCGCGACTTCCTCAAAGCTCGCAATTCCCCTCATCCGTCGGCTTCGCCGACACCTTCTCCCCTCAAGGGGAGAAGGGCCGGAGCGACGCGACGTGACGCAAGCCAACCCCTTCGCCAATTTCGTCATCGTCGGCGAGCGTACGAACGTCACTGGCTCGGCGAAGTTTCGTAAGTTGGTCGAGGCTGATGATTATGCGGGCGCGCTTGTGGTTGCGCGTCAGCAGGTTGAGAGCGGCGCCAATGTGCTCGATGTGAACGTCGATGCGGCCATGATTGATGGGCCGGCGGCGATGAAGCGGTTTTTGAACCTCATCGCGTCGGAGCCGGACATCGCGCGCATTCCGCTGATGATTGATAGCTCCAAATGGGAGGTAATCGAGGCGGGGCTCAAATGCGCGCAAGGCAAATCGATCGTCAATTCGATTTCCATGAAGGAGGGCGAGGGGAAGTTCCTGGAACAGGCGCGCCGCGTCCGCCGTTACGGCGCCGCGACCGTGGTGATGGCGTTTGATGAACAGGGGCAAGCCGATAGCGCCGAACGCAAGATCGCCATCTGCACGCGCGCCTATCGGCTCTTGACCGACAAGCTTCGCTTCCCGCCCGAGGACATCATCTTTGACCCGAACATCTTTGCGGTGGCGACCGGCATCGAGGAGCATGCTGACTATGCGCTCGCCTTCTTCGAGGCGACGCGCGCAATCAAGGAAACGCTGCCCCACGCGCATGTCTCCGGCGGCGTCTCCAACGTCTCGTTCTCGTTCCGTGGCAATGAGTCCGTGCGCGAGGCGATGCACGCCGTCTTCCTCTACCACGCCATCCGCGCCGGCATGGACATGGGCATCGTCAACGCCGGTTCGCTGACGATTTATGACGATGTCGAGCCGGAATTGCGCGAGCGTGTCGAGGACGTGCTGCTGAACCGTCGCGCCGACGCTACTGAGCGCTTGCTCGAAATGGCTGAGCAGGTGAAGGGCGGGCCTAAGAAGCGCGATACGGCGAAGGATCTGTCCTGGCGTGAAAAGCCGGTGCGCGAGCGGCTCAGCCACGCGCTGGTGCATGGCATCAACGAATTTATCGTTGAAGACACGGAGGAAGCGCGGCTCGAAGCCGCGCGCCCGCTGCACGTGATCGAAGGCCCGCTGATGGACGGCATGTCCATCGTCGGCGATTTGTTCGGCGCGGGAAAAATGTTCCTGCCGCAAGTGGTGAAATCGGCGCGGGTGATGAAGCAGGCGGTGGCGCATCTCATTCCGTACATGGAAGAGGAAAAACAGCGCACCGGCATGGCCGGAAAATCCAACGGCAGAATCGTGATGGCGACGGTGAAGGGCGATGTGCACGACATCGGCAAGAACATCGTCGGCGTCGTGCTGCAATGTAACGGTTACGAGATCGATGATCTCGGCGTCATGGTGCCGTGCGATAGAATTCTCGATCGCGCGCTGGAGATCGGCGCCGACGCGATCGGGCTGTCAGGCCTGATCACGCCGAGCCTTGATGAAATGGTGTTTGTCGCCAGCGAAATGCAGCGACGGGGCCTCACGCTGCCGTTGCTGATTGGCGGCGCAACAACTTCGCGCACACATACCGCTGTCAAGATCGCGCCAGCGTATGCGGGGCCGACGCTCTACGTATCTGACGCTTCGCGCGCGGTGCCGGTGGTTCAGAAGCTTTTTGGGGCTGATCGCGATGCGCTGGTGGCCGAAGCCAAAGCCGATCAGGCCGTGGCGCGCGAAAGCTATCTCGCCGGCCAAGATAAGCGCCCCCGGTTGCCGCTCGCAAAAGCGCGCGAGCGTGCGCCGATGTTCAAATATGCCCCGGTGAAACCCAGTTTCCTGGGCGTGCGATCGTTTAAGAATTTTCCGCTTGCGGAGTTGGTCCCCTTCATCGACTGGACGCCGTTTTTCGCTTCGTGGGAATTGATCGGCAGGTTTCCCGCAATCCTCGACGATGCGATCGTCGGCGAAGCCGCGCGCAATCTCTATAAGGATGCGCGGGCGATGCTGACGCAATTGGTGGCGGAGAAGTGGGTGACGGCGTCAGGCGTCATAGGATTTTGGCCGGCGAACCGCGACGGTGACGATATCGTGCTCTGGAAGACGGACAAGCGCGCGGGCGAGCGCGCGCGATTGTTCACGTTGCGCCAGCAAATGGATAAGGGTGCGAGCGCGGCGGAAGGCAAGGGAAATTTCGCGCTGGCCGATTTCGTCGCGCCTCACGGCGTCGCCGATTATGTCGGCGCTTTCGCGGTGACGGCGGGGATCGGCGAGGAACAAGTCGCAATCCGGTTCAAGCGGGCGAACGATGATTATTCCGCAATTCTCGCGCAGGCCTTGTGTGACCGGCTGGCCGAAGCGTTTGCCGAAGCTTTGCACGCAAAGGTCCGCCGCGAGCTTTGGGGTTACGCAGCCGAGGAAACGCTGAACCACGAAGAATTGCTCGCGGAAAAATACCGCGGCATTCGCCCCGCGCCCGGCTATCCGGCGCAACCCGATCATACCGAGAAGACGACGCTCTTTGAACTGTTGGAGGCGCGCGAGCGCACGGGCATGGAGCTTACTGAAAGCCTCGCCATGACACCCGCTTCTTCGGTGTCGGGGCTCTATTTTGCGCATCCTAAGGCGGAATATTTCGGCGTGGGCCGCATCGACCGCGACCAGGTCGAGGACTATGCTCGGCGCAAGAGCTGGGACCTCGCCACGGCTGAGCGCTGGTTATCGCCGCTGCTGGCGTATGAGCCGGGGCTCGCGAAAGTGGGTTAGGGGGCGGGCCTTCGGACCCGCGCTGCACGCCGGAAGGCGCGCGGTCCTTGGCGCGCGCAGCCATTCGTCTGCTAATGAGTGGGCGCCGTCGCAATTTACTGGCCCCGGCTCCAGCGGATTTGCTACGAAGACCTGAATTTGGGGGTCCCATGCGAAGAATGCTCGGGTTAGTTGTCGCTGCGTTGGCGCTTGTCGCTTGCACGACATCTTCGGCGCCGCAAGCGCCGACTGCGCTTGCGGTCACGCCGCTGCAATACAGCGTTCGCACGCTGGCGAACGGTCTGCGCGTTTACGCCATGCCCGACGCGAACACCGCGAACGTCTCGGTGCAGGTCTGGTACGATGTCGGGTCCGTGGACGACCCCGTTGGACGCTCCGGCTTCGCCCATTTGTTTGAACACATCATGTTCAAGTCCACGCGCAACATGCCGGCGGAGTTCTTTGATCGCCTCACGGAAGATGTTGGCGGCTTTAACAACGCTTCCACTTATGATGATTTCACTAATTACTATGAAGTCGTGCCGGCCAATCATTTGCGTCGTATTTTGTGGGCGGAAGCCGATCGCATGGCGACGCTCGTGGTCAACGAAGAAACGTTCGATTCCGAGCGTGATGTTGTGAAGGAGGAATTGCGCCAGCGCATCCTTGCTTCTCCCTATGGTCGTCTCTTTGGCTTTTATCTGGCGCAGGCGAATTTCAGCGTGCATCCCTACGGGCGCCCCGGCATCGGCTCGATCGAGGATCTTGATGCGGCGACCGTGGAAGACGTGCGGGCCTTTCACGCCACCTATTATCGCCCAGACAACGCGGTGCTGGTCGTCGCCGGCAATTTCAGCGAAGCGCAATTGACCGAATGGGTGGACCAGTATTTCGCGCCGATAGCGCGTCCAAATCGTCCGATACCGCGCGTTGAAGCCGTCGAGCCCGTGCGCACCGCGCCGCGCGAGTTCACCGCCTATGTCCCCAACGTTCCTTTGCCGGCATTGATGGTGTCATATCCGCAGCCGGCATCAACCAGCCCTGACTTGCCGGTGCTGATGGTGCTTGATGCCATCATGTCCCGCGGCGATTCCTCGCGGCTCTACCAATCCTTGGTCTATGAACAACAAGTGGCCGCGCAGGTCTTCACCAATCTAGAAGCGACCCAGGACCCTGGGGCATATTCGCTGTTCGCCATCCTCTCGGAAGGCAAATCCGTTGATGAAGGCCTTGCAAGTTTGAGCGCCGAAATCGCGCGCATGCGCGATACGCTGGTGAGCCAAGCCGAATTGGACGAAGCCAAGAACGAAATCGTCACCGCGACGCTTGAAGGCCGCGAAACCGCTTATGGTCGCGCTTTTGAATTGGCCGACGCAATTATTCGCTATGGCGACGGCGCCTACGCTGACCGCCTGCTTGCGTCCATCCAAAACACGACGGCCGCTGATGTTCAGCGCGTGGCGCTCTCGATTCTGGACGAACGGCGGCGGGTCGTGGTTCGCTACCAGCCTGAAGCGGAGGGCCAGGCGGGAGATACAATCGTAACGTCGCCGACGATCCAGGCGCGCGCACTCACCATCGCGCAAACGGACATCCCGGTGTTTACATTGGCGCCCGAAGCGCGGCGCGTTTCTCCGCCCCCGCCCTCGGCGCCCGTGGACGCGCGCATTCCCTCAACCGCGCAACGCACCCTGGCCAATGGCTTGCGCGTGATCGTTGCGCCGAACCGGGCCTTGCCGCTGATCAGCGCTGATCTGCGTGTAGCCTCCGGCGGCAGCGCCGATCCGCAAGGACGCGCCGGACTTGCCGGTATGACTGCGGACTTGCTGACCAGCGGCACAGCTACGCGCAGCGCCACCGACATCGCCCGGCAAATCGAGTCCCTTGGGGCAAGCATAGGCTCGGGCGCCGGAATCGATTCATCGGCGGTGTCCCTGCAGACGCGGTCGGACCGCGCGAGCGAAGCCTTTGCGGTGTTCGCGGATGTCGTGCGCAACCCCGCCTTTGCCAACGAAGAGCTGGAGCGCGTGCGGCAACAAGCGCTTGATGGCTTGATGGTCGAATTGAGCGAGCCGGGATCGATCGCCAGCTACGCCATGTCGCGCGCGCTGTATGGCGAAACCCCCTATGGCGCCGTGGCCTCGCCGACGAGCCTTGCCGCTATCGGGCGCGACAACGTGGCGGTCTTTCACGGCGCTCATTGGCGGCCGGACAACGCGGTTCTCGTCATTGCTGGCGATGTATCGCCGGAGCAGGGCTTTGCGCTTGCGCAATCCTCCTTCGGAACTTGGGCGCGCCCGCCGGCGGAATTGCCGGCGCCGCCCAACGCGAGCGCTCACGCGCCGGCGCCGCGCACTGTCGTGGTCGATTTGCCCGATACAGGCCAAGCGGCGGTGTTGATGGGGCTACGCGGCGTATCGCGAACCGACCCGGACTATTTTCCGCTTCTGGTTGCGAACAACGTTTTGGGCGGGGGTTATTCGGCGCGGCTCAACGCTGAAATCCGCATTCGCCGAGGCCTCTCTTACGGCGCTGGTTCGAGCCTCTCGGCGCGCATGTCGCCAGGTCCGATCATCGCGTCGGCGCAGACGCGAAACGACGCGGCGGTGCAAGTGTACCAACTCATGTCGGCGGAGATTGACCGCATTGGCGATGCGCTCGTGCCCGAATCCGAATTGACCGCGCGCAAGGCGGTGCTGATCGGCTCATTTGGGCGCAGCGTGGAAACAACGTCAGGACTTGCCGGCCAGATTTCGACATTGGCGCTGTTTGGGCTGTCGCCGGAACGGCTGGGAACTTATGTCGCCGACATCAGTGCGGTGACGCCGGAGCAGGCGCGCACCGCCGCGGGCCGCTACTTCGACGCGGCGCGCGCGGATCTCGTCGTCGTCGGCGACGCGCGGCTTTTCTACGAAGGTTTACGCCGGGTGCGACCGAATGCGGAGCGCATCGCGGTCGGCGATCTCAATCTGGACACTGAGGCTTTGCGCTGAGTTGAGGCGCTTGCGTCGCGCCACGGCGTGACGCAAGCGCCGACTCAGTCGAGTGTGGAGCCTTGGTCGGATCGTCGCTCATACGCATTGTCGCCGCCGCGTTTGCGCTGAGCACATTGTCATTCGCGGCTGGCGTGGCGGGTGATTTGTCCACGCCGCGGCCTGCGTCGGGCACACGCGTCGTGCTGGCCATTCCACCTGAAGCGCCGGCCATCGCGATGCCGTCGCTGCCACGGACAGCCGCCGCCGAAGCCAGGCCCCGAATCATCAGACCGGCTCGAGCCGAACAGCTTGTCGGCGCTTCCGAGGCCCCGCCGACGTCTGCGATAGACGTGGCTGCCTTGCTGCCGCGGGACCACGAAATGTGCCATTCCGAGCCGACGCCGCGCCCCGAGTCGGCGTGGAAAGGCGAGCCGCGTAAGCTCAGCTGAGCCAAAGTGCGTCTTTATCGCAACAGTTGATGCCGGGATCTGCAACACCGCCAAAAAACCGCCCAGGTCGCGGTGCTCTGTCGATGCCGATGAGTCATCTCCCGAATCTGTCAGCTCGCGGGGCTGCGGCATTTGCCGCGGCGCTGACGTTGGCGGGGCCCGGTCTGGCTCAAGCCCAGCCGCAGACCACGGCGCCCGCGCCGCCGGTGCAGGGGCTCTATTCAGCGTCGTCCGGCGCTACCCGCTATTCCACTCCTGACGGCGCCGTGCGCTTCGTGTTCGACCGCTCCGGCGGGCGCGCCGCTTTGGTGCGCTTTGAGGGCGACCCCGAAGTGCACGTGCTGCGGCCTGTCATGGCGGCGGGGGGCGGCGAGATCTACCGGACAGAGGACGGCGGGGTGATGCTGCGTGTCACGCCAAACGGCGGGGTTACCGTGTACACGCGCGCCCAACGCACTGGCGCGCCCGCGTCAGAGGAAGAGCGCGTGGAGGCGCTGGCGCCAGCCGCCATTGCTTTCGCCGAAATGCAGGAACGCTTTCGCCAGTTGCAAGCGCGCGCACGCCGCGGTGTTGGGCAGAGCGTGACGTTTGCCGTGCCGGCGCAGATGTCCGCGCCGGTCGCTGGCGTGGTTGTCGATGCCGCCGAACGCGCTGCCGAGGGGCTTTCCGCCGCGCCAATGACAAGCGTTCGGCGCGTCATCATCATCTTTGGCCCGGCGCCCGCTGTTGTTCAGCGCGGCGATCAACTGATTATCCAAGTCGCCCCGCAAATGGGCTACGCTGGGCGCCCCTCGTCCAACACCATCCGCAACGTCGTCACCGGCGAAGTGCAGGGGCCGGAGCAATAATGGCGCGTTGACGCCTATTTGAAAACATCCTTCCGCGCCCGCAAATCCGCGAACGCTTCCCAATCTTCAGCGTCCGGAAGCATAATGGCGGCCTTCAGTTCCGGCGCGCGTAGGAACGGGTTGGTCTCTTTCTCTTGTCTGAGGCTCATCGGCACCGTCGGTTTGCCCGCGGCGCGCAGCTTGTCGATGTCAGCGATGCGCGTTTGCAGTGCGCGGTTGCAGGGATCCATGGCGATGGCGAAACGCGCGTTGGATTGTGTGTATTCATGTGCGCAATAGAGCGTGAAATCATCGGGGAGCGCGGTGATCCTTTGCAGGCTCGCCCACATTTGTTGCGGCGTGCCCTCGAACAAGCGCCCGCAGCCCAGTGAGAACAGCGCATCGCCGACAAAGGCGACTTTCTCGGCGTCGAACACATAAGCGATGTGCCCCAGAGTGTGGCCGCCAACATCGAGCACGCGCGCCAAGCAGGCGCCGAGCTTCACATTTTCTCCTTCAATCACGACGCGATCGGGCGCGTCGCCTATGCGCGCGACTTCGGCTGGGCCGGTGACGCGCGCCCCGGTGGCGGCCTTGATGGCGGCGTTGCCGCCGGCGTGGTCGGGGTGCCAGTGGGTGTTCCAAATATCGGTGATGGCCCAGCCCTTGGCCTCGGCTTGACGCAGGATCTCGGCCGCGTCCGGCGTATCGATAGCCGCCGTGGCGCCGCTCGCGTCATCGTGAATGAGAAAGCCGTAATTGTCGTCGAGGCAGGGGAATTGATGGATTTGAAGCATGAGCTAGCTTAGCGCTCTCTAGCCATGCGCGTCGATGTCCTTGCACTTCAACGATTCTACGCCTCGCCCTTGGGCGAGGTGGCGCGGCGCGCGGGCGCGCGGCGGCTGGGCGCGCTTTGGCCGAATGTGGCTGGGCTGGATGTGCTAGGAATAGGTTATTGCGCGCCGTATCTTGAACATTGCCGCCAATCCGCTCGCCGGACGGTTGCAGTGATGCCGGCCGAGCAAGGGGTCGAGCCTTGGCCCGCGTCGGGACCGTGCGCTAGCTTGCTCGCCGAGGAGGCGCGCCTCCCCCTCATGGACGCGGTGTTTGACCGGGTGTTGCTTGTCCACGCGCTAGAGGAGGCTGATGCGGTGCGCCCATTGCTGCGCGAGGTGTGGCGGGTCATGGCCCCGGAGGGGCGCTTGGTGGTCATCACCGCCAATCGTTGGAGTCTTTGGGCGCAGTCGGACGCGACGCCTTTCGGGCACGGGCGACCCTTTTCTCGTACGCAATTGGCGACGTTGTTGGCGGACGCCATGTTTGAACCCGTTGTTTCCGCGCGTGCGCTCTATGCGCCACCTGCCGCTTGGCTGCCTTTATTGCGGGCGGCGGATGCGTTCGAACGGGTTGGAGAATTGATTTGGCCCGCGCAAGGGGGCTTGTTGCTGATGGAAGCGGTAAAACGTCTCTACGCCACCACCACGCGCTCGCAGGGCCGTGTCCTGTTGGCGCAGGTGCCGAAACAGCCGCGGCAGCACGTGGCGCCGGAAGCGGGAGAGCGGTAAGGAACAGGTTGTCGAGGCTGCGGCGCCATTCATCGCGCCCCTCGTGCAAGCCCGCGCGATTGGGGTAAGGTGGGGTCGGCAGGCAACCTTACTCCAACAGGGGAATTCTCAGATGTACATGTCACGGCGCGCTTTGCTGGGCGCAACGACGGCTAGTCTCGTTCTCGCGGCGTGCACGCGAACCACGCCCGGTAGCGAGCTAAGCGCTATCCTGGACCGCGTTTCGGTCGATTTTCTGCGCGAATCGCCTGAGTTCGCCACCAGCTTGGCGATCTCCGAAGAGCAAGCCGGCGGGCGCTATATGGACCGTCTGAGCGATGCCTCGAAGGAAGGTTTGCTGCGCCAACGCCAAATCGGTGAAAGGGCGCTGGCGGAATTGCGGGCGCTCGACCGCGCCACCTTGGAGGGCCAGGACGGCGTCACCTATGATGTTGTCGTCACCGCCATTGGAAATAATGTCGAAGCGGCGGGCTTTGAAAGCGGCGGCGGCGCCACCGCGCCGTATGTCGTCACGCAGCTTACGGGCGCCTATACGGGCATTCCCGATTTCCTCGCCAGTCAACACGCCGTCACCAACCGCGAGCAAGCGGATGCGTACCTGACGCGCTTGTCGGCGTATGCGCGCGTACTGGACCAGGAATCGGTCCGCATCGCCGATGACGCCGCCGCTGGCGTGATCCAACCGGATTTCACTATCGATGGCGCTGTGCGCCAGCTCGGCGGCTTCGCCGGAACCGCGCCGGCGCAAACCGTGCTGGTGCAGTCGCTGCAATCGCGCCTGGCGGAGGCGGCTGGAATCGCTGACGCCGACAAGACGGCGCTGACGCAGCGCGCCGAAGCTATTGTCCGCGACGAGGTTCTGCCCGCCTACCAGCGCCAGATCGCCGCGCTCACTGCAATCCGGCCGCGCGCTACCCATGATGCGGGCGTGTGGCGCTTGCCGCGCGGCGAAGAACTCTACTCCTCCGCGCTCAAGAACTACACGACCACTTCAATGTCGCCGGATGAGATCCATCAAATGGGTGTTGATCTGGTGGCCTCGCTGAACGCCGAGATGGACGCAGGCTTGCGCGCGCAAGGCATGACCCGCGGCACGCTCGCCGAACGTCTGCGCGCGCTGTCGCGTCGGCCCGACCAACGCTACCCGAATACCGATGCCGGCCGCGCCGAATTGCTGGCGGCGCTCAACGCGCAAGTTCAAGCCATCAACGCGCGCATGCCGGAAGTGTGCGGAACGCTTGCGCGCGCGGCCCTCGAGATCAAACGAGTGCCGGAATATACCGAAGCCGGCGCGCCGGGCGGGTATTACCAAAGCGCGGCGCTGGATGGCTCGCGCCCCGGCGCCTACTACATCAATCTGCGCAATCCCTCCGAAGAATGGCCGAAATTCACGCTGCCTACCTTGACCTATCACGAGGGTATTCCGGGCCACCATTGGCAGATTTCGATCCAGCAAGAGGCCGGCGCGCTGCCGTTCATCCGCAGCGCGCTGCTTGGGTTCAACGCCTATGCTGAAGGCTGGGGGCTCTACGCGGAGCAACTCGCCGACGAAATGGGCATGTACGCGAATGATCCGTTTGGACGCATCGGTTACCTCCAGTCCGCCGCGTTCCGCGCTTCGCGGCTGGTTGTCGATACCGGCATCCACTCCAAGCGCTGGACCCGTGAGCAGGCGATCGCTTCGATGGTGGCGGCGACCGGAGATCAAGAATCCAACATCGTCACCGAGATCGAGCGCTATTGCGTGTGGCCGGGCCAAGCCTGCGGTTACATGGTCGGTCGCCAAGCGCTCAATCGCATGCGTGACGCCGCGCGCACGACATTGGGCGACCGCTTCGACCTCAAAGGCTTCCACGACGCCGTGCTGACCAATGGCTCGACGCCCTTGTCGGTGACCGAGAGCTTGGTGCAGCAATGGGCGGCGACGGTGTCAGGGCCGGCCTAACGTCTTCAGTGCTCGGAACCCGAAATTGCGTGATCAATGATCGCGTAATTTCGGACTTCGGTACAAGTAGCCTTACGCCGCGCGGGTTTGGCGCAACGCGGCGAGGATTTGTTCACCAAAGGGCGCGAGCGGTTTTGGCCGATAGGCCAAATTGGCCGCCCAGCGCAACCGCGACGCTTCGTGTATATCCTCAAAGCGTCGTGGACCCGCGCGCCAGCGGGCGCCCATGAGACCCAGCACCCCTCTCGCGCCTGGCAGCGGCGCGCCGATCGGGTCGATGTTGGCGAGGCGCCCGGACAACACCGAACCCGGTTCGCGTGCGAAGCCGAGGCCGGCGTGTTCGGCGCCTTCCACCACCCACATCAGCGCGCAATTGGAGAGGCCTTGCGATGCGTCGCCGCCGCCGACGCCGCCATGGTCGCCGGGAAACCACGCTTCCGCCACACGCGTCGGCGCGCCCGATGTGTTGAAGGCATCGAGATTGCTCCATAGAGTCGGTGCGAACGCGGCGCGCCGCTCGTCAATAGCAAGGGCGTGGCGCGCGAACTGCACTGAGCGCGAAAGCGCTGTGTCATGAAACTGGTATTGCTGGTTCAGGCCGATCGAAATCGGCAACAGGCGCGGAATGCCGAGCGCGCCGACCGTGTCCCAGACGCCCAAATAACGGATGCGCAGATCGACGGGCGGCGCGGTGAACGGCGCGGTGAGGCGCGGCCAGGCAATGGCGTGCGCGGCGCGGAAGCGCTCGCTTTCGGCGCTGTCGGCGGCAATGTCGCGGCGGCGGTAGAGCCCCAGCGCATCGCGCGCCTTGTCGACATGGGCGCGGCGCAGCACGCCGCATTTGCGCAGCAGGCCCGCGAGGCTGCGTACTGTGTAGGCGCCGCGCGAAAACCCAAACAGGTAAAGCTCGTCGCCGGGTTCGTAATTGAGATTGAGAAAGGTGTAGGCGTCGAGCAGGTGGTCGTCGAGGTCGGCGCCGGTCATGCCTTGCCAGAGGCTCACACCGCTGAGCGAAGCGCCGACGCCTGCCGAATAATAAACAATCTGCGCGCGCCCGGCCGCATCGCGCGGGGCGATGGCGCGCGCCGTCAGCGCTACATTGGTGAGGCTTGCCCCATAAAGGCGCTGCCAAGTGCCGTCGCAGCAAATTACTAGGCGCTTCATGTGAGGTCTCGGCGTGGTCAAGGCGCGAGCAGGAACACGGCTTCTTCGGCGAACCAGTTCGCGCGCCAGAATTGCTTGGCGAACGGCGCGCCCGCATGCCCCCCGCTCAATGGCGTTGCGCGTTCGATGCTGAGACGCATGTCGCGCGCATATTCCGCGAAATCACGCACGGTGAATAGCGCTCCCGCCGCTTCGTCAGCGCGCGCCAGCCGACCTTTTGTCAGCAGCCGCATGCGCGCGCGCCAATGCCCCGCGTTTGCAATCGAGACGATGACGCGCTCGCCGATGCGCGCAGCTTGTTTCAACGTCGCGCGCGGTCGCCGCAAGCACTCAAGCGTCCGCGCAAGCACGACATAGTCAAACGCGCCGCTGGGAAATTCCTCCAGATCATGCTCGACGTCGCCTTGCACAACCGCGAGCCCGCGCCGGACGCATGAATGCGCCTTTGTCCGGTCGATTTCGATGCCGCGCACGATCGCGCCGCGCTCATTTGTCAACAACGACATCAGCGCGCCGTCGCCACACCCGATGTCGAGCACCTTGGCGCCTTCCCGCACGAGCAGCGCGATAGCTGCATGGTCGGCGCGCGCGACAAGATCCAGAAGCGGCGCGGGGTGGACGAGTTCAAGCTGCGCCATCAATTCGCGCTCCCGCGTAGTCCGCCCTGCAGCGCGAGACCGCGTGCGGCGGCGGCGGCGTCGATGAAACCGGTGAGGGCCGCCTCGAACGCCGGTTCCTCGTTTTGGTAGGCCTCGTGACCCTTGTCGGTCTCGATTTCAACGTAGGCTGCATCGGCGCCGGCGGCCATCAGAGCGCGGGCGACGATGCGGGTTTCCTCGGGCGGGTAGCGCCAATCGCTCGAAAACGCGAACACGCCGTGGCGGGTGGCGCTGCCCTGGAACGCGTTGGCGAGGCGTCCGCCAAAATCGGCGGCGAGGTCGAAACTGTCCATCGCCCGCGATACGTAGAGAAACGAGTTAGCGTCGAAGCGTTCGACAAAGACGACGCCTTGGCGTGGCGCATCGGCGCTTGCGTCGAGCGCAAACGCGAAGCGTTGCTGTCGGCGCGCGTCTTCGAACTTCGCATGCACTTCCGACGCCGACCGTCCCGCCATATGCGCTGCGGCGCGCGCCACCGCCCCGCCCTTCGCGGGCCGAGTTCCCTGACTGAGATACGCGCCGCCGCGCCAATCGGGGTCGGCCATGATGGCTTGGCGACCAAGCTCGCCCATAGCGATATTGTGCACCGATTGGCGCGCCGCCGACGCTACTGTAACACACGCAAACGCGCGTTTGGGATAGGCGCTCGCCCATTGAAGCGCCTGCATGCCCCCGAGGCCGACGCCGACGACCAGGAACAAATCACTAAGGCCGAGCCCTTCCACCAGCATCGCCTGCGCGCGCACCATGTCGGCAATGGCGATTTGGGGAAAGCCCAAGCCATAGGGCTGCCCATTGGGCGCGATCGAGCTTGGCCCTGTCGTACCCATACCGCCGCCAAGCACATTCGCGCACACGACAAAATACCGGTTGGTGTCGATGGGGCGTCCAGGCCCGACGATGCGCGGCCACCAAGCTGGGCGCCCTGTGGTCGGATTGGGGCTGGCGACGAATTGGTCAGCGGTTAGCGGATGGCACACCAGCACAGCATTGGTGCGCTCGGCATTGAGAGCGCCGTAGGTTTCGAACGCAATTGTGAGCGGTGACAGCGCCGCGCCACTCGACAATTGCAGCGGCGTGCTTGCATCGAAGGCGAGGGTGCGCACGCCCCCCACCGCCTGGATTTTCACCGCCGCGCCGCCTGCGTGAATCATGCGCCGATGTATAACCTGCGTCGCGGCGCGCGCATCCCCTGGCGTATGCGCGCCTGTTAATCATTCCCAGTTGGCGCGGGGCGTTGGCGGGATTGGGAAAACGCAGTTATGGTCTAGGCAACATGAACGAGGCGAGTCCCCCGTCCCCCCCTAACGATGCGCTGGAAGCGATTCGACGGGAGATCGATCGCGTCGACGCCACGCTTTTGTCGTTGTTTGGCGAGCGTCTGCAGTTGGCGGAGCGATTGTCCGGGCTGAAGGCGCCGGAGGCGGGCGTACCGATTCGGTCGGGGCGCGAAGTGGCGATGCTGCGCCAATTGCTTGCGGCGGCGCCTGCGCAGCTGGAGCGCGAACTGATCATCGAATTGTGGCGTGCGCTGGTGGCGGCTGCGCTGCGCCGCCAGCGCGTGATCGATGTGGTGGTGGGCGGCGGCCGCAATGATCCAACCCGGCTCTTCGATATCGCGCGGCGTCATTTCGGGGCCAGAACCCGCATCCAGCATGTGGGTGACCCGCAGACGGCATTGTTGCGCGTCACGGAAAACCCGGATCGTTTCGTCGCCGTGACGCCGTGGCCGGCGGCTCCTGGGGTTGGCGGATGGTGGCCGGCGCTGACGGAGCGGCGCTTCCACGACTTGCATATGATCGCTGGGCTTCCGCTGCTGGGGCCGCTGGAGGAGAGCCCCGAAGCGTGCGTGTTCGCCGCGACCGTGCCCGACCCAGCTGGTGGGGACGTTTCACTGCTGATGGCGTTCGACCCCCACCACCGCGTCCAGCGCGCACTTAAGGACGTGGGCTTCGAGGGCAAGGAATTGGCGCGCGCCGAGCCGCGTGTTTTGTTGCGCATCGAGGGCTTTGTCGCAATTGATGATCCGCGTGCGGCGGCGCTCACACGTTCGGGCCTCGACAGCGTTCGCGTGCTCGGCTCTTACGCGCGTATCTGATGGGCGCGATCTTTGACCGCATCGCCATTATAGGCGTGGGCCTCATCGGCGCTTCGATTGCGCGCGCGGCGCGCGAGACAGGCGCCGCTAACAGCATTGCACTCTATGACTCCTCGCCCACAGCGCGCGCGCGTTTACGTGAACTGGCGATCGGCGAGGGTTTTGACGACGCTCCTACAGCCGCGGCGAACGCGGACCTTGTGGTTCTCGCCGTGCCCGTGGGCGCCATGGGCGCGGCGATGGAGGCGGTTGCGCCGGCTCTGAAGCAGGGTGCCGTGGTGACGGATGTCGGTTCGGTGAAAGTCGCGGTGATCGAGGCGCTGAAGCCCCACCTGCCCGAGCACACGATCCTTGTCCCCGGACACCCTCTCGCCGGCACCGAGCATTCCGGTCCCGACTCGGGCTTCGCAACGTTGTTCAATGGTCGCTGGCACATCTTGACGCCGCTTGCGGATGCGCGCGCCGAATATGCCGAAGCCGTTGATAAGCTAGAAGCCTTTTGGCGCGCACTCGGCGCCAATGTCGAACGCATGGACGCGGCGCGTCACGACGTGGTCCTGGCCGTAGTCAGCCACTTGCCGCATTTGATTGCGTTCAACATCGTGGCGATGGCCGAAGATCTGGAGAGCGTCACCGAGAGCGAAGTGGTGAAATACTCAGCGTCGGGCTTCCGAGACTTCACCCGCATCGCCGCCTCCGACCCCACCATGTGGCGCGATGTGTTCCTCAACAACCGCGACGCCGTGCTCGAAGTGCTGGGGCGCTTTTCGGAGGATTTGGCGGCGCTGCAGCGTGCGATCCGCTGGGGCGAGGGCGATACGCTCTATGATTTGTTCGACCGTGCACGGCGCATGCGGCGCGAAGTGATCGAGGCCGGCCAAGATACGCCGGCGCCGAACTGGGGGCGCGACGAGGGCTGACGTTTTGCCGTCCTAATACACTGGCGGCAGCGTGCGCACGCTGAGGCCTTCAAGGCGCAGCACGCCGTCGCGCGCTTCGACATTGAGCTTGATGTCGTCGCCGGAAAGCGCATAGCCCGCCGCCAGCAAGGCCAGCGCGCGCCGCGCATCGCGATCGACGTTGGGTCCGTTCGCAAGCGCGCTCAGCACGCGTGCGGGGCGATCGATCGGCAGTTCGATCTCTCCCACAAGGCGGCGCTGGGCATCGAGTCCGCCGTTGCCGCGCCCGGTCGTTTCAAGCGGTCCCCAATTCAGCGTGAGCGCATCGAACCGCAGCTGACCGCCGGCTTCGCGCCACGGACCAAGCGGGTCTTGCGACGCTGAAGCCATGAGCGCGGCGCCTTGCTCCACAACCATCGCCGCACGCAGCGACGCCACCTCCAGCCCGAAGGTCTCGAAGCTGCGCACGGGGCGCGGCAATGTCAGGCCATCGGCGTCGAACGCGAGTTGATAGGCGCCGGCCGCGCGCGGATCGGGTCGGATATTGGCGACCAATTTGCGCGCCAACAACCGGCCTTCTTGAGCCGGATCGTCGAGTGAAAGGTTGTCGGCTTCGATCCCGGCGACAGCGAGTACGCCGCGTTCGGTGCGCCAACTTCCAATCAGCGCGTCGGCGGTGAAAATGGTCGTCGCGCCGCCGGCGCGCGCGACTTCAATCGGCGCCCCGGCCTCGAGCTTGATGTGCCCCGGATTGAGCATTTGCACGTGTAAATCCACGCGCGCGGTCCGCGCGCGCCAACCGCCGCGTTCAGGCGCATAGCTAAAGCCTTGAAGCTCCAGCCGCAGCAGCACCGGGAAACCGTGTCGCGCCACGCGTGTGTACGAGGCATGGGCGCCGCGCGCGGACTGTTCGCTGACCCAAGCCGCGAGGCGCCTCTCGGATTCGCCCGCGAGCACATGCCAATAGGCGATCCACCCTGCCGCAAGCGCCACAAACGCCGCCCAAGGCAGCCAGAGCCAAAGCCGACCTTGTGTCATGGCGTCACGCGTCGCCGCAGTTGCGGCGGCAGCAAGGCTTGGCTCTCGCCTTCGATCCGCGCCTCCAATTCACGCATGAATTCCTCGCGTGAAAGCCCCGCCGGAATCGCGGGAAGGATTTTCAGCGTCACCGTGCCTGGTTTGCGCAGCATGCCGCTGGGCGGCCAGCACAAACCGGTGTTGAGCGCGATCGGCGTCACCGGCAAATTGAGATCGCGGTACATGGCGGCGATGCCGGGCTTGTAGTCGGGCGGAGCATCCAGTTCTTGGCGAGTGCCTTCAGGGTAAATCATGATCTGGCGGCCCTTGGCGATCGCTTCGCGCGCCGCGCGGACCAGAGTCTTCAGCGCCGCAGCATGGGTCTCGCGTTTTAGCGGTATCATTCCGCGCTTCATGTAGAAGCCGAAGATTGGAGCGTTGATCAGCTCATACTTCACCGGAAACACGGGTTCCGGAATGAACTGCGCGGGCAGAACCGTGTCGAGCGTCGCCTGGTGTTTAGAGGCGAACAGAGCTGCACCTGTTGGCAAATGTTCGCGGCCTTCAATGACAACTCGCACGCCGCAAATCCAACGTAGGCCCCAGATTGCGGCCTTTCCCCACCAGCGCATGCAGATCCAGATGTAGCGATCATTGATCAGCACCGCGGGTGCGAAGCCAATGCCGAACACCACCATGGCGCCATAGAACCAAAGCAGAAAAATGAATGAGCGCAGCCAGATCATGCGGGGGCCGCCGGTGCTTTGGCTTGTTCGCGATGCCCAATGTTAATGAGCGCCTCGCGCCCGACGATCACCAGATACTTCACGTATTCCCCGCCAAGCCGGCTCGCCGCGCCGAGGTCGCTGCGCCAGAGCGCGGGATCGGTCCAGCGTGTGCGGACGGGATAGGGGTGAATCTCCACTTCCGGCATCGCCAGCGACAATTCGGCTTCGGAGCGCGGCATGTGATAATCGTCGGTGACCAGGATCAGTCGGGTGTAATTGTGCTCGCGCGCCCACGCCGCGGTTTCCGAGGCATTGCCAAGCGTATCCTGCGCTGAACGGCCGAGATCGACGCAGCATTGCGCGAGCGCTGGGTCGATATCGAGAACTTCAAATAATTCCGCGTCGGTGACGATGCGGTTTACACCGGAGATCAAAAGCCGCTGGCCCTTGTCCTCCTCCAGCAGCCGCACTCCGGTAGAGAGCCGCTCAAGCGAGCCCCCGGTGAGTGCAACGATAGCTTCCGCTTGCGGCGGTGGCGTCGGTTCGGCGCGCACGCGCTCGGCGAAGTTCCAGAAACCGCCGGCGAACGCGATCAAAGCCACGATAAGCGCCCACAACATCGGCGAGCGCATCAGCCCAGCCTCGCGGCCTGACGATGGAAATATGCGGCGGCCGAGCGCGCGCCCGCGCCTGCGGCGATAGCCGCGCCCAAGGGCGTTGCGACGATGGGTGTAAGATCGACGGGGAGAATCATATCCGGCAGAGTTTCAAGGCTCGCGCCCGGAATGGCCAGCAACAACACGGCCAGGCCCGCGGCCCCGGCAAGGGCGCCCCCGATCAGTCCGGCGTAAAGGCCAAGCACCGCCGCTTCGTCGGCGATGCGGCCAGCGGCTTGGCCGCCGGTGGCGCCGAGGTCTGTCATCACGGTTACGAGTTCGCGGCGCCGCGCAGCCAGCCCGCGCGCCGCCAGCGAGATGATCACCGCCATCACGCCTCCAAAAGCCAGTGCGCCCCAGAAAGCCGCCGCCCGGACCCGACCGGCCAGCCCACCGCCACTCGAATTATCCGGCGCTTCAATCACCTCCGCGGTGACGCCGCCCTGGGCGAGGGCCGCAACGATATCGCCGGACGGGTCGATTTGGCCGGGGTCGAGCGCCAGTTCGATCTCTATGAGCCGCAGGGGCGGCATATCCTCGGCGGTCATGGCTGAGCCGCCCCACTGGCCAAGCAACGCCGCCGCACGGTCGGCGGACATCGGCGCTGCGCTGGTGATTTGCGGGGTCCGGGCGAGGGCGGCTTCGGCGGCGGCGAGACCTTCCGGCCCTTCCGGCGCGAGCACGCGAACAATTGCGTAATTGCGCCGCGCATCTTGATAACCAGCCGCCAAGCGGTCGACCGCCCTGGCGGACAGGCCAGCCGCCGCCGCCGCGAACGCCGCGAATGCTAACGTCCAAAACAGTGCGCGCTCGACCCCAGTCAGTGCGTTCCTCATTCGAACGCCTCCGCCTCTACGGGATGATCGACAGGGGTCAGCCTTCCTTGCTCAATCCGCCAGCGCAAGATCGGCGCGCAATCGGCCAAGCTCTCATCCTGGCTGGCGATCACGACCCCGGCGTTGACGCGGCGCATCTCCGCCAACAACCTAACGATGCGCCGTCCATCGGCGGGCGACATGCCCGCGGTGGGATCATCGGCCAGGATAAGGGCTGGTTTCGAGGCCAGCGCACGCGCGATTGCGGCGAGACGCCGTTCGGCGCCAGATAGTTTCGCAACCGGAAGACTCGCCGCTTCGTTCAGCCCGACGAAATCCACAAGTTCACTCACGTCATCGTCATAATCGCGAGGCTTGCGTCCGGCCATCCGCAGCGGCATGGCGATGTTGTCAAAGGCGCTCCACTGCTCAATGAACACTGGATTTTCAGCGACATAGCCAATCCGTCGCTTAACGTTGGCGCGTGCTCGGGCGCTTGCGCGGGCCACGTCCACGCCGAGGATAAGCGCCCGTCCAGCGGTGGGCGCTAGCGCCAGTCGCAGCAGGTGCGTAAGTGTCGTCTTTCCGGCGGCGGCAGGACCGGTTATAAGGGCCACTTCGCCGACACGAACCTCGAAATCGATGCCGATGAGAACGGTGGCGGGGCCATAGCCGGAATCCACCCCTGTTAAGCGGGCAAGAACCCCTCGCTCGTACAGGTCGATATCGATGTTGTCAGATCGCGCCATGACTGGACAAGCCAAATAGAATCAATGCACCAAGGACCCTTACTGGGGCTGTGATCGTACCGTTACCATGATTTTGACCTGCACGTCTTGTTCGACTCGCTACTACACTGACGACGCGGCCATTGGGTCGGCTGGTCGCACGGTGCGTTGCGCCGCGTGTGGATTTTCCTGGTTCGCCGAACCGCACCTGGAATTGCGGACCAAGGCTGATGGCTCGGAACTTAGCGACATGTCGCGCGAGAGCGCCGCGCCGGTTCACGAACCGCTGACGCGCGAACGCGTCGAGCGCCTGCGCCGCGCCGCTGAGCAGCCAGGGCCTGCTCCGTCGGCGGCCGCCAAGTTTCGTGCCCAGCAAGCCGAACGTATGCGCCAGGATCGCGCTCGCGCGGCGGTTGCTGTGTGGGGCGCCACGGGCGCTGCCCTGGCCGCCTCCGCCGTGGGCATGGTGACGTTTCGCCAAGACGTTGCCGAATTGTGGCCGCGTTCGGCCAGCGCGTTTGCTGCGCTTGGTTTAGACGTCAATGTTTACGGGCTTGAGTTTTACGACCTTTCGGTTGAACGCGCGTTCGATGGGGCGACGCCGATCCTGCTTGTGTCGGGCGAAGTGCGCAACATCGGTCGCGAGGACAAACTTGTTCCGCCCGTGCGTGTGTCGCTGCGTGACACCCGCTCGCACGAAATTTTCGAGCTGGTGAACGTCGTGACGGACCAGCCCATTGCGGCAGGCGCGGCGGTGCCATTTCAAATCCGGGTCGAAAACCCGCCGGCAGACGCGATGGATTTGGAAGCGACGTTCGCGAGTTTTGCGGAAACTTCGACGGCTGGTGGGCCAGCACACGTTTCCCCCGGCACTGAAGAAGCGCCGTTGGAGCTGACCCAGCCGGTTGACGAGCACGGCGAAGTTGTCGCTGGGCAACCCGCCGCAGCGATCGAAATGGGGCCGATAGAAGGCTTGGCGCTGCGCTTCACGAATGGCTGAGACGCGGCTGCGCGTCCTACTGACAGCAGATGAGATCGCGGCGCGCGTTGAGGCGCTTGCGGATGGCGTGATTGCACAAGTTGATGATGGCTGGACCATCGTTGCGTTGTTGCAGGGCGCTATTCCGTTCGCTGCTGATCTGATGCGCGCAATAGAGCGGCGCGGGCGCCATCCGATCTACGATTCACTCTGGTTGGAGAGCTATCGCGACGCGCGCGAAAGCTCGGGCAAGGTTGTCGTGCGGGCTGATATCTCGCGCCCGGTGGAAGGACGCCCCGTCCTGATCATCGATGATGTCTTTGATTCCGGGCGCACCATCGCCTACGCGCGCGCCCATCTTATCGCCAAGGGGGCTACGCAAACGCTCGCTTGTGCGTTTGTCCGCAAACCCCAAGCGGCAGGCGAGGCGATCGAAGCCATCGGCTGGGATGCGCCAGACGCGTTCCTGGTCGGCTACGGCATGGACGATGCCGGCCGCTATCGCGGTTTGCCTTACATCGCGGCGATTGATTGAGGTCGGGGCTTCGGCGCGTTTGCGAATCTCGCACGGTCAAAACTAAGTCGCCGTACGATGCAGGGAGCGTCGATCACGGACAGGTCTTGGCCGCTTTCAGATTGGCGTGCACTCCCATGTTCGTGGGGCCAGACCATCGCGGCGACTCAGGCGTTTAATGCAATGGCGACGCGCGTGCCCGCCGCGCCGGAGGCGATTTCGAACCCCGCCCCGATGCGCTGGGCGCGCGCGCGCATATTGGCCAGGCCGCGGCCCGCGACTGGCGCGCTGGTGTTGAAACTCTGGCCATCGTTGGTGAGTGCGATGTCCACGCGTGTTGGTGTGACCCGTCGCAGCGAAACTGAAATGTGCGTAGGCGCACCGTGCCGCAACGCGTTGGTGCAGGCTTCCTGCAGAATGCGATAAATTTGCAGCGTTGTGTCGGGGCCGACATTTGGCGTCGCGCCAACGTCTTCGACCTGCCAAGCCAACTCAACACCGGCTGCTTCGCAACGCGGCTCGATGCGCGCGCGGAACGCGCCCAAGGCGCCTGTGAGCGAACCTTCGCCTTGCTCCAGCGAGTCCACCACCATGCGGAGATCGTCGAGGCTCTGCTCCAAGCCGCCCACCAGCGCATCGGCGGAGAGATTGCGCGCTCGCGCCTGCAAAATCAGGCCGATCAATTGCCCGCCAATGCCGTCATGCATGTCGCGCATGATGCGGCTGCGTTCCTCCAGCAGCATGGCGGCGTGCTCGTTGCGCCGAATGTCCTCCATGTTGCCGCGGATCACCCGTTCGCGCTCATCGACCAAGAGGTTGAGCTCTTCGGCGTTTGCGGTGGCGGCCGCGAACACGCCTCGCGCCCGCGCCGCGAGTGAAATCAGCAACGCCAAGGGAAAGAAAATCACTGCGACATCGAGGAAGATGCCGTAGGTCTTGAAGAATCGGATCGTCACGATGTCGGCGATGGCAGCGACAATCACGAAGATGAAGGCTGAGGCTTCGACGGGATCGCGAAAGCCCACGCGCAAATAATAGGCGACTACGCGCACCAGACAAAACGCCATTGCAAAAATGCCGAGCCAGCCAATAACGCGGTTGATGTGCTGGGACGCGATTGCCGGGTCGCTGCGCAATTGCCAGGCGATGAGCGCGACGCCGACGCTCATGATGGCGAGGCCAGTGACTGCAAATCTCCGACGCGCGACCTCGCTCCACGGGTCGAGTGTCAGTGAAAACAGCGCGGCGCGGGGCGCCAGCCTCTGGGCAAACACCGAGGTCCACTCGATGAAGAACCACACGATGAACACGAGCGTGCTGAGGAAAGCGGTGAAATAGAGGCCGTGATTGGCAACGATGCCCCAAGGCGGGTCGGTAAGAAGCATGCCGACTTGCTGCAAGGCCCAACTCGCGGACAGCCCCGCCAGCGAAAACATAAGACCGCGTGCTCCGAACAGGGGCGCCGCGCAAAAGCAAAACGCCGCCACGAACGCACCGATGACAGCGTGGGTGAACGGCAAATCCGAGCGCAGCAAACGCAACGCCAAGTATGAATTGTAGAGCGCGTCATATCCGCCGATATGAAACGGCCTTAGGTGCCCGAAGCCGACCGCGCGCTGCACCGCCACATCAACGCGTGCGCCGGCATGCGCGAGATTTGCCGGAATGCGCACCAATTGAGGTTGCCGGCCCATGTTCGGCGTCGGTCCATCCACGCGGCCCAGGCCGCCGATTAATTGGCCATCGACATAGATGAGCGCATTGTCGTGTGCGCTGACGATCAGCACCGCTGGATCGTGCAATTGCGCCTCGGCCTCGGTGAGGCGGGTTCTGAACACCAGGTCCGTCGTGCTGCAGCAGCCTTCGCGCGGCAGCCGCACAATATGAAAGGCGCTGTCAGGCAAATTCCGATAGGTCGGTCCGGTTGCTTCCGCCGCGCTTACTTCGATGACACGGCGGCCAGGGATATCCTCAATCTTGAAATTGACCCAGGCCAGCCCGGCGCTGAGCGCCAATTGCAGCGCTACAATGATCAGGGCGAGCCGCCAAGTGTGGCGCACGGGTGAGGAGGGCAAATTGAACACGATGGACGCCTAAACTAGGGCGAGGGCGGTCGCTAAAGCAACGGACTTGAAATTCGCCTCACTTGGATGGCAGCCGGGGTGCGAATTTCAAGTCCAAAAGTTGCTTTAGGATTCTTTGGATCTAAAGCATCTTTGGGGCCTTAAATGCGACCTCACGCCTGATCCAAAAACTGCGTCGCATTTAAGGCCCGATGCTTTAGTCGTTGAGCCGAATAAGCCCCGCCTGCACCGCCTCGAACACCGCTTCGCTGCGCGAATTGACCGCGAGCTTGCGATAGATGGACTTCACATGGTCGGCGACTGTGTGGGGCGAGATATTGTGGAGCCTCGCGACCTCCTTGTAGCGAAAGCCCTTCGCCAGGTCGGTGAGAATGGCGACTTCTTTGTCGGTGAGCGGCGCATCGAGTTCCATGCCGCGCGTCACGCCTCCTCTTTCGCGCATGCGCGAAAGGATATGGCTCGCCACCGCTGGGCTGATCGGCGCACCGCCTTCGAGTACGCTGCGGATGGCGGCCTCCGCCTCGTGTTCGCCAGCGCCTTTCAAGAGGTAGCCGTCAGCGCCCGCCTCGATGGCGCGCACAACGCTGCGCGCGTCACCAAAAATGCTGACGACGATGATCTTGATTGTTGGCAGGCGCGAACGCGTCTCGCGGATGAGATCGACGCCGTTTCCGTCCGGCAGAGCAAGGTCGATCAGCAAGACATCGACGCCGGGTGCGACCAGCGCTCGGCCAGCCGCCAGCGTATCGGCGACGCCGGCGACGCATAGTCCTGGCGCTTTGGTTACGATACGCGCCAAATCCTCGCGCAGAATCGCATCGTCTTCGACGATGGCGACTCGTGCGCGAGGAGGCGGTTCGTTCAAGGCGAATATCCTAGACGGCGCTCCGTCTTGAACGCCAGCGGAGATCAGCTTGGCGGCGGCGGGGCGTCATCGTCGTCCTGGTTGTGGTCATAGATCACCCAGGCGATCCCGACACCGGCGCCGAGCAGCAGCAAATTGCGCGGACTGGAGAACCAATTGCCTTCGCCGTCTCCAGCGGCGTTGAGCGCGAGCGGTGTTTCAACGCGCGGCGCGCCGCCGGTCAGTGAGAAGGAGAACATGTCAAGGCCGCGCACGTCGCCGCCGCCGAGGTCATGGGTGAATCCAAACGACAGCCGCGGCTCGCGCGGATCGGCCGCGACTTGTCCAAACGGCAAGCTGAAGCGCATGCGCACGCTGTCGCCGTCACCGGCGCGCTCGCTCGCGGTTTGATCGAACGCGCGCAGCATGTCCTGGGCGTTAGCGGCGCCCGCGGGCAGCAGCCCGGCGCCGAACGCGGCGGCGGCCAGCGCAAGTGTGGTGGTCCGTTTCATGAACAATCCCTCCGCGGCGGGGAGTCCGCCTCCAAAAAGGGATGGGCCGCTTTGGCTGAGCGCCACAACCGCATGAATATGGGGGGTTAGCTGTCGCCGAAACGATCGAGCAGGCGACGCAGATACTCGCGCTCGGCTTCGGGGCGGTTCGGATCCTGGGCGCGCTGGCGGATGTCGTCGAAGATTTGACGCGCGCGAACCGGATCGGACTGGGTTGGGACGTTGGCCTCGCCGGACCCAGTACCGGCGCCTGACATCTCTCGCCCCAGCGGATCGCGCCCGCTGCTTTGCCCTTGTTGCGCGCCGCCTTCGCGCCCGCGCTCGCGCATTTCAGCGCCGAGCGTTTGCGCGCCTTCGCGCAAGTTTTCCAGCGCCGTGCTTTGCGCGGCTTGAGCGCCTTCAAGATCGCCGCGGCGCAGCGCGTTTTCCGCTTGGCGCATGGCATCTCCAGCAGCGTTCAACTCTTCGCTCGGCGCTGCGCCGGCTTCCTCGGCCATGCGTTGAGCTTCCGCCAAGCCCTGGCGAATCTGCGATTGGCGCTCGGCGAGTTCAGCGCCGCCTTGGCCGCCCTGTTGTTCACCGCCGCCGCCTTGGCCGGATTGGTCCTGCTGACGTGTTTCGTCATTGAGCGCGCGTTGTTCGCCCATCGTTTCTGAAAGCTCGTCCATGCCTTGTTGCATCTGTTCTTCTTGAGCGCCTTCGCCGCCGCCTTCGGCTAATTGCACGTCGAGATTAGCGAGAATGTTCGCCAGCATTTGCAGCATCTGTTGCGCTTCCGCATTGCGCCCCTGTTCGCTCAGGCGTTGCACTTGGCGCAGCAGGTCCTCTATGTCTTGGCCGCTGATTTGGGTTTGTTCCTCGGTGTCTTCCATGCTTTGGCGCTCGCCGTTGCGCAGCGCTTCTTGCGCCAAGGCTTGCATGTAGCTCTCGGTCGCGCGGCGCAGCGCTTCGAACAATTGGCGCAGACGCTCCTGCGGCGCGCCGCTGGCGAGCGCTTCGGCAAGCAAGCGTTGCGCCTCCTCCAGCGCGCGGCGCGCATCGCCGGCGCCGCCATATTCGGCGCGCAGCGCCGTGCGCCACAAGGTGTCCGCGGCCAGGTCGGTTCCGTCGATGGCTTGCGCCGCCGCCAGTTCGGAGCGCGCTAGGCGTAGGCCGAGAAACACCGCAAGATCGCGGAAATAGCCGTCCCGCGGCGCCATTGTCAGCGCGTCTGTCAGGCGCGCGGCGCGGCGGATACCTTCGGGCGCGCGCTCGAGCGCGGGGCGGCGTTCATAGTCGCGCTGTTCAAGGCGGTGATTGCCGAGCGCGATGTCGCCGATCGTCATGGTGCGGCGACGTTCACGCTCGCTTGCCCGGTACGGGCGTCGCTCCGCCAGAACGTGGCGGCGAATTTCAATCGCGGCGCGCGCCAACGGCTGCAGGAATACGCGCTCCGGCAGCGTGAAACGCAGCACGTCGCTCACGCCTTCCTGGCCCAGGGCATCGAACGCGACAATGCGCGCTTCCACTTCCATGCCTGCATAAGGATGCGCGGCGAGGTCGATTTCGCTTTCTCCTTCAGCCTCGCGCGGGTCGCCAGCGGGGGCGTCTAGTGCGCTGTCGATGGGGTCGGCGCGCGCCAGACTTTCCGGCGGATTCACCGGGCGCACTCTGAGCGCCAAGCGACGCACGCCGAAATCATCGCGCACGCGCCATGATATGCTTGCGCGTTCGTTCGGCAGAAGCGCGATGGGCGCCGCGAAGGAGGTCCGCGGCGCTTCATCAAGTGCCGGCGCCATGCGCCATTGCGCGCGCGTGTGAAAACGCACCACCTTCAACCAGCCGGCGCCGGGGATGGCCATGCGCGCCTCCCAGGCTCCATCCGCAGCGCGTGTAAAGCGCACGCTCTCATGTCCGCTAGCACCGTCGAACACGAGCCGCGGCGCGCCCACCGGGCCGGTGACGCGTACGGTCGCCTCCACCGACGGCGGGGTGGTGACGCGTTCGCCCACAAGGTCGCTCAGCGAAATCGGGGCGGCATGCGTGTATTCCGCTGGCGCCACCCATGCCTCAACGGACATGGCCTGATCGCCGAGGAGCGGGCCTGGATCTGGAAAAAAGGCGCGTGCGAGCCTGTCCGCCGCGCTGTCGCCGGCGAGAACGCCAGCCGCGAATAGCGCTGCCGCGACGAGGAAGCGTAGCCGGAAGCGATCGATGTCGTCGAGGCGGATGCGCGCGGGCCGAGCGCGCGCCCGCGCGGCGCGTTCGATGACGTTCTCGCGTTCGCGCGACCACAACGCAACCGCAACCGCATCGTAGCGGGTGGGCTGGTCGCGCAATGTGTCAAACGCGCCGGCGTCCAGGTGCGAGTCCGACGCGAGGCGCGCGCGCGCGTCCGCCTCCGTGGGCGCCTTCCACCCGCGCTGCGTGCCCACGCCAAGCCAGGCAAAAATGCCGAGCGCGCCGAGCGACGCCAAGCTCTGCCCCAGCAAGGGGAGCCTTTCGTGCAGACCCGCGAGCGCAAGCGTCGCCCACGCGCATAGGGCGAGATTGAACCAGAATCCGGCCCGGATAGCCCGCTCCATCGCCAAGCTCTTGCGGGCGCGGGCGGTCTCACGGGCGAGCTGGGCGAGGGCGTCCTGATGCTTCATGGCCAGAGGCCGGGAGCCTAACAGTCAGGCTCGGGCCAAACCATGGCCGTCGCCTGGGCGGCGCAGTGGGTCGGTGTTCAAGAGCCCCAGGGTGGCGGCGGTGCGGGGACGGGGTGGGTGAGGTCGAACTCGACGCGGAAATGGCGGTTCGGGCGGCGCAACTCGTAGGCGAAAAGCACGCCCGGGCTCACCTCGATCGTCCAGATATTTTCGACGGACGCGGGGATGTTGTTGGCGGCAAACAGCTGCTTCGAATAGTTGTCGGCGGGGAAATCTTGCCGCTCCGCTGAGCCGGCATTGACGGTGTCGCCGCCATATTGGGTGAGCGTGTCTTCCGCCCCGTCCTCGTGGCGGTGATCATGCTTCAAGCGCAAGCCTACGCCATTGCGCGAGATCACCCAAGTGCGCGAGCGGTTTTCACCGACATGAAACGGCACACGGATCGTTTCCGCGTTGCACGCCCGTACGTGCATCACCAGCGGCTGGCTGGCGAACGACGCGTCCGCGGCATCCGTGCTGACGACGCGCCCGGCGAACGCTTGCCCGCACAAAGCAGAGAGGCGGGCGAAGAACTCACCTTGCGGCGAGGGCGCCTCGGCGGTGGCGCAAGCGCTGACTGAAACGCAAAACAGGAGCGCCCGCAGCATTTGTTTGTTGATCATGCAAACCACTCCGGCATCTGTTCCAGCGCGAGCTGGTCGCTGACTTCCCAGCGCCGGCGCACAACGGTGAACTGATCGCCGCGCACAAGCACTTCAGGGACGAGCGCACGCGCATTGTAGGTGGAGGCCATCGTCGCGCCGTAGGCGCCTGCGGTCATGAAGGCGACAAGGTCGCCCTCTTCGAGTGGCGCCAGCGCACGATCGCGCGTGAATGTGTCTCCGGTTTCGCAGATCGGGCCGACGACGTCATAAGGGGTAAAGGGCGTGCCAGGCGGTGCTTCGCGCGCGGGCAGGATTTCGTGATAGGCGTCGTAGATGGCTGGGCGGATGAGGTCGTTCATGCCTGCGTCGAGCACCAGGATCGGCCGCCCGGGGCGCTCTTGCACGCGCACCACCCGCGAGATGAGCACACCGGCGTTGGCGGCGATCATGCGCCCTGGTTCGAAGGCGAGCGCAATGTCCATGTCGCTGAAAACACGGCCTACCATCGCTGCATAGTCCCCCGGCGAGGGCGGGTCGGGCTCGTTGAAATAGGGCACGCCCAGGCCGCCGCCCAAGTCGAGTCGCTCAACATCGAGGCCATCATCGCGCAGCCGCTCCACCAGGTCCCGCATCACCCGAAACGCCGCCTCTAGCGGCGCGAGGTCGCGGATTTGGCTGCCGATGTGCACGGCGAGGCCCCTGGGGTCGAGGTGCTTGTCGGCGGCCGCGCGCACGTAGAGCGCGCCGGCCTGTTCCGGCGAGACGCCGAATTTCGCGTTGCCCTTGCCGGTGGAAATTTTCTCGTGCCCGCCTGCGCCCACATCTGGATTGACGCGAATGGCGATGGCGGGCTTGGCTTTCAGCGCCCAGGCAATGCGCGCGAGCGTTTCAAGTTCGGCCGTGCTCTCGACATTGATTTGATGCACGCCTGCCTTCACCGCGAAGGCGAGTTCGGATTCGGTCTTGCCGACGCCGGAGAAGATAATGCGCTCCGGCGGCACACCGGCGTTCAGCGCGCGTTCGATTTCGCCTTGGCTTACCGTGTCCGCGCCGGCGCCCTGGCGCGCGAGCGTCGCCAGTACGGCGATGTTGGCGTTGGCCTTCACCGCGAATGCAACCAGCACCTCACGCGGCGCGAACGCGGCCTTGAACACATTATAGTGCCGCTCAAGCGTTGCGCTGGAATAGACGTAAGCCGGCGTGCCCAACGCATCGGCGATGGCGGTGAGCGGCACGTCCTCGCAGCAGAGCGCCCCACCGCGATAGCCGAAATGGTTCATCGCGGCGTTTGGCCCGCGCCCGTTTGATACTGAGCGCAGCGCGCGTCTTGGGGCTCGTTGTTTTCGGCCTGACGCGCGCACTCGCGGCGGATTGCTTCATCGGCGTTCCACAACGGGTCAGGGCGTTCGAGGTCGCCCTTGATGCCGCAGGCCGAGAGCAGCGCCAGCGCACCTAGGCTTAAGACAAGACGCATCATGCGAACATCTCCTTCCAGCGCGCGATTTGTTCACGCACCCGCTCCGGCGCGGTTCCGCCATAGCTATCCCGGCTCTCGACCGATTTTTCAACACTCAACAGCGCCTGGACGCCTTCGGTAATGCGGGGCTCCACGGCCTGGAACTCCCCCAGGGGGAGGTCCGCCAGGTCGGCGATGCCTAGGCCTTCGGCCCGCCTGACGATCTTGCCGGTGGTTTCGTGCGCTTCGCGGAATGGTATTTTCAAGGCGCGCACCAGCCAGTCGGCCAGATCGGTGGCGGTGGAGAAACCCCGGGAGGCGGCTTCGCGCATCGGCGCACGGTGGAAACTCATCGTGTCGATCATGCCCACCATCGCCGTGAGGCAAAGCGCGAACGTGTCGAAGGCGCCAAACGTCAGCGCTTTGTCCTCCTGCAAATCCTTGGCGTAGGCGAGCGGGAGTTTTTGCACGATGGCGTTGAGCGCGGCGAAGTCCGCGCCGATGCGCGCGGCTTTGGCGCGAATCAGTTCGGCCGCGTCGGGGTTGCGCTTTTGCGGCATGATCGACGAGCCGGTGGACCAGGAATCGCTCAGCGTCGCGAAGGCAAATTGCGGACTGGTCCACAACACGATTTCCTCGGCCAGGCGCGATAAATGCGTCGCCGCGATGGAGAGGTTCGCCAGCGCCGCCAACGCAAAATCGCGTGAGCCCACGGCGTCCAGCGAGTTCGACGCGGGCGCATGAAAGCCCAAGACATGCGCGGTATAATCGCGGTCGATCGGATACGAGGTGCCCGCCAGCGCGGCCGCGCCCAGCGGACATTCCCACGCCGCCTCCAGCGAGGCGCTGAGCAGGCGCACCCGGTCGCGCTCGAACATGGACACATAGGCCAGCAGGTGATGCCCGAGCGTGATCGGTTGGGCGGTCTGCAAATGGGTGAAGCCTGGCATGATCCAGTCGGCATGCGCGTCGGCGCGCCGCACCAGCGTTTGTTGCAACACACGCAACCCATCGGCGGCCTCGCGTCCGGCGCGCATGGTCCAGAGCTTAAAGTCGGTCGCCACCTGATCGTTGCGTGAGCGGGCCGTGTGCAAACGCTTGCCGGCTTCGCCGATACGCTCGGTCAGGCGCGCTTCGATGTTGAGGTGGATATCTTCAAGGTCCGCCGAGAATTTGAACTCACCGGAGATGATCTCCGCGGCGATTTGGTCGAGCCCTGCCTGTATCGCGGCATTGTCTTCCCTCGTAATGATAGCTTGGGCGGCCAGCATGTCAGCGTGCGCTTTCGAACCTTCGATGTCTTCGCGCCACAAGCGCTTGTCGATATCGATCGAAGCGTTGATCGCTTGCATGGCGTTATCAGGTGCGGCCGCGAAGCGCCCGCCCCACATTTTTTGACTGCCTGACGGGGAATCTGACTTGGACACGAACGCAACTTCCTCCTTGGCGGCGAAACCTTGGGCGCTACGGGCCGCGCTGGCTATGTTGGCTGCGGGGGCTGTAGCGCTGCTTTACGTGCTTTTCGCCGCCTCTTCAAAGCCCGAGCCGCGCGCGGGTCTTATGCGTTTTTCGACCGGCGAACTAGAGCGTCTGCAGACCATTGAGGATGCCCCGCCCATGCCCACCCGCGCGCTCCGCGACGCCGCGGGGGTCGAGACAAACTTGCAAGCGTTTGCCGGGGACCTGTTGGTGGTCAATCTGTGGGCGACCTGGTGCGCGCCCTGCATGGAGGAGATGCCGACCCTGGGCGCCTTGCAGCGCCGCTACGAGGGGCGCTTGCGCGTGCTCCCGATCAGCGTCGATAGCGAACCCGACCTGGAAAGGGCCAAGCGGGAGCTGACGCGGCTGTCCGGCGGCAGCCTTCCGTTCTTGAGCGATATCAGCCGCGGCGTGCTGTTCGACGTCCGGGCGCCTGGCTTGCCGGTGACCATCCTTTATGATCGAGAGGGCCGTGAATTGGCGCGCCTGCCCGGCGGCGCGGATTGGTCGGGGGCCGAGGCGGCGGCCTTGATGGACGCGGTGCTGGCGGGGGAATCATGAGCGCGGCGCCAATTATCGAGACCGAACGCCTTCGCTTGCGTGGGCACGTTCTCGGTGATTTCGAGGACTTCGCCGCCATGTGGGCCGACGAAGCGGTCACGCGGTATATTGGCGGCAAGCCCTCGACGCGCGAGGAAGCCTGGGCGCGCTTGCTTCGTTATCCCGGCCATTGGGTGCTTCTGGGCTACGGCTACTGGCTGATTGAGGAGAAAACGTCGGGGCGATTTGTCGGCGAGGGTGGGTTCGGCAATTTCAAGCGCGAGATCGAACCGCCCCTGGACGCTCCGGAGCAGGGCTGGGCGCTGGCGCCCTGGGCGCACGGCAAGGGCTACGCCAGCGAAGCCGTTGGCGCCATGCTCGCCTGGGGCGAGGCGCACTTTGGCCGCACCGATTTCGTTTGCATGATCTCGCCAGAGAACGCCCCCTCGCTGCGGCTCGCCGAGAAGTTCGGCTACCGCGAATATGGCCGGGCTGACTACAAGGGCGCGCCGAGTATTCTGTTTCGTCGCAGCTAGAGAAAAGGGGATAGCGCCAAGCGCACCCGTGAGCTTTGTGCCAGCACGTCACGATAGGAGGCGGGGCTTTTGGTCGCCGATGGCGCCGGCCACAGTGCGATCAACCGATCGATCTCGGCCATCGCTTCGCGATAGGCGCGCGGGTCGCGGGCCTGGAGCTGGCTTCGGCCAGCGTTCAGCGCATCGCGCGCCGCCAAGGCCGCGCCTAAGCTGTGCTGGTACTCGATCGGATCGACAAAATCGGGCTGCACCACGTTTTGGTAGAGTCCGGCAGAAAGGTCGGTCATGCGCGCGGCGAGGTCGGCGTAGTCAATGTCTAGGCCCTCGCGTGCGGCGTTGATGGCGGCTTCGCCATCGCGTAGGCGCTGACGCATTTGGGCGGCTGAGGCGTCCGCGCTGGCGGCCGCCGCGCGCAAGGGCGCGGCGTCGAGCGCACCAAACTCCGCGATCGCGGGCTCGTAGACCTCCAATACGCCCTGCCCAACCAGGGCGCTCGCGGCAGGTGGGTCGGACGCTGCGACAAGCGCACTCACCAAAAGGAAGCCTTTCAGGTGCTGTAACCTGAGCGCGGTGCGCTGATCGCCGCTTACGCCGGAATAGGCGGTCGCTACCCCCGCCTCCCCCTGTTCGCCGCCGCTACTCGCCGGCGCCACGGTTGATGTTGGAGCGCTCGCCCCGGATTCTCCGGCCTCACCGGTTTGGCTACCGTGCGCGCCATTTTCGCCGCCTTCGCCGCCGCAGGCCGCAAGGCTCAGGGCCGCAGCCGCGCCGGCGCTGCGCCAAAGCTTGAATTTCCAGGCCATGATCGGTCCAACTCCTTATGCTGGCTCCAGCCTGGACCAAATGCGAATAATTCGCAATAAGAGTTGCCATGAGTGTAATTTTGCAAGGCGTGCTTGAGCCAGAAGATATTGCACGGGCGCGCGGCGAACTGGACATGCTCGCCTGGAAACCCGGCAAGCGCACCGCCGGCCCCGTCGCGCGCGCGGTGAAGGAGAATTTGCAGGCCGATGGCGACGATCCACGCACACAAGCGCTCGAACGCTTCGTAACCGACGCGCTTGCGCGCCACCCCTTGTTTGAAATCGCCGCGCGCCCCGCGCGGCTGTCGCGGCTGATGTTCTCGCGCTACGAACTCGGCATGGCCTACGGCGCCCATACCGACGACGCGCTGATGAGTTTGGGCGAAACCAAGCTGCGCACGGATTTGGCGTTCACGCTCTTCCTTTCCGATCGCGCGACCTATGACGGCGGGGCGCTGGTGGTCGAGAGCGCCTTGGGCGAACAGGAATTCGCGCTCGAGGCGGGCGACGCGATCGTCTATCCCTCTGGCTCTATCCACAGGGTGTCGCCGGTGACGAGAGGCGCGCGCTTTGCCGCTGTAGGCTGGGTGCAAAGTTTCATCGCCGACGGCGCGCAACGCGAAATGCTGTTTGATCTGTCCGTGACGCGGGTGCGCTTGGCCGAAGCGGGTGTGGCCCGTGAGGAGGTGTTGCGCCTCGACAAGTCGATTTCCAATCTCCTGCGCATGTGGGCGCGCGCCTAAAGCAACGGCCTTGAAATTCGCCTCGCTTGGATGGCCGCCGGGGAGCGAATTTCAAGTCCGATGCTTTAGTTTTTCCGCGCTGTCAGTGCGACCCACGCGAACACAATGCCGGACGCCAGTGCAACCGGCAGCCCCAGCACCAACGCCAAGGGCGCCATTGCCAGCGACATCGGAAGCGTGAAGCGCTGTCCCGCGCCAGCATGCTCGTAGTCCGCGATTACGGCCAGCAATTGGGTCAACACAAACGGCGCGGCCAACGATGCCAGCGCCCCGGCGATCACGACATGCGCGACCACGATTCGCCGCGCACGCGGTGCGCGCCCGATCACCCAAGAGCCGCCGAGCGTCACCAGCGCCAACGCAAACACGCCAGCGCCCGCGACGAGCACCAATTGCTGAATCCCGACGTCGCGATAGAACAGGGCCGCCGGCCAGCCGATCGCTAGCGCCAACGCCAATGGCGTCCAGAGGAATGCCGGTCGCCGCCAGCTCAGCGGCGGGATGCGTTGGGGGATCGGAGGGGGGTGCATTGGGGAATACAGAGCCGCCCGCACCCTTAAGTGCAACCCTGCAGGCCTTGCTTTCACAGCCGCCGCCGGCGTGATTGGCTGAAATCTCATGACCGAGCGCCGCACTTCGCCCGCAACCGCCCGCAATCGCGAGCCCATCCTTGCCGTTTTGCAACGTGTGCTGCCGCCGAACGCGCGCGTTCTGGAGATTGCCTCCGGCGCCGGTGAGCACGCCGTGTTTTTCGCTCGCGCCTTCGCGGGCGTGACCTGGCAGCCCAGTGACCCCGACGCGCACGCGCGCGCCAGCATCGACGAGTGGATTGCCGAAGAGGGACTGGCGAACATTGCGCCGCCGCGCGACATCGATGTTCGTGCGAGTGTCTGGGGCGTCGAAGGCGAGGCGCCATTTGACGCGATCGTCGCCATCAACTTGATCCATATTTCCCCGTGGGAGGCGACGTTGGGATTGGCGGCTGGCGCCGGCCGGTTGCTGTGCGTTGGAGGCGTCCTCTACACTTATGGGCCGTACATGCGGGACGGGCGCCATACAGCGGCGTCGAACGAGGCGTTCGATGTTTCACTCAAGGTGCGCGACCCAAGCTGGGGCGTGCGCGATGTCGCTGACGTGGAACGCGCCGCTTTGACGCAGGGACTTAGGCTAAGCGAGATCGTCGAAATGCCAACGAACAATCTGTCGCTAGTGTTTGCTCGAGAGTGAGGCCGACGCTCATCTCGTCGGCGTCGGCGGGTCAGTGCGGTAGTCGTAAAACCCGCGCTGTGACTTGCGGCCCAGCCACCCGGCTTCAACGTATTTCACCAACAGCGGACACGGGCGGTATTTCGAATCCGCGAGGCCTTCATAGAGCACCTGCATGATCGCGAGGCAGGTGTCGAGGCCGATGAAATCCGCGAGTTCCAGCGGTCCCATCGGATGATTAGCGCCAAGCTTCATCGCCTTGTCGATGGCGTCGACCGAGCCCACGCCTTCATACAATGTGTAGATCGCTTCGTTGATCATCGGCACCAGCACGCGGTTGACGATGAAGGCGGGAAAATCCTCGGCGTTGGCGATGGTCTTGCCGAGGCTTTCAACGAATTTGAGCGAGGTCTCGTAGGTTTCTTGGCTGGTGGCGAGGCCGCGGATCAACTCCACCAGCTTCATCACCGGGGCCGGATTCATGAAATGGATGCCGATGAACTTGTCCGGGCGGTCTGTCGTGGCGGCAAGCCGCGTGACCGAAATCGATGACGTGTTGGTGGCGAGGATTGCGCCCGGCTTCAGCACCGGCTTCAAATCAGCGATCACTTTGCGCTTGGCCGCATCTTGCTCGATCACAGATTCGATCACCAAATCGCAAGCCTCGAACGCGGCGAGCTTGGGGGCCGCTTTGATGCGTTTCAGGGCCGCGTCCAAGTCTGCTTGCTTGATGAGATCGCGCGCGACCTGCCGTGCCATATTCCGGCGAATCGTCTCGATGCCCGTGTCGATGCGCGCGGGGTCGGCGTCGTTGAGGAACACATCGTAGCCGGCCAGCGCGCATACATGCGCAATGCCGTTACCCATCTGTCCAGCGCCGACGACGCCTACCCCCTTAATGTCGCTCATCTTGCTCCCGGCCATCTGGCCCCGCCTCAGCTCATGTTGCAGCGCAGCAGCATCCTACACGCGCCGACCGGGTGCAAGAGGGCCTCGATTAGAGCCCCACCTTGGTCAACTCGCTCATCAGCTCTGGCACGGCGGCTTTGTAGTCCGCCACCAGGCCGTAATCGGCGATCTGGAAAATTGGCGCTTCCTCGTCCTTGTTGATGGCGACGATGACCTTGGAATCCTTCATGCCCGCCAGATGCTGGATGGCGCCGGAAATGCCGATCGCGACGTAGAGTTCAGGCGCGACAACCTTTCCGGTCTGACCGACCTGGTAATCGTTCGGCGCGTAGCCCGCATCGACCGCCGCTCGCGAAGCGCCCACCGCGGCGCCGAGCTTGTCGGCGAGGGGATCGAGGACGCGGTGGAATTCTTCCGACGACCCCATCGCCCGTCCGCCCGAAACCACGCGCTTGGCTGCGGTGAGCTCGGGCCGGTCGGACTTCGCCATTTCGTCGCGCACGAAGGCCGACTTGAATGGACCAAACGGCGCGGCCAGCGACGTGACCGGCGCTTCCCCGCCTTCGGCAGCGGCTTTGAAGGCGGTGGGCTGCACGATCAGCACTTTCTTGGCTTGCTCGTCCTTCACGGTGATGAGCGCGTTGCCGGCATAGATGGGGCGCACGAAAGTGTCGGCGCTTTCCACCGCGATCACGCCCGAGACTTGCATCACGTCGAGCTTGGCGGCGACGCGCGGGGCCACGTTCTTGCCGGTCGTGCTCGCCGCGAACAGTGCGTACTCGTAATTCGCCATGAGCGGCACGATGAGTGCTTCCATCGGCTCGGCCAATTGTTTTTCAAGCGAGGGCGCGTCCGCATGCAGCACTTTGCGCACGCCGTTGATCTTGGCCGCCGCGGTAGCGGCGGGGGCCGCGCGAGAGCCCGCCACCAGCACATCAATCTCGCCGCCAATCGCCAGCGCGGCGCTGATCACCTTGGCGGTGGCGTCCTTGAGCGTGTTGTTGTCATGCTCGGCGACCACAAGAATGGCCATCAGATAATCCCCGCTTCCTTGAGTTTGCCGACGAGTTCAGCGGCGGTCTTCACTTTGACGCCGCCCTGGCGCTTGGCCGGCTCGGCTGTCTTCAGCACCTTAAGGCGCGGCGCGACATCGACGCCGAGATCGACCGGCGTCTTGACGTCAATGGGCTTTTTCTTCGCCTTCATAATGTTGGGCAGCGAGGCATAGCGCGGCTCATTCAAGCGCAAATCCGTGGTGATGATGGCGGGCAGTTCGACATCGAGTGTTTGCAGGCCGCCATCAACCTCGCGCGTCACCGTCGCTTTTTTGTCGTGCAGTACGACCTTCGACGCAAATGTCGCCTGCGGCCAGCCGAGCAGGGCGGCCAACATCTGGCCCGTCGCGTTGTTGTCGTCGTCGATCGCCTGCTTGCCGAGGATGACGAGGTCGGCCTTTTCGGCTTCGACCACTGCCTTCAGCAGCTTCGCTACCGCCAACGGCTCCAAATCGCCCTCGGCCTTCACCAGGATGCCGCGGTCAGCGCCAATGGCGAGGGCGTTGCGCAATGTCTCTTGCGCTTGTTCCGGTCCAATCGAGACAGCCACCACTTCGGTCGCCGCGCCGACGGCGTGGCCGCCCGCGCCTTCCTTCATGCGCACGGCTTCTTCGATGGCGATTTCGCAGAACGGATTGATCGACATCTTCAGATTCGAGAGATCAACCCCCGAACCATCAGGCTTGACCCGCACCTTCAAATTATAGTCGAGCACCCGCTTGACCGGGACGAGGACCTTCATGCTTGAAATTCCTTGGATATTTTATTGACGCACTGCCACACGAAACGCGCGCGACACTAGCGGCGTAGGATTTCCCGCGTCAATGCGGCGAACCCGCCAAGGCCGGGCTCGCCGCGCCGGGGCGCGCCTGCGCTTTCACCGCGCCAGGACGCTCGGCCAATTGGCGTTGGCGCTACTGATGAAGCCTGGGATATCGCCTTCCCAGCGGCGCTGAATCTCGGAATTGTAGTTGAGGTAGAGCTTGCCATCGACGATGCGCCAATTGTTGGGATTGCCGGAAGCGGTGTAGCCTTGGCTCACCGCCCAGGCGCAATAGCCGCCATATTGTGGCAGATAGCGCGCGGGCGCGGCGCGAAAGGCGGCGAGGTGATCCGCGGACGCGAAGCGGTATTCGACACCTTGGTGGTTGATGCGGAACTGGCTCGCGCCGCGCACGGGTCGCCCATCGGTAAAATACGCCACCACGTCATAGCCGCCGACCGCGAGGTTCGAGAGCGGTGCGGTGTAGACGGGGCGCTCGTCAGCGAAGGCCGGCGCCGCTGGCGCGAGCGCGGCGACAGCGAGGCCGAGGGCGAAGATGATCTTGCGCATGAGAGTTTCCTTTAGCTGCGGTTTGGAACAAAGGCGCGCGCGAGGTCCGTTAGCAGCGCGGAGATTTCCTTGCGGCGTATGATCAAGAGTACGATCGAAGTGAGCCAAATGGTTACAGCCGCCGCGAACAGGCCGCCGCCGTCGTGGTTGGGGTCAATGCCCAGCGGCGTGAACAAGTGAAAGCTCACCGCGCCAGACATAACCGCCAATCCTATAAGCGCGCCGAGTGCGTTCAAACGAGCCAAACGCGGCAACAGGCCGACAAGCAGCAATGTGGACGCAGCGAGTTCCGCTGTACCGATGACGTATTGGCTAAACAGACCAGTGTGCCCAAATAGCCCGGCCAAGCCCAGCGTGCCGGCCCAGCCATCGAGCCGACCGAAAATTTCTTGCGTGTTGGGGTGATCGGTGAACTTGTAGCGCAGGCTGTCCAGAAACACGAGCGCGGCGAATACGGAGATCGCGGCGGGCGCATAACGTCGGACGATGTTGAGCATTTGCCTCTCCTGGCGGGAGTTTCGCGGCAGACCGCCTTGAGGTTACATCACCAACGGAGCAATCGCGAGCCGATAACCGCGCCCAGGGCTGCGCACAGCGCGATCGCCACCACGTACCAGGTGGTGACGAACGCAACTGAATCGATAGGGCAATACATGGAATATGCCATGGCCCCGACGCCGCCCGAAAGCGCGCCGATGGCCGCTCCCGTCAGCGTCAATTGCGTTGGCGCGAAGGCGCGCATGAGCCACACCAGCAGCGCCGCGCTGGGCGCCGCCAGCAGCGGCACGAGCACCAAACACCAGGGGAATCCGCCGCCCAACCAGGCGTCCAAACGTCGCTCGGGCGCTTCCCCCATCAGCGCGACCCAAGTTGCGAGCGCACACACCCCGACAAACACGAGGATCGCGCCGACGCGCCAACCGAGCGGTCGGCCGGGGCGCATCAGCCGCACCGCCAGCGGCAACATCGCCGCCGCCGCCGCCGCCGAGAACATCGCTTTCATCATGATCGGCATGCGCGCCGCGCCGATGTCGGCGCGTACGCCGAATCCGACCACCACCAGCCCCACCGAAATCGCCAGCCCAGCAAGCAATGTCAGCGCCAGCCGCCGCGCCCAACGTGGACGCTCCGCCGGCTCCACGCCGCGCGCCAGCATGTCGATGAGATGTTCGGTTTTCATGATGCGCCTGCATCGGCCAGCAAGCGCGACAGCGCTTTCAGGCCGCGATGGATGGAAATCTTGACATCGGATTCTGAAAGCCCGGTCAGCGCGGCGGCTTCGCGCACGCTTTTTTCCTCGATCTTCACCAGGCGAATGGCGGCTTTCTGTTTTGCGGGCAATTTGTCGAGCAGGGTCGCGACATCGCGGCGCGCGTCGCTGGCGACGAATTCAGGGTCGTCGCCGCCGACATCAAGGTCCGCGAGGGGCGCGTGGTTGCGGTGGCGGGCGCGGCGCAAATGATCGATCAGACGGTAGCGCGCGATAGCGTACATCCACGCCGTCAGCGGATAGGCCGGGTCGTAACTGTCACGCCGCGTGTGCAACGCCACCAGCGTCTCCTGCACTAGATCTTCGGCGTCCTCGGGCGCACCGCGCAGCCGGTTGCGGAAATACCCGCGCAGTAACGCCGCCGTCGCCGCCAAGAACGCGCGATGCGCGGCCTCGTCGCCGGCGAGACCCTTGAGCAACAAGGCTCTGAGTTGTGCTTCGTCAGCCATCGCGCCGCATTAGAGGGAGATACGCGCGGGCCGTCGAGGGGGTTACGCTTCGTCGGGCAGGGGTCCTCAAACAATCGCAGCCCAACGGGTACAACTTCGCTGATCGAACCAAACCGCCCGCTGGCGACCTTGGCCTCGACGAATGCGGTGAAATGGTCGCCGTGGGAGATGGAGGTGTTTTTGGACATGGGGGGAATAATGAGCTTATATCGCGTATCCTCTATCCAAGGAAAACTCGTGCCTTCGAACAATGATCAAGGGGCGGCAATGCAAGCACCGACGCCGCATCGGCGCGATGCGTTGCTCGGGCTGGCGGCGGCGGGCGCAAGCGTCGCGGTTCATTCTACTGTTTGGGCAAACCAACCCGCGCCCGCGCAACGACCGACAGCGCTCGCGCCGGCTCTGACCAATGCAGTGGAACCCGCAATTCTTTCCGATGTTCGCATCAATGGTTGGCTTGGCCAGCGCATTCAGGTCAACGCGGCGGGCCGGCTGTTGAATGTCGATATCGCCCCGTTCCTGGCGGGCTATCAAACCAAACCGGGAAGTCACCCCTGGATTGGCGAGCATGTTGGGAAATGGCTGCACGCGGCCACACTCGCTTGGGCTCATGGCGGTGATCCCTTGCTGCGCGCCAAGCTCGACCGTGCTGTTGGCGATCTGATCGCCGCGCAAGAACCCGATGGATATCTTGGCACCTATTTGCCCGGCATGCGTTTCGGCCTTTACCCCGGCGCCGATTGGGATGTCTGGTCGCACAAATATTGTCTCATCGGACTCCTGACCTATCACCGATACACGGGCGAATTAGGCGCGTTGCAGTGCGCAATGCGCGCCGCCGATTTGCTCATCGCCACCTTCCCAGCGCACCGGAGCATCCTTGCCGCAGGGACGCACCTGGGCATGGCCGCAACCAGCGTGCTCGAACCGATTGTCCTACTTTACACAGTCACCGGAGAGGAGCGTTATCTCCGCTTCGCCCGTTACATCGTGCAGTCTTGGGATGAGCCCGGTGGCCCGGCGATCATCACATCGCTGCTCGCGGGCAAGCCGGTCAACGAAGTCGCCAATGCAAAAGCGTACGAAATGCTCTCCAATCTTGTTGGATTGGTTGAGTTTGGCCGCGTCACGGGCGAACAAGCGCCGCTGATCGCCGCCCGTAACGCATGGCGCGATATCGTGAACAATAGGCTCTTTTTGACTGGCACGGTGAGTCAGTGGGAGCATTTCCAATCGGAACGTGACTGGCGCGATGATGCGCTAGCGCACCTGGGAGAAACGTGTGTCACCACGACCTGGATACAATTCAATCTCGGCCTCTTCTTGCTCACTGGCGAGGCGTGCTTCGCCAATGAGCTGGAGCGCACGACATACAATCATCTTACGGCGGCGCAGCATCCCGGCGGCGAGGACTGGTGCTATTTCACGCCGCTGAAGGGGCGAAAATCCTATCTAAGCGAGGTCACCTGCTGTCATTCAAGCGGGCCGCGGGGGCTCGCGCTTGCGCCCGTGTGGGCCTATCTGCGCTGCGAGGCGGACGGCGCGGACACGTTGATCGTCAATACGTTTGAGCAGTCAAGCGCGTCGCTCACGCTTGGGGGCGAGCGGGTCAGTGTCGAGCAGCGCGGCGGTTTTCCGCTACGCGGTGGTGCGCGGCTTGTCTTTCATCTGGCGCGGCCTGCGCGGTTTGCCTTGAAAGTGCGACAACCAGAGTGGGCGACGCGCATGCACATTGATGGCGCGGTCTCGCGTGACGGCTGGATCGAGCTGCCCGCGCGCCTTTGGACGGACGGCGATGCCGTGACAATTCAATACACGCTCAGCGCTCGCATAATCGTCGGGGATCGTCATAACGAAGGTCGCGCGGCTTTCGCGTACGGACCCTTCGTGCTTGCCTACGACGAAGGCGCAAACGCGAACTTATCGGCGGCGCATAGTCTCGGGTTTGCGGCGCGGCCAGCCGTGCGCCTTGTGTCGTCGTCGGATGAAACGCCACGCTTTGAGGCAAGATTGCGGGCGCGGCCAACGCCGGTCACGCTGCGGACGTTCGCCGATGCTGGATCCGGAGGCGATGCAATTCGCACCTGGCTGTGGGCGCCTGGACTGAGCGAACGCCCTCCCGCTGATTCCCTGTTGCTCGATGGCGCCCCGAGCGTGTCGCGCGGCACGGGCGAACGCCCATTGCTCAATGACGATGATGTTGAACGCGCCTTTGGCATTTCAACACTCGACAGCTCCGCAGCGGAGCAGGATTGGTTCGCGGTGGAATTGCCAGCGCCAGCCTCGGCGCGGCGATTTGTGTTCGTGCATGGCGTGGTGACGCGTGACGGCGGCTGGTTCGATGCGCGAGGCGGGAAGCCTCTTGTGCAAATACGCGAAGATAGCGCCTCGCAATGGCTGACTATTGGGGAGTTGGCGGACTATCCCTCGACCACGGATGTCGATCCGGCCGGGACGGACAATGCTTGGCACCACCACGGATATAGCTTGGCTCTTGCCGCGCCGCGGCGTTTTACGGCGGTGCGGGTGATCGGTCGTCCGGCGGCGGGCGGCGATGCGGCGCGCCCCTACGTAACCTGCGCGGAGCTGCAAGCGTTTCAAGTGTGACCGCGCGGCGCGGTTATTGAACCGCGATATTCGTGTTTTGCACGATACAAAGGAGGCGTGTGCTCACCCCTGCCGCCGATACCCATCCGCCCGATACACCCCCAGCACTTTCACCGATGCGGAAAAGAAACCCAGTTCTTCCAGCGCCAGGCGCACGTTGCGTTCATCCGGGTGGCCTTCGACTTCCGCGTAGAACATCGCCGCCGAGAATCCGCCGCCCTCGATGTAGCTTTCGAGCTTGGTCATGTTGACGCCGTTGGTGGCGAAACCGCCGAGGCCCTTGTAGAGCGCAGCCGGCACGTTGCGGACGCGGAACACGAAGCTGGTCATGCATGGCCCCGCATCAACTGCTACCTCGTCGGCCTGCCGCGCGAACACCAAGAAGCGCGTTGTGTTGTGGGCGGCGTCGGCAATGTCGGCTTTCAATGTCACCAGCCCGTGAATTTCCCCTGCCAGCGCCGAGGCGAGCGCGCCGACGCGCGGATCGCCCAATTCCGCCACCTCGCGCGCGGCGCCCGCGGTGTCAGCGGTCGTCACCGCGGTGACACCGAGCGTTCGCAAGTGACCGCGGCATTGGCCCAGGGCCTGGGGATGCGACCGTACGTGCGTGAGGGCGGCCAAGGTTGCGCCGGGGAGGCCGAGCAATTGGTGTTTGATCGGTTCGAAGCGCTCAGCGACGATGAACAGGCCGCTTTCAGGAATAAGGTGGTGTACGTCCGCAACACGTCCCGCGACCGAGTTTTCCACCGGGATCATCGCATAACACGCCTGGCCGCTGGCGACGGCGTCGAAGGCATCCTCGAAGCTTGGGCAGGGAAACGGCTCAAGCTGGGGATAAGCCGCGCGGGCCGCGATATGGGAATTGGCGCCCAATTCACCTTGGAATGAAATGCGTTGAGCTGGGTTGTTCGACATGGCGCGGGGAGCGTTAGCCTGTGCCGCGCCTTTGCGGTAGAGGCCTTTCCTCATGAGCATGACCAAAGCTGTCGAGGCCGCCATTTTAGAGCAAACCCGCCAGGGGCTGCGTTTGCTCTTGGCCGTGCCATCGGCGCGCGCCGATGGCACGGCCAAAGTCGAGGATTTGGAGATTGCCGGGCCTGCCGGGCCGTTGCGCGTGCGTTATTACGAGGCGGCGGACGCGGGCGTTGCGCCGTTGCTGGTCTATTTCCACGGCGGCGGTTTTGTCTGCTGCGACATCGACACCCACGATTCCATCTGTTCGTGGCTCGCCAAGTCCTCGCACGGGCGCGTGCTGTCGGTAGGTTATCGGCTCGCGCCCGAAACGCGCTTTCCGGGGCAGATCGAGGACGTGCGCGCGGCCTGCGCGTGGGCGTTCCAGAATGCGCAACGCTTCGGCGCCCCACCGGGAAAAATAGCACTCGGCGGCGATTCCGCGGGCGCCTACCTTGCCGCGACCATGGCGTTGGAGATCAATCGCGCCACGCCGGGCGCGGTGGCGCTGCAAGTGCTGCTCTATCCGCTGATCCATGTGCAAGATTCGCTTTGGGCCGATGAGGAGCTGCGTAATTTTCGCATTCTTGGGCGCGTTGCCTGCCTCTATATCGCCCGCAGCCTGGGTGCAGAAGCGCTGCCGTCACTGCTTGACGTCGATCTCGCGCACGCCCCGCCGACGATCATTGCCGGCGGCGGGGCGATGGATCCGGTGCGCAACGACTCCAAGGCTTTCGCCGATGCCTTGAGGCGCGCCGGGGTGCGGGTGCTTGAGCGCAAATATCCGGTGCTGATGCATGGCGGCTTGAATTTCACCGCTTATTCCAAAACCGCGACCGGCGCCTTGCAAGAAGTGGGCGCATTGGTGCGGGCCGAACTGGCCGGCTAGACGCGGTTCCAGATTGACGCGGTTTCGTTCAGCTCCCCCCAAATCGTCCCTTCAGCACGCGCCAGCTTGCGCGCAAGGCTTGCGCTTCGCCGCCCGCGGGGCGTGATGGTTTTTCCTTGGGGGCCCAAGCGAAGATGTCGAAATGGGCCCAGGCTGGCGCGGTGACGAAGTGGCGCAGGAACAACGCAGCGTAGATCGATCCCGCGAAGGCGCCGTCACCGGTGTTCTTGAGATCGGCGATGGGTGAATCCATGTCGCCCTCGTAAGGGTCCCACAGCGGCATACGCCAAATGGGATCGCAGGTATCGAGCGCGGCTTGCGTGAATTCCGCCGCCAGCGTTTCGTCATTGGCGTAGAAAGGCGGCAGGTCGGGCCCGAGCGCGGTGCGCGCCGCGCCGGTGAGTGTCGCGAAATCGAGCAAGAGAGCGGGTTGATCCTCGCACGCGCGCGTGAGCGCATCGGCGAGGATCAACCGACCTTCAGCGTCAGTGTTGTCGATCTCCACCATGAGGCCTTTGCGGCTGGCGATTATGTCGCCAGGGCGGAAGGCGTCGCCTGATACGGAGTTTTCCACCACGGGCAAAAAGAGATCGAGCCGCACCTTGAGCTTCGCATCCATCACGATTTGGGCTAAAGCCAAAGCGTGTGCGCTGCCGCCCATGTCCTTCTTCATAAGGCGCATGCCGGCGGAGGGTTTCAGGTCGAGCCCGCCCGTATCGAAGGTGACCCCCTTGCCAACCAGCGCAACGCGCGGAGCCTTTACGTCACCCCAGCTCAGATGCAACAGGCGCGGCGCTTGCGGGGCCGCGCGCCCTACCGCGTGGATCAGCGGATAATTTTGCGCCAGCAAGTCGTCGCCGACAATGGCCTCGAACGCAGCGCCATGTGCGCGCGCCACGGCTTCGGCGGCGGCGTGCAATGCTTCCGGCCCCATGTCGTTGGCTGGCGTGTTGACGAGGTCACGCGCGAGCCAAGAGGCGCTGACTATGCGTGCGGCCTCGGCCATGTCCGCGCCTTCAGGCGGCGCCAAACGCGGAGCGGGGCGTTTGCGTTTCTTGTAGCGATCGAACACATAGGCCCCGAGGCCCCAGGCGATCGCCACCATACTAGCCTCAAACTCGCGCGGCGCCGCGGCGATGCGGTACTCGCCCGCGGGCAGATTCTGCGAAAGCGCCCCCATCGCCAGGGCGTTGGAGTTGTCGCCGATTCCAAACAGAACCCGTTCAATGGCGCCATCGGTGGCGGGTACGAGCAGGATGCGCCCATTTTGCGCTTGGAAATCATGGGCTGTGGCGAGCCGTTTGAGCCCCTCTGGCCGGCCCTCGACCCAGGCGCGCCACTCGCTCGAACGCAGCGCGTGGATCGGGATTGCGGGGACGGAATCGGTGAGGAAAGGCAACATGGACGCACACCTACACCATTAGCGCTTTGTTGAGCATGCCTCAGGCATTCTCGGCCTTGCCTTAAGGATTTGTTTGCCATGTCCCGTCTGCCCGCCGCGCTGATCGCTGTGTCCACGCTCGCCGCTTGCGCCACCGCCGGAGAGGGGACCGCCGAACATGGAGCGGCCGCGCTTGCCAGTTCCGGGGGCGCGGTTGATCGCCAGGCGCGCGGCCGGATCGGGCGTGCTGACATGTTGACGCAGATGGCGTTCTGGGCCGGCGAGTATCAGACTTTCCCGAACGACCTCGAAGCCGCGCGGCGCTTTGCCGACGCGCTGCGCAAGGGCGGCCGCGCTGACCGCGCCGCCCAAGTCGCTGGTGAAGCTCTGGGACGCTTTCCCGACGATCATGATTTGATGTTCACGTTCGGCCTGTCGCAGATCGCCGCAAATCGCCCGCAGGAAGCGCTGCGTCCGTTGGCGCTCATCGCGCAAGCGGAGCCCGAAAATTGGCGCGCGCGCTCGGCGCTGGGTGCGGCGCTCGATCAGCTTGGCCGCTTCGACGACGCCCGCCGCGCTTACCAAGAAGCGTTGGCGATCGAGCCGGAAAATCCGCGTATCCTCACCAATCTTGCGGTGTCCCACATCATGGCCGGCGAGCCGGAGGAGGCCGAACCGCTATTGCGCCAAGCGACGGCGCTGCAGAACGCGCCGCCCGAGGCGCGCCAGAACCTGGCGATCGCGTTGGCGCTCATGGGCCGCTTCGAGGAGGCCGAACAAATCGAGCGGGTCGATCTGCCGCCCACGCAAGCCGCGGAGAACATCGCCTATTTGCGCGGTCTCTTGAGCGATTCACGTCGCTGGGGCGATCTGGATCCAAGCTAAGCTTGAGCACGGCGGTTAGCGGGCGAGGATCTCCTGCACTTGTATAAGCGCTGGACCGATAATGACCGCGAACAGAACCGGCAGAAAGAACACGATCATCGGGACGGTGAGCTTCGGCGGCAACGAGGCGGCCTTCTTCTCTGCTTCAGCCAGGCGCAGGTCGCGGTTTTCCTTAGCCATCACGCGGAGCGCCTGGCCTACGGGCGTGCCGTACTTCTCCGTTTGTGTCAGCGCCATGGCTACGGACTTGACGCCAGGATGGTTGGTTCGCCGCGCCAAATTTTCATAGGCCACACGCCGTTCGGGCAGATACGAGAGCTCCGCCGTCGTCAACGCGAACTCCTCGGCTAACTCGACCGACACCGTCGCGATTTCTTGGCCGACGCGCTGCAGCGCCATTTCGATCGACATGCCCGCTTCGACGCAGATCAACATCATGTCGAGACTGTCGGGAAACGCTTGCATGATCTTGGCGCGGCGGTTGCCCGCGAGATTGGTGAGATAGAGATTGGGCGCGTAAAATCCGAGCGCGACGCCGCCGACGATCGCGCCAAGCTTCATATGCAACGCCATTTCCGCGCCGAACATCAACACATAGCCGATGGCGAGCGACCCGAAAGCTATCGGCAGCGCCGCGCGGTAGAAGTAGAACATCGTCTGCGCCGCATTGCCGCGAAGGCCAGCGCGGATCAGTTTGTCGTTCAGCGTGTCGTCGGCCAGGGCTTTTTGCAGACCGAGGCGGTCGACCAATCCTTTAGCGAACTGGTTGGCGTTCTTGTGTTGGAGGGTCGCGCCGCGCGCGAGCTCGGCGCGGCTTTTCTTGCGCAATTCCTCGCGTTTCTTGGCCACTTCCTTCAGGCGCGAACCCAGTTTGTTGTCGGCCAACGCAGGGGAGGCGAGCGTCATCACTGTGGCGAAGCACGCGCCCGCGCCAAGCACGCCGGCAATGGTGAGCGGATCGATGAGGATATCTATAATGTCCATCGCGCCACTCGCCTTAGAACTTGAAGTTGACCATCTTGTGCATGACGAAAATGCCGAGCGACATCATCACCGCGCAGCCGATCAAGATGAGATTGCCCGTGGGGTCGGTGAACAGCACTGAGATGTAGGCGGGGCGGGTAAAATAGACCATTGACGCCACGATCACCGGCAAGGCGCCGATGATCATCGCGGAGGCTTGCGCCTCGGAGGAGAGCGCCTTCACTTTTTCCTTCATCAGCTTGCGCGAGCGCAGCACCGTGGAGAGATTGCCCAAGGATTCCGACAAATTACCACCGGTCTTTTGCTGGATCACCAAAACGATGGCGAAGAAATTCACTTCGGGCAGCGGCATGCGCTCGTACATACGATGCAGGCCTTGATCGAGCGGCACACCCATGGTCTGGGAATCGCACAGGCCTTGGAACTCTGTGCGCAGCGGCTCGGGGCTTTCGCTGGCGATGATGCGCAAGCATTGATTGAGCGGCAAGCCCGATTTCACGCCACGGACGATGACGTCGATGGCGTCGGCAAGCTGGTTCGTACATTTTTTCTGCCGGCCGCCAATTAGAAAACCCAGTATCCAGCGCGGCAAACCAAACAAGCCGACCAGCGCGCCCATGCCCGCCCCGATCCATCCTTGAACCAGCAAGCCAGTGACGCCAAGCACAGCGGCCAGCACGCCCGACATGATCCAAAACACAGTAGGGGACAATTTTAGCCCAGCCTGCTCGATTTGGCCCTTAACTGAGAAGCGGCGTTTGCGCGACTGCTTCTCGCTCTGCGTCAGTTCTTTCAGTGCTTCTTGAGTGGATTGCTTGCGCTTGAGCGTTGCGACATCGACTGTCGGCTTGCGCGTGCGCGCGCCGGTCAGAGCCTTGACACGCTTTTGCGCGGCCGCCGGTTGATTTTGGCCGCTCAACGCCACGCCCGCGCCGCCAATGGCGACGAAGGCTAGAACCGCGGCGATCAGCGCGGGATCCATCAGTTTTCCTCCGACTCGTCGAGCGCTTGCGCCAGCTCCTTCTCGAGGCCGAAATAGCGCGCGCGCTCCCAGAAGCGAGGTCGACCGACGCCGGCGCCGCGATGGCGCCCGACAATGCGACCGTTTTGGTCCTCGCCTTGAATCTCGAAAAGCAACAAATCCTGAGTGACGATGGTATCGCCTTCCAGCCCCAACACTTCGGTGATCTGGGTGATGCGGCGCGACCCATCGCGCAGGCGCGCGGCTTGCACGACGACATCGACAGCGGCGACGATGATTTCGCGAATTGTTTTTGGCGGCAACGAAAAGCCGCCCATCGTGATCATCGATTCTAGGCGCGAAAGCGCTTCACGCGGGGTGTTGGCGTGCAAGGTGCCCATCGAGCCGTCGTGGCCGGTGTTCATTGCCTGCAATAAATCGAATGATTCCGAGCCGCGCACTTCGCCGACGATAATGCGGTCTGGACGCATGCGCAGGCAATTTTTGACCAGATCGCGCATGGTCACCTGGCCGGAACCTTCCAAGTTCGGTGGCCGGGTTTCGAGGCGCACGACGTGAGGCTGCTGCAATTGTAGTTCGGCGGCGTCTTCGCAGGTGACGATCCGCTCGGTGGGGTCGATGAACGCCGTCAGCGTGTTGAGCAGGGTGGTCTTGCCCGAGCCGGTGCCCCCGGAGATCAGCGTGTTGCAGCGGCAGGCGCCGATAATCTGCAGGATTTTGGCGCCGGCCGGCGAAATCGAGCCGAACTCCACCAGATTGGAAAGCTTGAGTTTGTCCTTTTTGAATTTGCGGATGGTGAGGGTCGGCCCGTCAATGGCCAAGGGCGGCACGATGACGTTGACGCGCGAGCCGTCTGGCAAGCGCGCATCGCAGATCGGCGAGGATTCATCCACCCGCCGGCCAACCTGGCTGACGATGCGTTGGCAGATGTTCATCAACTGGCCGTTGTCGCGAAAGCGAATGCCGGTTTTCTGCACCTTGCCGTCAACTTCGATGAACACCGCGTTCGCGCCGTTGACCATGATGTCGGCGATGTCGTCACGCGAGAGCAGCGGTTCGAGCGGGCCATAGCCCAGAACGTCGTTGCAGATATCGTCGAGCAACGCTTCCTGCTCGGCGATCGACATCACCACGTTCTTGATCGAGATGATTTCGGCTACGATGTCGCGGATTTCGTCGCGCGCGCTTTCTGAATCGAGCTGCGCCAATTGGGTCAGATCGATGGTTTCGATCAGCGCATTGAAGATGGTCGACTTGACTCGGTAATAGGCCTCGGAGCGGAACTCGGGCTCGTTGCTTGGCTCTGGTTGCGCGCGCGCGCGCGGTGCGGCGGCCGTGTTCGCAGGGCGCTGGGCTGGCGTGTTTTGGGGTGCGGGCGCGGGTGTGAGCTTTGCGCCGACAGCGGCTTGGACGCGCGCAACCGGCGGCGCCACCACGGGCTGCGGCGGCGGCGCGTTCGGCGCATCGCTCAGGCTTCGCTTGCCGAACATCCAGAGCCCTCTAGCGTTTCAAAAACGGGATTTTGTCAACGAAAGTGGCCTTCTTTTGCTCCACTGGCTTGCGCCCGGTCAGCGAAGCCGCAAGCGCGTCGATCGCCAGGGCGGTTTTCCCTTGCGGCGCGACTTCGCCGATCATCTGGCCGTTGTTGGCGGCCATGCCAAACAAAGCTGGATCGAACGGAAACGAGGCGATGGGTTCCGCGCCGAGCGCCTCGGCGAAATCCTTGAACGGAATTTCCGGCCGCTTCGGCACACCGACCATCGACAGCGCAACAGTGGGCGGGGCGTCGTGAGGCCGTGTCGCCTTCAACAGGTCAACGATGTTCTTGGTGTTGCGCAAACTCGCGAGATCGGGGCCCGCGACGATGATCACGTCGTCAGCGGCGAGCAGCGTGTGCTTCACCCACGACGTCCACAAATGCGGGAGGTCGAGCACGACGAAGGGGCTTGACCGGCGCACGCGGTCAATCACCATCTCGAACGCCTCCGGATCAAGCTCAAACTCGCGCTCAAGTGTCGCCGGGGCCGTCAGCATTTGCAGGCGCTGCGTTTGCTTGGTGGTGACGCGTTCGAGAAATACGTCATCAACCCGGTCCGGCGCCAATAAAACGTCGGCGATGGATTGCGGCGGGTCTTGGTTGAAGTCGAGCGCGGCGGTGCCAAAGGAGAGGTCGAGGTCCAAGAGTGTCGCTCCGGCCTCTTGCCGTTCAGCGATCGACCAGGCCAGATTGTGCGCTAGCGTAGAAGCGCCGATGCCGCCGCGGGCGCCGATGACGGCAATGACTCGGCCCGCGAACGGCTTGTCCGGATTGACGTAGAGCCCGCAAATGGTGCGGATAAGGTCAACCGGCAGCATTGGCGGCACGATGTATTCGCTGACGCCGCGCGCCATCAATTCGCGAAACAGCGAGATGTCGTTCACAGCGCCGATGATCACGACTTTGGTGCCTTGCTCGATCACTTGCGCGAGGCGATCAAGGCTGTGCAACATTTGCGCGCCCTGCAACATCGTGTCGAGGATGAGCAAATTGGGGCTGGCTTGCGAGGCGAAACGCGTGATCGCGGCGTCGAGACCGCCGCTATCGACGCTGATTTCAGCGCGCGCCATGCGCCGATCCGCAATGATGCCGGCGACGAGGTCGGCGACCTCGGGGCGGTCGCAACTGGCGTGAATGGTGATGCGCGGCACCGGTTGTTCGGTGAAACGGCCTTCGTCACGCGGTATCGGCGGCAGCGACGGCGCCGCCGCCGGCGGGAGGGCGCTTAGGTCAAATGGATCGTCTCCTGCGAGCGCGGTCGTGCGCACGTCGCTTGTCTCATGGAGCGTTGGATCGGGTTCAAACGGGGGCAGTTCTGCCCCGGCGATGTCGCCAATGCCGAATGTTTCGTCCTCTTCGAGCACGAAATCGTCTTCGTCTCCGAGGCTCCAGGCGGGTTCGGGATTGTTCATGCGGCCAAGCCCTATTGCACTGCGTTGCTGATGGAGACGTGTTCGTCGTTACTGCGTTCGGCGTGTGTCGGCTCACCTTCGCGGTAGGCTTCAAACACAGTCGCGCGGCGGCCAGAATCGCGGGGATCTTCGGTGCGCGCGCGCAACAGGTCGCGCGGGTCTTCCACTAAGGCGGCGAGATTGGCTTGCGAGGCGCAGCCAAAGCTTTCCCAGGCTTGGTTGTTGCTTTGGTGCGCCAGATCCTGCTCCCAAAGCGGCGCGCATTCGGGGGCCACGGCTTCAAAGCGGGCAAAGCTGACAACGACAGGCGCTTCCGTTTCGCCGCTGGCGTCGTAGCTGGAACTGGCGAGCGCGGCGTATGACACGCCCGCCGCGACCAGCGACATGCGGATCTCCCCGGCGAGCCGTGAGGCGGCGTCCGTATTGGTGCTGCCCGCAGGCGCACTTAGGATCAAGGCGCCGTGCCCGTAGCGTAAATAACCGCTGGCGAAGTCGCCGAGATCGGCGCGTGATTTGGGCGAGAGCGATACGTCGCTCGGCGCAACGGCGACCTCAAGACGCTCGGAGGTCTGTTCGACTTCGATGCGATGGCGGTCGGCGCTGCTGGACGTTGGCGGCAACTCAGGTGTGGGCACGCTCGCGCAGGCGCCAAGCGCGCTCAAACCAAGAGCCAAGAGGGACAAACGGGAATTCATGGCGCGCCTCATTCGATGACGTGTCCGTGTGGGCCTTGCAGGCGGCGCTCGTTGTCACCGGAAGCGTTGGCGGGGCGATACATATGATTGAGCCGCCCGGTGAGTAGGCTTTCGCCCTCACTGGGGTTCACGAAGCCGTCAGCCGGCGTGCGCAATTGGTCAGGACTGGTTGGGCGCACCAGATAGGGCGTGACGATGATGACCAGTTCGGTCTCGTTGTTGACGAAGTCGCGCGAGCGAAACAGCGAACCGATCACCGGCGTATTCATCACGCCGGGCACGCCCTCGAGCGCGTGACGTGTGCGCTCCTGGATCAATCCGGCAAGCACCATTGAGCCGCCCGAGGGCATCTCCAACGTGGTCTCCGCGCGCCGCACTTGCAGGGCGGGAATGGTGATGCCGCGAATGACGGTGGTGGTGCCGTCGGCGTTGCGAATAGGCACGTCGCCCGTTGAGATCGCGCCTTCGGAGGTGAGCTCGCTCACTTCAGTTGAGACCTTGAGCGAGATGCGTCCGCCCGACATCACGATCGGCGTAAACGCGAGCCCAACGCCGAACGGTTTGAACTCAACGGTGATTTCTCCGTCGTTGGAGTTCACCGGCACCGGAAACTCGCCGCCGGCCAGGAACGTCGCCGCCTCGCCGGAAATCGCGGTAAGATTGGGCTCGGCCAGCACGCGCAGCAGTCCCGCCCGCTCGAAGGCTTCGATCGAAGCATCGGTTTGGCGGTCGGTGGAGAGCGTCGCGGGGCCCCATTGCTCGGGACTTGTCGATGTAGGCGGTTGGTAGCCGCCGACACCGGCGCCGACCGTCGGCGTGCTCGTGCCGAGCACGTTGCCAGGATAGGTGACGCTCGAAGGGTTGAGGATGGAATCAGCGACGCCCCCGGAGGCGGCAAGCCCCCCCAAGGCGCGACCGTTGATGGCGAAGCCGTTGCGCGTGGCGATGTCGACGAACGCGTCTGAGGGCAGCAGGCGATTGATCATCTCGTCGTAATTGAGATTGATGCCGAGCTGGCGCACCAAGGTTCGGCTCATCTCCACGACGCGCACGCGCACGAGCACCTGCTCGCTGCCTTCAACCTGGATCATGTTGATGACGCGCGGATCGTTGCCGCCGGGTTGTGTCGTGCCGGGTGAGCGTGGCCCGCCGGCAGGCGCGTCAGCCGCGCCATTGCCGCCGGCGATGCCTAGAAAGCTAAGCGCCAGCTGATAAGCGCGGTCGGCCTCCGCGGCGCTGCGCGCGGTGCCCGAGAGCACGACCGATGCGTTGATGGCTTCGGCCGTGATGTGAGCGTCCGGAGAGTGACGGCGCAACAATTCGTTGAGCGGGGCGACGTCCGGCTCGACGCGGATCTCGACGTTAGCGATCTGCCGTCCTTGGGCGTCGAAGAAGAAGATGTTGGTTTGCCCCAACGCGCGGCCAATCACATAGGCGCGGCGCGAGGTGCGCACGGTGGCGTCGGCGATTTGTGGGTTGGAGACCAGAATGTCGCGCGCATCTGCGGGCAGGTCTATTATCGCCGATTTGCCAAACGGCAGCACCAGCGACGCAGATTGAGCGCCGCCCCCACGCGAGATGCGCATGCCTTGCGCGTCGGGGGGCTCGACTTGCGCGGTCGCGTAACTCGGCGCAAACGCGACAGCGGCTGAAATCGCGGTGATCAGCGAGGCGCGAAACGATTTTCCGGGTTTCATCTGTCATCTCCGGAAACCGTGCCGAATGCGTGTACGCGTACGACCCCGGCGCCTTGCTCAAGGTCGTTGCCCCGCCTGGAGGACGCGCCCATGCCGACTGTTTCGACCTGCACGCCGCGCAGCGCGAGGGTGATTTCGCCCAGTTCACGCGCTAGCGCGATGGCGCGCGCGTCGGCGGCGGTGAGCTCTAGCACCGCCGTGTCAGCCGCGATGACGCCGGGCGCTTCGCCGCTTGTTTGGGTGCTTGTTTGGTCACCGAGCGCCAAGACACGAATATCCTCGGCAACAAGCGAACTGGTGAGCGCGTCGCCGCGGCCATTGGCCCGGGCGGTGACGAAAACATCGACATGGTCGTTCGGTTGAATGTAACCGCCGACCGCATTGGCGGGCTCGATCTCGACGGCGACGGCACGGTACCCCGGCGCCAATTGAGCCGCCATGAAGCCGCGACCGTCAGGCTGGATCACCGCTCCCGTGGTGATGGGTTCGCCTTGCGCAAATGTGCGCCGCGTCACCGCGCCGACATACTCCGCCTGCGCGGACGGTTGCGCCGAAACACGAATAAAAGTGGGCGAGATGGTTTCTTGCGGGAACAGAGCGACGCCTAGATCGCTGGGGGTCAAGGCCGCGCCTTGGGCGATATCTCGCGCCGCTATCAGCACTTGTTCGCCGGCAATGGGCGCCGCGACTTCAGATTCATCGGCTTTGTCGCGGCTGCCCATGCCGCGAATAAGCAAAAGCGCGCCGATCGCGGCTATTGCCGCAACCACTAAGACGATCAGCTGACGCGCCGACATAAGAATTCTCCCCGCGTGAATCGTCCCTGAAGCACGCCAATCGACCTGATCACGTTCATGGCTAAGGCGAAGTTAACGCGCTCGCCGCGAACGGGAGCGCTGGAATGGCCATCAGGCCGCCAGCCATGATCGCCAAACCGTACGGGATTCCGGTTTGCGTCAAGAGGCGGTTGACGAATGCCGGGCGCGTTTCGGTTTGCTTCAGGAACTGACGCGCGGCGAGCAAGGCCAGCGCTAGAATTCCGCCCGTGATCGCAGTCCAGAAAAGAAAAACCGGCAGGCCCGGGAAGCCGGTCCAAACGGTTGCGGCGGCTAGCAATTTTGCGTCGCCGCCGCCGATGATGTTGGCTTGGAACAGGAAAAAGCCGATCGCAAGCACGGCCAGTCCAAATAGCAAATGCATGCCGATGTCGCCGAGCGGCAGGCCGGCGGCAAGCGCGGCGGCGGGAAATACGCCGGCGAGCGCGATCGACACCCAATTGGGAATGGTCAACGAGGCAATGTCAGAGCACGCCGCGTAGATCAGCAGCCCTGCAAAGATTGTGAGCGCTAGAATCTCAAGCATCGAGACTTTGTGTCAGCGCTTCGCGTGAAGAATGTCTGAAGAGCGCGCCGTCCATCGCGAACAAAAAGACGCCGCCCAAGGGGCGGCGGAGGGGGAGGAACCTAGAATTAAGGGCGCTGATCGAGCCGCCGCCGAAGCGACGGCCCGATTGCGCAAAGCTTAGCTGGCGGCGTCGAGCTTGGTCGAGACGTTCGTGAACGTCGTGTCCAGGCTCTCGCCGACGAGGCCGACGGCAGTGATGATGGCGACGCCAATCAAAGCGGCGATGAGGCCGTATTCAATCGCGGTGGCGCCGTCTTCGTTCTTCAGGAAACGCTTCAACATGGTATTCTCTCCGTTTTGTCAGGTGCTTTTCACCGGCCCGGTGGAATGTCGCACCCGACATCCAATCCAGACACGGACGGACATTACGGGAGAAGCAATTAAGTGTTTGCATAACGAGGAAGGTGAAGATTCCGTTTACTGAAATCGCGCTATTCGCTCCTCGCGCATGGTTTTGCTTTAGCGATACGGAAACCATTCGCGCGTAACTCGCTGATGTAGATTAAATGTCCAAAGGGGAATTCGCTGATGCGGACCTGGTCACAAGCGGTCGTGGCAATCGCGACCTTCGCGTGTGCAATCGCGGCAGCGGGCGCCGCTTCCGCCCGTGATATTCGCGTGGCCCTGGACCAAGCCTTTCCCATCCGTCTCGCTGAATCCGCGGAAGGCGTGGCCATCGGCAATCCCTCGATCGCTGGCGTTTCGGTGCAGAACGACCGCTTCTTGTTTGTGACCGGTCGGTCCTACGGTTCGACCAATCTCGTTGTCGTCGGCGGGGGAGGGCGCGTGCTTTATTCCGGTCGCGTCGTCGTGATGCCCGACGAAACCGATGTTGTGATGGTGACGCGCGGCACCCAAACGGCGCGGCTGGAGTGCACACCCTTATGCCGGCCGCGTCCTGACATTGGCGACAGCGAAGCATCGGCAGCCATCAACCAGCAGATCACCAACCACGCCTCCACCGCCAACGGCGCGCGCTGATTCTGACAACGGTTAATTCCGTTTACGCTTTCGCTTGACGGTTTCGCAGGGCTTCCGCGCTATATTGAGCGTTCCGGAGGCGAGATGTCCGTCGTGACGACCAAGAGTTTGAGCAAGGCGTTTGGCCGCTTTGGCCGCGCGCGCGAGGGCGCGACAGCGGTCGAGTTCGGCCTTATCGTGCTGCCCTTCTTCTTCCTGACTTTCGGCCTGGCGGAAGTGGCGATGCTGGGCTTTGCCCAGACCAGCTTGAATTTCGCGGTCTCCGATGCTGGCCGCTTGATCCGCACCGGGCAAGCCCAACAAAACGGCGTCACCTACACCGAAATTCAAAACCAGATCTGTGACGGGCTCAATGAGTTCATGGCGCTGAGCTGCGAAAACACGCTCTACCTTGATGTCGAGCGGTTCGATTCATTCCTTGACGCATCGACCCTAGACAGCCCGATCGACGCCGGCAATTTCGTTGACACTGGCTTTGGTTATGCTCCGGGCGGCGCTTCCGAGATCGTTGTTGTGCGCGCTTATTTCCGCTGGAGCATTGTCACGCCGATGTTCGAGAATATTTTTGGCAACGTTTCGGGCGGGGAACGTATCTTGAGTTCCACCATGATGTTCCGCAACGAGCCCTACGAATGAGCATGCAACGCCATCTCCGCCGCTTTGGCCGCGCCAAGAAGGGGGTCGCCGCCCTCGAGTTCGCCATCCTGGCGCCGATGATGATCTTTCTGTTGTTTGGCTCGGTCGATATGCTCGATCTGCTGGACGTCAATCGCCGTGTCGAAAACGCGGCTGCCTCGCTCGCCGACGTCGTCGCGCGCGACACCGAAATATCCAACGATGAAATCGATGGCCTCTGGGCCGCCCTCGACATCCTGATGTTTCCAGCCACGAGCGAGGGGGTCGATATCCGCCTCACCAGCATCTCCATCGAAAGCGCCACGACAGCGCGTGTGGTGTGGAGCGAAGGGCACGGCGGCATGGCCGCGCGCGACGCCGATTCGACCGTGGATTTGCCGGCTGGCATGATGACGGTCGGCACCAGCCTGATCATGGCCGAGGCCGAATACGAATATGCGTCTCCGCTCGGCTTTCTGCTCAGCGGCCCGATGACCCTCGGCCACGATGTCTACCGCCGCTCGCGGCTGATAGACCCGATTCCGCGCGTCAGCTAGGCTGGGCGCGCCTCTTGACTGCGCGGGCGGGCGGGCCATCAGTTCCCGGAATGGAAGATCCGAAAACGCCCGCCGAAGCCGTCGATCGCCTTGAGCGCCTGCATGAGCGGGCAGTGTCGGCCTTGATCGCAAGCGTGCGCCGGTTCGCCGAGAAGGGAACCCCGCCGACCGCCGACGAGCGCGCGCTGTTTCGCTATCCGGAATTGCGCGTGACCTACTTGCCCGGCGGCCCCGCGCCGCGGCTTGCGCGCGCCTATGGTCAACTCACTTGGCCTGGCGAGTATGCGGTCTCGATTACGCAGCCAGCGTTCTTTCGCACGTACTTGATCGAGCAATTGTCGTTGCTGGTCGAGGATTACGGCGCCGAACTTAGCGTGCGCGTCAGCGAGACCGAGATCCCGTATTCGTTTGTGTTGGATGCAGCCGGCTCGGCCGCGTTTGAAAACGTGCCGACAGAGGAGCTTGCGCGCCACTTTCCGAGCCCGCGTCTCACGCAGGTGGGCGACGCGGTGGTGGATGGTTTGCGCGTCGAGCGCATGGACGGGTCGCGCCCGCTGGCGCTGTTCGACGCTCCGCGCACGGACTACTCACTCAAGCGCATCCAGCACTATACCGGCGCGCCCTGGCAAGACGTACAGCCATGGATATTGTTCACCAACTACCAGCGTTACGTCGATGAATTCGTGAGATGGGCCGCCGAGGGCGTAAAGAACGGCCCCAAAGGCTGGGCGCTGTCGTGCCCCGGCCAAGTGCGCATCGAAGCGGGTGATGCGGATGCTGAACGCAAGGCGCTCGACGCGCCATGGCGCAAATACCAGATGCCCGCGTATCATTTGACGACGCCAGACGGTGACGGCGTCACGCTCGTCAATATCGGCGTCGGCCCCTCGAACGCGAAGACCATCACCGATCACCTCGCCGTGCTGCGCCCGCATTGCTGGCTTATGATCGGCCATTGCGGTGGGCTTCGCCACACCCAGCGGATCGGCGATTACGTGCTCGCGCACGCGTATCTGCGGCGCGACAAGATTCTCGACGACCGCGTGCCGCTGGAAGTGCCGATCCCGGCGATCGCGGAAATCCAGGTGGCGTTGCAGCAAGCCGCCGCGTCCGTCGCGGGGGACGACAAGGAGGAGCTGCGCCGGCGTTTGCGCACCGGCACTGTCGTTTCCTACGCCGACCGCAATTGGGAACTCAATTACAACCAGGAACGGCAACTCTTGTCGCAATCGCGCGCTGTGGCGGTGGACATGGAAAGCGCCTGCGTCGCCACGCAAGGCTTTCGTCTGCGGGTGCCCTACGGCGTGCTGCTGTGCGTTTCGGATAAGCCCGCGCACGGCGAAATAAAGCTGCCCGGCGTCTCCGATCGCTTCTACGACAAAGCCGTCGGCGCACATCTGCGCATCGGTTTGGAAACCATCGCGCTGCTGAAACAGAATCGCGATAGGCTGCACTCCCGCAAATTGCGCGCGTTTGACGAGCCGCCGTTTCGCTAGGGACGCTCGATGGAGGAGACGCCTGAAACCCAACCCGCCGCGTTCGAAACGGTGCGGGGCCGGCGCGGCCGCCGGCATGTGCGCACGGGTGAGATTTGGGAAAAAGATCGGCTTCATGAAGATCATTGGGAGGTGTATAAGGACTTGAAACGATACGAGCAGGGCGTCCGTGACCGCGCTATCTGGTCTGATGGACGGCTGAAGGAGAAGTTCAAATGAGCATCGACGACCAGGCGCCGGCCAAGGCGCGCAAGGCCGATCTCGAAAAGCGCCTCGCGAAGCTGGTCGCCGGCCGGACTATTGCGCGCGTGATTCGCGCTGACCACGTGGAGCTAGCGCTCGAACTCGATGACGGCTCCAGAGTGTTCGCCCGCGCGACTGGCAGTGGCCTCGACATCAGCGTGACGTGAGCGTGCGCGCCTGGCTCGCAGGTTTGTTGTTGGTGGTGAATGCCTGTGCGCCAGCCTATAAAACTCAACCGACAGGCGTGTCACCGCAGGATCGCGATTTAGCGGCTAGACTCGCTGAAATCGACCTGTGCGGCTATGAAAGGTGCTCTGGGCCTTTCCATGCTGCGGAAGATTTGGATTTCGGTGCATTTGCAATGGGAGCTACGGTATCTCCGGTGCTGCCTGACGGCGGTGACCGCTTTAGCCATTGTACCCGCGCGCAATTGCAGAACTACGGCCCAGCGGAGGTGTGCTTTTTCACGATGGATGGCGTCGGCTATGTCGTGACCGACGGCAGGGTCGTCGGAAAGAGCACTGGTGTCGATAATCCTTCTGCCCCTGGCTTACCTCTTGGATTAAGGATTGGCCAAACGCCAGACGAGACCCTAGCGGCACTGCGCCAGATTACCAACGTCCCCTTCCGTACCATGACATTTCCCGGGGGGCGCGCACGGTACGTGAGCCACGACGATGTTTTGAAAAACACGCTTGACCACCCGTTCTTGTTCACGTTGCTGTTCGTCAATGACCGCCTGGTGCAGATTTTACTGCAAGACCCTTCCGCTCCGTCCGATTGAATCTCACTCAATTGGCCCCCACTAACCCCGTGCAAGACGGCCACCTCCCCCTAGACCGTGTCCTGAACTTCCGAGATTTCGGCGGTTACGACACGGCGGATGGCGGGCGCGTCGCGGCTGGGCGCTTGTTTCGCAGCGCGCATTTCGCTGACGCGAGCGACGATGACGTTGCAAAACTCAACGGCCTCGGCGCAAAAGTGGTTGTCGATCTGCGCCGGCCTGAGGAACGCACGCGCGAGCCCAATCGTTGGCCGGGCGAGGCTGCGCGCACCATCAGCAACAACGAAGGCCATGTCGAGGGCTTGCCGCCGCACCTACTGGCGCTCTTGCAGGACAACCTCACCGCCGCAAGCACGGCCGGGTACATGCGCCGCATCTATCGTGAATTTCCGTTCGAGCCGCGCCACATCGAGCTCTACCGCGCCTGGTTCGCCGAGCTTGCGCAAGCCGACGCGCCACTGGTGATCCATTGCGCGGCCGGCAAGGACCGTACCGGACTCGGCTGCGCGCTCACTCTTCATGTGCTTGGCGTCGGCGAAGACGCGATCTTCGCCGATTACGAATTCACCAATGCAGTGCTCGACCTCGATCAGCGCCTGCCGCGCATCAAAGCGCGTATGGAGGAGCGCTTGGGGCGCACGTTCGCGGACGACGCGCTGCGTCCCATGCTTGGCGTCGACATTGATTATTTGTGCGCAGCGTTCGCAACAATCGAAACGCGCTCCGGTTCGCTCGACACCTATCTTGACCGCACGCTCGGCGTCGGGGCGCGCGAACGCGAAGTGCTGCGTGAAAGGCTCGTGCGTTAGCCGCGCTTACCCCGCCACTTTCCGCTTCTCCATCAAGCCGTCGAAATTCTCCCACACGCCGGCGCCGCCGTGCCAATCGCCCTTGGTGGCGGCTTTGGAGTATTCGGTGGCGCGGGCTTCGAAGAAATTGGCGTGCTCGACGCCGTTGAGGATCGCGGTGAGCCACGGGATCGGGTGCTCGACCACGCCGTAGATCTTGGGCAAGCCAAGTTGGCCCAAGCGCCAGTCGGCGATGTAGCGAATATATTGCTTGATGTCCTCGGCGGTCATGCCTTGCACCGGGCCCATTTCGAACGCGAGTTCGATAAAGCGATCCTCAATGCCGACGACGGTGCGGCAGCATTCGACGATGTCGTCCTTGACGCTTTGGGTCAGCGCGCCGGTTTCCTGCGCATAGGCGTGGAACAACTTGATCATGCCTTCGCAATGGAGGCTTTCATCGCGCACGCTCCAGGTCACGATCTGGCCCATGCCCTTCATCTTGTTGAAGCGCGGAAAGTTCATCAGCATCGCGAACGAGGCGAACAATTGCAGGCCTTCGGTGAAGGCGCCGAACATGGCCAGCGTGCGCAGAATATCCTCGTCTGACTCGACACCGAATTTCTGCATGTAATCGTGCTTGTCGCGCATCGCCTGGTAATCAAGGAAGGCGGCGAATTCGCTTTCCGGCATACCAATGGTTTCAAGCAACAGGGCGTAGGCGGCGATGTGGATGGTCTCGATGTTGGAAAACGCCGAGAGCATCATCTTGATCTCGGTCGGTTTGAACACGCGCGAATAGCGCTCCATGTAATTGTCGTTCACCTCGACATCGGCCTGAGTGAAGAAGCGGAAAATTTGCGTCAGCAGATTGCGCTCCTGGTCGGAGAGCTTGGAGGCCCAATCCTTGACGTCTTCGCCGAGCGGCACTTCCTCGGGCATCCAATGGACTTGCTGCTGACGGCGCCAGAATTCGTAGGCCCACGGATAGCGGAACGGCTTGTAGCCGATCGACGGTGTCCGCAGACCCGCCAGCTTGCTCCCGTTCTCGCCCGCCATACGCGATTCTCCCGTTGCGCTCTCGAAACTTACCCTAGATGTAGGGCTTTGGCGACCCGATAGCCACCATATCTGGAGCATTCCGCCCGAGTCTCGTTTAAGAATAGTTACCGGACGCCAGAGAACCATGCAGCGATTCAGGCTGGCGCGAAGCGGGGCGGGGCACTGGGTTGTGGAAAAACGCCCCTAGCGGCGCATCGTCACCGTGAGGCCGGTGAAGCTCTCGTCTTGGGAATAGCTTTCGCGACCGATTTGGGCGGAGGCTTCGCGTTCGACATAGGCCAGCGAAGCTTGAACGCCGCCCCGTTCGTAGGTGACCCCAGCCGACACGTCGCCCACCTCCACGCGCTCTTCAAGGGCCAGCGCCGCGCCTTGGCTGCCGCCGGGTTGCCAGGTCAGGGCTTCATTGTCGGAAGCCACAAACATGTAGACCGAGGCCGCTTCGCCGCGGCGGTTGTCGCCGCGTTGGACAAGCCCTCGCCCAACCCGGACTTCGGAGCCGCCGCCTTGAAGCGCGAGTTCGCCATCGGCGTTGGCGCCTAGAGTAGCGCGTTGCGCGACGGCGATGTCGAACGGTGCGTCGCCGCCGCCTGCGCTGAATTCAAGTTCCAGCCTGCGTATTTCTGGCTCTGCGGGGATGAAGCGGACGCTCGTGAGCTCCGAGAGCGAAAGCTCGGCATGTGGCGCCGTGTCGCCCGCGGCGGCGATCTCTTGCGCCGCGGCCAGAGCGCCGCCGAGGAGGGCGACCGCAAGGACGCCCCCCACGAAAGCCGCGCGCCGATGAGCGATCAATCTACGCATTCAGGCCTCGTTGCGACATGATGACGAAGCGACAATGCGCAAACGCCGCCATCCAAGTTAGCGGCGCATCGTTAGAGTTAAACCCGCGAACGCCTCTTCCTGGTGTTCGGTTCGCCCGCCGGTGCGCACGCTGATTTCGCGTTCGACATAGGCGAGCGACGCTTGCATGCCGTTTTGCTCGTAGGTGACCCCGGCTTGCAGATCGCCGATTTCGACGCGGTCTTGCAGCGCGAACGAATTGCCGGTCCCGCCGAAAGCGCTTTGCGCGCCGGGCCGCCAGATCAACGCTTCGTCCTCGGAGGCCGCGAAGATGTACCAGGTCGGCGCGGCCGAGGGCTGATCGCGGGGCATATTGCGAAGGCCGCGGCCAAGACGCAGTTCCGAGGCGCTGCTTTCACGTTCGATATCGCCGTCCTGGTTGAAACCAAAGCCGCCGCGCTGGGCGAAAGCCACGTCGATGCCGGCTGGCGCGCGCGCGACGAGGGCAACCTCGTAGCGGCGGAAGTCAGGCGCGCCATCAGGCGATGGCGGTCCCGACGGCGCTAGATTGGTAAAACGCGGCCCAGCGCCTTCGCCGACCCTGAGACTGAAGCGATCGCCAAAAGCGTCGTTCGGATCAGCGAAACTCACACCGTCCGCACCGACAAAAGAAGCACCAGGAGCGACCGCATCTTCGGCGGTTGCGAAACTGGCGGCGAAACAAACGAACCCGACCAAACCAACGACCACGAGCTTGCGTAAGAGCATCGCGATCCCTCCTTGATCGGGTGAGAATGATGTAAGGGTGGTTAGCAAAGCGTTACCAGCCTTTCTAGGCTATCTCCCCAGCCCACGTTGCATCATCACCACATCGAGCATGCGTCCGAATTTTTCGCCGACATTCTGCAACGTGCCGACGTGACGAAAGCCGAGTTTTTGATGCAGGCCGATCGAGGCCGCGTTGGCGCTGTCGCCGATAAAGGCCAACGCTTGGCGAGCGCCGTCCGCCTTTAGCGTCACCAGCAATTCGCTGAGTATTAGCGCTCCCACGCCTTGGCGCAACGTCGTCGGCGCGGCGTAGACGGAGACTTCAAAGGTGCGCGCGTAGGCGGCGCGGTCGCGATATTGCGCGGCGTAGCCAAAGCCCATGACCCGGCTCGGGTCGCTTGCCGGCGAGACCGCCAAGAACGGCCAGCCCTTTTCGACCACGCGGCTCCACCGCGCCGTCATTTCATCGAGCGAGGGTGGGTTGATCTCGAAACTGCCGGTCCCCGTCAGAACGTGGTGGGCGTAGATCAGCTGGACGACCTCCAGATCCTGCTGAAAGCAGGGGCGAACGATAAGCGCGGGACGGACGGGGCTGGACACCCCTCTTCGGTGCGGCGCTTCGCCCGCCCGCGTCAAGCGCCATCATCTGGATAAGGTTAAAGAATTTGGCCTGCGACGGCTGGGCGCATTCACCTTATCCCAACCCGATTGCGATAAGATCGATCTCGAAATGGCTAAGTTGGGATCGATCGGGCCGGCCCGAGCAATTGGGTTGGGGCTTGTGGCTGTTGTGTTGGCGGGCTGCGCCAGCATGCCGGCGCCGGTCGTCGCTGCATCGACCGCAATCTCGGCGCAAGCGCCGTTCAACCCCGACGCGCCGCCACGCGTGCTCCCGTCTTCGTTCCGGCTGCAATGTGTGCCCTACGCCCGCAACGCCTCGGGCATCGAGATATTCGGGGACGCCAACACGTGGTGGACCCAGGCGGCAGGGCGCTATCCTCGCTCTGCTTCGCCCGCCGCAGGCTCGGTGTTGGTCATGCGTGGCTATAACGACCCGGGCCGCGGCCATGTCGCGGTGGTGACCGAAGTGGTTTCACCGCGCATTGTGCGGGTGGATCACGCCAATTGGCTCAACAACGGCGAGATCTCCGTCGGCGTGCCGGTGCTCGACATCTCGCCGGGCAATGATTGGAGCGAGGTGCGAGTGTGGCATGTGCCTGGCGGCCATTGGGGCGCACGCACCTACCAGGCTCAGGGCTTCATTCACCCATTCCTGTTGCGCGCCGAGCTAGGATTTCTGCGTTAAGCTTTGTTGACGTGGCTCAAAGTCTAGTAATTAATCTATATTACCGACGGCGCAGGGCTAGATATAGTCTAACCCAAGCTTATTTACCATAAAGCTGTGGATTTTGCCGAATTCCCTCGCTGGGAGTTTAAGCGTTTCTTAAGTCCGCTCAGGCGTTTCTATGTCCCAGTTTGGGGCAGGACCCCGCCTGGGCTAACAGCACATGTTAGACACGCGCGCTCTTCTACTCGCGGCCTTCACCGCAGCGGGTTTCACGGCGACGGAAGCGGAAGCTCTGACGCCGTTGGCGATCGACTTGGCGATCGATCCTTCCGTCGTGGAGGGGCCGTCCGAGCATTCGATGTTCGCGCCGAGCGCTTTCGCACGCCCGACCGACGAAGCCTACGAGCCGACGGCCCGCATCACCAATGGTCGCGCACGCCTGCAGTGCGTGCCGTTTGCGCGCCGCGAGACCGGGGTTGAAATCTTTGGCGACGCCCACACTTGGTGGGCCCAGGCCGCCGCGCGCTATGAACGTACCGGCGCGCCTTCGGAAAAAGCTGTCATGGTGCTGCGCGGTTATGGCGACGCCAATCGCGGGCATGTCGCGGTGGTGCGCGAAATCGTGTCGCCAAGGCTCATCGTTGTCGATCACGCCAATTGGCTGAACGCCGGTGAAATCACCCGTGACGTGCCGATCCGCGATGTTTCCGAGGCCGGCGATTGGAGCCAAGTTCAGGTATGGAATGTGCCCGGTCGCCACTGGGGCGGGCGTACCTACAACGTCCAAGGTTTTATCCTCAACCTGGCCGCTCACGCCGCGCAGCAGCAAGGCGATGTTCCGGTCGGGTAGACTGGCCTAAATCATTGATTTTGGGCGCCCGCTGGGCGAGCGCTCTGGAAACGCACTAAGGAACCACGCTATTTTCGCCTCCACCGGTGCGGGACCGGTCCAAAGGGGTGCGTCATGAGCGAGGGAGCGACCGCGTCAGCGCGCCGGCAGCGGCACAGCCATCGCGGCGCGGCGGAGGTGTTTGCCTGGCTGACCGAGAGCTGGCCGTTCCAAGCCTTCATCTTGCTCTGCATTATCGCGAACGCGGCCATCCTTGGTTACGACGCTCATTTCGGCGAAACCAATCCGTGGCACGCCGAGATCGAGCGTTGGAACAACACCTTCCTCTACATTTTCACAGGCGAACTCGTGCTCGAGTTCCTGGCGCAGGGGCTGCGCCGTTACATCCGTAATGGCTGGAACATCTTCGATGTCATCGTCGTGGCCGTCTGTTACGTCGCGGTTAGCCCCGCGATTTCGGCGTTGCGGACGCTGCGTGTGGTGCGCGTGTTTCGCTTGATCAGCGCGGTGCCGCAGATGCGCCGCGTCGTCGAAGCTTTGTTTGGCGCCATGCCCGGAATCTTGGCGACCTTCGCCATTCTCTCGATCGTATTTTACATCGGCGCGGTGATGGCCACCACATTGTTCCACGAAGAGGTGGGCTTCCGCGATTTGGGCGAAAGCGCGCTGAAATTATTCGCGCTCACACAATTCGATGGCTGGGGCGATACTATCAACCAATTGCAGCCGCGCCACCCGTGGGCGTGGATTTTCATCATGGGCTTCACCATCATCGCCGCGTTCGCCGTGCTCAATCTTTTCGTCGGCGTCATCGTCGAAGCAGTGCAGGCCGCGCCGCAAGAAGAGATCAAGGAGGAATTGGGAGAAGTGCAGGAAGATGTCGAGGACATCGCCGAGGCGCAAGAGGATGCCGCTGTCGTGCAACAACGCATTCTGCGGGAGCTGACGGCGATCCGCGCCGAACTCGCCGCCCTGCGCGGACCTGCGGGGGGAGGTTAGAGGCAATGCGCGAGCGCTGCGGCAGTCTCAAGCTCGATCAAGCTGACGAAGTAGGGTTGTCAGCGCTTCGACTTGCCTTGCGTTAAGGTTCGCGAGCGACCGATCCGCAAGCGCAAACCGGCGCGCGATCAGCTTGTCGACTAGGCCTTGACCCTTCCTTGTCAGTTTGGCGGCCGAGCGGCGGCCATCCTCCGCATCGGCCGATCTGCTGATGAGGCCGCGCAACTCCAATCGCCTCAGACATGCAGTCATCGCGCCTGACGTAAGCAGTACGCTTTGCTGAAGCTGCGTGGGGGTGAGCACGTAAGGCTGGCCGCAGCGACGCAGCGTCGCGATCACGTCGAAATCCGAGTAGGACAATCCATGCGGCTGCAGCAATGCCGAAACATCGTCTTGATATGAACGGCCAAGCCTAATGATGCGTCCCGCAACCTGCATGGCCTCGGCGCTCAGGCTTGGCTCCTCGCGTTTCCAATCCGCTATCAAGGCGTCAACCCGGTCGGGTTCGTCGCTTTTTTTCATTTGAACCACCCATTCGATCCGAGCTTCCGCCGATTCCAGTGTGCTCCAAAGAGTATCTTTAAGCAAAGGCAATGTTGCGTGATAACTTCACGTGAAGATAAGGCTTGACGAGGCATCTTCATATGAAGATATTGTCCTGGCGCGGCATTCACGAAGGTCGTAGCCGCTCTTGTCCGCGTTGGCTTGCTATCGCGGCCCGCAAAGACCGGCCTCCGGGGCCGAACTCAAAGGACAAGCAATGGCTGCGGAAATCGCTTTGGGTCAGGCCGGATGGTTGGCGCCAGGACGCTTACGCTGGGCACGAGCGCTGGTTTGGCTCTGCGCGCTGGCGGTCTTGTGCATATTGGCGTTCAATCTCGCGGCCGACGCCAGCCTGCGCTTGTCCGCTCTGGTTTCGGGTGAAGCCTTCACCTCCCGCGCCAATGCGCCTGCGGGCGCTCGCCTGATCGCCGTGATCGTTGGGTCGATGGCGATGCTTGGCGCCTATGCCGGCGCGGTCGGCCTTGTTGAACGTCGCAAGATTCCTGAGCTTGGCCTTCGCCGCGCTTTGCCCGATCTGGCCATCGGCCTTGCCCTGGGCGGTTTGCTGATTGCGGCGATCATCGGTGTGATGTGGGGCGCGGGCTGGGTTGCGATCGTGGCGACGCCAATCACCAAGGTCGTCGAATCGCTGAAGCAAGCCGTGCAGTCCGGGGTGATTGAAGAAGTGCTGATGCGGATCATCATTTTCCGCTTGCTCTGGCGCGCGGCGGGCGTGTTTCCGGCGTTGATCTTGACGGCTTTATTGTTCGGCGCACTGCACCTGTCCAATCCCGACGCCAATGTCTTTTCGGCGTTGTGTCTGGTTGCCGGCGAAGGGATCGGCGCGGGGCTTTATCTGCTGACCGGCCGGGTCTGGATGTCGATCGGCATGCACGCCGGCTGGAATTTCGCGCAGGGCTGGCTGTTCGGCAGCGCCGTGTCGGGGCTCGATGTTTTCGCCGGCGGCCCGTTTCAGACCCGCCCAGTCGATGGCGTCGCGGCGATGTTGAGCGGCGGCGGCTTCGGGCCTGAATCTTCGCTGGCGTCCCTTGTCGTATCGCTGCTCGCGAGCATCATCTTTCTGAGTATTGCCTGGAGGAGGCGACGATTTGTACCAGCTGCGGACAGCTGACGGATCGGCTTAGACCAACTCCTTTTGTCAAGCAGGTACGGATCGAGCCGCCGCCGCGGCCGGATTGGGCCAGTTCCCGCAAGCTTTCGCTAGACCACCCGACCTTACCGCGCGACGGACGCACTGGCGCTGTGCCGCGCATTGGGCGACACTAACGCCCATGTCGGTTTGGTCCCGCATTGTTGAACTTGCGCAGAGCGCGTTTGATCCCGGGGCCGAGAGCCCTGCGCCGTTCGCGGAATGCGCGCCGGAGCCGAACGATGTCGGCTTCACGGCTGCGGTTATCGGGCTCGCGGCCAAAATGGCAAAGGTCGATGGCGTGACCAGCGAGGCTGAATTTGCGGCCGCCGCCCTAGTGTTTCGTCCCCCGCAGGGGGAGGCGGCGGCGTTCCGGCGCGCATTCGCTCTGGCGCAGCAGACCATTCTAGGATTTGATTCCTACGCGAAACAAATAGGCCGCAAGTACCGCGCCCGGCCTTGTTTGCTGGAAGATGTGCTCGACGGCTTGTTTCATATCGCCGCCGCCGATGGTGCGGTGACTGCCGATGAACTCGATTATCTGGCGGATGTGGCGAGCCATTTCGGCTTTTCAGAACTTGAGTTCCGCCGCATCAAGGCGACCAATCTGGGGCCAGACGCGGGTGATCCCTATGCCGTCCTCGGGCTCTTGCCCGGCGCGTCAGCGGACGATGTGCGCCAGGCTTGGCGGCGCCTGGCGGGGGAAAACCACCCCGACCGTGTGACAGAACGCGGCGCGCCAGCGGAATTTGTAACCATCGCCCGCGAAAAAACAGTCGCGATCAACGCCGCTTACGCCGCCATCCGCGCCGAGCAGGCGATTGGGGCGAAGTAACTTGGCGCGCCGCACGGGCGCCGTATTGATTGGCCAGCTTTCGTCTCCGATATGTATCGGCCTGGAGGAAACGCTCAATGACGGCGACTGCTGAATTTGGCACTGGCGCTCTGAACGCCTTCTTGCGTGCGTTGGCGCTGCTTGGGCTGGCGGTTGGCGCGGCTTTGGCCTTTATGTTCGCCTTCGCCGCCGCGCTAGTCGTAGGGTTAATGATCGCGGGCGCCGCTCTCGCCATGAGGTTTTGGCCGCGCCGCGCCAAACCCGCGGGCGCCGAAGTGCTCGAAGCCCACCGAACGCCAGATGGCTGGGTGGTGGAAGGCGCCGCGAAACGGAAGTCTTAAGCCTTCACGCGGAGGCTGACCCCATGAGCGCGCTCCGCATCGCCGAATATCCCTCGCCCAATTATGACACACGCACGCGCGCCATTGATCTGGTGGTGCTGCATTACACGGGCATGCAGAACGCCGAGATCGCGCTGGCGCGCCTTTGCGATCCTGAGCCGCGCGCCGGAAAATATCCCGGGCCATGGCAGGACGCGGACATCGATCCGGAAGCGTCGCTTGGACGCGCGAGCGCTCATTATGTTGTCGATGAGCTTGGCGCGATTTACCGGCTTGTGCCGGAAGGAGAGCGCGCCTGGCACGCGGGCGTCTCCACTTGGGAAGGCGAGGGCGATGTCAATTCGCGCTCGATCGGTATCGAGATCGTCAATGGCGGCCACGATTTCGGGTTGCCGGATTTTCCGCTTGTGCAAGTCGATGCGGTGATCGTGTTGCTCCACGACATCCTCGCGCGCTGGAATTTGGAGCCCTCGCGCGTGGTGGCCCATTCCGACATTGCGCCAGAGCGTAAAATGGATCCGGGCGAGAAATTTCCCTGGAAACGCCTCGCGCAGGCCCGCGTGTCGATCTGGCCGGAATTTGTCGCAATGCAAGCGGACGCGTCGCCCGATATCGCGCTGGTGCAGCGCCAGCTGCGGGCGTTCGGCTATGGCGTGACTGAGACGGGCGCGCTTGATGGCGCGACGCGCGCCGCGCTCGAAGCCTTTCAACGCCGCTTCCGGCCCGCGCGCATAGATGGCGCGGCGGACGAGGGGACCCAGATGCTTCTGCGCTCTCTCGTTCTTGCGGTATCCTGAGAGGTTTTGCGTCAATTCGCCATTGGCGGGGCGCCGCCTTTAAGCGGCGAGTAAGCATGCGCCTTTTATGATTTTGCCGCTTCGCGCGTTGGAAGGCGAGTTCGCATGTCACCTCAAGATACCGCAACCATATCCGCGCCGAACGACGCCGAAATTGTCTTCGGGTTCGACGAACTCTTCTTCTCGCGCACGGACGCCGCCGGAATCATCAAGTATGGCAACGGCGTATTTCAGCGGGTAGCGGCTTATGGCTGGAACGAGTTGCTGGAAAAGCCGCACAAGATCATTCGCCACGGCGACATGCCGCGCGCGGTGTTCTGGTTGCTGTGGGACACGATCAAGCAAGGCAAGCCCATTGGCGCGTTCGTCAAGAACCGCGCCAAGGACGGACGAGCCTATTGGGTATTTGCAATCGTGACGCCGGTGGAGGGCGGCTATCTTTCAGTTCGCTTGCGACCCTCCAGCGATGTCCTGGCAATCGTGAAGCAGGAATATGCGGCGCTGGCCGCGCTCGAACGCGCCGAACGGCTGGCCCCTGCTGATAGCGCGAAGGTCTTGCTGGCGCGCCTGGGCGAGCTTGGCTTCAGCGATTATGCGGCGTTCATGGCGGCGGCATTGGGCGCTGAACTGGTGGCACGCGATGCACATCTCGCCCACCCGATCGATAATGCAATCCAGCAATTCGATCGGCTCAACAAAACCGCCCAAGCTCTCCTCACCCGTGCGGAGGTCATAGCCGAGGCCTACGCGGCCAACGAAAGCGTGCCGTTCAATTTTCGCGTGCTGGCAGCGCAATTGGGGCAGGAGGGCGCTGCGATCGGAATCATATCGAGCAATTACAGCCTCTTGTCCGACCAGATGAGAACAATCGTCACGGCCTTCACCGCCGCGGCGCGGGATGTGCGCCGCGCCGTCAACGACGGCTATTTCCTGGTCTGCGCCGCGCGGGTGCAGCGCGAGTTGTTGGCGTTCTTTCAGCAGGAGGCGCACGCATGCCCGCTGCCGCGCGAGCCGGAGATGCTTCTGCTCGATCGGCAGCAAGGGGAATACCGCGCATTGGCGGCGGAGGGCCTGCAAGAGATCGCCAAGAAAATCGCTGGCTTTCAGCAGGCGTGCGTTGAGATGACCAGGTTGGCGGCGGGGCTTGAAGTGACCCGCATCATGGGCAAGGTGGAGTGCTCACGCCATACAAGCGTAAAGGAACGCACCGATGAACTTCTGAACGATCTTGAGACGTTTCAGAAAACCATCGCCGCGGCGCTGAAGGAAATCGAACGCCTGAACCAGCTTATTCACGCAGGAACGAACGTTCTCCTGGCGAACGCAAGGGCGGCCTGAGGGCACTAGCATTTGAGCTTTCTGGCGATCACGCCTATGTCTGTCCCGCCAGTCGGCTGGACGACCGCGGGCGCAATCTTGTTCGAGCTTGCTCGGACAAGCCTCGCAAGAGGGTCCGAAAGGGCGCGTTCGAGGAAAGTCCGGGCTCCACGCGGATACGGCGGCGGGTAATTCCCGCCGGAAGCAATTCTAGGGATAGCGCCACAGAGAACAGTCTGCCGAAAGCGCCTCGGCTCCTTCGGGAACCATGGGCGCAGGCGATGGTGAAACGGTGGGGTAAGAGCCCACCGCGCCGACCGTAAGGAAGGCGGCACGGCAAGCCCCGCCGGGAGCAAGACCGAATAGGGATGCGAGGCGCGCAAGCGTACGGCCCGTCCGTGGGAGCGCATCCGGGTAGGTCGCGAGAACCATGCGGCGACGCATGGTCCAGAGGAATGGTCGTCACGGGGGCAACCCCGAACAGAACCCGGCTTACAGGCCGACTGGCATTTTTTGTTTTTCACGCCTGCGGAGGGGCGTGAATCGTGAAAGACATGATCCACCCCCGGACGCGCCGCCAGCGCTTGTCGCGTGGTCGGCGGCCCCGGGATGGGAGTTTGGATGACACACGCCCCCGTCCTCCTTGCCGAAGCCATGGAAGCGCTCGCGATTGAGCCGGGCGGGCTTTATCTTGACGCGACCTTCGGCGGCGGCGGTTATACGCGCGCCATGCTGGCGGCAGGCGCGCGGGTGATTGCGATTGACCGCGATCCCGACGCGATCGCGCGCGGGGCAGCTCTGGTGGCTGAATTTTCCGATCGGCTCGTGCTGGTCGCGGCGCGATTCGGCGACATTGAGAAGTCCATTAACGAACCCTTAAAGGGCGCCGTGTTCGATCTCGGCGTTTCCTCGTTTCAGTTCGACGAGGGCGCACGCGGTTTTTCGTTTCAGGCCGACGCGGATTTGGACATGCGGATGGAGAAGCAAGGCTTAAGCGCCGCCGACGCCGTGAACCGGCTCAGCGAAGTCGCGCTCGCCGACCTGATCTATCGTTACGGCGAGGACGACGAGAGCCGTCGCATCGCCCGTACAATCGTGCAAACCCGCGCCGCCAAACCCATCGCCCGCACCCTGGAGTTGGCCGACATCGTCGAGCGCGCGGTGGGCGGACGCAAAGGCGCGCGCACGCATCCGGCGACGAAAACCTTCCAAGCCTTACGCATTCTGGTGAATGACGAATTGGGGGAGCTTGCGCGCGGACTTTCCGCGGCCGAGCGCACGCTGGCGCCGGGCGGGCGCCTCGTCGTGGTGTCGTTTCATTCGCTGGAAGACCGCATGGTCAAGCAATTCATCACGGCGCGCGCCGATGCGCAGGGGCGCGGTTCGCGCCACATGCCGGACCTGCCCGCGGACGATCCATCGCGGCGTGCGCCAAGTTTCACGCTGGAGCGCAAGCGCGCTACAGCGCCAGGGGACGACGAGGTCGCCGCCAATCCGCGCGCGCGCTCGGCCAGCTTGCGTTGGGCGACACGCACCGATGCGCCGGCCTGGGATGAACTCGAACCACCGGCGCTGGCGCCGCGCGCGGAGGCCGAATGGACAAAACTCAATTAAGGCGCGCGCTGCAGATTGCGGCGGCGCTTATCGTCGTGGTGCTGGTGATCGGCCTCTACAAAGCCAAGACCGACGCGGCCAAGACCGAAGCTCATGTGCGGCAATTGCAGGCTGAAATCAGCGAAACCGAATCCGATCTGCGCGCGCTGCGCGCCGACATCGCGGCGCAGGAAAGCCCCGGTCGCATCGAGGCGATGGCGCGGGACCGGCTGGGCTTGGTGGTGGGCGGCGAGAGCGCGGCGCTGCCCGAAGCGACGATGGACCGAAATCTGCCGCCGCCGCAAAGCCCGGCGCAGCCGTGAGGCCGTTTGGCGCCGCGCGTGTATTCGCGCCCGATCGCGGCATTGCCGAACCGGCGAGCGAAGCGGCGCCTGCGCGCAACCGCGTGCGCTTTTTGGCGCTGGGCATATTCGCGGTTTTGATGCTGCTTGGCGCGCGCGCGATTCAGTTGGCGCTTTCCGGCGACCCGCTGGCGCTTCCGCGCGCCGCGGCGATCGCGTCCATCCCACGCGCGGACATTATTGATCGCAACGGCGTGCTGCTCGCCACCACAGTTCGCGCCTACGCGTTGACCGCCACTCCATCGCGCGTGTGGAACGCGGAAGAAACAGCCGACGCGCTGCGCAATCTGTTTCCCGAACTCGACCGCGCGACCGTCGTGCGCCGCCTCTCCGACGCCTCGCGTCAGCTTGTGTTCCTGCGCCGAGCCTTGACGCCGGAGCAGCGCGAGCAGGTGCTGGCCCTCGGGCTCGCCGGCATAGGTTTTGAGGCGGAGAGCCAGCGTGTCTACCCGCAGGGCGTGCTCGCCGCGCACGTGCTTGGCTTCACTGATGTTGACCTCAATCCGCTGTCCGGGGTCGAGCGCGGGTTGGACGAGGAAATTCGCGCCGCCGGCGAAGCGGGGCGCGCGGTTCGCTTGTCGCTCGACGTACGCATGCAATACGCGCTCGAAACTGAACTCGATGTGGCGGCGCGCGCCGCCGGCGCCAGCGGCGGCGCCGCGATTTTGCTCGACGGTCGCAGTGGCGAGGTGTTCGCGCTGGCGTCGTGGCCGCGCTTCGATCCCAACGACGCTGGCCAAGCTTCGGAAAACCAACGCCGCGACCGCGTGGCCGGCGACGTGCATGAGCTTGGCTCCACCATCAAGCCGTTCACGGTGGCGATGGCGCTTGAGGAAGAACTCACCGCCTCGGGCGAGGTGTTCGACCTGACGCGGCCGTTCGACATCGACGGTAGCCTGATCGAGGACCACGAACCCATATCGGGGCTCGTGGGCCTGCGCGAAATCCTCGCACGCTCTTCAAACATCGGCGCCGCGCGGCTGGCGTTGCGCTTGGGCGGCGCGCGCCAGCGCGGCTATCTCGAACGCCTTGGTCTTTTGTCGCCGGCGCGGTTGCAGCTGGGCCATAACCAGGCGCCGATTGCTCCGGCCGCGCGTGGCCGGCGCGACGTCGCCGCCTTGGGCTTTGGCTATGGGCTCGCCGCTACGCCGGCCGCGCTTGCAGGGGCCTACACCGTGTTTGCCAACCAAGGCGCCCGCATCTCGCCGACTCTGACGCCGCGCGCGCCGGGAGATGTCATCGAACGCACGCCGGTTTTCTCGGCCGAAGTTGCGCGCCGGCTTGTGCTCTACCTGCGCGCGGCCGTTGTTGATGGCACCGGGCGCGAGGCTGAGGTGCCGGGGCTGGCGATCGCGGGCAAAACCGGCACCGCCGAGAAACTCGGCGCGGAAACTTACGATGAGAGCCGCAATTTTTCCTCGTTCGCGGGCGTATTTCCGGCGAACGATCCGCGCTATGTCATTGTGCTCGCGCTTGATGATACTGGCGCGGGGGAGGCGGGCGGCGCGGTCGCGGCGCCGGCGGTGGCGCGAACGCTGCGGCGCATCGCGCCCATGCTCGGTCTCAATGTGACGCCGCGCGCGCGAGAATAGGGAGCGGGAATGAAGCTCGGCGCGTTGTTCGAAGGCGGCGTCCCGGAAACCGCGCGGGATCTGGATATCGCCGGCCTCACCGCCGACTCGCGCAAGGTGAAGCCCGGCTTTCTGTTCGCCGCGCTGCCAGGCGTCGCCGCGCATGGGCGCGATTTCGTCGCGCAGGCAAGGGCCAATGGCGCGGTGGCGGTGTTGTCGGGTGGCGACTTAAGCTGTGACCCAGGCATTGCACACATCGTCGCGGGCGATCCCCGGCGCGCGTTCGCGCTGGCCGCTTCGGCGTTTTATCCGCGTCGCCCTAAGACGATCGTTGCGGTCACCGGCACCAACGGCAAAAGTTCGACCGTTGATTTTCTGCGCCAGATATGGACGCACGCTGGAAAGCGCGCGGCAAGTTTGGGCACGCTGGGCGCGATCGCGCCGTCGGGCGTGATCGATCTCGGCCACACTACGCCCGATCCGGCAGCCGTCCATGCCACACTCACCCGGCTCGCCGACGACGGCGTCACCCATGCGGCGATGGAAGCCTCGAGCCACGGGCTTGAGCAGCATCGCATTGACGGCGTGCGTTTCGCCGCCGCCGCGTTCACCAACCTGACGCAGGATCACCTCGACTATCATCGTGACATGGCCGCCTATCGCGACGCGAAATTGAAACTGTGGGCGTTGGTGAGAGAGGGGGGCGTGGCAATTATCAACGCTGATGCAGCGGAATCCGCGGCGTTCGAAGCAGGCGCTGCGAAGTGCGGTCTCGACATCGTGCTTTGCGGCTGGCGCGCGCCGCGCGCGCATGCCTTGAAGATCGTGGAAATCCAGCCGCGCCCCAACGCGCAGACCATAACATTGTTGTGGGCTGGCAAGGAGGTCACGCTCGAACTGCCGCTCATCGGCGAGTTCCAGGCGCTTAACGCGGTGTGCGCGGCGGCGCTCGCACTGGCGACGGGCGAGAGTCCGCAAGCGGTGTGGGCCGGCATGGCCGCGCTGAAACCGGTGAGGGGCCGCATGGAACATGTGGGTCAAAGCAAATCGGGTGGGCACGTGTTTGTCGACTACGCACACACCCCTGACGGGCTTGATGTGTTGCTCCGCGCCGCGCGCCCCCACGCGCCCGGGCGCGTGGTCGTGGTGTTTGGTTGCGGCGGCGAGCGCGATACCGACAAGCGCGCCAAGATGGGCGCCATAGCCGCGCGGCAAGCCGACGTGGTGATTGTCACGGACGACAATCCGCGCAGCGAGGATCCTGCCGCCATCCGCGCACAGATCCTGCGTGGCGCTCCCCAAGCGTCGGAGATCGCCGACCGTGCGCGGGCCATTGGCGAGGCCATATCGCTGCTGCGCCCCGGCGATGCCGTGCTGATCGCAGGCAAGGGCCACGAGACTGGGCAAATCATCAAAGGCGTCACCCACCCGTTTTCGGATCAGGACGTGGCCCGCGCGGCGTTGGAGACGCTGGGGTGAGAGCCGACGCTGGGGATAGACCAGTTACTCACAGCGACGCTTCCGCCGGCGCGCGTCGGCGGCTATTCAGCTTCACTCGTGGAGTTCGATCGGTGACGCCGTGGTGGGCGCTGCCGCCGCGCTCAGAGGGGACGATTGATGCTTGAGCTCTTGGGACAATACGAAGAGCGTTCGCAATTCTTCAATCTCTTCAACTACATCACCTTCCGAACCGGCGGCGCTATGTTCACGGCGATGATCATCGCCTTTGCCATAGGCGCCCCGTTTATCCACTGGCTGCGCAAGAAGCAGGGCAAGGGTCAGCCGATCCGCGCCGATGGCCCGGAAAGCCATCTGCTGACCAAAAAGGGCACGCCGACCATGGGCGGGCTCATCATTCTCATCAGCCTCGGCATTGCCTCATTGCTTTGGTCGGATCTGCAAAACCCTTACGTCTGGGCGGTTCTGTTGGTGACCTTGAGTTTCGGGACCATCGGTTTCGTCGATGACTTCGCCAAGGTGACGAAGCAGCACCATGGAGGCCTTTCCGCGCGCACGCGGCTTGGTTTTGAGTTCCTGGCCGCGTTTTTCGCGGCGCTGGTGATGCTGGTGGCGGAATGGATCGCCAAGACGCCGGGCCAGGCTCACGACGCCCTGGGGTTCTTCAACGCGCTGATGGCGGGCGATCCGTTGACGACCGTCGCGCTGCCGTTCTTGTCCGACTGGGGCCTGCAATTGTTCGCCTTCTACATCCTCTTCGCGATGATCGTGATTGTCGGTTTCGGCAACGCGGTAAACCTCACCGATGGGCTAGACGGCCTGGCGATTGTGCCGGTGATGATCGCGGCAGCCACGTTCGGCATGATCGCTTATCTCGTGGGCCGCGTGGATTATTCGGCCTACCTTGGCATTCCCCATGTCGCGGGCGTATCCGAGTTATCCACTATTCTCGGCGCGCTGCTTGGCGGCTCGTTGGGCTTCCTATGGTATAATGCGCCGCCCGCGCGTGTGTTCATGGGCGATACCGGCTCGCTGGCGCTGGGCGGCCTGCTCGGCGCGGTGGCGGTGGCGACCAAGCATGAAATCGTGCTGGGGATCGTCGGCGGTCTGTTTGTGCTCGAAACTTTGTCGGTCATGGTGCAGGTGGCGGTGTTCAAGCGCACCGGTAAACGTGTGTTCCTTATGGCGCCCATCCACCATCATTTCGAGAAGCTCGGGTGGCAGGAGCCCACAATAGTCATCCGCTTCTGGATCATTTCGGTGATCTTCGCGATGGCGGGCTTGGCGACATTGAAGTTGCGTTAACGGTGCGAAGCAGCGCACACCCGCCGCTCTCTGAAACGTGGGAGGCGATCGGATGATTCCGATCACGGAGTTCAAGGGCCGTGACGTCGCGGTGTTCGGCCTGGCGCGCACTGGGCTCGCGGCCGCGCGCGCGCTCACCGCGGGCGGGGCTCGCGTGCATGCGTGGGACGATAGCGACGTCTCGCGCGCCGCCGCTGAAGCTGCCGGCGTGCCAGTGTCGGACGTCAACACGCGCGATTGGCGCTCGTTTGCGGCGCTGGTGCTTTCGCCGGGCGTGCCGCTGACATTTCCAGAACCCCACCGCGTGGTGACATTGGCGGACGCTGTTGGCGTGCCGATCCTCAGCGATATCGAATTATTTGCGCGCGCGGTGAATGCGCTGCCGGCGACGCGGCGACCCAAATTGGTTGGCATCACTGGCACCAACGGCAAATCCACAACCTCCGCTCTGGTCGCGCACATTTTGCGCGAGGCGGGCAAGGATGTGCGCCTGGGCGGCAATATCGGCGCGGCTGTACTCGAATTGGCGCCGCTGCACGCCGGCGCCTATTACGTGCTTGAACTTTCTTCGTTTCAGCTTGAGCTGACCCAGTCGCTGCGCCTCGACGTGGCGGTGTGGCTCAACACGACGCCCGATCATCTGGATCGCCATGGCGATATGTCCGCCTATGTCGCCGCCAAGAAGCGCATCTTCGCCAACCAGGGCGCGGCGGACTGGGCGATCATCGGCGTTGATGATCTCCATGGCGCGGCCGCCTGCACCGAACTCACGCGCGCCGGCATCGCCCATCTGGCGCCGATCTCTGCGGGGCAGTCGGTTGGGCGCGGTGTCTGTGCGCTTGACGGCAAGCTTGTAGACGCGCTGAGCGGGCGCTCGGAAATCGTCGCCGACCTCGCCAAAGCGCCCGCGCTGCCGGGGCGTCACAATGCTCAGAACGCGGCGGCGGCGTACGCGGTTGTGCGCGCGCTGGGCGTCGATCCGCGCATCATCGCGCAGGCGCTGCACACCTTTGCCGGGTTGCCGCATCGTTTGGAGCGCGTCGCCACCGTCGAGGGCGTGCGCTTTGTGAACGATTCGAAGGCCACCAACGCCAACGCCGCGGCGCAAGCGCTCGCGGTGTACCCGCGTGTCTATTGGATCGCCGGCGGCGTCGCCAAGGACGGCGGCATCGGCGATCTGGCGCATTTCTATCCCCGCATGGCGCGTGCGTATTTGATCGGGCAGGCGGCGGGAGATTTCTCCGATACGCTGCGCGGCAAGGTTCCCGTCACCATGGCTGGGCACCTTGAGGCGGCGGTGAAACTCGCGTTTGCCGATGCGCGCGCTTCGGGCGAGCCTCACGCAGTGGTTCTGCTTTCGCCGGCTTGCGCCTCTTACGATCAGTTCAAAAGCTACGAGGAGCGCGGCGACAAGTTCAAGGCGTACGTGGCCGCGTTGGCGAATACGGCGCCAGAGCGCAACGGCGCCGGGGCGCCCGCGGCTTTGACGCGCGCGGGTCCGCTGCCGCGGAGCAAGCCGTGAACGCGGCGCTGGCAGAACGCTTTGGCGCGGCGCTTGATCGCATGCGCACCTATGACCGCCCGCTTATGTTCATGGCGGCGGCGCTGATCGCGCTCGGCATTTTGTTTTCGATGGCGGCGAGTCCCGCGGCCACCGCGCGCATCCGCATCGAGGAAGCGTTCTATTTCGCCGGCCGGCAAGCCGCCTATGCGGCGCTCGGTGTGGTCGTGATGCTGGCGGCGGCGGCGCTCGATCCGCGCCAGCTTCGTCGCGCCGCCACCATCTTCGTCGCGATCACACTGCCTCTGTGCGCGCTCGCGGCCTGGATCGGGCCGGAAGTGAAGGGCGCGCAGCGTTGGTTCGATTTCGGTTTCTTTTCGCTGCAGCCCTCGGAAATCCTGAAACCGGCGCTCATCGTAGTGTGGGCGTGGATGCTGGGTGAAAGCATGAAGCAGGCGCGCTTTCCTGGCCGCACGGTTTCTCTCGCTTTGTTTGCGCTCGCGGCGGCGGCGCTGCTGTCGCAACCTGATGTTGGTCAAACCGCGTTGTTGGCGCTGGTGCTTGGGCCCATGCTCATTCTGTCGGGCATGGCGCTCAGATGGGTGCTGGGCGGGGGCGTGTTGGCGGTGCTCGGCGCCTGGGCGATTTATGGGCTCTACCCGCATGCGCGTGAGCGCGTGGACACGTTTCTCAACCCGGAGGGCGACGCGGCGTATCAGGTGAACCGCGCGCTCGACGCCATCGCCGCCGGCGGTGTGTTCGGCCGCGGGCCGGGCGAGGGGGTCATCAAGCGATCGCTGCCGGATGCGCACGCTGATTTTGTGTTCGCGGTGGCGGCGGAGGAGTTTGGCCTGCTGGCTTCAATCGGCTTGATCGCATTGTTCGGCGCATTAGCGTTCCGCGGCCTTTCGCGTGCGAGCCGGCTCAACGAACCGTTCGAGCAATTGGCCGCCGCCGGCCTCATCACTTTGCTGGTTACGCAAGCGGCGATTCATATCGCGGTGAATTTGAGCCTGTTGCCGGCCAAGGGCATGACACTGCCGTTCATTTCCTTTGGCGGCTCCTCGATGGTCGGATCGGCGTTGGCGCTGGGATTTTGCCTGTCCTTGCTGCGCGATCGCCCTGGCGCTTATCTCTATGCGGGGCCGAGGCGCGATTAGATGGCGAAGAAAGTGGTTGTCATCGCCGCCGGGGGCACGGGCGGGCACTTGTTCCCGGCGGCGGCGTTCGCCGAGGAAATGCGTCGGCGCGATTGGCGCGTCGTGCTGATGACGGATGCGCGCGGGCGCCGCTACGCCGAGGGTTTTCCCGCCCAACGCATCGAGGATGTTCCCGCCGCTTCGATCACCGCCAATCCGTTCAAGGCCATTCCGGCAATGTTCAAAATCATGCGCGGCGTCAGTGAGGCCAAACAGCGCTTCCGCGAATTGCCGCCAGCTCTGGTGGCGGGGTTCGGCGGCTATCCCTCGTTTCCGGCTTTGATGGCGGCGCGAGCTTACAACGTGCCGATCCTGATCCACGAACAGAATGCCGTGCTCGGGCGGGTCAACCGCGCCATGGCCGGCAGCGCCGCGGCGGTGGCGTGCGGATTCGAGCGGTTGGATCGTCTGCCCGCGAGCGCCCAGGCGCGCAAGCACATCGTCGGCAATCCTGTGCGGCTGCCGATTTTGGCGGTGCGCGAAAAGCCCTATCCGAACGTGCCCGCGGGCGGGCGGCTCAACCTGCTCATCATTGGCGGCAGTCAGGGCGCACGCCTGTTCGGCGAAGTGATCCCGGAAGCCATCGCCATGCTGCCGCAAGATTTGCGCGCGCGCCTCGATGTCGTGCACCAGGTGCGCGAGGAACAGTTGAGCGCGGTGCGATTGGTGTACGAAGCCGCTGGCGTGACCGCGGAAGCCGCGCCCTTCTTCACCAATATGGGCGATCTTTTGGCGGCGGCGCATCTGGTGATCGCGCGCGCCGGCGCCTCGTCGGTGACGGAATTGCAGGTGGCCGGGCGCCCCGCCATCCTGGCGCCGTTCGCCGCCGCCGCCGACGATCACCAGACCGCCAATGCCGAAGGGCTTACCTCAGTCGGCGCGGCTGACATCTTCAGCGAACAGGACTTCACCCCGTCCGCGCTCGCGGCATGCCTGGAGCTGCGCTTACGCGACACCCACGGCCTTGCCGTCCGCGCCGCCGCCGCCCGCGCCTCCGCCAAACCCGAAGCCGCCAAGGCGCTCGCGGATTTGGCGGAAAGGGTGGCCTTAGAGTGAGCGCGCGGCCTTTCTCATTCGTTAACCAGCACACCTTACGGTAGAGGGGCAATCATTGGAGGCTTCGCATGTTCGCATGTTCGCATGTTCGCTCGTCCGCTCGGGCGTTTGCGCTTTTCGCGATTGTAACGCCCGGGGCGGCCTGGGCTGAAAGCGATGGTTTGCGCGGGTTCATGGACGGGGGATTTTACGTCCGCGCCGATGCCGGATTCTCCATGGAATCCGATCAGAAAGTCACCGAGACGGGATTTGTAGACTACATCGACCCCCTGATGCTGGATGAGTCCTTGGCGGCGTCAGGCGATGTTGACCTGTCTGATGGCGGCGGCTTCAGCATTGGTGCCGGCTGGTCGGCGCGGAATTCGGGGCTGCGTCTCGAAGCGTTGTTCGTTCACGATAGGCGTGACGATGTCACGCTGGGGTTTGAAACCCAGATTCGATCATCAGGTCTTTATGGATTGGTGCTGTACGACTTCAATCCGCTCACCAGGACGCAACCCTTCATCGGCGCCGGCGTCGGCCTCAACGACGTCGAGGTGGAAACCGATATCCTCAGCGAGCAATCCGATGTGCGCTTGAGCTATATGGCGACAGCCGGGATGGCGTTTGTGTTTAGCGATAGGCTGGTCGGCGATATTTCTTATCGATACCAATTGACCCCCGATCTGAATTATCAGTGGCAATATACCGACCCCGATCCAATCGATGGATTTACGATTTCGTATGAGCTCGAAGGCGACCTGGTGCAGCACAGCGTCATGTTCGGATTGCGTTACATGTTGCAGCGGCCGGCCGCATAACGCCAGTCGACAGGGTTGCCGAAATCGCCTGGACAAAATGACCATTCGGTGACCATAATGGCGCATGAGCACCTATTCCGTCGCCGAGGCCAAGGCCAAGCTCTCCGCGTTGATCGAAGAAGCTCTGGAAGGAAAGGGCGTCGTCATTACCCGCCATGGCCGCCCGGTTGTGGAATTGCGAGCTACTTCGCCGACGCCGCGTCAGATCACGCAAGCCGACCTTGATTGGCTCGCCGAGCGGCGTAAGGGGCGCAATACTGGTCAGAACGCCGTGCAGCTTATTCGTAAAATTCGCGATGAAGATTGGCTGTGAGCCTTTACGTCGATGCGAATATCCTGGTCGCGCTCTTTACGGGCGATGCCTTGAGCGAGCGTGCCTCCAGCCTGGTGGCGGCTCAATCCGACACTTTCATCGTGAGCGATGTCGCGGCCCTTGAGTTTTCTTCCGCCGTTGCGCGGATGGTGCGCGCAAAAGTGTTGTCTCCCAAGTCCGCAAAGGACACGTATTCTGATTTCGACCTTTGGGTAGGAGCCGCCGAGTCCGCTCAAATAGCCGCGACGGATATTGAGGCGGCGACCGCGATTGTGCGTCGGTTCGATATCAACTTGCATGGCGCGGACGCGATTCACGTAGCCATAGCCATGCGGATGAGCGCGGGTCTCCTGACCCTTGATAACAAGATGCGGTCCAATGCTCGGAAACTGGGATTGGTGGTTATTTAGTCCCTCCCTGCATCCAAGAGTGTCCTCGGCGGCGGATAGGTGTTGAGCACGGGGCTTGGAGGGTTTGATGGAAGATCTGTTTCGCGATTTCTGGTGGCTGATTTTCCCCATTTTTGGCATGGCGATGGCGTTTCGCGGCAACGCTGCCACGGGCCAGAGCCAGCAGCGTGTCCTCGATCTGATCAAAAGCTACACCGACCAGGGCAAGACGCCGCCGCCGGAATTGCTGACGATGGCCCAGAAGGGCCTTGATGAGTCGATCGATGCGGCCGACGGCCCGGGCAAGAACGACCATGCCTGGACCTTCGTGATCTTCGCCGCGCTCGCCGCTGGCTTCGGCGTCGGCTGGTATGTGAGCCAGGGGGAGGACTATGCCTTCGCCTTTCTCATCATCACCGTGACGATGGGCGTGTTGGCGCTTGGCTCGCTTCTGATCCTTCTGTTTGGCCGCAAGTAGAGCCAATGGACGCCGCCGAAGAGGCGCGCCTCATCGCTCTTGCGCGCGATGGCGATCCGCGCGCGTTTGGCCGCTTGGTCGATGCGAACCAGCACGCAGTGCGCGCCTTCTTGCGCCGCCTTGCCGGCAATGGCGCCGACGCGGACGATCTCGCTCAGGAAGCGTTCGCGCGCACCTGGGAAGTGCTGGGCCGTTTCAACGGTGGGTCGCGCCTGCGTGTTTTCGTGTGCGGCGTTGCCTTTCAGTACTGGCGCCGCGCCCGTCGTTCGCGCGCGCGCGGCCAGCTGCGCGAAGCGGCCTATGCGGATCTGGAGGAGACAAATTCCGAGCCTCACGAGCGTGCGGCGCAGCGCCTCGCCCTGCGCCGCGCCATGGACGATCTTCCCGAGAGCCAACGCGGCGCGCTGGCGTTGTGTCTCGGGCAGGATTATTCGCACGCCGAGGCGGCGGAGATATTGCGGCTGCCGCTGGGCACGATAAAATCGCACGTGACGCGCGGTCGCGCACGCCTGCGGGCGGCGCTCGGCTTGGACGCGGAGGTTGACGCATGAACGACCAAGAACTCGCCGGTTTGCTTGACGCCGCGCCGAACGCGCCCGATCCGGCGTTCCGCTTCGAAGTGTTCAAACGCGTCGCCGAACGCGCCCGCCGCCGCATTGCCACTGCGCGCGCGGCGCGCATGATCGCCGCCTCGTCCGCGCTTGGCCTGTTTTTTCCGCTGGCGCAAGCGGCCGGTTTGGATTTGGTCGACGTTCAGCCGCTCTTCTACGCCGCCATCGCTGTCGGCCTCACATATTTCTTGGCCTTGGAAGCGATGAAGGGCTCGTCCTCAATGCTGGCGCGAGGATTGTTCCGCTTGCGCCTTTGAAGCGCGCCTGATCCATCCTATACCGAGCGCCTCAAATTGAGGGTTCCATGATCCGCCGCGCTATTCCTTTCGACACCGGTCCCATTCATTTCGTCGGCATTGGCGGCATCGGCATGTCTGGCATCGCGGCGGTGATGAAGAACCTCGGCTATGAGGTTTCGGGATCGGACGCCAAGGAAAGCGCCAACACTGAGCGGCTGCGCGCTCAAGGCGTCACCGTGTACATCGGCCACAAGGCCGAGAACGCGGCGCATGCCGGCGTGGTGGTGATCTCTTCGGCGATTAAGAACGGCAATCCCGAAACCGACGCCGCCCGCGCGCGCGGCGTGCCAATAGTGCGCCGCGCGGAGATGCTGGCCGAGATCATGCGGCTGAAATGGACGGTCGCCATTGGCGGCACGCACGGAAAAACCACCACTACCTCGATGATCGCCGCTTTGCTCGACGCCGGGGCCAAGGACCCCACCGTGATCAATGGCGGCATCATCAACGCCTACGGCGCCAATGCGCGCATGGGCGAGGGCGAATGGATGGTGGTCGAGGCCGACGAAAGCGATGGCACCTTTACGCGCCTGCGCGCCACGGCTGTCGTGGTCACCAACATGGATGCCGAGCACCTCGATCATTACGGCAATGTCGAAGCCATGAACGCGGCGTTCCAGACGTTCGTGGAAAACATTCCCTTCTATGGCTTCGCGGTGATGTGCCTCGATCATCCCCAGGTGCAGGCGCTGGCGGCGCAAGTGCGCGACCGGCGGGTGATTTCCTACGGCTTCAATCCGCAGGCCGATGTGTGCGCGGTGAACGTGCGGCCTTCTCGTGATGGCTCGACCTTCGACGTGGTGGCGCGCAAAAAGGGCGAAGGCCCGGGCGTGACCATGCACGATCTGTTTCTGCCCGTGGCCGGGCGGCACAACGTGCAGAACGCCGTCGCCGCCATCGCGGTTGCGCGCGAACTGGGCGTCACCGACGATGGCATTCGCAAAGGCTTGAAGAAATTCGCCGGCGTGAAACGGCGCTTCACCACGACGGGGTATTGGAACGACGTGCGCATCGTCGATGATTACGCGCACCACCCGGTCGAAATCGCCGCCGTGCTCTCCGCCGCGCGCGAAATGACCGAGGGCCGCGTGCTGGCTGTTGTACAACCACATCGCTACACGCGGCTGCGCGACCTGTTCAAGGATTTCTCCACCTGCTTCAACGACGCCGATATCGCAGCGGTTGCGGATGTCTATCCCGCCGGCGAAGCGCCGATCGAAGGGATTAGCGCTGACACGCTGGCGGCCAGCCTGAAAAGCCACGGCCACCGCGACGCGCGCAAGCTTGCGAGCCTGGATGATCTCCCCGCGTTCGTGCGCGCGGAGGCCAAGCCGGGGGATATTGTGGTGTGCTTGGGGGCGGGGGATATTACG
>JBEBHQ010000007.1:0-118744 GCA_040080805.1 Terricaulis sp. | reverse complement strand
CCCCCAACTCCCACCACATGCCCCCGCTCCACACGCCCAGCTTGCCTTCGCGCGCCTCGGCCCACTCCACCATCTCATAAAACGGCGCGCGCAGGATGCGCGCCTCCAGGCGTCCGCGCACCAGGACGTAGGGGCGTGGCTCGTCGCCGGCGTAGGAGACACGCAGCGGATTGGAGGGGCCGGCGGTGACGATGTCGCCAACATTGGTGGTGAACACGAGCGCCTGGTCCGGGCCCGATCCATGCCGATCGACGCGCACGGCGAGGAAGGGCGCATCCGCGACGCGCACCAGTATCTTCTCGACCGGCGTAACAAGGTAGGTCTCCCCATCTGCATCCTTGCGCAGAATCGAGGCGAACAGCTTGACCATGCTTTCGCGCGTGATGCGCGTTCCCTCGTGCAGCCAGGTCCCGTCGCGCAAGATTTCAAATCCAGCCGCGCCGCAATACACGGGATTCCATTGGTCGACGGGCGGGCGCGCCTTGTCGCCGGTTCCGGCTTGGGCCTTGAGCGCGGCTAGCATTTGCTCCAAGCCAGAATTCACGGACGACATGTTCCGACCACCCAACGCCTTATTTCAGCCCCCATACAAGCGAGCTTCGCACCCATGAGCAATGCGAACCAACAGAGCCCCGAAGCGCTTGTCGCCGAGGCTGAACGGGCCGGGGCGGCGCTTGACCGCGTGCGCGCGGAGATCGGCAAGACGATTTTCGGCCAGGAGCGGGTCATCGAATTGACGTTGGCGGCGATTTTGTCCGGCGGGCACGTGCTGCTGGTCGGCGCGCCGGGTCTGGCCAAGACGCGCCTGGTGGAAGCGATCGCGCGGGTGCTGGGGCTCGATTGGGCGCGCGTGCAATTCACGCCGGACCTGATGCCGGCGGATATTCTGGGCTCGGAAGTGCTCGACCAAGATGAGCAAGGACGCAGACATTTTCGCTTCGTCAAGGGACCGATTTTCACTAGCCTGCTGATGGCCGACGAAATCAACCGCGCCTCTCCGCGCACGCAATCGGCGCTGTTGCAGGCGATGCAGGAGCATCATGTCACGGTCGCCGGCAAGGCTTATGATGTGCCGAGGCCCTTCCACGTGCTGGCGACGCAAAACCCGATCGAGCACGAAGGCGCCTATCCCTTGCCGGAAGCGCAGCTCGATCGCTTCCTACTACAAGTCGATGTGCCCTATCCCGACGCCGAAATCGAACGCCGCATCCTGATCGAAACCACCGGCCTTGATGATGTGCAGCCGCAAACCGTACTCGACGCGAACGCGCTGATGCGCTTGCAGCAGCTGGTGCGGGCGATGCCGGTGGGCGAAAAAGTTCTGGCGAGCATTCTGGAATTGGTGCGTTCGGCGCGGCCCGGCGCCAGCCACGATGCGCGCGTCAACCAGCATGTCGCCTGGGGTCCAGGCCCGCGCGCGGGACAAGCCTTGATGCTGGCGGTGCGTGCGCGCGCGCTGCTGCGCGGGCGCCTGGCGCCGGCGGTGGACGATGTCGCTGCGCTGGCGCGTCCCGCGTTGGCGCACCGCATGCAGCTTTCTTTTGGCGCGCGCGCCGAAGGCCTGGACATCGACACGTTGATCGATGAATTGGCCGGGCGCGCGGCTTGAAGCGGAGCGAAACCTTGTCCTTCTCCCCTTGTGGGAGAAGGTGGCGCGAAGCGCCGGATGAGGGGTGCAAGCGCCACCTCCCAAAAGACCTGCGCCAACACCCCTCATCCGTCTTGCGCCGGCTCCGCTGGCGCAAGAAACCTTCTCCCACAAGGGGAGAAGGAATTTTCGCCGTGCACAATGTCTGACGCCGCCCGCCTCGATGCGCTTTCGCTCGCGGGCGATTTGCCGGGCGTGCTGTTGGATGCACGCCGCCTCGCCGCCAGCGCGCCTGGCTTTCACGGTCGCCGCCGCGCCGGGCAAGGCGAAGCCTTCTGGCAATATCGCGATCACCGCGCCGAAGATGGCGCGCGCCTTGTCGATTGGCGACGTTCCGCGCGTGGCGATCGGTATTATGTGCGCGAACGCGAACGCGAAGCGGCGCAAACGGCGTGGTTCTGGATCGACTCGGAAGCGGGTTTCGACTGGACCAGCGATGCCGGGCGCACCACCAAACTGCGCCGGGCGCGCACGCTCGCCTTGGCGCTCGCGACTTTGCTGGTGCGCGGCGGCGAACGCGTCGGCGCCCTGGGCTACCCAGCGCGCGCCGGCACCCGCGCAATCGAGCGCCTCGCGCTCGATCTGTCTTGCGCCAGCGACGAGTCCGAAGCGCCCAAGCGCGCGTGCATCGTGTTCATGAGCGATTTCTATGCGCCCATTGAAGCATGGCGGGTGCGTCTCACCAGGGCTGCATCGGCGGGCGCGACGGGTGTGCTGGTGATGATCGCCGATCCAGCGGAAGAGGATTTCCCCTTTCGAGGCCGCACCTTGTTCATGACGCCCGGCGCCAGTGCGACGCAAGCCCTGATCGGCCGCGCCGAGGCGGCGCGCGAAGTCTATGCCGAGCGGCTCGCGGCGCACCGCCACGCCATCCGCACGCTCGGCGCTCAATTCGGTTTTCCAGCAATCAGCCACCGTACCGATCACGGCGCGGCGCCAGTGCTGGCTTCGCTCATAGCCCTGGTGTCGGAGCGGACGGCGTGAGCTTCGGACCCATCCTGTTTGGCGCGCCGGGCGCACTCTTGGCGTTGCTCGCGCTGCCGGCGCTGTTTTGGCTGATGCGCGCGACGCCGCCGCCGCCACAGCGGACGCAATTCCCGCCCGCGCGGCTTCTTCTCGGCCTGCACACCGAGGAACAGAGCCGCGAACGCCCTCCGCTGTGGCTGGTCGTCTTCCGCGCACTCGCGGCGACCTTGCTGGTGCTCGCGTTCGCCAAGCCAGGCTTGGCGCCCAGCGCCGCGCAGAGCCCGCAAAGCGGACGCACCTTGATCGTCATCGATAATGGCTGGACCTCGGCGCCGTTTTGGAGCGAAACGCAGGGCGCGGCCTTGGCCGCCATCGCCGACGCGGAACGCGCGCGCGCGCCTGTGTTCCTTTTGCTCACCGCCCCCGCTGCTCCGGCGGGCGATCCCGCCGAAGCGCTCACCGCCGCAGATGCAAAAACCCGCATCGGCAGGCTCGAACCACAACCCTGGCGGCCCGACCGCGCCGACGCAGCGCGCAGACTGGCGCAGACTCAGGGTGATTTTGGCCGCATCATCTGGATCAGCGATGGGCTGGGCGATTCCGGCGCGCAAACGCTGGGTGAAGCATTGCTGCGACGCGGACCCGTCACGGTGGGTGTGCCGGCGGCGACAGCACGCGGACTGGCAGGCGCATCGGTGACGCCGCAAGGCATTATCGTCGAGGCGAGAAGAGCGGCGAACGCATCGCCGGTCGGCGCCATCGCCGCGGAAACGGCGGATGGCCGGGCGCTTGGCGCCGCGGAGTTGCGCTTTGCCGGTGACGCACTCAGCGCCACCGCCCGCATCGAGCTGCCCCCGGAGATCGCCGCGCGCGCCGCGCGTGTGCGCATCGTCGGTGAACAGAGCGCGGGCGCGGTGCGGCTGTTGCCTGCGGGCGCGGGGCGACCTTTCGTGGGGCTCATCGATCCAGGCGGCGCTGGTCAGCCGCTGCTGTCGGAATTGTTCTACGCCGAGCGCGCGTTGGCGCCTTATGCGAGCTTGCAGCGCGGCAGCGTCAGCGAACTCATCAACGCGCGTGCGCAAGCCCTGATCTTGCCGGATGCGGGGCGCCCCGCGCCGGCCGATCGCGCGGCGCTGGAGCGTTGGCTTGAGTCCGGGGGCTTGTTGGTGCGTTTTGCCGGTCCGCGCTTGGCCAATGGCGCCGATGCGCTTGTGCCTGTGCGCCTGCGCCCTGGATCGCGCAGCTTGGGCGGCGCTTTGGCATGGGAAGCGCCGCTCGCCATCGCCGCGTTCCCCGTGGATTCGCCATTCGCCGGCATCGTCCCGCCCACCGACGTCAATGTACGCCGGCAAGTCCTGGCTGAACCCGCTTCGCTTGCGGAAGCGCGCGTTTGGGCGACGCTTTCCGACAATTCGCCTTTGGTCACGGCGCAAGCGCATGGGCGCGGCCTGGTTGTGTTGTTTCATGTCACCGCCGCGCCGGACTGGTCGGACCTGCCGCTCTCGGGGCTGTTCGTGGAGATGTTACGGCGGACGCTCGCATTCGCCGCGCGCGCTGACGGCGCCGGCGAGCGCGACATCACCGGTGGGCCTTACGTGGCGCAGCGTCTGCTCGACGGCTTCGGCGCGCTAGCGCCCGCGCCGGTGGACACGCCGCCGATCGACGCTGAAGCCTTTGCGCAAGCACTTCCCTCGCCTGCAACGCCGCCCGGCCTGTACGAACGCGCGGGCGTATCGGCCGCTATCGACGCAGTCCGCGCTGACAACGCCTTCACGCCGCTTGCTCTGCCCGCCGCGATCACGCGCGCGGGGCTCGGCGCCAATGCCGCGCAACACTTGGCGGGTTGGCTATTCGGCGCGGCAGCGCTGTTGCTTGCATTGGATCTGCTGGTCGCGTTGTTCTTGATCAGCCGTCTGCCAAACTTGGCGCGCACAGCGGCGGGCGCCGCGCTGATCCTGGGACTGGCGTCAGCGCCCGATGCGCACGCACAAAATCGCGACGACCCCACGCAAACCCTGCGCCTCGCTTATGTGCGCTCCGGCGACGCGCGCATCGACCGGGCTTCCGCGACCGGGCTTGAGGCGTTGACGGAAATATTGATCGCGCGCACCTCGGTCGAGCCTGGCCCACCGGTCGCCATTGATCTCGCGCGCGACGACCTCTCGGCCTATCCGTTTCTCTACTGGCCGGCGCCGACCACTCCTCGACGTCTCTCCGACGCGGCGCTCGCCAACGTCGATCGCTATCTCGCCATTGGCGGATTGCTGCTGGTGGACACACGCAATTCCGGCGCCAGCGGCGGCGCGCGGCCCGCCTCGGTCATGCTCGCGGGCGTCGATGTGCCGCCACTTGAAGTGGTGACGACGGAACATGTCGTCATGCGCGCTTTCTATCTGTTGCGTAGCTTTCCCGGCCGCGCGCAGACGACGCAATTATGGGCCGAAGACGCTTCCGCCGCATCGGCGCGCGACGGCGTCGCTTCGTTGTTTGTTGGCGACGGCGATTGGGCGGCCGCCTGGGCCGGCGACATCGAGGGCGGCGCCCGCCAGCGCGAGTTGGCGCTGCGTTTCGGCGTCAACATGGTCATGGTGGCGCTGACGGGCAACTACAAAGCCGACCAAGTGCACGTGCCGGCGCTCTTGGAACGCCTGGGCGAAGGGCGGCGACGTTGATCGGCGCCGCCCGCATCGGCTTTGATCCGGCGTTGCCGCCGGGCGCGATGATCACCCTTGGCGTAGTGACGCTGCTCGCTCTCGCCTTCTATGGGTGGCGCGGCGGCGGAGCACTGTCGCTGCGCGCTGCCGCCGCGGCATTTATGTTTCTTGGCTTGATGCAGCCGCAATTGGTGCGCGAGGCCCGCGAACCCGCCAATGACGTGGCGCTGGTGCTGATCGATCAAAGCGAAAGTCTAACGCTCGCGGGCCGGAACCTGGCGGCGCGCGCGGCGGGCGAGGCGATGGCGGAGCGCCTGTCGCGCGAACCTGGCCTTGACGTGCGCGTGCGCGAAGCCGGCGGGGGCCCGGATGGCACCATGATCACATCGGTGATCGAAGACGCATTGTCCGACGTTGCCCGCGACCGCATTGGCGGGGTGATTGTCGTCACCGACGGCCAGGCCTCCGATCCGCCCGCCGACCCGCGCCGGCTCGCCGGCCTCGGCCCCGCACACGTCCTCATCGTCGGCGACCCCGCGCGCGGCGACCGCCGGCTTGAACTCGTCTCCGCGCCCACGTTCGGCATTGTCGGCGAACCGATGCGCATCAGCGCGCGCGTCATCGATGCGCGCGGCAACGCGCCAGTGCGCGTGTCTGTGAGTATCGACGGCGCGCGCGTTGCTGTCGCCAATGCGCGCGCCAATCGCGCGTTTAACGTTGACGTGCGCTTGCCTCACCGCGGGCGCAACATGGTGGTGATCGAGGTCGAAGCAGGCGATGAGGAAATCACACTGTCCAACAACCGCGCCGCGTTCGCCGCCAATGGCGTGCGCGACCGCCTGCGCGTGTTGCTGATCACGGGCGAGCCGCACCAAGGCGCGCGGGTGTGGCGCAATTTGCTGAAGTCCGACCCCGCCGTCGATCTCGTACACTTCTCAATCTTGCGCCCGCCGGACAAGCAGGACTTCACCCCGCTCAACGAATTGGCGCTGATTCCGTTTCCGACCGAGGAATTGTTCGAACGCCGCCTTGGCGAGTTCGACCTCATCATTTTTGACCGCTACAGTCGGCGCGGCATCTTGCAGGCCTATTATTTTTCTTCGATCGCACGGCGCGTCGAGCAAGGCGGCGCTCTGCTGATCACCGCTGGCGAGGGCGAGGCGGGCTTGGATGGGCTCTATCGCACCGCGCTGGCGGGTATCTTACCATCGCAACCAACAGGCATGGTAATTTCGGCGCCCTATCAGCCGGCGCCGACGGCGCTTGGACGCCGCCACCCGGTGGTGCGCGGCCTGCCAACGCCGGAACGCTGGGGAAATTGGACGCGCCAAGTGGAGGCCCGCGCGACAGGCGGACAAACAATTCTGCAAGGCGCCGGCGGGCGCCCCCTGCTGGTGCTCGACCGCGCGGGCGAGGGGCGCGTCGCGCAATTGTGGTCCGACCAACCCTGGCTGTGGGCGCGCGGTTATGACGGCGGCGGCCCGCACGGCGAAGTGCTGCGCCGCCTGGCGCACTGGCTGATGCGCGAGCCTGAATTGGAGGAAGAGCGCTTGTCGATCGAGGCCGGTCCGCGCGGTTTGGAGATTGCACGCAGTACGCTGAGCGATTCCGCGGGCGCGGTCGAAATCATCGCCCCCTCGGGCGCACGCACGCGCATCGACTTGGACGAAAGCGCGCCCGGCCTTTGGCGCGCGGAGGCGCCGGTGAGCGAACAAGGCTTGTACGAAGCGCGCGCCCGCGACCTGCGCGCGTTCGCGGCGGTGGGACCGCTCAATCCGCGAGAAGCGTCCGCACTCAGCGCTGGTCCGGAAATCCTGCGCCCTTTCGCGCAAGTTACGGGCGGGAGCGTGTTCATGACCGGAGAAGATGGCGCCCGCTTGCCGGACGTACGCCGCATCGACCGCGGCGCGCGCGCGCACGGCGATAATTGGATCGGCATAGAACGCAACGGGGCCTACAATGTGCGTGCCGCCGCTGCCTCCCCGCTTGGGCCAGGCTGGGCGTGGGCGATGTTCGCCATGGCTCTGCTGTTGCTCGGCTGGCGGCGCGAGTCGGCGTGAGCCGCGCGCTAGGGCGTCACCTCAAGCCAACGACGTGATTTCGCCCTGCACTTTATCCAATCCGCCCGGTCGCAATTCGAGCCATAGCAAGCGCGCGGGATCGGTGGGGCCCGACAGGGTGATGCGCCCCGGCGGCGCGATAGTAAACGCAAGCGGGCGGAAGAATGGCTCGGCGCCAATCAACACAATGCCGCCGCCGCCGCTCGCACGACAGGCCGCGACCGCATCACGGGTGAGCGCAAGACCCAAGCCCGCCGATTGCACCTTTGGATCGACCGCAAGCGGCCCGAGAAAGAAAACCGGCGCGCCGGCCTGCACACGCCAGATACGGCACACGCCGACGACCTGTCCCGCCTCGTCCAACGCAACGCGCGATAAACTCGGATCAAGCCGCGCGCCGCGCTCTCGCACGCGCTCGCTGGTCTTCGCGAAACGGCCAGGTCCGAAGGCGCGATCGAGCACGCGTTCGATGGCGCCGTGGTGTTCGGGTTTCTCGGCGGTGAGCGTGTAGGCCAATCACTTCCCCACTTGCGGCGCTCGCGCTTAGGGCTGTCACGACGCCGCGTCAAAGGCTTTCTTGCGCCATTGCGACTCGCGCGCCCAAGCGCCAAGCTCGCGGCCTTGCCCACGCTTCGTCTCCCCTCGCTCGACATCTTCTCCAACCCTTTGTTCGCTCGATTCTGGGCCGGGCGCTGGTTCGCCACGCTTGCGGTGCAGATTCAGGCGATCGCCATGAGCTGGCAAATTTACGATTCCGCGCGCGGCCACGGCCAATCGATCGCCGAAGCCGCGTTCCTGCTCGGCCTCGTGGGGCTGGCTCAATTCCTGCCGCTGCTGGTGCTGTCGCTGTTTGGTGGACAAGCAGCGGACCGCTACAACCGCAAGCTCATTCTCATCACCTGCATCCTCGCTAAAGCGGTCATCGTTGCGGGGCTGGTGTTGGTGTCAAGCTTCGGCGCGCCGATCATCATTCCGGCCGTGTTCGCGGCGGCCATTGGCGCCGGCGCCATCAACGCCTTCATGCCGCCGGCCGCGACAGCGCTCCTGCCCATGTTGTTGCCGCGCGAGGATTTGCCGCAAGGGGTGGCGTGGAGTTCGCTAGCGTTCAATTCCGGGCTGATCATGGGTCCCGCCATCGGCGGCTTGCTCTACGGCCTTGGCGCGAGCGTCCCCTATGGCGTGGCGCTGGCGCTGTTGGCGATATCAGCGGCGCTGCTGTTCACGCTGCGCGCGCCGCCGCAAGAAGCGGTCAAGGATGCGCGTACACTCGGCTTGATTGTTGAAGGTTTACGTTTCGTGTGGTCGAACAAGATGGTGCTGGGCGCGATCTCGCTTGATCTCGTGGTGGTATTGCTTGCAGGCGCGGTGGCGCTGTTGCCGGTATTCGCGCGCGACATTCTGCAGGCGGGTCCAAGTGAGCTGGGCGTTTTGCGTTCGGCAATGGGCGTGGGCGCGGCGGGGGTTGCGCTGATGCTGGCGGCGGCGCCGATCCGCACACGCGTGGGCGCTTGGATGTTCGGCTCGACCATTGCGTTTGGGCTGGCCACCATCGTGTTCGGGTTCTCGCAATATTTATGGCTCACCGCGGCGGCGCTGGCGGTGGCCGGCGGCGTCGATATGATTTCGGTGTATGTGCGCCAAACCCTGATCCAGCTCGCCACTCCGGATTCCATGCGCGGCCGCGTCGCGGCGGTGAGCTTTGTGTTCATCTCCGCCTCCAACGAGCTCGGCGATTTCGAAGCCGGCCTGATGGCGCGCATCTTCGGGCCAGTGGCAGCGGTAACGATCGGCGGCGTTGCGGCCGTGGCGGCCTCGTTCGGCTGGATGCGAATTTTTCCGGATCTGGCTAAGGCGGACGGATTCGAGGCGCGCGCGCGCCAGGGCGGCGACTGATGCTCACAGCTTGAGCCGGTGAAGAATGGTTGTGCTTGGCGGCGGGCGCGCTACGACATGCGCGCAGGAGACATAGAGCATGGGCGTGCTGGACGGAAAAGTCGTCATCGTTACAGGCGGCGGCAATGGCATCGGTAAGGAGTGCGCGCTGCTGGCGGCGCGCGAAGGCGCGGCGGTTTTGGTCAACGATTTGGGCGGCGGCCTCAAGGGCGAGGACGCAGGCTCGGCAGGGCCGGCTGAGGAGGTGGCGAAGGAAATCCGCGCCGCCGGCGGCGCCGCGATCTCCAATTCCGACAGCGTCAGCGAGTACGACGCCGTCGCCGCCATGGTGGCGCAAGCCAAAAAGGAATTCGGCGGACTGCACGCAATCATCAATCCGGCCGGCATTTTGCGCGACGGCATGTTCCACAAGATGCCGATCGAGGATTGGCGCGCGGTCATCGATGTGCATTTGCATGGCGCCTTTAATGTTTGCCGCGCGTCCGTTGAACATTTCCGCGAACAGCAAAGCGGCAGCTACGTTCTGTTCACCTCGACCTCGGGCCTGATCGGAAATATCGGGCAAGCCAATTACGCCGCCGCCAAGCTTGGGGTCATGGGCCTCTCGCGCATCGTCGCCATGGAGGGCCAATCGAAGAACGTACGGTCAAACATCATCGCGCCGTTCGCCTGGACGCGCATGATCGCCTCCATCCCGGTGAAGGACGAAGTCTCAGCCAAGCGGGTGGAGCGGTTCCAACGTTCGATGCGCGCCGATCAGGTGGCGCAGCTGGCGGTAGCGTTGTGCGCCGACGCCGCCAAGGATACCACGGGGCAAATCTTCGCCGTGCGCGGCAACGAAGTGTTCTTGTTCAATCAGCCACGCCCCGTGCGCGCGATGGCGCGGCTCGAAGGCTGGTCGCCGGAAACCCTGCTGGAACATGGCCTGCCGGCGATGCGCGCCAATTACACCGACCTCGGCGCTTCAATGAACGTGTTTCCGTGGGATCCAGTTTGATGCGCAGCGCGCTGGCCGCGCTTCTGCTTCTCACCGCCTGCGCGCGGACCCCAGGACCGCCGCCGCCGTCGCCCAGTGCGCTCATTGAGACGCGTTGGATCATGGCCGATGGCGGCGGCGACGCGCCAACGATTGAATTTTCCGAAAATCGCGCCGGCGGCTATGCCGGCTGCAATCGTTGGTTCGCGCAAGTGAACGCACTCGATCCGGCGCTGAGCTTCAATGGCGTTGGCGCGACGCGGCGCAGCTGCTCGCCCGCCGTCATGGAAATTGAGCGCACGTTCATCGCCGCGCTGGAGGCGACCGAAACCGCGCGCCTGGATGGTGACACGCTCATCCTGCGCGACGCCGCCGGCACCGAACTCGCCCGCTTCAACCGCGTACGCTGACACCTTAGGGAGTGGTGGCTTCCGCGCGCCGGGGAATGCGCGGACATTGGTCAAGGCCCTCGGCATTGGCGCAATTGGCGATGGCCGCTTCCGCGGCGCCTGGCGCAAGCGCCACCATCCAGTGCTCACGCGGATCGTCGCGAACGGTTGTCAGCTGCGCGCCGCACTGCACCGTAAAGACCAGCGCGCCCTTGTGCCCTGCATAGAGGCTCTCCGCGGCGACATCTTCGGGGATGTGACCGACCACATCGACACGGCGAATGCTGGCGCACGGGGGTTGCGATTCCGGGTGCGCGGCCTGATAGGCCGTAAGCTGTTGCCAGGCGAACACCGGCTGTTGCTCTGGCGAAATCGCCAGCGCCTGCTCCATCAGGCCTTGGGGCGCGGCAGGGGCTTGGGGTTCGGGCGCGCTCTGTTGTCCGCAAGCGGCGAGAACGAGGGCCGCGCCCGCGAGGACGATATGTTTCATGGCTATTGCCTCCCGGTTGGCACTACCGCGCCCGAAGACGGCGCACGTCAAGCAATTGCGGGGGACGCCGCTCCCTCCCACATAGACACCGCCCCGGAGATCCCCATGATCGAGAAACGTTCCTTTGATAGCCTCGGCAAATTCGACGCCGATTGGCTCGCCGCCCGCTATCACTTTTCCTTCTCCGGCTATCGCGATCCCGCCCGGATGCATTGGGGCGCGCTTCGGGTCTGGAACGACGACACCATCCAACCCAAAACCGGCTTCCCGCCCCACCCTCATGCCGACATGGAAATCATCACCTATGTCCGCACCGGGGCGATCACCCACCAAGATAGCATGGGCAACACAGGCCGCACCGAGGCCGGCGACGTCCAGGTGATGAGCGCCGGTGCCGGAATCACCCATTCAGAGTACAATCTCGAGGACGAGGCGACCACGCTCTACCAAATCTGGATCATGCCCAAGGCTCACGGAGGCAAGCCGTATTGGGGCGCGGCCAAGTTTCCCAAGGCGCCTGGCGCCCTCGTGACGCTCGCGTCTGGCTTCGCACCTGACCAGGCGGCTGGCGCTTTGCCCATCCGCCAGGATGCGCGCGTTCTGGCGGCGACTTTGGAAAAGGGCCGAAGCGTCACCTACCGGCTCGGCGGCGCCCGCCGCGCCTACCTTGCGCTGGCCAAGGGCGAGGCTTCGGTCAACGGCGTCGCCCTGGCCGCACGTGACGGGGCCGCTATCCACGCCGAGGCCGAAATTGTGGTGACAGCTGGCGCGGACCAGAGCGAAATCGTGCTGGTTGAAGTACCTTAGGTTGAGTCACCCCTTGTATTTCCACCAAGGGGCGTGAGCGTGGGACGTCTTTCGTCGAAAACCCGCCCGCGTTTACAGCTTGTTTGCTCCCCGCAGCGTTCCTTGCTGGTGGGGGGACTGAAGTGGCGTCAATTGCCGATATTCAGGTGCTTGTGGTCGATGACAACCGCCAAGCCAGGATGCTTCTGCGGAGCATGCTGAACGCCGGGGGCGTGCGGCACATTGCCGAGGCTGGCGCGGGCGGCGACGCTTTCAAGGCGCTAGGCTCGGGCATCGATCTTGTCCTGCTCGATTGGCAAATGTCGCCGATGGACGGACTGGCGTTCACGCGGGAAGTGCGTTGGCGCATTGATAGTCCGCGTCCCTATGTGCCGATCATCATGCTGACCGCACACACGGAAATATCACGCGTCGCGGCCGCGCGCGACGCCGGCATCAGCGGCTTCGTGAAGAAGCCGATCAGCGCGCAACAATTGTTTGCGCGCATCTCAACGGCGCTGACCGAAACACGCCTTTTCGTCCGCTGCGAAACTTTCGTCGGTCCTGACCGCCGCCGCCTGCTAAGCACGGCGTACCTCGGCCCGTTCCGCCGCGAGAGCGACCCTGCGCCGAACCGCTGGACCGACAGCATCGACCTCGACGATTTGCGTTGGAGCGCCTGATCCCTTCGGCTGCGCGATGGGCTTGCACGACCGCCTTCGCGCTCGCAAGCTGGCGCCCACAATATCGGGGATGAACACATGACAACGCGTTTATTTGCGGCCCTGTTGTTAATGTTGCCGCTCTCGGCCTGCCTTGCGGGCGCAGCCCTCGGCGCGGCTGGCGCGGTGACCGGCGCGGTGGTTGGAACTACAATAAAAGCAACGGGCGCTGTCATCGACGCTGTGATCCCCGACGGTGACGATGAAGACGAGGACGATTGAGCCCTTCCGGCGCCAATGTTTACGTGAACGTGAATGGCGCTCTTCGATAAAAGCGCGCATGGTTGAACTCATCCGCTGGAGGAACCCCATGCGCTATATATCCGCTTTTCTCGGTTTCACCGCCTTCGCCTTGGCCCAGGCGGCGTTGCCGTCGGTCGCATCAGCGGCGCCCGTGACGCTTGCGCCGGTCGCGATTTCCGCAGAGTTCCAGACCACACTTGATGAGGACCTCGGCGCCCGCGAGGGCGATGTGCTTCGAGATGCAACCGCGCGCATGGTCTCCGCCGCCCTGGCGCGGCATGGCGCGACACTCTCCGACAGCGCTCCGCTGGTCGTCGAAATCGTTATCGTGGATGCCGACCCCAATCGGCCGACTTTTGAGCAATTGGGAGCCAGCCCAGGCCTCGACGCCTTTCGCTCGATTTCAGTCGGGGGCGCGGAATTGCGGGGTACGTTGCGGGCCGCGGATGGACACATCGTCAGCGAAGTCAATCACCGCCGCTACAATAACAGCTTGGTGGATTTGACTGGCGGTGAATCCACTTGGACAGATGCGCGCCGCGCCATCCGTCAGTTTGCCGAGAAAATCGCCGACGCCTACGTCGCCAACGCACGCTAACGCATTTGCTTCACCCATCCCCGGATGAATGTAGAGCATTCAGTCCGGGGCTAATACGCAAGCGTTGTGCTTATGGGCCCCGGGCCCGCCGCTTTCGCGACGTCCCGGGGATGGGTGGTGTTTCAATTTGAACAAAGCGCTTAACGTAGGCCGAGCAGCTTGTGGGTTTGCAGGCTAAGGCGCCAGCATGGATGCGCGAGGCAAAAATCGATCGCGGCGCTTGTGTTGGCGTCGCGGGCCGGGCTGTCCATTGGTTGTAGAAAAAAGTGGGTGAAGGCGAGGCTTTCGTAGCGCGCCGGTTCAGCGCCGGCTTGCGGAAACACCAGCTTCAATTCGTGTCCCACGCGTTGGACGAGATCAGTGTTGGCTTTCGGGCTGACGCAGATCCAGTCAATGCCGGCGGGCGCGGCAAGCGTGCCGTTGGTCTCCACCGCGATCTCAAACCCCACCTCGTGCAACGCGGCGATCAGCGGCGCGTCGAGCTGCAGAAGCGGCTCGCCGCCCGTGCACACAACATAGGGCGCGCCCCCACCTGGCCAGAAAGCGAAAGCGGCGCCCGCGAGGGCTTTCGCGTCTTCAAACTTACCCCCATCCTCGCCATCGGTTCCTACAAAGTCGGTGTCGCAAAACTGGCAAATCGCCTGCGCCCGATCCTGCGCGCGCCCACTCCATAGATTGCAGCCAGCAAAGCGCACGAACACAGCTGGCCGGCCCGCCCGTGCGCCTTCGCCTTGCAGCGTGTAAAAAATTTCCTTGACGGCGTAGCTCACTGCGCGTCGCTCCCGCGCCACGCGGCCCAGCCCTTCGCGCGCAAGTCGCATGCGGGGCAGACACCGCAACCGTAGCCCCAAGCGTGGCGGTGGTCGCGGTCGCCCTGGTAGCAGGTGTGGCTGTGTTCGACGATATCGGCCACCAAGGCGTCGCCGCCAAGCTCATGCGCGAGCGCCCAGGTCCGTGCCTTGGTGAGCGCCATCAGCGGCGTCTCGATGGTCAGAGGCCGCGCGAGCCCGAGCTGGAGCGCGCTTTGCATGGCGTCGAGCGTCGCGCGCCTGCAATCGGGGTAGCCGACATCGTCGGTCTCGCACATGCCCCCGACCAAAGTGTCGATGCCGCGCCGGTAGGCATGGGCGGCGGCGACCGCGAGGAATACAAGATTGCGGCCCGGCACAAACGTCGTCGGCAAGCCGTTGGCGGCCATTTCGATGGCGCGGTCGGTAGTCAGTGCGCTGTCGCCAAGCGCGCCATATCCGGACAGGTCCACGACGACGTCGTCCCCAAGCACGCCTTTACCTGCGTGGCGGCCCAGCAGCGCCCTCAGAACCGGGCGTTGCGCCAATTCGACCGCATGGCGTTGGCCGTAAGAAAAGCCAATTGTCTCAACCCGGTCGAATCGGGCCAAGGCCCAGGCTAGGCACGTCGCTGAATCCTGCCCGGCGGAGAACAAGACAAGGGCTGATGTTGACCTCGAAACGCTCATGTCGCCGGCCTCCGCGCGCTCGAGACGCCCCTTAAGGTTGAAATTTGCACAGGTTTGGACCGAAATTTCCCTAAGAACATGACGCTAACGCAAGGTGAGTGTGGCGCGCCAGACGCAGGTTTGAGCGCCATGACGCGCACGTCAAGTTATGCCCAAGCGCACGGTTGACAGACGGGGGGCAACAACCTGCTATAGCAGCATGGACAGATAGGGCGCGGGAGGAGCACCCGCTCGCCAGCCCGACATGCCGATGGTCAGCCGAGGGGCGCTCTTGAGAAGCGTCCAAGGCACTGGGAGGACGGCTATGAGCAATAAGTCGAAATTGGGTTGGCTTCTACTTTCAAGCGCTTCGCTCGCGGCGATGGGGGCGATGAGCCCAGCCTTCGCGCAAGATGAGGAAATTTCAGACGAAATCGTCGTCACGGCCACAGGTCGTTCGGCTGCGATCCAGGACGTTCCGATCGCAGTGACCGCGATCTCCGGCGCCGCGCTGGAACAAGCCGGCGTCCGCACGCTGATCGACCTGCGCCAAGTCACTCCCAATCTGCGCATTGGCTCCGGCCAATCACAGACATCTGGCACGTCCGCCAGCATTCGCGGCATCGGCACGGGCTCCGACAATCCGGGCTTCGAAGCTGCGGTCGGCATTTTCATCGACGGCGTTTATCGCGCTCGGACGGGCACGGCGATCAACGATCTGGCTGACGTTGAGCGCATTGAAATTCTGCGCGGCCCGCAAGGCACGCTCTACGGCAAGAACACGACCGCCGGTGCGATCAGTGTTGTGACCGCGGGTCCCGATTTCGAAACCGGCGCCTGGCTCGAAGGCACAGGCGGCGAACTCGGCCTGCTTGGCACCCAATTCGGCGCCAACTTCCCGATCATAGAAGATGTGCTCGCGCTCCGCTTCGACGGCAATCTTCGCACGCGCGATGGTTACATCGACAACGTCACCGACCCGAGCCGCGAGGTTAACACGACGGACCGCTGGTCAGGCCGCCTGCAAGCGCTGTGGGATATTTCAGCGGACGCGACGCTTCGGGTCATCGTTGATGCCGCCGAGACCGATGAACAATGCTGCGCGGCTGTGACGCTTTATGATTCATCGTTCTCCGCTCCGTTCTTCTTCAGTTCGTCTGTGAACTTGACGCAGACTGGCTCGATCGCGACGCCGCTGTTCACACTGGCGAACGTTGCCGGAAATCCCGAGGGACGTAGCACCAGCCTGTCTTCCAACCGCTCCTATGCCGAACAATCGGAAGATTTTGGCGCCTCGGCTCAGTTGGACTGGGATGTTGGCGGCATGAACTTCACGTCCATCACCGCGTTCCGTGATTGGGAATCAACCCGCGACCAGGACATCGATTTCTCGCGCATGGACCGCGCCTATCGTGACGACCTTGAGATAGGCGTGCAATCCTTCACCCAAGAATTCCGTCTGCAAGGCGAAGCAGGGCGGGTCAATTGGCTGGTGGGCGCGTTCTACGGCGATGAGACGGTCGAGCAGACCGACAATATCCGCTACGGCACGCAGGCCGGGGCCTACATCAACAACCTTCTCACATTGTTCGACTTCAGCGGCGCCGGCGAACTCCAGGACAACAATGGCCCCCTTCCGGGCACCGGCAACACAGTCTTTGGATGCACGCCGGGATCGCCCCTAGTCGCGGCAACGAATTGTGCGCTCGACTTCGTGCTCGGCGCTTTCGCGAGCCAAGCGGGCCCGCTCGGTGCCAACGCTGCGGTGCCAGGCACCGGGGCGCAGATTGGCGCCAGGATCGGGTTGTTCTCTGGCGCATTGTCGCCCGTCAGCCTCGATGGATCAGGGCAGCAGGGCGACGTGTGGGGAATCGATACAAACTCTCTTGCCCTTTTCACCCACAATGAAATCAACATCACCGACAACATGGTGCTGACCCTGGGCGCGCGTTGGACGCAGGAAGAGAAGCAATTAAGCGCAGATCTCAATGGTTCGCAGCCTGGATGCGACGTGATCCGCGCCAACCAAGACGCGATCTACGGCGCCTTGGTTATCCAGCGGCAAGCGGATACGTTCTTGCCGGTTGGCAACGCATTGCGGACGCTTGCTGATGGCTTGCCAGGCGCGCTGACGTTGATCTGCAACCCAGCGGTCAACAACATCCAAGTGCTCCAGAATGGCGGCGTTTATGGTGGCGACACGACGGACGAAGCCTTCAGCGGAACGGCCTCCATGTCCTACCACGTCAACGACGACGTGATGATTTATGGTGGATATTCTCGCGGCTATAAGTCTGGCGGTTTCAACATTGACCGCTCGGGCATGGAAGTCCGCCCCTGGTCGACGACCACGCCGCTCTCGGCTTACGCCCAATCTGCGGCAACCTATCTTGGCCTCCCGACCAATCCCACCTTTGGCGCCGCCAATCTCGACTTCCTGCCGGAAACGATCGATGCATTGGAACTCGGTTTCAAATCGACGGTGTTCGGCAGCACGACACTCAACGTCGCGGCGTTCTACCAACAACTGCACGATTACCAGCTCAACGCCTTCAACGGTTTCAACTTCATCACGCGCAACGTGCCTGAAGTGGTCAGCCAAGGCGTCGAACTTGAAGCGACGATCCGGCCAATGGATGATCTGACACTGACGTTTGGAACGCTCTACAGCGACGTCTATTACGACAGCACGGTCGCTTTCGGACCCAATCCGTCAGACGTTGTGAACTCGGGCGACCCGCTTTCGCAATCGCCGGAATGGACGGTCACTGGCTCGCTCCTCTACCAGGTGCCGATCAGTGAGGGGATGCAGCTCAGTTTCTACGGCAATGGCCGGTGGGTTTCGGATTACCGGCTGCAAACCCTCAGCCGCAATCCGAACACGGACCAAGCGTCGTTCGCCATCTTTGACGCACGCGTCGGGATCGGCGCCCGCGACGATCGTTGGGGCCTGGATGTTTGGGTCCGCAACCTAGCTGACGAATATTACTCGATCGGTGCGTTCGCGGTTCCGGAACAATCCTTGTTCTCGGCCTCAGGCCGGGTTGAAGGCGTATTCGCAGCTTACCCGAACGAGCCCCGTACGATGGGCGTCACGCTGCGCGCGCGTTACTGAGCGTTCGCACCATGGAATGAACGGCGACCGGGGCGAAAGCTCCGGTCGTTTGTTTTTGGGCGATCGCTGGTCGTTGCGGCATCCAGGCTTGAAACCAGCCCACGGCTGCCGGCATAGAGGTGAACCCATGGCCGCGAACATTTCCTCGCTTGATATCCTGATCGTCGATGATCACGATCCGATGCGCGCTATCCTCGAAAAGGCGCTGCGCGCCGCCGGCGCCAGCGTCGTGCGCGGCGCCGAGGATGCCGGCCAGGCCTTGGCGCTGTTAGCCGAACGCCCCGCCGATCTCGTCATCGCCGACCTGATGATGCCGGGCATGGACGGGCTGGCGTTCGTCGCCGCGCTGCGGGCCGACGCACGTCTGGCGCACGCGCGCATCGTCATGATCACCGGCTACGCCAACGTCGCTGACGAAGCGCGCACGGCGGGCGCTGACGTCGTGCTGCTAAAGCCAATCACCCCGGCCGAGCTTCTGGCGGCGGTCGAAACGGCGCTGACACAGCACTAAGGGCGCCTAGCGCGTGATCGTTTTTAGTTGAATGACCACCCACCCCCGGATTGCGCGAAGCGCAAGTCCGGGGCCTATAAACACCGGGGCTTGTGTTTATGGGTCCCAGGCCCGTTGCTTCGCAACGTCCCGGGAATGGGTGGTGTCTCAATCTGAAAAGATAACGCTCAGAGCTTGCCGCGCAGCATTTCGAGGATCACCGAGAAGTCCTTGCCCGCCGCCCCGCGCGCGATCAGGTCCTCGTAGAGCGCTTCGGCTGCGCCGCCGAGCGGGGTCGGCGCGCCGCTCATGTCAGCCGCGTCCTGCGCCAGCCGCAAATCCTTGAGCATCATCGCCGCCGCGAACCCGCCTTCGTAATCACGGTTCGAAGGCGCCGCCGGCACCGGCCCCGGCCATGGACAATAAGAGGTCAGCGACCAGCATTGGCCGGACGCCTTCGACGCAATGTCGAAAAATTTCTGGGCGTCGAGCCCCAGGCGCTCAGCCAGCACGAACGCCTCGCACGTGCCGATCATCGAGATGCCAAGCAGCATGTTGTTGCAGATCTTGGCCGCCTGCCCCGCCCCCGAGCTGCCGGCGTGAATGACCGCCTTCGCCATCGGCTTCAGCGCCTCATCGAATTCAGCGAAATCCTGCTCGCGGCAGCCGACCATGAAGGTAAGCGTGCCCCCGCTTGCCGCCGCCGTACCGCCCGAGACCGGCGCGTCAGCGGCGCGGAAGCCGGCCATGGACGCGTCACGCGCCACCGTGCGCGCGGAATCGACGTCAATGGTGGAGCAATCGATCAACAGCGCATCCTTCGGCGCGTTGGGCAGGATGGCTTCGGCATAAACATCGCGCACGTGCTGGCCGGCCGGCAGCATGGTGATGACAATGTTTGCGTCCTTTACCGCCTCGGCGGCGGACAAGGCGGGCAGCATGCCCTGCTCCTTGGCCCGCGCCAGCGCCTCGGCGCTCAAATCAAACGCCGCGACCTCGCGTCCGGCCTTCACCTGATTGGCGGCCATGCCCGAGCCCATATTGCCAAGGCCTATGAATGCGACGCGGGTCATGGGGACGCTCCTCTATTATGACCGCCGGCGCCCTCGCCGGCCCGCGCCATCGGCGCGTTCTCGACGATTGCTTAATCCACCCGAAGCGAGCCGGCGAGGGCGCCGACGGTCCACATTTACCCCAGCGGCGTCCATTCTTCTCCGACCGGCAGCGGCGTGAAAATTTCATCCAGCATCGCCGCGGTGACGCCGTCGAGTGTGGCGGGATTCCACGCCGGGGCATTGTCCTTGTCCACGATCAGCGCGCGCACGCCTTCGATGAAATCATGGCGCCGCGAGACGCGGCAGGCGATGCGATATTCCTGACGCATCTCGTCGGCGAAACTCGCCATTTTCGCGCCTTCGCGCAATTGCCGGAACGTGACCTTCAGCGTTTGCGGCGATTTGGTGCGCAAAGTCGCGAGCTGCGCCTTGGCCCAATCCGAACCATCGGCTTCGAGCGCGGCGACAATCGCTTCGACGCTCCCACCGGCGAAGATGCTGTTGATGCGTTCGACATTTTCGGGCGTGAGTTCTTTGGGTTTACCGGCGCTTTCGCTGAGCGCGTCGAGGCCGCTGGCGAGCGCGCGTTCGGGATCGTGTGTCTGTGCGGCGCCGGCGATCTGCGCACGGGCGGGGCCCAAAATCTCCGTTGGCACAAAATGCGTGGCGATCCCCGCGATCAAACAATCAGCTGCCTTGAGCCGCGCGCCGGTGAGCGCGAGCCACATGCCAATCTGGCCGGGCTTGCGCGGCAAATACCAGCCGCCGCCGACATCGGGAAAGAGGCCAATGCCGGTTTCCGGCATGGCGTAAGTGGTGTTCTCGGTGGCGATGCGGAATTTCGCCGGCATGGAAACACCGACGCCCCCGCCCATGGTGATTCCGTCCATGATCGCGATGACGGGCTTTGGGTAGGTGAACAAGAGATGGTTGAGTTGGTACTCGGCAAAGAAAAACTCGCGCGCCGCCTTGCCATCGCCCGCGCCGCTCTCCGCGATCATGCGAATATCGCCCCCGGCGCAGAAGCCGCGCGTGCCGGGCGCATGCTCAAGCAGAATCGCGCGCACGTTTGCATCGTCGCGCCAGCTTTGGAGCGCGCCGATCATGTCGCGGCACATCCGCGTGTTGAGCGCATGCAGCGCTTCGGGACGGTTCAGCGAGAGCGTGGCGAGGCCGGAAGAAAGCGATGTGAGGAGGTCAGTCATTCAATTTTGGCCGCGAGCGAACTCCCTCTCCCTCCCAATAGGAGGGAGAGGGTTGGGGTGAGGGTGGAGCGCTGACGGCGCAGAATAAGACGCGAGGGCACGACTGGACGCACAACATCAAGCCGCAGCGCCGCCCCCTCACCCTGCCCTCTCCCCCAATTGGGGGAGAGGGTTCCACGCCAATATTCGCATGCGGACGCGCAAAGCGCGATCCGGAATCCAGGGGCAGACGAGCCGCGCTCTACGATTCCCTGAGCTCCTCGCTCCGCAAGTCCAACGTCTGCTCGCGGACGCGGAGTGGGCGCCACAGTACGAATTCCTACGACTCATCGCGCGGCAGGCGAATCTTGTCGGAGTTCCACAAAATCACAAGGGAAATCGCGAGCATCACCCCCGCCAAGGCCCATATGCCGACAATCGCTTCCATACTCTTGGAATCAGGAATCATGATCATCCCGACGGCGAAGGTAATGACATTCACCACTGCCATGAGCAGCGCAGCCAGGAAGCGGAGCAACGCAACCAAGCCCAGCACCATCAGCGGTATGGCAGCGTAAATCGTCAGAAGCGGAATGATGATCCCGAACAAGAGAAGCGCTTCCATGCATCACCGCATCGTCGGAATCACGAAGCTCTGATCGCCCACATCCCCCTCCGGCCAGCGCGCGGTCACCGTCTTCACTTTGGTGTAAAACTTCACGCCTTCCATGCCGTGCTGGTTTGTGTCGCCGAACGCTGAGCGCTTCCAGCCGCCGAAGGTGTGGTAGGCGACCGGCACGGGGATCGGGACGTTGATGCCGACCATGCCGACGTTTACGCGTTGCGCGAATTCGCGGGCGGCGCGGCCGTTGCGGGTGAAGATGGCGACGCCATTGCCGTATTGGTGCTGGCTCGGCAGCGCCAGCGCTTCCTCGAAGCTCTCGGCGCGAACGATCTGCAGCACCGGCCCAAAGATTTCTTCCTGATAGGTGCGCATTTTCGTTGTCACTTTGTCGAACAGCGACGGCCCGACGAAGAAGCCATCCTCGTAGCCTTGCAGCTTGAAGCCGCGCCCATCGCGCACCAATTCGGCGCCCTCTTCCGCGCCCATACCAATGTAACCTTCCACCTTGGCCTTGTGCGCCGCGCTCACTACCGGGCCATATTGCGCGTCGGGATCGGTGGAGATGCCGACCTTCATGCGCTCGATTTCCGGGATCAGCCGCTCGCGCAGGCCGTCGGCGGTTTTCTTGCCCACGGGAACCACCACCGGCAGCGCCATGCAGCGTTCGCCCGCGCTCCCATAAGCGGCGCCAACCAAATCCTTCACCACTTGATCGAGGTCGGCATCCGGCAACACCACGCCGTGATTCTTGGCCCCGCCCATCGCCTGAACGCGTTTGCCGTTCGCGGTTCCGTTGGAATAGATGTAGTGCGCGATGTCGGAAGAGCCGACAAAGCTGATCGCCTTGATTTCCGGATGCGCGAGGATCGCGTCCACCGCTTCCTTGTCGCCGTGCACCACGTTGAGCACGCCAGCCGGCGCGCCCGCTTCCATCATCAGTTCCGCCAGGCGCACGGGAACGCTTGGATCCTTCTCGCTTGGCTTCAACACAAACGTGTTGCCGCAGGCGATGGCCACACCGAACATCCACATCGGGATCATGGCCGGGAAGTTGAACGGCGTGATGCCGGCGCAAACGCCGAGCGGCTGGCGCATCGAGTAGACATCAATCCCCGGCCCTGCGCCCTCCGTGTATTCGCCCTTCAAGACGTGGGGAATGCCGCAGGCGAACTCGATCACTTCCAGCCCACGCTGAATGTCGCCCTTGGAATCGGCGATCACCTTGCCGTGCTCGCTTGAGAGCAGCAGCGCCAATTCGTCCATGTGTTTTTCAACGAGGCCTTTGAACGCGAACATCACCCGCGCGCGCCGCTGCGGATTGGTCGCGGCCCAGCCGGGAAACGCAGCGCTTGCGGCGCAGACAGCCGCATCCACCGTCTTGGCGGTGGAAAACGCGACTTCGGCCTGCACAGCGCCGGTATTGGGGTTGAACACCTGGCCCTTGCGCGCGCCGTCGGATACGGATTTGGCGTTGATGAAATGGGCAATGGCGCGCATGAGGCGTCTCCGAAGGTGGGGAAATTAACGGCCCTTATGGCGTCAAAACGCCGCTTCGTCCATGCGAGCGGCAAGGGCTACGTTCGCGCCATGAAAAACCTGCTCATCATCGCGCTCCTTGCCTTCGCCGCGGCCTGCGGCGCGCCACAAACCGCCGCCCCGCCGCAGCCGGAAATCACCACGCTTGAGGTGAGCGATGGCTGGGCCAACCCCTCTCCCGGCGGCGTCGATGTCGCCGCGGGCTATCTCACCATCGCCAATGGCACGGATGCCGAGGAGCGCTTGCTTTCCGCATCGAGCCCGCGCGCGAGCCGCGTTGAAATCCACGAAATGCGCATGGACGGCGACGTGATGCGCATGCGCATGCTCGAAAGCGGCTTGACCATCCCGCGCGGCGAGACGGCCTTCTTCGAAGCCAACGGCTTGCATCTCATGTTCATCGGCGTCGCGCAGCCGTTCACGCCTGGAGAAGAAATCCCGGTGACACTGACATTCGAGAAAGCCGGCGCGCGGGACGTCCGACTGCAGGTGCGCGCGGGCGGGCCGGGCCACTAATCCGCGAGCGGCAGTTCGGTTGTATCCTTCAGATATTCAAGCACGATCGAGCTCTCCATGTGCGCGATGGCGGCGCAGCGCAGCAGCTTCGATTGTACAATTTCCTGGAAGTGCGGCAGATCACGCGCGACGATCTTGACCAGATAATCAGCCTCGCCCGTCAGCATCACGCAGAACGTGGCTTCCGGCATGCCCACAACGACATCACGAAACGCGCGCACGTTCTGCACCGAGTGATCACGCAAGCGCACGCGGATGATCGCCGCGCACGAGAGCCCCACGCGCGCGGGATCAACCAGCCCGACAATAGCGCGCACCACGCCTGTTTCACGAAGCCGGCCGAGACGGCGCGAGACCAAACTGGGCGAAATGCCGGCTTCCTCCGCCAACGCAGCTTGAGAGGCGGAAGCGTCGCGCTGCAGCGCCCGCAGCAGGCGAACGTCAGCTTTGTCCAACGCTTCATGTTTCATGCGCAGTAAGCCATATTTCTGCATCTTTCGTGCATTTTATACCTGTTTCAGCCCGTAGATGCTATCGTTTTCGCACCGGAAACGCATTATTCTCGCCCACGATGACAAACCGCGCCAAGCTGAAGCCTTCTCCGTCCGCCGAGCCCGACTGGAGGCGGATTGTTTCGCTGGTGCAGTGTTCGCGCGCGATGGATGCGCTTGAGGAAACGCGCCTCGTTCCCGAGAAGAAGATTTTCTATCAATTCTCGGCGCGCGGGCACGACATGGCGCAAGTTCTGCTCGGGTTGCAGCTCACCCATCCCAAGGACGCCATCTGCGGCTATTACCGTTCGCGGCCGATCCTGCTTTCGCTCGGCGTTGCGCTGGAGGATGCGCTCGGCTCGTCGATGGGCCGGGCTGGCGGCTATTCCGACGGGCGCGATATCGGTGTTGTGTTCAATTACCCAAACAGAAATGGCGCCTCGGCGTTGCCGATGTGCGGGGGCGTAGGCGCGCAATACACGCCGACAGCCGGCTACGCGCAGGCGATTGGCTATCACACGCGCGTTTTGAAGGACCGCGTCTACGATGGCGCCATCGGCGTCGTGCTGGGCGGCGACGCCTCGGTGGCGACCAACGGTTTCTGGTCGGCGCTCACCATGGCCACTACATTGAAATTGCCGATGCTGTTCTACGTCGAGGATAATGGCTACGGCATCTCGACCCCAGGCTGGCTGCAAACTCCAGGCTCGAACATCGCCAAGAATCTCGGCAATTTCTCGGGCCTCTACGTGCTCGATGGCGATGGAACCGATCCTGCCCTTGCCGCGCGTTACACGCGCGAAGCCGTGGCGCATGTGCGCGGCGGGCGTGGGCCGTGCCTGCTGCGGCTCGCCGTGCCCCGCCTGCAGGGGCACTCGTTTCAGGATACCCAAGCCTACAAATCCAACGATGAAATGGCGGCGGAATGGGCGCGCGACCCTTTGCCAAAGCTGAAGGCGCACCTCGTGCCCTCGACATTGAGCGAAGCCGATTGGGATGAGATTGAAGCGCAAGCGAGCGAGACCGTGGAACGTGCGCTTCGTATCGCCGAACAGCGCCCGGTGACCGAGCCGGAGAGCGTGACGCGTTTTGTATTCAGTGAAAATGGCGCGCTGCAAGACGAAGGCGGGCAATGGCGCGCCGGCTACGCATCGCCGATCACGCACGGCGAGCCGCGCCCTGAAGGCGCGCGTATCAACATGATCACCGCCATCCGCCGCACGCTTGATCACGAACTCTCGATCAATCCCCGTGTCGCGGTGTTCGGCGAGGATGTCGGCCCCAAGGGCGGCGTGCACGGTGTTACCTTGGGTTTGCAGGAAAAGCACGGCGCCGAGCGCGTGTTCGACACCTCGCTTTCGGAGGAAGGCATTATCGGCCGCGCTGTCGGCATGGCGATCGCGGGGCTGATGCCGGTTCCGGAGATCCAATTCCGCAAGTACGCCGACCCAGCGTGTGAGCAGATCAACGATTGCGGCACCATGCGCTGGCGCACGGCGAACCGTTTCGCGGCGCCGATGGTGGTGCGCATGCCTGTCGGTTTCTTCAAATGCGGCGACCCGTGGCATTCGCAAACCAACGAAGTGCAATTCGCGCATGCGCCCGGCTGGCGCGTTGCGTGCCCCTCCAATGCCGAAGACGCCGTCGGCCTGCTGCGCACGGCGCTGCGCGGCAACGATCCGGTGATGTTCCTTGAACACCGCAATATGCTTGATGCCGCCAGTGCGCGACGGCCTTATCCAGGCGACGATTTCGCACTGCCCTTCGGAGTGGCGCGGCGCGTGCGCGAGGGCGGCGATATCAGCATCATCGCCTGGGGCGCAATGGTGGAACGTTGCGAAGCCGGCGCCGACAAGGCTGGCGTGGCCGCCGACATCTTCGATCTGCGCACATTGGCGCCATGGGATCGCGGCGCCGTCCTCGCCTCGGTGCGGCGTACGCACCGCTGCCTCATCGTGCATGAGGACATCGGCACTGCTGGCTTCGGCGCCGAAATCGCGGCCGTGGTCGCGGACGAGGCGTTCCTCGATCTTGATGCGCCGATCGCGCGCCTGACCATGCCTGACATCCCAAGTCCGCATCACCCCACCTTGATGGAGTGGGCGCTGCCAACGGCGGAGCGCATCGCCGCGAAAATCCTCGATCTGGTCGCGTTCTGATGGCCGACACTTTGAACATCATCGCGCCGTTGGAACAGGAAGGTTCCAAGTCCGTGGTGCGCGCGTGGCTCAAGAAAGTTGGCGACCGCGTGCGCCGCGACGAGCCGCTGCTTGAATTGGAGACCGACAAAGTCGCCGTCGAAGTGCCCGCGCCCGCCGATGGCGTGCTGGCGGAGATTGCGCTGAACGAGGGTGACGAAGCCGCGCCGGGCGCCGTGTTGGGGGTGTTGAGCACATCGCAATCTGGACCGCCGGCGCCCCCGCCGGCAAGCGCCGCGCCGGCCGGCGACGGCGCCGGCGGTCCAGATTTGCGCCAACGCCTATCACCGCTGGTGAAGCGCTTGCTGTCCGAACACAAACTCGCGCCCGGCGAGATCGCCGGGACGGGATGTGATGGACGCATCACGCACAAGGATGTGGAGGCATTCTTGGGCGCGCGCGCGCATGGACCGACGCGCATTCCCCACGGCGCCATGCGCAAATCCATCGCCGAGCATATGGCGCGTTCGGTGCGGACAGCGCCGCATGTCACCGCAGTGTTCGAGGCCAATTTCAGCGCCATCGCCGCGCACCGTGCGATGCATAAGGCAGCCTATGAAAAAGCTGGCGCGCCGCTCACCTACTCCTCCTACATCGTGCGCGCGGCGGCCGTCGCCATGGCATCTTCGCCAAACGTGAACGCTCGGTGGCACGAAGATTTTCTTGAAGTGTTCACTGACGTGAATATCGGCATCGGCGTGGCGCTGGGCGAGAAAGGCCTCATCGTACCGGTGATCCAGCGCGCGCAAATTCTGACGTTACGCGAAACCGCGACCGAGCTTGGCGACTTCACCGAACGCGCGCGCGGGAACCAGCTTAAGCCTAGCGACGTGCGGGGCGGCACTTTCACCATTTCCAATCACGGCGTTTCGGGATCGCTGCTCGCCGCGCCCATCATCATCAACCAGCCGCAATCGGCAATCCTGGGCGTTGGCAAATTGGAAAAGCGCGTCGTCGTGCGCACCATTGGCGGCGCCGACACGATGGTGATCAAGCCGATGGCTTATGTGTCGCTCACGATCGACCATCGCGTGCTCGACGGACATCAAACTAATTTATGGCTCACGCGGTTCGTGGAAACGCTTGAAGCCTGGCCGCTAGAGGACGAAGCATGATCGAAGACCTCCAAGTTCGCCCGCCGGATCCACTTTTGAAGCTGATCAAAGCGTTCCGCGACGACCCCCGCTCCGATAAGATCGATCTGGGCGTCGGCGTCTATCGCGACGAAAGCGGCAATACGCCGGTGATGTCCGCTGTGAAAGAAGCCGAGCGGCGCTTGTTGGCTGAGCAGCGCACGAAGACCTATGTCGGCCCGCAGGGCGACGATGAGTTCCTGCGCCTGCTCGGTGAGCTCGCCTTTGGCGACGCGGCGCGAGAGTTCGTGTCCATCCAGGCTGTCGGCGGCACCGGCGCGCTTCGCTTGGGCTGCGACCTGCTGCGCGAATCCGGCGCGGCGCGCATGTTGTTGCCGACCCCGTCTTGGCCGAACCACCCCGCCATCATCGCCGCGGCGCGATTGGAGCGGGTTGATGTTCCCTTCTTCAACGTCGCCGAACAACGCATCGAGCTTGAAGCGCTCATCGAAGGATTCGCGCACGCCAAGCGCGGTGACGCTGTGCTGCTGCAGGGATGTTGCCACAACCCGCTGGGCGCGGATTTTTCACACGCGCATTGGGATGGCCTCGCGGAGGCAGTGATCAAACACGAACTCATCCCCTTCGTCGATGTCGCCTATATCGGCTTTGGCGACGGCGTCGAAGAAGACGTCGCTGGCGTGCGCGCATTTCTGGCGCGGGTCCCCAGCGCCATCGTCGCCGTATCGGGCGCCAAGAGCTTTGGCGTTTATCGCGAACGCGTCGGCGCGCTCTATGTGAAGGCCCCGGAGGCCGCGCGGCACGCCGTTGCGAGTAATTTGGCGGCGATCGCCCGCGCCAATTATTCAATGCCGCCGGACCATGGCGCGGCTTGCGTACGCGAAGTGCTCGCCGATACAGCGCTGCGCGCTTCTTGGCGCGCCGAACTCGACCATATTCGCGCCCACATAAAAAGGAACCGCGCGGCGCTGGCGGCCGCGCGCATCAATAGCCTTCCGATGCATCTGATCGGCTTACAAAAGGGCATGTTCTCGACGCTGCCGCTGACGCCCGCGCAAATCGCAATTATGCGTACGGAGTACGGCGTCTACATAAGCGAGCTGGCGCGCATCAATGTCGCGGGTTTGCGCGAGGCCGATATCGGCCGATTCCTCGATGGCTTGGCGAATATCTCACGCGACCAAGGCTCGGTGTAACCGCCCCCTTGCCCCATCCGAACTAAGTTATCCATGCACGCAGGGCGGAGATCGGCATGATTGATTTGAGCAGGCGGGCCATTATCGGCGCGGGTTTGTTTTGCCTTGGCTCAAGCGGCGCGGCCATGGCTCAGACGCCGCCCGACCCAGCGGCATTGTTTACCGACCTCCTCTCTCGTTATGTCACCGCGCATGCCAGCGGAATCAACCGCGTCGCTTATGCGCGGTGGAAAGCGTCCGAGCCGGATCTTGCCGCGCTCGACGCCGCCATCGACGCCTTCGCGCGGCAATCGCCGTCGCACCTCGGCCGCGAGGCCGCCTTCGCCTATTGGGCCAATCTCTACAACGCGCTGACGCTCAAAGTCGTGCTCGCGCGGTTTCCCGTGGCGTCGATCCGCGACATCCGCAGCGAAGGCGTGCTCGATCCACGTGGACTCATCGGCCCTTGGCGTACGCGCCTTGTCCGCGTTGAAGGCCGCCGCCTCTCGCTCGACGCCATCGAAAACACCGTCCTGCGCCCACTCGCGCGCGATCCGCGCGTGCATTATTCCATTAACTGCGCGTCCATGGGGTGCCCCAATTTGCCGCTCGCGGCATGGAATGCGGAGACACTCGACGCCGATCTCGACGCCGCCGCGCGCGCATTCATCAACCACCCACGCGGCGTGAGCGTGCAAGCCGACGGCACATTACGCGTCTCCAGCATTTACGTTTGGTTCAGAAGCGATTTCGGCGGGGACGATGCCGGCGTCTTGGCGCACCTGCGCCGCCATGCGGCTCCCGCACTTGCCCAACGCCTGACCGGCCAAACGCGCATCAGCGGCCACGCTTATGACTGGGCCATCAACGCGACCTAACCCGCGCACACTCGTTAAGCGGCCTTCACACCTGTTGTGAAAAACCTAACGCTAGCGCGCGCCAGCGATGGCAAATTTATTTGCGTGCGCCGCTAACCACAACCACAGGCGGAAAGATCTCGGAAACGAATTCATCGTAAAAAGCACCGTTCGCATCAAAGGGGCAACCGCCTCTCGAAGTGCGTGCGGGCCGATCGAATGTCGGCTTTCAAGACCAGGATGGTCCGCCAATGCCAGTGTCGAGTCTCTCTGCCGCGCAGATTAGCGCGTTGTCTGTCACGGCTATTCAGAGCCTATCGACGACGACAGTATCTTCGTTCACCGCGACGCAGGTCGCCGCGTTCACAACGACTGGCATCGGGGCATTCAACAACACCCAGGTCAGCGCCCTCACCACGACGCAGGTGCGCGCCCTTACCACCACGCAAATACCGAATTTCTCCAGCGAGATCGTGTTTTCATCGGCGCAATTGCTGACTCTGAACGGCGCCCAGATCAACGTGCTCACCAGCACACAGGTTGGCGTCATAGACGCCACTTCGGTCGCCGCCTTCAGCACAACTCAGATTCGTTCGTTCTCGGCGGCCAACGTTTCGGCCCTGGACGCCACCCAAGCCGCCGCCCTTACAACCGCCCAGATCGTCTCACTCACCACCACGCAGATCAGCGGATTCGTCGCTGGCGATATCGGCGAGCTTTCGGTCACCCAAGTCGGCGCGTTCTCCGCCACTCAAATCGCACGCCTGGGAACCGACGCCGCCATCGCCTTTGACGCCACTCAATTCGCCGCTCTTAACGCCACACAAGTACGCTCGTTCACGGCAACCCAACTCAACGCGCTCGGAACCGCCGATTTCGCCGAATTCACCACCACCCAGATCGCCAACCTGACCACCACCCAGGTGCGCAGCCTCAACGCAACAAATCTCGGCGACCTTTCAGGCGCCCAAGTCGGGGCGCTGACAAACACTCAGCTGCAAGCGTTCACCTCCACCAATTTATCGGCCCTCGCCGACACACAAATCAGCGCGCTCTCCACCACGCAAGTGCGCGCGCTCGCGGCTTCCCAGATTGGCGCGCTGAGCGCCGCCGATGTGGCGGAATTCACCACCGCCCAGGTCGGCGCATTGACCAGCACGCAAGTGCAGGCGCTCACCTCCACCAACATGGGCGATCTCGCAGAGACGCAAATCGCGGCCTTCACCGCCACGCAATTGCAATCGATTTCCTCGACCAACCTTGCGGCCCTCGGCGACACGCAAATCGCGGCCCTTACGGCGACGCAAATCGCGGGTTTGAGCACGACACACGTGCGCGGCTTAACCGCAACCAATGTCGGCGCGCTCACCGAGACGCAAGTTGCGGCTTTCACGGCGACGCAAATCCAGGCGCTCTCGGTGACCAATGCCGCCGCGTTTGCCCAAACCCAAGTGGCGGCGCTCACCGCCACCCAAGTCCGTGCACTGACCTCAACCCAGATCGCGGCCTTCGACGCCACCGACGTGGCCGAATTATCCACCACCCAAATCACCGCGCTGAGCACGACACAAGTGCGCAGCCTTTCGGCGACCAATATTGGCGACCTTGCCGACACTCAGATCGCGGCGCTGAGCGCTGGCCAAGTTCAGGCGCTCGCATCGACCCAATTCGCGGCTTTGGACGCAACCCAGATCGGCGCCTTGACCACCACCCAGGTCGCGGCGCTTTCGGTCACGCAAGTGCGCAGCTTCAATTCGACGCTGGTTTCGGCGCTCTCCGACACGCAAATCGGCGCGCTTGCAGCCAGTCAGATCGCCGCGCTCTCGACAACCAATCTCGGCGCGCTTGACGCAACGCAAATCGGCAGCCTCACCGTCACTCAAGCCGCAGCGCTCACCACCACGCAACTTTCCGGGCTTTCCGTCACCAACCTTTCCGCGCTCGATGCGACCCAAATCGCCGCGCTCAGCGCAACGCAGGCCCGCGCGCTGACAACCACGCAACTGGCCGCGCTTGATTCCACGGACATCGCCGAACTCACCACCACCCAGTTGAGCGCCTTGACCACCGCCCAGGTGCAGGCGCTCACTTCCACCAATCTGGCCGACCTCGCCGGCACCCAGATCGCCGCCTTCGCCACAACCCAAGTGCAGGCGCTTTCCGCAACCAAAATCGCCGCCTTCTCGGATACGCAGATCGCCGCCCTCACCACCACCCAAGTCAGCGCGCTCAGCACGGCGCAGGCGGCGGGACTCACGGCCACCAATGTCGCCGCCCTCACCACCACGCAAATCGGCGCGCTCACCGCTACTCAGGTCGCGCGGCTGAGCACCACGGCGTTCAACGCCCTCGACGCGACCCAAGTCGGGGTGCTTACCGAGACACAGGTACGGGCTCTAACAGCGACGCAAGTTGGGGGCTTGACCGCGACCGATGTCAGCGAACTTTCCACTACCCAGATAGCGGCGCTGACCACCACCCAGGTGCGTAGTCTTTCCGCCACCAACATCGCCGACCTCGGCGACACGCAGATCGCGGCATTGGCGACAACGCAAATCCGCGCACTGACCGCAACCAATTTCTCAGACTTCGCCGACACTCAAATCGCCGCCTTCACCGCCACGCAAATTGGCGCCTTGGCGTCCACCCAATTGGCGGCGCTCAACGCCACCAATCTGTCGGCTCTCAACGCGACGCAGGTCGCGGCGCTTGGTGTGACACAAGTGCGAGCGCTGACGGCAACGCAGCTGGGCGGGCTCACCGCCGCCGATGTCGCCGAATTGACCACCACGCAATTGAGCGCGCTTAACGTCAGCCAGATACAAGCTCTGACATCGACGAACCTCGCCGATCTCGCCGAAACACAGATCGCCGCTTTCACCACGACACAAGTTCAAGCATTCTCGACCACCAAACTGTCCGCATTCGTCGACACCCAACTCGCCGCGCTGACGGTTGGCCAAGTCGCCGCGCTCACCACGACGCAGGTCGGTGGCTTGAACGCAACCAACGTCGCGGCGCTGACGACGACGCAAATTGGCGCACTGACGGCAACGCAAGTTTCGCGCTTGACCGCGACGGCTGCTTCGGCGCTGGATTCCACGCAAATTGGCGCCCTGAACGCCACCCAAGTTCGCGCGCTCACCGCCACGCAAATCGGCGCGTTCGACGCCACCGACATCGCTGAATTGTCCACCACCCAAATCGCTGCGCTGAACACGACCCAGGTGCGCGACCTTTCGGCCACCAATGTGGGCGATCTTTCCGACACCCAGATCGCCGCGTTCACCGCCACGCAGATCCAGGCGCTGACCAGCACCAATTTCGGCGGCCTCGCCGACACCCAGGTGGCGGCGCTGACCGCCACGCAAGTCGCGGCGCTGACATTGACGCAAGTCGCGGCGTTCGACGTCACCAGCATCGGCGCGCTAAGCACGACCCAGGTCAGTGCGCTGACAGCGGCCCAAGTGGGCGGCCTTTCGACCACAAATGTCGCGGCTCTGGACAACGCCCAACTCGGCGCGCTCAATGTCACGCAGGTCCGGGCGTTGACCACGACCCAGATCGCCCAACTCACCAACACGCAAGTCGCCACCCTTGACGCCACCCAAGTGGCCGCCTTGAGCACCACGCAAGCGCGCGCCCTTACCGCCGCGCAGATTGGCGCGCTGGACGCCACCGAGGCCGCCGAATTCACGGCGACGCAAATCGCCGCGCTGACCAACACGCAAGTGGAAGCGCTCACCTCCACCAACATCACGGCATTTGACGCTACCCAGATTGGCGCATTCACCGCCACCCAGGTCGCGCGCCTGGGCGCCGAAGCGTTCGCCGCCCTCGACACCACGCAAGTCGCCGCCCTGAACGCCACGCAAGTACGGGCGCTGACATCGACGCAAATCACGGCGCTGGACGGCGCCAATATCGCCGAGTTCGCGGTCACGCAAGTCGCCGCCCTCACCCGCACGCAAATCCAGGCGCTGAACGCCACCAATCTGGCCGGCCTCGTCGAAACGCAGGTCGCCGCACTCACCGCCTCGCAAATTCAAGCGCTCTCGACCACCAACCTCTCCGCCCTCGACGCCACCCAAACCGGTGCGTTGACGGTGACGCAGATCGCGGCCCTCACCACGACGCAAGTCGCGAACCTTGGCACGGCCGACGTCGCGGAATTCTCCGCCACCCAAGTCGGGGCGTTGACCGTGTCGCAAATCGCGCGTCTCGCCACAAGCGCCGTCGCCGCTCTCGACGCGACGCAATTCGCATCGTTCAACACCACCCAGGTGCGCGCGCTGAGCGCAACCCAGATCACGGCGCTTGACGCCACCGATGTCGCCGATTTCAGCAACGCTCAACTGGGCGCGCTGACGACGACGCAAGTGCAAGCGTTGACATCGACCAACCTGGCCGACCTCGCCGAAACCCAGATCGCCGCCTTCGACGCCACCCAATTGCAGTCAATATCCTCCACCAATATCGCCGCCTTCGCCGACACGCAGGTCGCGGCGCTGACGACGACGCAAGTCGCGGCGCTCAGCACCGGCCAAGTCGGCGGCTTGAGCGTCACCAATGTCGGCGCCTTCACCGCGCCGCAAGTCACCGCGTTCACCGCCACGCAGATCGCGCGCTTGAGCAACGCAGCCGTTTCCGCGCTCGCCGACACCCAAGTCGCCGCCCTGACGACAACACAGGCACGCGCACTGACGACGACACAACTCGCTGCTCTAGACGCCACCGACGTAAGCGAATTCTCCACCACGCAACTGGCGGCATTGACGCGCACGCAAATCCAGGCGTTCACCGCCGCCAGCCTGGGCGGCCTCTCCGACACGCAAGTGGCGGCGCTGACAGTGACGCAGCTGCAAGGGCTCTCGACCACCAATTTCGCTGCTCTGGCCGATACGCAGATCGCGGCGTTGACGACCACACAGGTCGCCGCCCTCTCCAGCGGGCAGCTGCAGGCGCTGTCGGAGACCAACCTCTCGGTCCTCTCCGCGACACAAGTCGACGCACTCACCGGCACGCAAGTCGCAGCGCTGACGGTCACGCAGATCGATGCGCTTGACGCGACCGATATCGGCGAGTTCTCCGCCGCGCAAATCGCCGCGCTCACGACCACGCAAGTGGGAGGCCTCGCCGAGGCGACCATCGCCAACTTCACCGAGACCCAAGCCGCCGCGTTCACGACCACGCAGCTGCGGGCATTCTCGGTCACCAACATATCGGCTCTGGCCGCCACCCAGATCGATGCTCTCTCCGCCACCCAGGTGCGCGCGCTGACGACAACGCAAGTCGCCGCCCTGAACGAGACCGACATCGGCGAGTTTGCCGCGACACAAATCGCCGCGCTCACGACGACCCAAGTCAGGGCGATCACCGCGACCAACCTCGCGGCTCTCGCCGACACCCAGATCGCGGCGTTGACGGCGGCTCAAGTCCAATCGCTGACGGCCACCAACCTGCAGTCGTTTGACGCCACGCAGATCGGCATCCTAGACGCGACACAAGTCGCGGCGATTACGATTACACAATTGGCGGCGTTCACGGCAACCAACCTCTCGGCGCTGGATGGAACCCAGGTCGCCGCGCTGAACACGACCCAGGTGCGCGCGCTGACTTCGACACAGATTGGCGCTCTCGACGCCACCGACGTCGCGGAATTGACAACAACCCAGATCGCCGCGCTCACCAACACGCAAATTCTTGCGCTGGCGGCCACCAACGTCACCGCGCTTTCCGATACCCAAGTCGGGGCACTTTCAGTGACGCAGCTGGCTCAATTGACGACGGCGACGCTGCGCGCGTTTGACGCGACTCAGGTCGGCGGCCTGAACACCACCCAGGTGCGTGCGCTCACGACAACCCAGATCGGCGCCCTCGACTCGACCGATGTCGCCGAGTTCGCGGCCACCCAGATAACGGCGATGACCACCAGCCAGATCCAGGCCTGGTCAACCACCGTGATCGGCGACCTCACCACCACCCAGGTCGAGGCGCTAGACGTGAGCCAGATCCCGACGCTGACCACCACGCAGCTCGACTACCTGACCACCACCAGCATCTCGGCGATGAACACGACCCAGATCTACGCCTTCGGCGCCACACAGATCGCCTCGTTCGACGGTCCGCAGATCGAGGCTTACCTCGCCGCCGTCTGACGACTGAACAACGCCCCGAAACAACCCGGCGGCGCGCTGGGTCGTTAAAGGTTTGACAACGGAAATCACCCGAGCCTGCGCGCGCGTGGGCGAGGGGTTTCCAGCAATGTCTCAAAACGCGTTCTTGACGGCCATCCAGAAGGTGACTTCGGGAGAGCTGACGCTCACCGATTTGATCGCCGGAGCGCAAGCGCTCACCCGGGCCGGCCAAATCGATCAAGCGCGCCAACTCTACCAAGTCTGGCTCAGTTTCAACCGCGACCACGCGCTGGCTTTCATCGCCCATTTCAATTGCTCCACCCTGCTCACGCAGGCTGGCGACGACGCGGGCGCGGAGGTCGAATTGCGGGCCGCCCTGGCGCGCAACCCGGATTTCACCCCCGCGCACGTCAATCTTGGCAGCGCGCTTGAACGGCGCGGCGCGGCCAAGGAAGCGGTTGAGCAATGGAGGGCTGGACTCGAGCGCCTGGGGGCCATTACCGGCGACGCCATCGAATACAAGATCACGCTGCTCAAGCAAATCAGCCGCATCTTCACCGACAATTCGCAGCATGAAAGCGCCGAAGTAGCGTTGCTGCAATGCCTCGATCTCAATCCCGAACAGCGCGACGTGGCCGAGCAATACGGCTCGGTGCGGCTGGCGCAATGCAAATGGCCGATCCTCTCAGGCGGCTCGCGCGCGTCGCCCAAGAGCCTGCTCGCGCGCTTCCATCCGCTCTCGATGTGCGCCTACGCGGACGATCCGTTGCTGCACTTGGGCGCGGCGCATCGCTACGTGGGCGCCGTGGCCGCGCCCGACACGGTGACAACACACTCTGACCGTCGCGACGCTCCGATCGAGATCGGGCGGCGCCTGCGCGTGGGTTATGTGTCCTCCGATTTGCGCGCGCATGCGGTGGGCTATCTGATGGCGCAAGTGTTCGAGGAACACGACTCAAGCGCGGTCGAAGTGTTCGTGTATTATTGCGGCATCCCCGCTAGCGATGCGATCGCCGAGCGCGTGAAGGCCGCCGCTGAACATTGGACCGATATCCGCGACATCGACGATGATGAAGCCGCCGCGCGCATCGCCGCCGACGGCATTGATATTCTCGTGGATGTGAACGGGCACACGCGCGATGCCCGCCTCGGCGTATTCGCGCGCCGCCCCGCACCGATCCAGGTAAACTGGCTAGGCTATCCCGGCACCATGGGCAGCGCGTTCCACCACTACATCATCGCCGACGATTGGGTCATTCCCGAAGCGATGGAGCTCTATTATTCCGAGCGCGTGCTACGCCTGCCCTGTTACCAACCGAACGACACCAAGCGCATCGTCGCCGAGAAGCGCCCCACGCGCACCGAAGCGGGCCTGCCGGAAGATGCGTTCGTCTATTGCTGCTTTAACGCAGCGCACAAAATCACGCGTTATTCGGCTGAACGCTGGCTTGAGATCCTGCGGCAAGCGCCAGGCAGCGTGCTCTGGCTGCTTGATTATGGCGCGGAAACCAACAAGCGGCTGCAGGCTTTCGCCGAGGCCAAAGGCGTGAGCGGCGAACGTTTTGTTTTCGCGCCCAAGCTGGCCAATCCCCACCATTTGGCGCGCTATCCCCTCGCCGATCTCTTCCTCGACACCGCGCCCTACGGCGCCCACACCACCGCCTCGGACGCGCTGTGGATGGGCGTGCCAGTGATCACCTTAACCGGGCGGAGTTTCGCATCGCGCGTATGCGGAAGCTTGTCACGCGCGGCAGGCCTCCCCGAATTGGCCTGCGACACCGCGCAGCACTTCGTCACCCGCGCCGCGGCCCTGGCGGGCCCGGAACGCGCAACGCTCGCCATCTATCGCCAACGCCTGATCGACGGGCGCGATCGCTGCACCTTGTTCGACGTCGCGGGCCTGGTGCGCAGCCTCGAAGATCTTTATCGCCAGATGCGCGCCGATTACCTGGGCAATTCCTTGCCGCGTCCGCGCTTGGCGAATCTGGAGGCCTATTTCGAGATCGGTCTCGCCTACGATCACGACGCGCGCGAAATCGGCGGGCTCGGCGCTTATCACGAGCACTACCAAGCCGCGCTGGCGGCACGCGACAAGCAAACGCCAATGGAACCCGATGGCCGGCTCTGGAGCGGAGCGCCGCCAGTTAGTGTCCAGAGTGCGGCAGCGTCCGCCCAGCGCGAAGAAATCAGGAGCCGCGCGGCGTCAGGCTGAAAGCGGGCCGTCCAATGAGCAATCAGCCCGTAGGCATTCCGCCCGGCGACAGCAAACCTGCCAAAAAGCGCGCGGTCGACCTCGACGTCGCCCGTGGGGCGCTGATGGCGTGGATCGTTATCGTGATCCACGGGATGTTCTGGCTCCGTCTGGTTCCCCAGCCGATCGCGTCTTTCGCGCTGTTCGAGATGCCGCTCATTTTCATGATCGCCGGCGGCGCCTATTTCCTCTCCACGCCGAAAGCCAGAGGCGGCCCCACGGCTCCCGCTCCTGGCGCGCACCTCGATTATATCGTGCGCCGCTGTGCGCGGATTCTCGTTCCGTACTTCGCATACGCGCTGGTTTGCGCCGTCATCGTGCTTGCGATCGGCGGAGAGGCGCCCAGTTTTCAAAACGCCTCCTCCGCGATTGCGGCATGGCTCAATCCCATCAATGGCGGCGCCGGGCACACTATGTTGATGCTGAACTGGCATCTCTGGTTTGTAGCGCCTTTCCTAATTATCGCCGCTTTGATGCCCCTGCTCACGCCTCAGCGCATCGCCATCGGTGCGCCGCTCTGGATCCTCGCCGCGGGCGCGGCGGTTTTGGTTTTCGTAAGTGATCGCCTCGACACCTCGCAAATCGGCGCGGTGCAAATAATTGTCTTCTACGCCATCTGGACCGCCTTCGGCTTCGCACTCGCGGCGGCGCCCGCGCGATTCAGCGTTCGCGACTATGCCCTTGTGCTTGCTCTCTCGATTAGCGCCTTGGCGGCGCTGCTTGCCCTCTTCCCGGAGCAAGTCAGCCTCAACATGCAAACCAACAAATTCCCGCCGAATGGCGTTTTCTTTCTGTTTTGCTGTGCATGGGTGTCGCTCATTCTGATCTTGGTGAAGCTGATGAAATTGAGCGCCGCCGCGACGGCGCTCGCGGATCAGCCCCTGCTTCAGCCTTTCATGCGGGCGGGGTATTCGATCTATCTGTGGCAAGGCCTGGGGTACTCAGCCGCAGCCCTGATCGGGCGCCACTTCGCCTGGCAGCCGATCATGATCTGGCCGCTGGCGGTGGTGTTGAGCGTCGCCCTGGGCTGTCTCGCCGCGCCGCTCGAACGGATCAATCTGAACAGAAAGTGGTGGAGCCAAGCGGGATCGAACCGCTGACCTCCTGCATGCCATGCAGCTCCCCGGACATTTTCCAAGTGATTGATTGCGCGATCCTCTTCGTTTGAGTAGGCTTCAAACGCCTGATTTACATGCGTTATTTGACCATCGCTTAGCATCGTTGGCCATCATGAGACATCGTAGAGCAGGCGCTGGAACTCGTACTAGAAACGTACTGGACGCGCAGTGCTTGAACCCAAAACCAATTACGGCGGGCACAAACGCAAGATCGATCACGCCCTCGTTGTCGAGCTGACATTGCACCGTGGTGCGGAGCTGCTCATCCGCGATACCAGCACCGACGGGTTCTTCCTGCGCGTGACGCCGACTGGCCGCGTCGCGTTCGGCGTCGCCTACACGTTCAATGGCCGTGAACGCAGGATGAGCCTGGGTGCCCATCCAGAGCTTTCGGTTCTAACTGCACGCAAACTAGCAGTGCGTTGCCGCGCGCAGGCGATCACTGGACAAGACCCGCTTGAGCAGAGGCGAAACGCCCGCAAAGAAACCTTAGCCGCCAAGCGCGCGCCTACGTTGGGCGATTTGCGCGATCATTACTTTGAAGCGCACATCACCGCATATCGCGCAAACGGCGAGCCTGTGCGTGCGCAGAGCAGCATCAAGGACGAAGAACGCTACTGGCGGGACATTCTCAACACGGGCGGCTCCAATACGAAGCTGGGTGACTTGACCGGCGAAAGGGTTGAGGCAATCCACCGCGCCATCAGCAAGAGAGCGCCCGTCGCCGCAAATCGCGCCTGCGCTTCCCTGGCTCGGGCACTTGGTATAGCGATGACAGCGGGTTGGATCGACCGCAATCCCGCCGTCGGCATCAAGCGAAATCCGGAAGAAGCCCGCGAACGCTATCTGACCGAGGACGAAATAGTTCGTCTGCGCGAGGCGGTTGATCAGCACCCTGAACGGGCATCGGCACTGATAGTCTGGTTTGCGTTATTGACGGGCGCGCGTCGCGGCGAAATCCTTCAAGCCCGCTGGCCCGACATTGACCTGAAGGCGGGTGTCTGGATGAAGCCGCGCCTCACGACCAAACAACGGCGAACGCACCGCCTCCCCTTGTCTGCCGACGCGGTGGCTGTGTTGCGGGAGCTGCGCGCGCTAAGTCCATCCCTTGACCTCGTGACCCCAGGCAATTCCGAAACAACGTTGACCAGGCTGAAGCGTGCATGGAATGCCATCCGCAGGCGCGCGCGGCTCGAAGACGTACGCTTCCACGATCTTCGCCACGCGCACGCTTCCATACTGATTTCACGTGGCTGTTCGTTAGCTCTTGTGGGCGCAGCCCTCGGTCACACGCAGGCGCAAACTACTATGCGCTACGCACATCTTATGGACGGAGCATTGCGCGATGCCGCCAACCTCGTCGCGTCGGTAGCCGCACCTCGTCACGCGAATTGAAACAAGAGTTGCAGCTAGCTGCATTTTTTCCTTTAAAAACACTGTGAGTATGAGTTCGCGCGGGCTTGACCGATGGCGTACGCGCGTTCGATGATGCGTGACCAAGGAGGGTGATCGTGCCCTTCCTTGGACATGATCACCCTTTGACGAAGAGGTGTTCATGTCAGAAAAGTTCTCACCCCAACAAGCCGCGAAATACCTGGGCTTCAGCGTGCCAACGCTTGAGCGCTGGCGCAGGTCGGGCGTCGGCCCAAAATTCGTGAAGCTCGGTGGCAACCGCGTCGCCTACTTACAAAAGCACCTGGACGAATACGTCGAAAGCCGCGTGCAGACCCCGGCGCTCGAAGGTCAGCCATGAAGCGCCGGGGTCGTAGCAGCCTCGCAGAGGCGGACTATGCCGAGCTAATCACGGCGCTTAGGGCCCAAGGCAAGCAGTGCATACGAATAGATGAAATGGCGAAGTTGTGCGGGTGCTCGCGAACGTCATTTTGGCGTTGGCGAATGCGACACAAGGACTTCTCAACGCCCAGGCGCAACGGGCACGGCCACAAATTGTTTCTGCTAACCGAGGTGGCGGCGTGGGCCGAAACGCAAAGCGCGAAAGTCAAGGCGGGTAGCAGTTCCGGCTCGTCCGCGCTGCCGTGTGGTCCCTAGAAAAAGAAGCCGCCCGGCCCCGGCAAGGGCACAGGCGGCGATGTCAGCCTCGAAGCATCAGTCTGTAGGAAACTAAAGTATGCGTTCAAATCAACTTGGCCACAACGGCCAATCGCGCCCGCACGCCCGATTCAGTGGGGCGCGCGCGTCATGAATACGATCCTCAAATCAAAACACAAGTTGGAAAGCCTCGGCTTCCAGTGCGTTCCGTGCGGCCCGAAGTCGAAGGCGTGCTTCATCAAAGGTTGGCCCGAGAAGATGTTCACCGACGACGATTTTGCGCCTGGTGCCAATGTCTCGGTGAAGCTCATAAATGGCATCATCGACGTTGACCTCGACTGCGACGAGGCAGTGAAGTTAGCACCCTACCCGCTGCCTCCCACTCAATGTATCTGGGGTCGCAGCGGACGCCCCCGATCACATTGGATTTATCGAGGGCATCATCCCCAATCGCAAAGTTTTTCGTGTGGCGAGATGTTGGTTGAGTTTCGCACCGGCGCACATCTCACCCTCGCGCCTGGATCGGGTCATCCCTCCGGCGAACTTGTTCAGTTTTACGAAGACGGTCTCCCCAGCGAAGTCGATCCTGACGATCTTCGGCTTCGCTGTCACGTGCTCGCCATCACGGCGTTGGTGGCGCGCGATATATGGGGCAAGGGCAACCACCATGAACCGGCTCTAGGTCTGGCGGGCGTGTTCGCGAAGGCGGGCGTGTCGATTGAGTTGGCGCAAGCCGCCATGCAGGGATTGGCGAAGGAGTTTTCTCCCCACGCCGAGAGTGCTGACCTACTCGCGTGCGTAAAGAGCACGTACGAAGGCCACGCTGCGGGCAATCCCATCAGCGGGATCAAGTCTTTGAAGGACGCGGGTCTGTCCGAGAAAGCCGCTGATGCTATCTTCAAATGGCTGCCGCCCATGGGCGTGCAATCCACCGATGCCGCCAGCCCGCCCGCCGCCAACCTCGCTGGCAGCCCGCCCAATTGGTCTGCGCGACTTACAACCGTTGGCGAGTTTGTTCAGCGCGCTTTCCCGGTGAAGCATTCGATCATCGAGGGACTGCTGATGTCTCAGGATGCGGCGCTGCTCTATGGCCTCCCTGGGCACGCCAAGACCTTCGCAAGCTTGGAGATGGCCGACGCCATGGTGCGCGGCACCCAATTCGGCTCCCTGAAGGTGGTTGAGAAGAAGCGTGTGCTTTTCGTCGATGGCGAGATGTCCGGTCCCGACCTGAAGGGCCAGTGCATCAAACTGGGCATTTCAACCGCGTTGCAGCTCGTTGCATCGGTCGATCTGCAAGATCACATGGAGGAGCCGAACATCACCAATCCCGGCCAACAGGCCGCCCTGCTCAAGCTCATCGAGGAGCAAGGGATCGAGGTCGTCTTCTTCGACAACCTGTTCTCGCTGGCTCAGATTGTTGAGTTCATCAGCAACGACGACCCAGGCTTCACCAGCTTGGCCGCCTTCGCCTCTCGGCTCCGCAACGCGGGCGTGACTGTGATCTTCGTCCATCACGGCACGAAATCCGGCAAGGGAGCAATGGGCGCGACCCGCCTTCTCGCGCCAATGGATTTGGTCATTGCGATCAAACGCGAGGGCAACTTCGTCACCATGCACTTTGAGAAGCACCGGAGCCGAGCGCAGCCCGCCGACATTCAACTCATGATCACTGACGACGGGAATACGCTTGCCCTAGTGGACGCCACCGCATTTGGGATGCCAGTCGCGATGCAGCGCGAGCTAAGTGTGCTTTCGGCGCTTTCCAAGGGCGTGAGTTCGATCAGAAATATCGCCATCGCCCTGTCTCTGGCGAAAGAAGCCGTCCACGCCATCCTCAAAGAATTGGCCGCCAAGGGTGAGGTGAAAAAGGCCAACGACAGCCCACAGGCCTCCTACTCCATCACCGATCAAGGTGCGGAGCGCCTCGGTCTACAGACGAAAGGATAACCACCTGAAGCCAGTAATCCGTCTGCTCAAAACCGTCTGTCTGTGTAGGCCCCTTTAGGGGCCACAGACACGGACAGCGAATACAGACACTTTTTCGACAACAGGACGCACCGCGGCAAACGTAATCGCACGCGGTGCGCCCACAGATCACGCACAAATACGGCCACCCTTAGCGAGCGCAATCTTACGGGCACCGGACTATCTCTACCCGTACCGGTCACCGGTAGCCGAGCATCGGTGATGTGCGGCAAGCCATCGATGGCGTGTGCGCGTGTAGGTGGCAAACCGGTGCAGACACGCGCGCATATGTTTCCGAGCTTAGCTCGTTGGCAGCTAGCTGCATCCTTACGGACCGCAAGGGTTCAAGCGGGACTCAAAGAACATCGCGTTACTGCGACTGGTGCAGCGGTTACTGCATCGTGATTTCAAATGACAAACCTAGGACGGAGACACGCCAAAAGGCTTTTCTGTCATAGCGCGTGCAAGTCTTGAATTTGGCGGGCCCTAGGGCATTACACGATGTGATTGCTGTCATGATGGCTGTCACGCCTCGCCTCGAATTGTCATGACACTCAGCCGCGCGCTACTCGTCGAAGAAGCTGTCCAAGATAGAGCCGATCCTTTTAAGTTCGGCAGGCGTCGCTTCCCGAAGTCGCTCCACGATTTTTACGAGGGGTTGGTGCCGCTTGCTGGGCACGAGCGGCAAGCCGCCGAACAGCTCTGAGGCATGTATGCCTAGCGCCTCCGTCAGCGCCTCAATAGTTTCAAAACTCGGCGCGATCTTTCCGCGCTCAATCTGGCCGATGGTATCGACCGACAGGTCTACCTTGTCGGCAAGTTGGGCTTGTGTCAGGCTCAACGCCTTCCGGCGCGCCTGCGTGTGGGTCCCGAAAGCGGTTCGAAGATTTTTCATCAGCCGATGGCGGCTGGCGTATCGCTCCCGGTCATCCCAAAGAACGGAGCTACACTACGGCTTGCCCTCATTACCGTTGTAGAGCTACGGATTGATCGATAATCCGTAGCGGCGCTTCGTCGTGCAGCTAGCTGCAACGGCACAGGCAAACACGGGGCTCGTGGGAAATGACGCCGGCAACAACAAATCCAAAGGACGGCCACGGCCACAGTCCACAGCAAAGGAAATGGATTTCGCGTTTCGGAGAGCTGGTGCTTTGGGGCCTTTTCCCATTCGCGCTTGTGCTGGTTACGGCATTGATAAGCGTCGCGCTGGGCGTACAGGACCCGAGTTTGCTGGTGGTTACATTCGGCGGTACCCTCGCTGTCGGGCTTTTGTTTCTCATTTGGCCTAACCGCAGGCTCGGCATCGGGCGTAGGCGCGCGGTTTTGCTCGTGATCCTTGGCTTAATGGTTTCCGCTCCCATGGCCTACATGGCCTCACTCACCCCGCAACAGCGCGCCGAATTAGAAGTGAGAACTGAGGAGCGCGAGACAGCGGCGCGCGAGGATGCGGCACGCGAAGTGGTGGCCCGGGAAGATGCCCGGCGCGAAGTCGCCGCTGCTGCCCAACGCGAAGCGGAGGCAGCGCCACCACCGTCACAACAGGAGCCAGAACAGCCTGGACCGCCTTCGACCGAAGCGCGAGCATCTTTTCTCCAAACCCACACCGCGTTCATGGGGCTCGCCAATCGCTGCGACTCCGCATGGGGTATAATGACCGACGCCGCTGGCACCAATGACACCTATGCCGCCTATGGTGCCGCTAGACGTGGCGCGGAGATTTGCGGAGGTGTTTCCTATCGTTTGGGGCGTTTGGAATTTAGCAGCTTGATTGAACCCGACACGAGACGGGCTCTCAACAGGGCGGTTGACGAGTGCAGCTTGGCAATGTTCCTGCGTAAAACGAGCATGGATCAAGCCGCACGAATTTTCGACGGCAATATACGCCCTTCAGCAGTTGAAGAGTTTCGTCAAGAAGCGAGGCGTGCTCAGCAGCAAACCATTCAATGCATGGTACAATACCTCGGAGCTGCGACTGATGGGGGCTACGAAGTGCCAAGCCTAGAGTCAGACGGTGGCGTAACTACGCGCGAGTAGCGATGTCCGGGTGGTGCGTAAAGCGCAGAAGCACATGAGGGCTTGCCGCACATAGAACACGACCCGCCGCGCAACCGCGAGGCCGCCGCCAGCGTCGCCGATTGACGACCCCACCGAGATCACGCGACCCGAAGCTTGGCGTCGAAAGGGCGCGAAGCGAGTCCCGCTAGTTTCGAGGTACGTCCCGCTTGGCTATGCCCTGGCGAGACGCCCGCATGAGACGTTTTTTGAGTCTCATTTAAATAGGCTTGCCATTTATGAGACGCCCTTCTACAAACGTCTAGAGTCTAATGAGACGTTTTGAGGGGTCTGCGATGAAGCGATTTGGCTACGCACGCGTCAGCACTGACGACCAGGATAACGCGATCCAACGCGAGGTCCTCGAAAAGGCGGGCTGTGTGCACGTGTTTGAGGAGAAGGCCAGCGGCACGTCCACCAAGGGCCGCCCGCAATTGGAATTGGCCCTCAAAATGGTGGGCAGTGGCGACACGCTGATGGTGACGCGTATCGACCGGCTCGCCCGCTCCATCGGCGATCTGCAAATCATTGTAGGGCAGCTAGCTGCACGCGGTGCAAAGCTTCAGGCCACCGAGCAGCCTATCGACACGAACACAGCAGCGGGCAAGGCCTTCCTCGACATGCTGGGTGTGTTCGCGGAGTTCGAGACCAATTTGCGCCGCGAGCGCCAAATGGAAGGTATCGCGAAGGCGAAGACGGCGGGCGCGTACAAAGGGCGCCGGCCTTCAATCGACCCAGCGCAAGTGCGCCAACTCCGCGCGGAAGGCGTCGGCCCGGCAGACATCGCCCGCAAACTCAAGATCGGGCGAGCGAGTGTGTATCGGCTGCTGGCGGCCTGACCTCCCGCTGTTATCCGGCGGCTACGGGCTCCATTCCGGCCTGTCAGCCAGCGCCCTGCGACCTCACACTTTTCGCCGATGACAGCCCCTCGCCTTCGCGTACAGAGAAACAGCAGCGTTTGCTTTTTCAGCGGCGTCCGACAAGCGCAAGTAAGCCCCGCCGCTCGCACGGCACGCTGCGGTCGTGGCTCAAGCCGACGCTCTCGCGAACTGCATGCGAAGCGCTCTCAAAGCCGCGAGGCAACTGACTGCAGGCGTAGTCTCTCAGGGCAGCACCGGTGAATTGAGGAAGCCCATGCGTCAACGGCCAAACGCGTGCCGAACCATCTTCAGACGACGTGAGAAGCCTTCCGCCCATTGGATGGAATTGCACGGTGCGGACAGCGCCTTCATGGCCCCGCAGCACATGCACTAAGCGGCCGCTTTCGGACTCCCACACAAGCGCCGTCTGATCGTCGCTGGCTGCAGCAACCAAATCGCCAGCGGGGCTGAAGCGAACATCGTTGATGGCGCCTCGCGCGCCTCTCAGAGTGAGTATCGGAACGCCCGCAGTCGACCAGATCCTCACGGTTCGATCAGCCGACCCGGTTGCAATCCAGCGCCCGTTGCGGCTCACGTCAACCGCCTCGACGCTTGCCTCGTGACCGCCACGAAGCGGTACGTCGGCTCCGGTCATATAGTTCCATATCAGCGCCTCACCATCAGCGGTGGCTAACACTACTTCGTGGCCCGTCGGCATGAACGCCGCGTCATGGATGGAGGCAGGCATCCGACGTGACGTTATGAGCAGCCCTGAGGCGGCAGTCCAAACACTGGCGTCACCCCCATCTGTAGTCACCAGCACGTTTTCACCGCCGGGACTAAAGGAGGCATTAGTCACGACGCCGTCGCCGAGGCCGACGCGCCGCACGCGCCGACCGTTCATGGCGTTCCACAAAACTGCTGCGCCGTCCCAACACGCCGTCAACAGGAACGACCCGCCAGGATCGAATTCGACGCTTAGAAGCACGTCATTTTGAACGGGTAACTGCACTGCACGCTGATGGCGAGTATCAAGCCAGACAATCTGAGCTGTTCCATCTTCGGAAGCGGTGGCGAAACGCGTCCCATCGGGACTTAGCGCAACATCTTGCACCGGTCGACGATGGCGCACGGCCAAGTCGGTTCGCGCGCCAGACCCAGCGTCCCACACTCGCGCCAAGGAATCGCGCGACGCGGTGATCACCGCGCTTCCATTGCCGTCAAAAATCGCGTCGGACAGCGGCACATAATTGTCGCGCAAGATAATGGGATCGAGATCTGGTTGGGTTCGCCAAATGCGCGCAAGACCGTCGTTCGACGCAGTTACGACCCTTTCCGCCCTGGAGTCGAAGGACGCAAAGTAGACTGCGTCTTCGTGGTTGCCGAGCACCGTGATCACGTCCCCCGATCTGCCATTCCAGAGCCTTGCGGTCATGTCGTCGGATACGGTGAGGACCCTGCCGAGACGATCAAAAGCCGCATGGCGAAGGCGCGCGCTGTGTCCGCGCAGGACACGCAATTCGCGGCCTGTGTCCGCGTCCCAGATGCGCGCGGTGCGATCATAGGAAGCAGTGACCAGTCTGCCGTCGCCACTGAATTGAACGTCGTTGACGGGCCCCTCGTGTCTCAGCACGCGAATGGTTTGATGGCTGGCAATATCCCACAATCGCGCGCTGCCGTCCCAAGACGCCGTCGCCAGTCGCGCGCCATCGGCTGAAATGTCCGCCGAGATGATGCGGCCAACATGACCAGAGAAAACAACAGACCGACCGTCGCCCGTCCACAGTCGCGCCGTCTCATCATTCGAAGTCGTGACGACGCGCTCGCCGTCGGGCGCGAATGCAACGAAATTGACTCTGTCCTCGTGGCCGCGCAGTTCCGTGAGCAGCTCGCAGGTAACGGCGTCCCAAATCCGGGCCGTCCTGTCGTTAGAAGCGGTTGCGAACCTTGCTCCGCTCGCATCAAAGGACACCCACTTGACTGCTGCCACATGTCCATCAGCGCGACATCGGAGCGTCCAGTCACGGCTGTCCCACACGCGCGTGATTCCATCGCTGCCCGCCACAGCAAGACTGCGTCCATCGCCGCTAAATTGTGCCAGGCCCGGCGCTACTTGGTTGTCCAAGGTGCGCAGCAATGCTCCCGTATGCGCATCCCACACACGCACCCAGGGTCCATCGGTCAGCGACACCACGCGTGCCCCGTCGGGACTGAATATCGCAAAGTCGACTGGCTCATTGTGATCGAGCATGGCCAGCAGTCGATTGCTAGCAAGGCCCGCTCGCAACGCCATCTCCGCCCGAGGCGACGTCGGTCGCGCAATGAGGGAATCCCTAACCGGCAGTCCCTCCAGCGCCACTGCGATCGCCGATGTGGAATCACCCTGCTCTGTTGCAAGCTCCGCTCTGCCTGCGAGGAAATCCGATTCCGCTAGCAAGGCACGCTGACGTTGATCCAAAGCGCTTTGCGCGATGGCCCCAACCAGAACAAACATTATTGCGGACGCGGCGCCCCATGCGGCCCACCGCATCCGCGCGTTGCGACGGTCGCGTCGCCAGAGATCATCGAACGGCAAATCCAACAGTCCGGCTGCGATGCGCGCACACACCTGCGCCATAGATTGTTTGCGCAAATCCAGACCGAGGGGCTCGCGCGGCATCTCTACCGCTTCACCGACGGGAACCGCCTTCTTGAGCGCTGGCGGGAAACATTCACGCTCCGCGCGAGATGCGTTTGCCTCGCCGTCAACAATGACAGCGAAAATCTTGTTGCCGCGCTGGGTCGAGCGGAAGTGAACCACCTCCGCCTCGACCCAATGCGATTGCGCCGAGCGTGGCGAGCAAACCACGATCAGAGCCGACGAGTCTGCGATCGCGCCGCGCACCGTGGCGCCGATATCCGCCGCCGCCTGCATATCGGCCTCATCACGGAAAAAGCGTCCCAGCAGGCGCGTCTTGGCGTCGAGTCCCGGCACCGCCAATCCTTTGGGGATCTTGTATGCCTCCAGCGCCCGGTGCAGCCGGCGCGCGTGGGCTTTGTCCTTCTGGCTGTAGCTGATGAAAGCGCGATAGCGCTTTGGTAGTGCGGACATCCTCGCGCCCTCCCCGTCCGACTTTAGCGGACAAGAGCCGCGCTCGCCAGTTGCGGCGCGAACGGCGCGAGTGGGCCAATCAGGCCTGGGTCGCCACATTTTGACGGACGGCGGGGTCGCTCAAGACCTTCCGTTCAGGCTCCGACCGCCCCACCGGGTCAAATTCGCCGAACGCAGCCCGTCCGCCGTAGTGCCTCTACCGGGCAATTCGGCCGGAGCTAACCGAGGCAACGTCGTTCAAGGCGTGCGAACAGGCAGGTCTATTCCGTAAGAGAAGAAGTACTCTGGCAAATAGTACGTGCTACATGGCAACTTAACGCCGTTCACATAAGTCGCTAGCTGCATTGAGTCCGCCAGCTCAGGTGAGATCTGCCGCAGAGCATTTCTGGCATCATCAGAATCCGCCATGCTCAAATTGAGCGGCTGGCCCTCCGCAAGTCGCCAGCGACCAGCATAGACAGCTTCACCAGCACGCACATCGAACGCAATGGTGCGCAAGCAAAAATCAACTGCTCTATTGCCAGTATCTACAAACCTCCAAAGTGCGTATCGTCCCGCCGGCACCCGAAACACCTGAAACCTCTCCGGCACCCGCTCCCGATTCCACTGGCCCAAATTGATGAATGTGGGATGCCCATTTAACAGCGGAACATTGCCGCTTTCCGGTTCAATCTTCAGAAAAGCCAGAATGTCTCGGTTGAATGCAACACGTTCACCTGATGGCGTCGTCATGGCCAAGACAATAGTCGCCATGTCCGGCTCATACGCGTCACCCACCACAATCTCGCGCGCTGAGTGACTTCGCAGATAGAAAAAATTGATGCCGGCGGCTTCAGATCTCGCGATCGGCTGCCCCGGCGCTGGCATGTTCAGCGTTTCTCGCGCATAGACCGACGTCCCTGGATCCATGTATTCGTTATGCCATTCAACCGCCAGCGTCCCCTCTGGGGGATTGGGCGATGACACGTAGTTTTCAACTACTTCTTCGCCGCTTTGAGCAAGGCGCTGCATGAAAGCACGCTGATTGCCAGGACGGATTTCGAAACGGCGATATCCCCTGGTTCTCATGCAATTGTCGCGCTGCGCGCTGTCTCGTCCGGGAGACATAGCCGCGGCAAATATGTCCGTCACAAGCCCTTGTCCATATTGCCCTTGACTGACGTACTGACGCCTTAACGTCGCGCAGAGCGCTTCATCTTGACGATATTGTTGCAAAGCGACGCCAGGCTGATTGTAGAACCATGCGAACTCATCTCCCTCCATGTCTCGTGGGAGCGCGGGGCGGGCATGCGCGTTTTCGACTGCGCCAAAGGCAAGAAGAAATATGCCCAATGTCAGCAGCCTTGTCGTCAGCCTCGCAAGCATGCCATCCCCCATCCCCTGGATTGGCATACCTCTAGTGTTGCGTCAGCTGAGCCGCAATGGGCGTGGCGTTTATCGCCAGGTTACCTCAACGTGTTTGGTACGAGCCAGTTCAGGCCCCAACGCGGACTTCAGCGATTGTCTTATCTGCTCCAAATATGAAGCCCATCACATTTCCGGAAATCCGACCGGGCTTCGATGTCCGCAATGGGCCAATCCAGCTCAGGCGGCCACATTCTTACCAGCGGCTGTGTCCCCCCAAAGCTGTTGCTCGCTAGCGCTGGCAGATTAAACCACCTTTGCGGAACTTGACGACTTAAGAATGCCCCCCAGGGGAGCAAGGGCTCTTTCGCACCCAGTCATTTTTCGGAGTGCAATGCACTGCACTTGAGGCGACAAGCGGCATGCGCGTCGCGCACGGTTTTACGCTTAGCGAACTCGTACTGAACTCGTACAGCGTTTATTCTGTGGATCGTTTTTGGTCTGAAGTTTTCGCTAAGTGCTTGAACAAATTGGTGGAGCCAAGCGGGATCGAACCGCTGACCTCCTGCATGCCATGCAGGCGCTCTCCCAGCTGAGCTATGGCCCCATCTTGCGAGGCGACACTTACGCTTCGCCTAAACAGTGTTCAAGCGGCCTTAGCGTCCGCCGTCGTCCTCGTCCTCGCCCGGAAGCTCGCCGATGGCGTCTTCCGGAAATTCTTCCTCGTCTTCCAACATCGGCACGGAATCGTCGTCGACGGCTTCCGCGCCAAGGTCGGCTTCCTCCTCGGAAAATCCTTCAGGAAGTTCGTCACCGGTGGGCTCGGCGTCGTCGTCATCGGCCGCGACCACGGCCTCGACCTCTACCTCGGCGTCGATCGCGACGGCCTCTTCCACCTCTTCCTCGTCGTCGTCCCCCTCGCTGGCCTTGGCCTTCTTGGCGTCGACTTCCTCGTCATCGTCGTAGTTCGGATCGTGCGCGGCGACGCGCGAGCGCCCACGGCGGGAGCGCACGCTTTCCTCGGCGGGGTCGAAGGCGGTGGTGCATTTGGGGCAAACTGCCGGGCGCTTGCGCAGATCGTAGAACTTCGCGGCGCAGCTCGGACAGACCTGCTTGTCTCCCAAATCGGTCTTGGCCAAGAGCGTCTCCCCTCAATTCCCGCTCAGACAACCCTTTTCGGCGCGGGGCGCTCGCTTGCCACCATCGGGCGCGGCTGTCAAAAGCTTTGTCTTTCCGCTGTCCAGCACCGAGCACGAGCACCGCCATCATGCGTCTCAAGGCGCGATTCGCCGGCCCCCTACGCGGTCGGGCCCGCCCTCCCGGCGACAAGTCGATTTCCCATAGGGCGCTGATTCTGGGCGCTCTGGCGCGGGGGCGCACTGAAATCGAGGGTCTGCTCGAGGCGGACGACGTCATGCGCACCGCGGCGGCGGCGCGTCTGTTCGGCGCCCCCATCGCGCGGCGCGATGACGGCGGGTGGACGGTGGCCGGAGCGGGCGGCTACCGCCAGCCCAGCGAAACGGTCGATTGCGGCAATTCGGGCACGGGCGCTCGGCTGCTGATCGGCGCGGCCAGCGGCTATCCGCTAAGCGCACGTTTTGACGGCGACCAATCCTTACGCCGCCGGCCCATGAACCGGATCATCGCCCCGCTCTCGCAGATGGGCGCACGGTTCGATGGCGGGCGCATGACGTTGCCGCTCGTGGTCCACGGCGGACGGCTCAAGGGCATCACCTACCGCGCGCCGGTTTCGTCGGCGCAGGTGAAATCAGCGGTGTTGCTGGCTGGACTCGAAGCCGACGGCGAGACGGTGCTGGTGGAGCCGGAGCGCTCTCGCGATCACACCGAACGCATGCTCGGCGTGTTCGGCGCCGCGATCGACCAAGTGGAACTCGATGGCGCGATGCATCCACGGGTGCGGCCAAGCAAGCTCACGGGCGCGCACATTTATGTGCCGGCGGATCCCTCTTCGGCGGCGTTTCCGGCGGCGGCGGCGCTGATCGTCGCGAAATCCGAAGTGCGGATAGAGGACGTGCTGGTGAACCCGTTGCGGCTCGGCTTGTACGACACGCTGATCGAAATGGGGGCCGCGCTCAGCTTTGAGGAGCGTCGCGATCCGATCGGCGAGCCGATCTCCAATCTTGTCGTGCGCACGAGCCGGCTTAAGGGCGGCGCACCACCCGCCTTGCGCTCACCCTCGATGATTGACGAGTTTCCCATTCTTTCAGTGGTCGCCGCCTTCGCCGAGGGCGAGACGCGCATTGTCGGAGCCGCGGAACTACGAGTGAAGGAAAGCGACCGCATTACGCTGATGGTGGAGGGTTTGCGCGCCTGCGGCGTCGACGCCGAGGAATTGCCCGACGGGCTGATCGTGCGCGGCGCCGGGCCCAAGGGCGTGCGCGGCGGCGCCAGCATCCGCACCCACGGCGATCACCGCGTGGCGATGTCATTCCTGGTGCTCGGCATGGCGTCGAAAGACCCGGTGATCGTCGATGACGCGGAAATGATCCACACCTCGTTCCCAGATTTCGCCGGCTTCATGCGGGGATTAGGGGCCGATATCGAAGAGGTGTAGTCGACCCCCGCCCAAGTTAATCCTTTTGCCCACGCGCCAAAATCGATGTCGCCGCCAAATCGCCGGTGACGTTGCCCAGCGTGCGGAAGATGTCGGGGATGACTTCCACCGCCAGCAGGATTCCGAGCAATTCGATCGGCACGCCAAGCGCCATGCAAATCGGCGCCACCGAAGCGATAAACGAGATTTGCCCCGGCAAACCCACGGAGCCTACGCTCACGCCAAACGCCACCACAATGGCGCCGGCGATCTGCAGTGCGTTGGGCTCGATGCCATAAAGGTGCGCGACAAAGAAACATACGGCCAGGTTCGCGACCGGGCTGGTGAAGCGAAACACCGCCACCGCCAGCGGCAAGATGAGGTCGGCGACGCGTTCGGGGATGCGCAAAGTGCGCGCGGCTTCGATCATCGCCGGCAGCGAAGCGAGTGACGATTGCGTCGAAAAGGCGATCGCCCACACCGGGGCGGCGGCGGCGCTGAACTTGCCAATCGACTGGCGGCCAAACATCAACGCAAAGAGCCACGCTATAATAGTAACCGAGAGCGTCACCACCGACACGATGACAACATATTGAAACAATGTGCCCGCCGCTCCCAAGCCGGCGCGCAAACCCACGCCGAGCGATAGCGCGAACACCCCAAACGGCCCCGCCAACAACACCCAGCGCACAATCACCACCATGGCTTCCGAAACCGCCCGGAATAGGCTTACCAGAAGCCCGCGCAGGGCGGCTTCGAGCCGTGTGGCGGCGAACCCGAAGAACACCGCAAACACCACCAGAGGTAAAATGGCGCTCTCGGCGGCGGCTTTCACCGGGTTGGCGGGGGCGAGCCCCTGCAGCCAAGTGACGAAAGTCGGCGGCGCGGGAACTTCGGCCCCAGCCCCGCCGGCGCCGGTGATGAAAGCCGCCGCGGCCTCGCGGTCCACCGGCCACAGCAGCAGCGCGCCTTCGGTGGCCAACACGCCGTAGATCCCAGCGAACGTCAAAAGCACCGAAAACAACAGCACCGCCCGCGCCGCCAGGCGCCCGGTCGCGGCGGCATCACTCACCGAAGCGATGCCCACCACCAGCAGCGAGAACACCAGCGGCACCACGGTCATGCGCAGCGCGTTCAGCCAAAGGCCGCCGAAGGCTTCGATGATCTCCGCGGCTTGGGTGAACTGCGCGCCGTCAGCGCGAATCCAAGCGCCCGTGGCCAAGCCCGCGACCAGCGCAAGCAATACGACAAAGCTCAGTGATTTCACGTGGCGATCCCGATCCGAACGGGTCGTGGTAGCCCAGCGCGCGCTCGCGCGCCAGCGGCGCTCATCTCAAACCAATGCCGGCGCCCGCGCCTGCGCCGAAGCTGCCCTCGGTGTGACGGGCGAGGGCTTGAACTCCAGCACGCCATCTTCGATCGGGCCATAGCGAAGGTTCATCAAATCGTGCGCGTAGCTTTGATTCTGTTTCCACGGCGCGTGCGTGGTCTGCTTGGGCCACAAGTGCAGCACGCGCTGGAAATAGCCGGACGAGAAATCAACGAAGGGTTTCTCCTCGTGCTCGGCGCCAGGTCCAGACTTGAGCATGCGCGGGGTCGCCTGGCCAAGGCCGTATTCGTCCATGTAATTGATGAGGCGGCAAACATATTCGCTGATCAGATCGGCTTTAAGCGTCCACGAGGCGTTGGTGTAGCCAAACACCGAAGCAAAGTTCGGCACATCGGAAAACATCGATCCGCGATAAACGAAGCTGTCCCCGGGTTTGACCAATGCGCCGTCGACGCGCAATTCGGCGCCGCCGAGTATCTGCAGATTGAGGCCCGTCGCGGTGATGATGATGTCCGCTTCGAGTTCGGCGCCGGAAGCGAGCTTGAGGCCCTTCTCGGTGAAGGTCTCGATCTGGTCGGTGACGACCGAGGCTTTGCCGGCACGAATCGCTTCGAACATGTCGTTGTCGGGCACCAAGCACAAGCGCTGATCCCAGGGATCGTAGCGCGGCGTGAAATGCTTCTCGATATCGTAATCGGGGCCGAGCTGCTCGCGGATAAGGCCGATCAGGCGCTCGCGCGTGCGCTTCGGACGCGCGCGGGCCAGCCGGAAGAATATCTGCTGAAAGGTAATCTTGAGAAATCGGGTGATGTCGTAGGCCAAGCCCGCCGGCAAATTGCGGCGCAAGCTGTTGGCGAACTTATCCTCCGCCGGCATCGACACCATATAGGTCGGCGAGCGCTGCAACATGGTGACGTGGGCGGCCTTCTCGGCCATCGCCGGCACTAACGTCACCGCCGTCGCGCCCGAGCCGATGACGACGACTTGCTTGCCTGAATAATCCAAATCCTCCGGCCAGCGTTGGGGATGGACGAGCTTGCCCTTGAAAAGGTCAACGCCCTTGAAATCCGGCAGGTAGCCCTGCTCGTAATTGTAATAGCCGGCGCACATGAACAGAAATTTCGCGGTGAAAAGCCGTGGCGCGCCGTCGTGCTCGGCCTCGACGCTCCAGCGCGCCTCGCTGGACGACCACGACGCGCGCTTTACGCGGTGGCCGAAGCGGATGTGCTTGTCGATGCCGTGCTCTGCGGCGGTATCGCGCACATATTTTCGGATCGACGGCCCGTCGGCGATGGCCTTGGCCTCGGTCCACGGCTTGAAAGCGTAGCCGAGCGTGAACATGTCACTGTCGGAGCGGACGCCGGGGTAGCGGAATAAATCCCACGTGCCGCCGATGGCGTCACGGTTTTCAAGGATGACATAGCTCTTGTCCGGGCATTTGGTGGTCAGGTGATAACCCGCGCCAACGCCCGAAAGGCCGGCGCCAACGATGAGGACGTCGTAGTGTTCAGCGGTCATGCATTGAATCCGCCGCGCGCCGCGTGCGCCTGTCAAGTCAACGCAACGGAAGGTAGTGCGTCCTTTTGAAATCCGCCAATTCGCGCAGATTTGCTGTCGCTGGGGGGTGGGAAGTCTTGAGAAAGCCGGCCATTCGCAACAGTGTGGCCATCAGAGCCGGATTGGCCCATACTTGCCGGTCGCCTGATCGCTTGGGAGACACCCCACAAATCCTCTTTGCATCATGTCTGTGACGAGCGCATCTCGCGTGGGCTTGTGCCTGTCCAGCGTTTGAAGGCGCGCGAGAAGGCGGCCGGGTCGGAAAAGCCGACAAGGTAGGCCGTCTCATTCACCGAGACCTTCTTGCCGCTCAAATAGTGGAGCGCCATGCGGTGGCGCAATGCGTCCAGCACCTTTTCGAACGTCACCCCTTCCGCCCTCAATTTGCGGAAAAGCGTCTGACGGCTGAACCCCATCGCGTCTGCGATTTTGTCTGCACTCGTGTCGCCCGTATGCAGAATAGGCAATAACAAGCCCTCGACGCGACCGCGGGCGGTTTTGGCATCCTCCAAGTCTTTCAACAGCTCCTCGGCGCGCTCCGTGAGGAGGCCGAATACATAGCGCGGTTGAAGCGCTACGCGCCAAGTCGCGGCCTGCGGGTCTAAACGCATGGCGTTCCAGTGACTCGCGAACGTCACCGGGCATTGGAAGATGCGCTCGTATTCAGCGCGATGCGTGGGGGCTTGGTGCGTCACGTGGACTTCCAGAACGTGCCGCCTTGGCAGGAAGCGGCGCGGGCCACAGACCAAGCGAGCGAAGGTGGCTTCCGTGAGTTCGGGAAACTCATTGGGATTGGCGCGCGTGTCCACCATCCATAACTCATCATCTCGTTGGGCGACCTCAAACCGCGTGTTGGCGCCCACGCCTTCGACTTCGAGCGCCAACCGACCGAAGCGCTGCATTTGGATGAAAGCGTCCGCCATGGTCTCGGAGGCGTTCATGATGAGGCCAACGATTGACACCTCGGACAAATCGACGATTTCGCCGTAGTGCAGCGCCAAAGCTGGGTCGTTGCACATCGCTTGCGCCGCACGCATCAGCCTCACATAGTTTTCGAACGGAATGCGGTTGTCCTGATCTTTCAGTTCCGCGGGGTCGATGCCGGCGCGCTCGGTCAGCGCATGCTGATCGGCGCCCCTTGTCGCCGCGAATGTGATCAGGCCCCGCGCCATGCCGGCGGACACAGTGAGTTCGGACATCGGCTCATAGTACCTTGTCACAAGCGATCATGCGGTCGTAACGCACTATCATGGCGGTTATATCGATAATCGACAATAGTGAGCCGTCGAGCAACAGCGCTCGCAAAGGCCGCAGATGATTATGGAAACGCAAGTGACGACGGTCGGAGCACTAGCGTGACCGAAAAATCGTCCCTGCGCCTCTCCGGGGCCGGACTTGTCCTACGCGCCTTGTTCTTCCTCGTGCTGACAACAGGTGTATTCGCTCTCTGCGGCGGCGCCGCGCTGGCGGACACTCTCGACGTCGATCCCGACGCCCCTGCATGGGTGCACTTCGCGGCGAACACCGTTCTCTACCTGCATATCGGCGGCGGCGGCGTTGGGTTGATCTCCGGCGCCGCGGCGCTGGTTTTCCGCAAAGGCGGACGCTTGCATCGCATGGCTGGAAACTTGTTTTTCGTCGCCATGCTGACCATGTCCGGGATCGCTGCGCCGGTCGCTGTCTTGATGGGGGACCGGGTCAACATCGTGGCCGGGATCATCACCTTCTACCTAGTGGCCACGGCCTGGGCAACCGTTCAGCGCAAGGAAGGCAGCATCGGCCGCTTCGAATTTGGGGCACCTCTGGTCGCCTTGGGCGTCGCTGCGGCCGGCGTAATATTCATACTTCAGGCGGCGGCCAGCCCGACAGGCATGATCGATGGACAGCCGCCGCAAGCCAACTACATCTTCGCAGGTGTCGCGGGGATCGCGGCGGCCGGCGACCTCCACCTGATTCTGCGCCGCGGCATCTCCGGCGCCCAGCGCATCGCGCGGCATCTCTGGCGCATGTGCCTTGCTCTGTTCATCGCTTCTGGCTCTCTCTTCCTTGGTCAGGCGCAAGTGTTCCCTGAGTCCGTTCGAGGGTCACCGATTCTCATTGTGCTGGCGCTTGCGCCGCTGGCGTTTCTAATTTTCTGGATGCTTTGGGTTCAATTCACAAAGGCATTTAGGTCTGCCGCTGCCGCGCCGGGGAGCGCATGACTGAAGCTGTAGCGACCGGCGGGCAGGAGGCAAATTCCGTCGCGAATAAATCCGTGAGCGCCGCCGCCATGTTTTGGTTCGCGGTCGCGATGCTAGGCCAAGACCGCCAGTCGCATTCGGGAACAGAGCAACCAACAAGGAGCTTAGCGTTATGGATTCGCTCAAGAGGACAGCGCGGCTGACAGGCTTCTTGTACCTGCTGTTGGCGTTCATGGGGCCGTTCACGCTTCTTTACGTGCCGGGGCGGATTTTCGTGCCTGGGGACGCCACCGCTACAGTCAGCAACATCCTGGCCAATCAGAATTTGTTCCTGGCCAGCATCGTCGTCGGCATCGTCTCCGAACTCATTTTCGTATCGGTCGTGCTCTTGCTCTATCGCTTGCTCAAGGGCGTGGACCAGACGCTTGCGATCATGATGGTGGTGCTCATTATGATCGATGTACCCTTGGCATTCTTGGGTAGCGCGAATGAAGTCGCCACGCTCGCATTCGTGCGCGGCGGCGAATTCTTGGCCGTGTTCGACAAGCCCCAGCGGGACGCGCTGGCGATGCTGATGATGACCATTGACAGACAAGGGGTTCTGGTTTCGCAGATCTTCTGGGGGCTCTGGCTTCTTCCCTTGGGGGCGCTGGTGTTCCGGTCGGGCTTTATTCCGCGCCTGATCGGGGTGTGGCTCATCCTGAACGGCCTTGCTTATGTGGCGCTGAGCTTCATCGGGCTGATTCTGCCGCAGTACAAGACAATCGCGTTCGACATCGCCACCCCCATCTTGTTCGGGGAATTGGCGCTAACGCTCTGGCTGCTTGTCTTCGGCGTGCGGGCAAGACAAGCAGCGGTGGCCGCGCCGTGACCCGATCGGGCGCAGCCGGACGGGAAGCCGGCCCATCGGGAGGGAGCGCTCGAATTGCGGGCTTCACCTTCCTCTTCTACATCGCGGCGGGCATCGCCAGTTTGCTTCTTTTCGGTCGGGCAACCGCCGGCATCGACATCGCCGCCAAGCTCGCAACGCTTGCCCATCACGTGGTGGAGCTTCGCTTTGTGGTGTTGCTGGATCTGGCATGCAGCTTTTCCGCAATGACCCTAGGCGTGACGCTTTACGCGCTCACCTGGCGCCAAGGCGAGCAATTGGCGATGTTCGCGCTGGTCTGCCGTCTCTGCGAAGGCTTCCTGATCGCGGGTTCGGTGCCGAACAATCTGGACCTGCTGTGGCTAGCGAATGCGGCCGGAGGCGGCGGGCAAGACGCGAACTCCGCACAGATGTTGGCCGCATATCTTCTGCGCTCGAATGTGGCCCTGACGTCGAGCTTCTTCGCCGTTGGCAGCTTGCTGTTCGCGGTCCTCTTCGTGCGCGGCCGCGTCGTTCCGGCGCCGCTGGCGTGGCTCGGCATCGCCGCTTCGGGCCTCTTGGTGATCGCCCTTCCATTGCAGCTTGCCGGGTTTCTCGATGGCGCCGCCGCTTCGCTGCTTTGGTTGCCGATGCTGGCCTTCGAAGTGCCGCTCGGCCTGTGGTTACTCTTCAAGGGCGTCACTACGCCAACCCTAGGCCGAGCGGCCAGATTCGGCGGGCCAGAGGACGTGAAATGAAAGAACGACGTTCAGAATCATCGCCCCGCGTGACGGCGAGATTGGCCGGACTCTTCTCAGTGCTCTTACCGATGGCAGTCGCCGGACAGGCGAACATTCGCTCAATGTTTGTCATGGCCGGCAATCCGGCGGCTACCGCCACCAACATTCTTGCAAACCAACCCTTGTTTCAGCTTGGATTCACCTGCTCCCTGATTGCTGTCGGAATTCAGCTCGCGCGGGCTCTTTTCATCTATGAGCTATTCAAGCCTGTCAGCAAAAGCGTTTCTCTCTACGCGGTGTTTGTCATTTTAGTGGGATGCGCAATTCAAGCCCTGGCCAGCCTTTTCTATCTCGCGCCCTTACTTGTGTTGAGAGATGTCGCTCCTGAGTCCGTGACACCACAGCTGCAGGAATTGGCGTACCTGTTCATCCGATTAAGCAAGCAAACACTCAACATCTACGTGGTGTTCTTGGGATTTTGGTTCGCCCTTATCGGTTGCCTGATCGCCAGATCGGATTTCATGCCGCGAATCATCGGACTTCCGCTGTTCATTTGCGGCGTTGCCTGGATGCTTTACCTGTTTCCACCGCTCGCGCGCCAGATGTCCCCCCTGATGATGTTGATTGGCTCTGTCCTGGGTGAGGCGTCTCTGGCCCTATGGCTGCTCGTGATGGGAGTGAATGCTCAACGATGGAAGGACCAAGCTGGCGAACAACGAGCCTGATGCTGCTCCGGCTGCTTAGGGTTCAATTCACAAACACGTTCAAGCGTGGTGCGACCGCATCTTGAGCGGCTCGTCACACCTCCTGGAAGGAAAGTAAGGGTGGCAGAAGTATCGACGTTGCGCCTGTATCTGATGAGGGCCGGCTACCTACTTATCGCCGTGGGGCTCGCATTCACCATATGGCCTCAAATCATCCGCCACCCGACACCGTGGTCTCTCTGGCATGGAGTGGGATGCGGCTTGCTGGGGGCAGTGTCGATTTTGGCGGTGCTGGGGCTTCGATATCCGCTGCAGATGTTGCCTGTGCTTTTGTTCGAACTGATCTGGAAGTCGATATGGCTGATCGCAGTTGGAATGCCCCTGTGGTCGGCCGACCAAATGGACCAGGAGAATTGGGAGACGGCTCAAAACTGCTTGATGGGAGTCATTTTTCTCTTCGTCATTCCATGGCGATATGTGCTGGCCAACTACTTGCTGAAGCCTGGAGATCGATGGTGGTGACCTTAAGCGCAGAGCCATCGGGAAGGCTCAAACAAAGACCCGCCGTTCCGCTCATTTGCTCCTGGAAAGCTGAGAAACAGCCATGAGAATATTTCTACGCTTTTTGCTTTGGAGCTTGATCGCCGTTGTATCGTTGGGCGCCGTGCTGGGCGCGCTGTTCGGTTACTTCGTCTATTCGCCCGCTCCGGAGATTCCACAACTGTCCGGCACGCTAACCAAAGAGACTATTGAGGTTGGCGGGCTTGAGCGAACTTATCGGCTCTACGTGCCCCAGGGGCTAGCGCAAGGAGCGCCGCTCGTGGTGGTGATGCACGGGTCGGGTCTGAACGGCGCGCAAATGCGAATTGAGACGGGGTATGGTTTCGAGCGCCTGGCCGACGAACGCGGCTTTGCCGTCGTCTATCCCAGTGGCTACGAAGGCTATTGGGACACGTGCAGCATTGTCGGTGATGTCGATACGAACGAGGTCGACATTGACGACGTGGAATTCATCACGAGCTTGGTCGATAAGCTCATCAGCACAATCGGTATCGACCCGGGCCGCGTGTTTGCCACTGGCAGTTCCCGTGGCGGTTTTATGGCGTTTCGTCTCGCGCTTGAAGCGCCGTCCCGCTTTCGCGCGGTTGCAGCGGTATCGGCAAATGTACCGACGCCGGAGAATTTCAATTGCGAACCAACAGGGCACGGTACTTCTTCCGTCATGATCATGAACGGGACGGAGGATCCCTTGGTCCCGTTCGATGGCGGGGAGGTCAGCCTGTTAGGCTTGTTTTACAAGAACGGCACGGTCCGCTCGTCGCGCGAGTCGGGTCAATACTTTGCGGACCTCAACAACATCGCTGGGGCGCCTGAGACGAACGAGACCGAAGTAACCCACGATGTTCGCGTCGAACGAACACTCTGGCGCAGCGACGCCAATGTGGAGGTGGAACTCGTCGCCATTCACGGCGGCGGACATGGCATGCCTCAGCCGTACCGGCGCCATGAGAGACTTTTGGGCCCCTCGCCCAAGCAACCCAACGGGCCGGAAGTGATCTGGGCCTTCTTCGAGCGGCAACCGTGACGGCCCTCAGTGGAAGAGGTTGGCGAGACGCGGTCTCATGTAACTTTTGGTCTCCATCGCAGTGTTGTGCTTCGATGTAACCTCGCTTGCCCCATGTTCGGCTTCCCACCAATGGCCAGCCCATGCCGTCATGGAGATCAGTGGAGAAAACAGAACATTCGTCCGCGCGGGCGGCAATCGCGTTCAGCCTAGACACGAAAGCACGGTGCAACACGGTGGACGCCTGCATGATCGCGATAGAAAGTATTCGGGTCTTGGTTTGATCGAGGGGATCAAAGGGAAAATGAAAGTGCGGTGTAGGCAACATTTGACAAATTACTAAAGTCTTAGTACGGGTTGTCTCGTAGAAGATTGGCGCCCTTTAATGGCAACTGCATTTCCCAACCCCACCGAGGGCGAACTGGTTATCCTGCGCGTGTTGTGGTCTCGCAAGACGCCGATGACCGTGCGCGAAGTCCATCAAGTGCTTTCCCGCGGAAAGGACACGGCTTACACGACGGTGCTGAAAATGCTCACGATCATGGCGGACAAGGGGCTGGCGCGCCGCGATGAATCTGAGCGCAGCCATACTTACCGCGCGGCGCACGCCGAACCCGTGGTGCAGGCGTCGCTGCTGAAGGACCTGATGCGCCGCGCGTTCTCGGGATCGGCTGTGACCCTGATGCAGCGTGCGCTCGACGATGAGATCGCAAGCGCCGACGACCTCCAGGCTATTTCAAAGCTGATCGCCCAGGCTAAGGCGAAGCGGAAGGACGAGTGATGGACGGGTACGCGCCAGCTTTAGCGTCGGCCTTGTTGCATTCGCTGTGGCAGGGCGGGTTGCTGGCCGTGGCAGCTGCGCTGACGCTCCGGGCCATGGTGCGTACGAGCGCGGCTTGGCAGCACAGCATCGCGATGGTCTTTCTGTTCGCGATGGCGCTCGCGCCGGTACTGCAGTTTCTGCGTTTCTCGCTGTCCGATACGCCAATCAACGATGGCCTGCTGGCGGCGATAGCTACGTTGAAGTTTGAGGCGATGGGGCTGGATTCTACGCCGGTGGCGTCTGCCCTGGTGCTGCTTTGGTTTGCAGGCCTTAGCTGGATGCTGGTGCACTATGTTGGCGGGCTGCATACGATAGCCGCGATGGAGCGCGTCCCTTATCAGGGCTTGCCGTCCGCGTGGCGCCGGCGCGTGGACCAATTGCAAAGCGCGCTCGGCATCGCCCGCACTATCGCTGTGCGGCTTTCCGATGAGGTGCTCGCGCCGTGCGCGACGCACTTGCTGCGGCCGATCATCTGGCTGCCAGCGTCGCTCTTGTCACGTATTCCAACCGCGCAGCTGGAAGCATTACTGGCGCACGAGCTTGCGCATATTGCGCGCCTGGATTGGCTGTGGAACAGCGTGCAGCGCGTGATCGAATGCATGTTGTTCTTCCATCCTGCCGTGTGGTGGCTCGGCCGGCGCATCCGCCAAGAGCGCGAACACGCCTGCGACGATCTCGCGGCAGCTGTGTGCGGAGACCCCATTGTCGTTGCTGAAGCGCTGGCGATGCTTGAGCAGACGCGGTTTGTTGCGCCTCGCTTTAGCCTCGCAGCCAATGGAGGGTCGCTGCTGCAACGCGTTAGGCGTCTGCTTTCCGGCCCGCCGTCGCGCGGGGGCTGGAGGGCTCTGGCTGCGTTCGGCGCCCTGGCGGTGTCCGGCGTGCTCTTGATCACGCAGATAGGCATGCCTGGCGCCCGCGCGCATGACCTAGTTTATCAGTCTTCCACCGTGGGCGAACTCGGGCCCAGCGACTATCGCCAGATCACGGCCAACGAGCCAGGCAAGCAACGCTTTTATCGGGCGAGCATCGATGCACGCGGCCGATTCACGGAGGTGTATAGGGAAGACGGGGAAGTTCGTCCCGTCGATTCCAGTGTTCGCAGCTGGCTTGCCGAAGTCGCGCGCGAAAACGCTTCGCACTCGCCGCCGCCGGAACCGCCCTGCGCCCCAGCGGACTGACAGCGTTTTTTTGTCGGGTAATACTAAGCGTTTAGTAGGAGGATTTAGGCATGAAACAACGTGTTTGGAAAATGGCCCTGTTGCTGTGCGTGGCGCCGTTCGCAATGGGTTGCGCATCGCAGCGAGCGCCCGCCGAGCACATGTCGGAGGCTGCCATAGCGCGCTATGCCAACGATCTCTTTGTGCGCAACCATTCTACTGAAGGTCCGGGCGCAGCGGTGCTGGTCGCGCGCGGCGACACGGTGCTCTTTCGTGCGGCACGCGGCGAGGCCGACGTCGACATTCATGTGCCGCTACGACCGGAGTCGGTTTTTCGCATCGGTTCTGTGACCAAGCAATTTACAGCCGCCGGTCTACTTACACTCGTCGAAGCAGAAAGAGTGAGCCTCGATGATCCGTTGTCGAAGTACCTCCCGGACTACCCCGGTGGCGACGGGATTACGCTGTTGCAATTGCTCAACCACACCTCCGGTGTGAGGAACTACACTGGCATGCCCGGCTATATGGATGGGCCGATCCGCGAGGACATGAGCACGGCGCAGATCGTCATGCTGTTTGGAGACGAACCGCCGGATTTCGCGCCGGGTGAGCGCTGGGCCTACAGCAATTCTGGCTACGTGCTCATCGGCGCGGTCATCGAGGCGGTGACCGGCATGCCCTGGCATGCCTATCTCGCACAGGCGCTCTTCGAACCCCTCGGCATGAACAACACTGGCTACAGCGCCGACCCAAGGTTCGCGGGCCAAGTGCACGGTTATTCCTATGAGGGCGATACGGTCGTGCCGATGCTCACTTTAAGTATGACCCAGGCGCATGCTGCGGGTGCGCTGGTGTCGAATGTCGATGATCTGCTCACTTGGAACCGCGCCTTGCACGAAGGCCGCGTGCTCAGAAGCGCAGCCTATACGCAGATGATAACGCCCGTCGGCGAGGCTGCGGCGGCGGAGATCCGATATAGTTTCGGTTTGTTCAACGGCGCCATGCGGGATCACCAAGAGTTTTGGCACGGCGGACGCATTTTCGGCTTCATCTCATCGCTGAGCTACCTGCCTGGACCCGACATTACCGTGGTGGTGTTGGAAAATGACGACGCCCACCAGGGCGTCAACGATGGCTACCCGCTGACGCGCAGACTGGCGGCGATAGCGCTGGGCGATCCCTATCCGGACATGACACCCATGGCGGTCGATGTGGCGGCGTTGCAGGCGATGGAGGGCGTCTACCGCTTCGATGCCGACACCACCCGCACGCTTCGCGTGGTAGATGAAAATCTGACATCGCAACGGAGTGGCATGCCGCGCCTGGTGCTGACCCCGATCGGCGTCGATGATTTTCTCTATCCTGATGGTTTCAGCCGCCTCAAGCTGGAGCGCGACGCGGGCGGCGCAGTCGGCGGCATTCGGTTCTTTGCCAACGGCGAAGGCGACGGCGAGATCGGCGCGCGAACGAACGAACCTCTTCCGGTTGCGCCCGTCGCGTTGCAGCTACCGCGCGCCACCTTGGAACGCTTCGTCGGCGGGTACGCGAATAGCGAAGTGACGTTGACGATATCTCTCGAAGGCGAGGCGCTGAAGGTGCAGATCGTCGATCAGCCTGCCTTCGACTTACGTGCGACATCGTCAACCCAGTTCGAGCAGGACGAAACCGGCGCGTCGTTGGAGTTTTCGGCGGGGGACGCGCTCGCGGCGGAGCTGACCCTCCGCCAGAACGGAAGGGAGACGGTGTTGAGGCGCTACGCCCGCGCCATCGCCGACCACGACCAGGCTATCCGGCTCAATCCGCAAGATGCGAACGCCTTCTACAATCGCGGCCTCACCTATCACGCCCAGCACGACTACGCCCGCGCCGTCGCCGATTTCGACCAGGCGATCCGGCTGCAACCAAACAACGCAGACATGCTCAATGGACGCTGCTGGGCCCGCGCCGTATGGGGCCAACAGCTTGATCAGGCGCTCGCCGATTGTGACGCATCGCTACGCATTCGATCAAACGACGCCGGCACCCTCGACAGCCGCGGCCTCGTACATTTGCGACGCGGCGAGTTCCAAGCGGCGTTCACGGACTATGACGCGGCCGTGCGCGGAGACGCCAACCTGATCGGCTCGCTCTATGGGCGGGGTATTGCGCGCTTGCGCCTTGGGCGAACGGCGGAAGGTCGAGCCGACATCGTCGCCGCGACCGCTCGCGACGCCAACGTCGCGGCCACTTTTGCGGGACGTGGCATTTCACCGTAGGAGCGGAATGACCATTCTCGGCGAATTCCTGCCCTGTGACGGTCCGCGCGCGGGTGGCTGCCCCTGGACCGATTTTGGTCAAAGACTTCCGCGGGAACTTCAAGCTGAGACACCACGCAACGGAACGTGACGCCCCTTCGCGCACCTGCTAGAGGCGCGCCCATGATCATCGCCGTCGATGGACCTACCGCCTCGGGCAAGGGCACGATCGCCGCGGGCGTTGCGGCGCGTTTCGGGCTGAAGCGGCTCGACACGGGCGCGCTTTACCGCGCCGTGGGGCTCTCCGTGCTCGATTCCGGGGGCGATCCTGGCGACGAAGCGGCGGCGGTCGCCGCGGCCCATGCCCTCAGCCTTACGGCCATCGACGAGCACCGCATCCGCTCCAGCGCCGCTGGCCTGGCGGCCTCCAAGGTGGCCGCCCTCCCCGCTGTCCGCGCCGTGCTGCGCGAGGCCCAGCGCGCCTTCGCCGCCGATCCCGCCGGCGCGGTGCTGGATGGGCGCGACATCGGCACCGTGATCTGCCCGGACGCCGCCGTGAAGCTGTTCGTGACCGCATCCCTACCCGCACGCACCGAGCGGCGGCTCAAAGAGCTCCGCGCCCGCGGCGAGCAGATCAGCTTTGCCGAATTGCAGGCCCAGATCGCCGAGCGCGACGAACGCGACCTGAACCGGGCGGATTCGCCGCTTCGCCAGGCGCCCGACGCGCTCTTGCTGGACACGACCGACCTTTCTATAGAAGCGTCGGTGGAGGCCGCGTGTCGCTTTGTCGATGCGGCGCTGGCGCGTTCCGGGGCCTGAGGCCTGCGGGACGATCTGGCGCAGCTAGGCTTTCGCACAACCACATTGGACGGCCCCATGGTGGGGCCGAGACCGCCGGAGCCAACCGGTCGGCCCTAATTATTTGGAGTTGCAATACGCATGTCGGTAGAAACCCATTCCTCATCCATGAACCCCACGCGCGATGATTTCGCGAGCCTGCTGGATGAGAGCCTCACGTCGCGCGGCATGATCGAAGGCCGGGTGATGCCCGCCCACGTCGTCGCGCTGGAAAATGATTTCGTCGTGGTCGATATCGGTCTCAAGACCGAAGGCCGCATCCCGGTTCGTGAATTCATCCTCGACGACGGTTCAGGCGCCCCCAAGGTGGGCGACATCGTCGAAGTTTACCTCGACCGCATCGAGAACGCCCTCGGCGACGCCGTCGTCAGCCGCGAAAAGGCGCGCCGCGAAGAAGCCTGGACGCGTCTTGAGAAGAATTTCGCCGCCGGCGAAGCCGTCAACGGCGCGCTGGTTGGCCGCGTGAAGGGCGGCTTCACGGTGGATTTGGGCGGCGCCAACGCGTTCCTCCCCGGCAGCCAAGTCGATATCCGCCCGGTGCGCGATGTCGGGCCGCTGATGAACATCGTGCAGCCGTTCGCGATCCTGAAAATGGACCGCCAACGCGGCAACATCGTCGTCTCGCGCCGCGCCGTGCTTGAGGAAAGCCGCGCATCCGAGCGCGCGGAAATTGTCGGCCAATTGAAGGAAGGCGAAGTCCGCGACGGCATCGTCAAGAACATCACCGATTACGGCGCGTTCGTGGATCTGGGCGGCATCGACGGCCTGCTACACGTCACCGACATGAGCTGGAAGCGCGTCAATCACCCGAGCCAAGTGCTCAACGTGGGCGACACCGTGAAAGTCCAGATCGTCAAGATCAACCCGGAAACCCAGCGCATTTCGCTCGGCATGAAGCAGCTGCTGACCGACCCGTGGGACGGCGTGGCGGCGAAATATCCCACCGGCGGTAAGTTCACCGGCCGCGTCACCAACATCACCGATTACGGCGCCTTCGTGGAGCTCGAGGCTGGTGTCGAAGGGTTGGTGCACGTCTCCGAAATGAGCTGGACCAAAAAGAATCTGCACCCCTCGAAGATTCTGTCCACCAGCCAAGAGGTCGATGTTCAGGTGATCGAGGTGGACGGCGAGAAGCGCCGCATCTCGCTTGGCATCAAGCAAGTGCAGGCCAATCCGTGGGATGCGTTCATCGCCGCCAATCCGGTTGGCTCGATCATCGAGGGCGAGATCAAGAACGTCACCGAGTTCGGCTTGTTTATCGGCCTCACCCCCGAACTGGACGGCATGGTCCACCTCTCCGACATCTCCTGGGACGACCAGGGCGAGGCAGCGCTCGCCCGCCACAACAAGGGCGACATGGTGAAAGCCAAAGTGCTTGATGTTGATGTCGAGAAGGAACGCATCTCGCTCGGCATCAAGCAGGTGGCCTCCGACCCAATGTCCGACGCCGAGTACCGCAAGGGCCAAGTCATCACCGTGGAAGTGGTGGAAGTGGCGACAGGCGGGCTCGAAGTGGCGTTCGGCGAAGGCAACGCGCTGCGAAGCTTCATCCGCAAGAGCGATCTCTCGCGTGACCGCTCCGAACAACGCGCCGACCGCTTTGCCGTGGGCGACCGCGTCGATGCGATGGTGAGCGGCTTCGACAAGGCGAGCCGCAAGGTGTCGCTGTCGATCAAGGCGATGGAAATGGCCGAAGACAAGGAAGCCATCGCCAAGTTCGGCTCGTCGGATTCGGGCGCTTCGCTCGGCGACATCCTGGGCGCGGCCTTGAAGGACCGAAACAACAAAACCTAAGATGATGTGATTCTTTGGAAAGGCTCGGCGCGGATCCCCGTGTCGGGCCCTTTCTTTGTGCATTTTCAAGCCTATCGGCAGTTGACGAGCGCGGGCGGGCGGTTCTCTATCGGGGTCTGACGGACACAAGTGGGAGCACCCAAAATGCTGCGTTCGGAGCTGGTGAGCCGCCTGCAAGAAGAGATGGCGCCGTTGCGTGCGGCCGATGTCGAAAGCGCCGTCGAGATCGTGCTCGACGAAATCGCGGTGGCGCTGGCCGAAGGCGGGCGCGTGGAGCTGCGCGGGTTCGGCGCTTTTTCGGTCCGCAAACGCGACGCCCGCACCGGCCGCAACCCGCGCACGGGCGCCACCGTCAAAGTCGCGGCCAAGAAGGTGCCGTTTTTTAAGCCAGGAAAGGAATTGCGGCTCAAGGTCAATGGCGGCGAGGAGCCGTAAGCGCGCCAAACTTGACGTCGCCGGCAAACTCAGCTGTTTCGCGGCGATCACACATGGCTTTGGGAGATCGCCGCAGTGTCCATGCTTAAGGAATTTCGTGAATTCGCCATGCGCGGCAGCGTTGTCGATCTCGCCGTCGGTGTGATTATCGGCGCAGCGTTCGGCGCGATCGTCTCATCGCTGGTGGATGATGTGATCATGCCGCCGATCGGGCTCGCGCTCGCCGGCATCGACTTCTCGACGCTGAAGCTGGTGATCAAGCAGGCGACGGTCGCGATCGGCGCCGAGGGCGCCGCAGGCTATGTAGCGGCCACGCCGGAAGTGGCGATCAATTATGGCAAGTTCATCAACGCCGCGATCAAATTCGCCATCGTCGCCTTTGTGCTGTTCTTGATCATCCGCGCCATGAATTCCATGAAGAAAAAAGACGAAGCCGCCCCGGCAGTACCGGCACCGCCGCCCGAAGACATCGTGCTGCTGCGCGAAATCCGGGATGCGCTGAAGAAGTAGCGACAACTTGGAGCGCGGGTCTCCAGACCCGCTCTCTTCCCTGCAACGTTTGCGATGCGCGTCTGGAGCCGCGCGCTCCAAGCTGGCAAGCCCAGATGGCCGAAACCAAGATCTGCGGCATTCGCGACGTCGCCGCGCTCGATGCGGCGCTGGATCATGGCGCGCGATTTATCGGCCTAGTGTTCTTTCCCAAAAGCCCACGGCACGTGAGCTTCGACGCCGCGATGTCGCTTGCCGCGCAGGCGCGCGGGCGTGCCGAAATCGTCGCCGTGACGGTGGACGCTGGGGACGACCTCCTGGCCCAAATCGCGCGCGCCGCGGCGCCCGATTGGATCCAAGCCCACGGCGGCGAAAGCCCGGCGCGCACGGCGGCGCTTAGAGGCTTTGCCTCGAAGGGCGTGATCAAGGCGCTCGGCATAGGTCACGCTGCCGATCTCGGCGGCGTACAGGCCTTCGAAGCCGCCGCCGACATGCTGTTGTTCGACGCCAAGCCGCCGCCGGGTGGCCTCCCGGGGGGCAACGCGGCGGCATTCGACTGGGGAATCCTCAAAGGCCGAGCCTTTTCGCGCCCTTGGCTACTCTCGGGGGGGCTCACGCCGCAGAACGTACGCGAGGCGATCGCCGCGTCCGGGGCCGGCCTGGTGGATGTCTCCTCTGGCGTCGAAAGCGCCCCCGGCCTAAAGCATCCGGGCCGGATCGCTGAGTTCCTGGCCGCAGCCCGAGCTTAATCCTCCCTGAAACGAAAACTCATGGACGCGCGCCGCAACTGGCAGGACCTCCCCGACGCCGAGGGCCGTTTCGGCCCTTATGGCGGCCGTTTCGTTGCCGAGACGCTGATGCCGCTCGTGCTCGATCTGGAGCGCGCCTATCGCGCCGCGCAAGCCGATCCTGCCTTCGCCGCCACCATGGCGGACTTCTGGACCCATTACGTGGGCAGGCCCAGCCCGCTCTATTTCGCCGAGCGACTTACACAGCATTTCGGCGGCGCGAAAATCTACTTCAAACGCGACGAGCTCAATCACACCGGCGCGCACAAGATCAACAATTGCCTCGGCCAGATTCTGCTCGCGCAGCGTATGGGCAAGACCCGCATCATCGCCGAGACCGGCGCGGGCCAACACGGCGTCGCCACCGCAACCGTGTGCGCGCGGCTAGGCTTGCCGTGCATCGTGTTCATGGGCGCCACCGATATCGAGCGGCAAAAGCCGAACGTGTTCCGCATGAAGCTGCTCGGCGCGGAAGTACGACCCGTAACGGCTGGGGCCGCGACGCTAAAGGACGCAATGAACGAAGCCTTGCGCGATTGGGTCACCAACGTTCACGACACCTTCTATTGCATCGGCACCGCCGCCGGCCCACACCCCTACCCGGAAATGGTGCGCGACTTCCAAAGCATCATCGGTCGCGAAGCGCGCGCGCAGATTCTCGACCGCGAAGGCCGCCTGCCCGACGCGCTGATGGCCTGCATCGGCGGCGGCTCCAACGCCATCGGCCTGTTCCATCCGTTCATCGCCGACGAGAACGTGAAGCTCTACGGCGTCGAAGCCGCCGGCCACGGCATCGACGAACGCTTCGAACATTCCGCCGCCATCAATGGCGGCCGCCCCGGCGTGCTCCACGGCAACCGCACTTACCTTTTGCAGACCGAAGACGGCCAAATTCTCGAAGGCCACTCGATCAGCGCGGGGTTGGATTATCCGGGCGTAGGGCCGGAGCACTCGTACCTGCACGACATCGGGCGAGCACAATATCTGAGCGCGACGGATGAGGAGGCGTTGGCCGCGTTCCAGCTTTGCGCGCGACTTGAAGGAATTCTTCCAGCGCTTGAGCCCGCCCACGCGCTGGCGCGCGTGGGGGATGTGGCGAAGGAGCTGGGGCGCGACGGGCTGATCGTCATGAACCTTTGCGGGCGCGGGGATAAGGACGTGTTCACCGTGGCGGATGCTTTGGGAGTGGGGTTGTGAGGCGCGTCGTCGTAATCTCGCTCGCGTTTACGCTGGGCAGCAATTTCGCGTTCGCGGAAGATTGGATCGACCTTGTTGAAATACCGGTCGCTGCGGGATCAGTGGCGTCGGAAACATGCGTTTCGCCAGTTTGGCCTTCTGCCTGCGTCACATTCCACGCTGGTCGAACGGATGAGTTTTTGAAGACATATGCCGCGTACCTACTCGAAGCCGGCTGGCGGCCATTTCAAAATTCAGCCCTGCTAGCTCGCGACTCCTCGCGGCGGGGTTGCCGGCAATTGCTGGCCTTCTCGGTATTGGACGCGGATCGCTGGCAAGATCCCCGTATCGCCGAGTTGGTGTTTCTTGAGGTCGGCTGTTCCCCGATAAATTCCAATGAAAGCGAAGGGCGCCAGGAGTGACCGCTCGCTCCTCCACTCGCGTCGCATCGCGCCCATGCGCCCCCTTCCCCCAACGGGGGGAGGGTAGAGAGTGGCGTGAAGCGCCACATTTGGTGACAGGGAGCCCGGGTCTCCTGACCCGCTCTTTGTTCAGCGAGAAATGCAGAGCGCGTCTGGAGACGCGCGGTCCAAACTCCAAACGTCGCGCCTCACCCCGCCCCCCAACCGTCGATGCAATGCATCGACCCCCGCAACGGGAGGGGGAGTCTTGAGCGCGCGCCTCACCGCCCGCTTCGCTTCGCTCGCGCGGGAAAACCGCGCCGCGCTGATCGCCTACATCATGGCGTCCGATCCTGATCACGAAACGTGCCTGGAAATTCTCCGCGGCCTCCCCGGTGCCGGCGCTGATATTATCGAGCTTGGCTTTCCGTTCACCGATCCGATGGCGGACGGGCCGAGCATCCAGAAGGCGGCGCAGCGTGCGTTAAAGGCCGGCGGCTCGCTCAAGCAAACGCTCGAACTCGCGGCGCGCTTTCGCGAAACCAACGCAGACACCCCGCTCATCCTCATGGGCTACGCCAATCCCATCGAGAGCATGGGCTACGAAGCGTTCGCACGCGGCATGCACGAAGCCGGCGCCGATGGCGCCATCGTGGTTGATCTGCCGCCGGAAGAAGACGCGCCGCTGCGCGCGGCGTTCGCGCCGCATGCGCTCTCCATCATCCGCCTCGCCGCGCCGACGACAGACGATGCGCGCTTAACCAAAGTGCTCAATGGCGCCTCGGGGTTCTTGTATTATGTGTCGGTGGCAGGGGTCACCGGCGCCAATGCCGCGACGGCGGCGGCGGTCCGCGCAGCGGTCACGCGCCTCAAGCGCGCCACGACATTGCCGATCGCGGTCGGCTTCGGCGTGCGTGAGCCAGCAGCGGCCCGCGCGATAGCGTTAACCGCGGACGCCGTCGTGGTTGGCTCGGCTTTTGTGGATGAAATCGCCGCTGGCGAGAAAATGCAAGCGGCGCTACGTGTCTTGCGTAAGGTGAAGCTCTTGGCCGATGCTGTACACTCGGCTCGCGACGGAGAAAGGGCGCCCGCATGAGTTGGTTATCGAACTTCGCGCGCCCCGGCCTTCGCGGCAAGAAGCCTGACGATGCGCGCGAGACGCCGGACAATCTCTGGATCAAATGCCCGCTTACCGGCGATCTGATTTTTCGCGCCGAGCTCGAAGCCGCCGATTGGGTGACGCCCGCGGGCTTCCACATGCGCATCGGCCCCGAGCCGCGCTTCAAACATTTGTTCGACGAACAAGCCTGGCAAAAAATCGCGCTGCCCAAGGTCGCGGCCGATCCGCTAAAATTCAAGGACGACAAGAAATACGTTGATCGATTGAAAGCCGCGCGCGCCAAGATTGGCCGCGAGGATTGCATGGAAGCCGCGTACGGGCGCATCGGCGGCGCGCACGCCGTGGTGCTGGTGCAGGATTTCGAATTCATGGGCGGCTCGCTCGGCATGGCCGCGGGCGAAGCCTTCATTGCATCGGTGGAAGCCGCGCTCCGACGCAAGGCGGCGATGATCATGGTGACGGCGTCGGGCGGCGCGCGCATGCAGGAGGGCATTCTCTCCTTGATGCAGATGCCGCGCACCACTTTGGCGATCCAGATGCTGCACGAAGCGGGCCTGCCCTACATCGTCGTGCTCGCCGACCCGACCACGGGCGGCGTGACAGCCTCCTACGCCATGCTCGGCGACATTCACATCGCCGAACCTGGAGCGCTGATCGGTTTCGCCGGCCCACGCATCATCGAGGACACCATTCGCCAGAAGCTGCCGGAGGGCTTTCAGCGCGCTGAATTCCAGCTCGACAAGGGCATGGTCGATCTTGTCGTTGATCGGCGACAAATGAAAGCGACGTTGGCGACGCTTCTCGCGGTGCTGATGCACAAGCAGGCCGGTGTGAAAAACGAAGAGAGCGAGACGGTTGAGCTGAGCGAAATCGCCGCGGAAGCCCCCACGCGCGCCAAGCGCAAGTCCGCGCCGAAGCAACCGCGCGCCAAGGCGGCGGAGTAATTTTGGGCGATTCCGCGCTCGCCACTTTCGAAGCACTCTTCGGCCCTGAGTTCGGTCACGGCAAAGCCTTCGACCTCGCGCGCCTACGCGCGGCGCTTACAGCGCTTGGCTCACCTCAAACGAAACTTCCCCCCGTCATCCATGTCGCCGGGACCAACGGCAAAGGCTCCACGATCGCCTTCATGCGCGCCGTCGCCGAAGCCGCCGGCTTGCACGTGCATGCGTTCACTAAACCGCATCTGTTTGCCCTGGGCGAGCGGTTTGTCATCGCCGGCGAGGCCGCGAACGATGCGGCCCTGATCGCCGCTGGCGAACGCGTTGCCGCCGCCGACCGCGCACTCACCCAATTCGACGCGCAAGTCGCCGCCGCTTTTCTCTTGTTCAGCGAAACGCCGGCCGATCTTGTTTTGCTTGAAACCGGCATGGGCGGACGCGATGATTCAACCAACGTCATCGAGCCTCCGGCGCTCAGCCTCATCACGCCAATTGCGCTCGATCACCAGGACGTGCTCGGCATCACGCTCGCCGAAATCGCCGCGCACAAGGCCGGCATCCTCAAACCGGGCGTGCCAGCGATAATCGCGCGTCAGACCGACGAAGCGCGCGAGATCATCGAGAGCGAAGCCGAGCGCGTCGGCGCACCGCTCTTGCGCCAGGGCATGGAATGGGACGCATACTTTCAGGCCGGACGGCTTATTGTTCAAACTGAAACGCGTTTGCTCGACCTGCCGCCGCCGGCGCTGCACGGATTGCATCAGTGCGACAATGCGGGCCTCGCATGCGCGGCGCTGATGGCATGGCGCGCGTTCGACGACAGCGCGTTCGCGGAAGGCGCCGCGCGCGCGCGCTGGCCGGCGCGCCTGCAAGCATTGACGCGCGGACCCCTGAGCGCGCCGATCCGGGCGGCCGGCGGCGAAGTTTGGGTCGATGGCGGTCACAACGCCCACGCGCTCGCAGCGCTCGCGGCGTGGGCGGCGGCGCAGCAGGCTAGGCGTCAAGCGCCATTGGTCGTGATTTTCGCGGCGCGCGCGCGCAAGCATTGGGCGCCGGCGCTCAAGCGCCTTGCGATCATGGCGGACTGCATCATCGCAACGCCGCTTCGCGAAGGAGGCGTGCCACCCGCCCAGGTCGTCGCGTACGCCCGCTCGGAAGGCGCCAGGTCTGAGGCCGCGGCGACACTCGATGAAGCATTGGCAATGGCAGCGCGGTTTCCCGCCCCCCGCGTGCTGATCTGTGGGTCGTTCTTACTCGCCGCCGAAGCGCTTGCCGCGGAAAGCGCTTAAACGCTTTCGTTCAGCCACTCGACGATCTTCGACTTCGGCATCGCACCCACCTTGGTCGCGGCGACCTTGCCGTCCTTGAACACCATCAAGGTGGGGATGCCGCGCACGCCATAGCGGCCGGGGATCATCGGATTTTCGTCGATGTTCACTTTCACGACAGTGACGCGCTCGCCCATCTCGTTGGCGATTTCCTCCAGCGCCGGGCCGATCTGCTTGCATGGGCCGCACCATTCCGCCCAAAAATCCACGAGCACGGGACGGCCCGATTTCAGCACGTCGGTTTCGAAACTATCGTCCGAAGTCTTGATCGTGGACAAAAGCGAATCTCCTAAAAGCGGCCCCCGTGGCAGCGATGTAGGCGCGATCCCTTAACGATTCAACCAGCCAAAAACGTCTCAAAAACAGCGTCGAGCCGGGCCTCAGGCAGCTCCATCAACAGCGGCGCCTCCGTCCACAGCAAAGCACAATGCACAGCCTTTCCGGGAAAAATCTGACGCAGCACCTCGCGGTAGAGCGCAAGCTGCAACACGTAAGCGCCCGGCGCGCCGTCAGCTGTGGCGGGCGCTGGGCGATCGGTTTTAAAATCAAGCACGATCACGCGATTGTCATCAACAGTGAGGCGATCGACCACGCCGCGCACCGCCTGGCCCTTCACGACGCCAATGATCGGCGCCTCGGCGCGGCTCGCTGGGCCAAACACGGCGGCAAACCTCGCATCGTCGATCACCGAAAGCGCCTCGCGCGCGAACGCTTCGCGCTCTTCAGCGCTGGCGCCTTGCCGCGTCAGCCATGCACGCGCGGCGTCAGCGCGACGCGTGGGCGCGACATCCGGCAAGCGCTCAAGCAAACCGTGTATCAAACGCCCACGCCGGAAGCGCTTTTGTCCCGCGCCACGCGGCGAGAACAGCGCTGGATCCACCGGCGCGATACGCGAGGGCGCGAGCGGATCGCGCTGCGCGCCGCCCGGCGCGACCACGTTGGCCCAGGCGGGCGGCAAGTGGTGCTCGCGAGCGCCTTGCGCCTGCTCCTCCGCCGTGAGCAACGCGCCCAGGCGTAAGCCTTCACCAAGCGGCGTGTCACACGCCACAGCGCCCAGCTTGCGCAACGCCTGTTCCACCGCCAGACGCCAGCCCTCATCCGCTTCGCCAGCTTTCGCGTTGCCATGCTGAGCGCCGCAAACAATAAGCCGATCGCGTGCGCGCGTCATCGCCACGTAAAGCAAGCGCCAATGTTCGCCCAGCATACGCTCTTGGTGCGCCGCGCGCGCAATGCGCACGGCCGCATCGTCGTCCTTACCGCGGAACGACACGTAGGGCCCGTCCTCGAACATCAAGCCATCGTCGGGCATGTCGCTGACGGGGCCCGTTGTATCGGGCAGGATAACGACCGGCGCCTCCAAGCCCTTCGCCCCATGCACCGTCATCACCCGCACAGCGCCTGTCTGCGCCTCAAGCTCGCGCTTCACCTGGCCGGAATCGATTTCGATGTCGTAGAGAAAACGCTGCAACGACGGCGCCGCATGCCCCGCCGGCTTCAGCGCCCGCTGCAACAATTCCTCCAACGGATCGCGCGCCTCCGGCCCCAGCCGCGCGAACACGCGCCGCCAGCCGGTCTCGCCGCCATGCGGCGCTTCCAACGCCCAACTCAGAAACCCAAACGCGTCAACACCAGCGCGCGCCGTGAGCGCGCCGACAAACGCGCGCGCCGGCGCATATTTCACCGCCGCGCTCGCCATCAGCCGCACGTGCAGGGTTTCGCCCTTGCCGCGTCCGTACGCGAGCGGGAAGATGTCGGCATCGTCGTCATCGAGATCGCACCACGGCCCCTTGAGCACGCACGCCAACGCCAGATCATCGGCCGGATCGAGCGCCACGCGCATCAGCGCCAGGCAATCCTCGACCGCCAATTCGTCGCGCAAGATCATGCGGTCAGCCCCAGCAACCGGCAGCCCCACGCGCTTGAACGCCTTGATCAGTTCGCGAAACAACGCCCCGCGCGTGCGCACCAGAGCCAGCACATCGCCGGCCCGCATCGGCCGCGGCGCGCCCTTCTCCCAAACTGCTTCGCGCGCGTCGATCATCGCCTTGAGGCGTTGCGCGATCGTCTTGGCCAAGTGTGCATGCACGCTCATGCCGGTTTCAACGTCGATCGGCGCATCCCACGCCGCGCCTTGCGCCGGCGCCGGGCGCATCGCCAGCGGCCACACCTCAACCAAGCCTGGCTCGGAATCGCGCGACGCGAGGTGGCGGATCTCGTCGAACTTGCCTGGCGGCGCCTGCGTCAGCGGCTTGTCCGCGAAAGTCGCGTCAACCACGCGCAGGATTTCCGGGCTGGAGCGAAACGAAGTTTCCAAAGTCGGCGCGACAAATTTCTGCCCAGCGCGATGCGCGCGCTTGGATAGTTTTTGCGACTCGCCAAGAAAGCGATCCGGATCGGCGCCTTGGAAACCGTATATGCTCTGCTTGGGATCGCCGACCGCAAACATGGTGCGCGCCCGCTCGCGTGCGCCGCGCCCCGCGAAGAACTCCTCCTGCAACGGCGCGATCAGCTCCCATTGCACAGGGCTGGTATCTTGGCCCTCATCGATCAGGATATGATCGAGGCCGCCATCGAGCTTATAGAGCACCCAAGGCGCCGCGTCGGAACTTTTGAGCAGTTTCTGCGCGTGCTCGATCAGATCGTCGAAATCAAGCACGCCCGCGCGCTGCTTCGCCGTTTCGTAGGCCTGGTCCAGTTTCAGCGCGAGTGCGAGCGCGGCGCCGGCGTCCTCGGCGCGTTCAATCGCATTGAGTTTTTCCCGCGCGTCTTCGCACAGCGCGCGAAGCCGATCCCCCAAGAGCTCAAGCCATGCATGCTCCCCCGCGAGTTTCTTGGTCACCAACGCGCCGTAGGGCTCGCCATCGGCCTTCAACGCGATCCGCATGAGCGCATCGAGCACGGCGCGCGCGCTGACGCCTGCGTGCCTAACCGTGAGCGCGGACGCGATGCGCTTACCAAGCTTGACGTCGTTCGCGCTGGATTGGGCGAGCACGTCCGCGGCGCTGCGCAATGTTTCCCATTCCACCTCCCCGATAACCGCCAGCGCCAATCCCTCCGCACTCTCGCGCACGCCGTGGCGGTTCTTCAGCGCCGCTTCCGCGAACACGCCGCCTTGGTGCAACGCTGCGAAGCGATGGAAATCGGCGCGGCGCAGCGCCAGCCGGTCGAGCAGCGCCTCCAAAGCGTCGCCGCTCAGGCGCGCCGCGAAGCGTTCGAACGCGTGCTTGGGCGCGTCAGGCGCCAGCGCAGCGTCCGCGCGCGCTTGCGCCAGCAAGGCCGCCGCGCGTGGTTCATCGGCGATGTCAAACCCTGGCGGCACGCCCGCTTCGAGCGGAAAACGCGCAAGCAAGCGCTCGCAGAAGGCGTGGATGGTTTGAATTTTCAAGCCGCCCGGCGTTTCCAATGCCCGCGCGAACAACGCCCGCGCCGCGCCAAGATTAGCTGCATCGGCGCCGAGCTTGGAAAGATCGGCGGCCAGCGTTTCGTCATCGGCGACGCACCAGCCGCCCAGCCGTTCGAACAAGCGTCGCTGCATCTCGGCGGCCGCAGCCTTGGTGTAGGTGATGCACAAGAACGCCGAAGGCTTGGAACCATCCAACAGCAAGCGGGCGATGCGGTCGACCAGCACCTTGGTTTTGCCAGAACCGGCATTGGCGGTGACAAACACCGACACGCCAGGATCGGCGGCGGCGCGCTGGTTGGTCTCGGCGGCCTTGAGCGCGCGCGTGCTCATTCCTCGCCCTCCGCGTCGGCCCATTCCTTACGGCGCGCGAGGTGATCGTATTCGAGATACGGTTTGATGAATTGCACGCGCGGCTTGGACAGAAACGGTTGTTCGGCTTGCGCATAACGCTGCATCAGCGCCTCAAGCGCCGCGAGCGCCTTTTCGCCTTCGCCGTGCGCATCGAGCGCGAGCGGTTTCGGCGTCGGCTCGGCATTGCCAAAGCGCCAATACCCCAGTTCGGTCGCTTTCGCCGCCGGTACGCCGTCGAACACGCCGCGCGCGAGCATCGCCGCCTCCAGCGGCAATTGCGGGCTCAGTCCGCTTTCGACTTGCGATTTGGTTGCTGGGGTTCCGGTTTTGAAATCGAGGATGGCGGCGTGGCCGGCGCCAATCTCGATGCGGTCGGCAATGCCCGAAAGCTCCACTCCTGCAGCGAGCAAGAGCACGCCCTTTTTTTCCCGGTACACGTCCGCGTTCAAGCCGCGGCGCGCCGCGAACCATTCGATCAACGCCGTGATCGACACCGCCAGGCGCGCGCGCTCGGCGGCGCGGCGCTCCGGTGAAATGCCAGCATGACGCAATTCCTCGTCCAGCAAGTGCGCCAGCAGCGCGGGATCGCCGCCATCCTCAAACCGTTCGATGGCTTTGTGCACGGCATTGCCGCGCTCCGCCGGCCCAGCGGGCGCGCCGATGGGCTTGAGAAACTCGAGCCCCAGGATGCGGCGCGCATAGAGCGCGTAGGGATCGCGGATCAAGGTTTCCACCTGCGTCACGCTCAGGCGCTTCAGGCGCTTGTCGGCGGGCGGGCGCGGGCGGGGACTTTTCACGGCGCGCAGCGCCGGCGGCGTATCGAGCGCGCACGCCCATTGCAATTGCACATCCGCGCGCGCGAGCTCTTTCCGCGCGCCTTGCACCAAAGTCTTCAACCGCCACAGCCAGCGCGACGCCAAAGTCGGCGAGCCGTCGCGGCGCAGCGCGCGCGTGAGCACGACGTCGGGCGCGTTGGCCAATTGCGCGAAGTCATGCGCGGCCAAGCCGACGCGTTGGTCGAGCGAGGGCAGACCAAGCGCAGCCCGCATCGGGCGAGATAGGAAGGGGTCATCCCCCGGCGGCGCCGGCCACACCCCTTCGTTGAGTCCGCCCAAAATCATCAGGTCGCGGCGCTGCAAACGCGCCTCCAGCGGCCCCCAGATCGCGACGCGCGCATCGCCGCCAACGTTCGGCGGAACCTCTCGCCCGTCCATCAAGCGCAGCAGCACACGTGGTGCGGCGTGCGCCGCCATCGGCCCGAGTTCGGCGCCATAGGCGATCGCTTCTCGCAACAACTCGCCCGCGTTCTCGCCGTCGCGGCCCTGCCACGCGGCTGCACGCGCAAGGTTTTCCATCGCCTCGGCGAGCGCATCGGCGAAATCCGCCAGCGTGAGCTCCGCGCGCGCCATCGCCGCGCTGAGCGGCGCAAGCGCATCGGTGATCGCGTGGACGAGGCCGTGCGCGCGCGGCCATTTCTCGACAAGCGCCGCCAGCTCCGCGAGCGTCTCATACCGTCGCGGCCCTCGCAGCGCGACGTGCTCAAGCATGACCCGCGCGCCCATATCGGCAGCCAGTGTCGCGCGCGGATGCTTCAGTAGCGCCGCCAGCGCCACCGGCTCGCCGGGGTCACGCGCGAGTTCGCACAGCAACGCCAGCAGCGCGCCGGCCTCGGTTTCACGCAGCGGGCGCCCGTGTGATATGGCCGGCTCGACACCCCAGCGCGTGAGCTTTGCCTCAACGCGCCTCGCCAGACCAATATCAGGCGTCACCAATGCAGCCGAGCGCCCCGGAATCTCCAGCGCCTCGCGCAGCAATAACGCTATGGCGGCGGCCTCCTCGTCTTCGGTGGCCGCTTCCAGCAAGCGCATGCCTTGTAAGCCAGCGGCGACGAAGTCCGCGCCGCCCGCGGCCTTCAGCCGCTCCAGCCAATCGGCGGTTTTCTCCGCTGGCGCCAACGCTTCGCGCATCAGCACGCGGCGCGCGCGCCCGCCTGCGATCTCAGGGTAAAGCGCCCGAACCGAGCCGCGCTCGATTTCCAAACTCGCGAGCGTCTCCTTCAGCGCGAATTGCGGATGCTGATCGCCGACAGCGCGCCAGGATTCCTCATCAAGATCGGTATCCAACCCCGGCAACACGACGACACCCTTAGGCAAGCGCGCGACCGTAGCCATCAACGCGCGCGTCGCCGCGATCGAACCGGTCGAGCCGGCGATGATGATCGGGCGCTGCGGCGGCTCGCGCTCCCATTCGCGCGCCAGCGCCAGCAGCATCGCGGAACGATGCGCGCCCGGATCGCTCAATCCGTCCAGCTTCAAACGCCGCGGCCAATAGTCCGCGACAATGCCAAGGAATTGCGCCGAGGCTTCCCAGTGTCGGGCGAGTTCCACTTCTTCCACCAAAGTCGGCAGTTTATCCCAGTGCACGCACGGCGAGGCCGCGGCGCTGTCCAGCAGCTTGCGCAATTCATCCGCCAGCGCGATGGCGCGCGCCGGATCCTCGACGCCGCCGGCGGCTTTGTCTCGCGCGCGGATCAAGGCGGCGAGTTCCATGCGTTGGCGCGTCGCTTCGATGGCGGGCGCAACGTCGAGCGCGATCGGGTCCGCGCCCCACACTTGCGGATCATCGCCCAGATCACCGAGCGGGCGGATCGACGGCAACAGCGCCGCCCCGCCAAGCCGCGTCGCGAAAGCGTCTATTAGACCACGCGCGGCGCGCCGGTTCGGCAACAGCACCAGCGCGTCGGCCAACGCAAACGGATCTTCAACGCCAAGCGCTTCGACGATGGCGTCAGCCAGGACATCGAGGAAAGCCGCCGACGCGGGCGCCGTGCGCAAGCGCGGCGCGGGGCCATCAAAGAGCGCCGGTGTCACTTGCCGGCGGCCGCCGCCGCCAGACGTGCTTGCGCTTCATCGCGCGCGCCAGGATCGCCGACATGCATCCAGTAGCCGCCCAGCGGCGCGCCGAACAGGCGCCCCGCGCGCGCGAGCCTGCGCCACACGCGCGTAAACGAGAACGGCTCAAGCGGTTCGGAATCGACAATGCGCGGGTCGATGATCTGCACGCCCATATAGGCCCACGGCGTATGCGGCAGCGCCTCGCGGAACGAAAGCTTGCCGTGCTCGTCCATAAAAAAATCGCCGGCGCCGTCATAGCCCAATTGCGCGTCCATCGCCGCCAGCATCAGCAGGGCGTCCATGCGCGCGGGATCGAAGGCTTGCGCCAAACGCGCGATAGCGGAGCCCGCCGGCTCTTCCCAAACCGAATCGATATTGCAAACGACGATCGGGGCATCGCCAAGCAGCGCCCGCGCCTGACGCACGCCGCCGCCGGTTTCCATCAGACGCGCACGCTCATTTGAAATGATGATCTCGATATCGTCGCGACGCTTCACATGCGCTTCGAGCAGATCAGCAAACGCATGCACGTTGACGACAGCGCGCGTGACGCCAGCTTCGACCAGGCGATCCAGCACGTGATCGATCAGCGCGCGCCCCGCGACCCGAACCAGCGCCTTGGGACGATCATCCGTCAACGGGCGCATGCGCGTGCCGAGGCCCGCCGCAAGCACCATGGCTGTGCCAGGAATGTTGCTCACGCCGCCTGCTCCAGATACGGCCGCGCCACGCTTTGAACGAACGCGCGCGCATCTTCCAACGCGGGATGCTCAAGCGTGCGCGCGAGATGGCCCCATTCACGCGGCATGAAGGAAAGATAACGCTGCTTGCCGTCGCGGCCGGCGAGGCGCGAGAAAATGCCCAGGATGCGCATGGCGTTGATGGCGCCCAGCACGGCCAGTTCGCGGCGGAATTCCGCTTCGCCCGCGCCAGTCGCATTGAGATAGGCGCGCAGCGCGGCTTCCGCGGCCGCGGCGCCGACATCGCGGCGCGCATCATGCAGCAGCATGGCGAAATCCCAGGCGCGCCAGCCACGCACCGCATCCTGAAAATCCAGCAAGCCCACGCGCTGCAGTCCTTGGCGCTCCGGCAGCCAGAGCAGGTTTTCCGCATGAAAATCGCGGATGGTGAAGGCGCGCGGAAAACCCAGCGCTTTGACGATCAAACCATCGCGCACTTTTTCCCAGCGCGCGCGGGCCGCGTCATCGATGCGCACGTCAGCCGCGCGCGGGAGCCATTCGACGAACAGATCCGCATTCACTTCAAGCGCGAGTGCGTCATAATCAAGCAGCGGCCACGAGGCGCCGCCCGGCCCTTCGAGCCGCGCCGGCGCCGCCGCCGCGTGCACATGCGCCAGCACACGCGCGGCTTCCTCGTAGAGCGCAATCTCGTCGGCGCCATTGTCAAGCACGCGCGCATAGAGCGCATCGCCCAGATCCTCGATCACCGCATAGCCAGCCGCGAAATCGACGCCGTAAATCTCCGGCGCCGCCAATCCCATTTGACCCAGGTGCGCCCCCACCGCCGCGAACGCCTCCACGCGCGAGGCGGCCAGCCGCGACATCGCGTTCCAACCCATCGTGCGCCGCTGCGCTGGGGTCGCGCCCGGCGGGCACGGCGCGCTTTCGCTGGAGGGCGGCGCGTCCATCAAAATAGCGCGGCGTCCCGGCAGGCTCAGCCGCTCATAGCAGCGCGTGGAGGCGTCGCCCGCGAGCGGCGCGCGCTCGGCCCCAGCAAAGCCCGTGTCCTTGAGCAAGCGCGAGAGCGCTTCAGATCGCGTCAAGCTTTGTTCTCCATGCGCCGTGCGCCTTGAGCAGCGCGCAACGTCCCTCGCCGGCGGGCGCCAATACGATGTCCAGCCGGTCGCGGGGCAATCGGCCTTCGAGTCGCTCTGGCCATTCGATCAAGCACGCCGCCGCCGCGAACGCATCCTCAAGTCCCAGCTCCCAAGATTCCTCAGCGCGCTTCAGCCGGTAAAGGTCGACATGCCAGAGTTCGCCCTTTGGGCCGTCATAGGTTTGCACCAAGGTATAGGTGGGGCTCGGCGCCTCCTCGGCCTTCCCGGTCCAGGCCTCGATGGCGCCGCGCGCCAGCGTCGTTTTTCCGGCGCCAAGTCCGCCCGAGAGACACACTACATCCCCTGGCGTCAAGCACGCGCCCAGCCGCCTGCCGAACGCCATTGTCGCCGCAGGGTCGGACAAACTGATTTCACGCGAATCGGCCAAGGTTTTCACGCTCACGGGGCGAGATGCTGACATGAGCGGCGGCGCGGCATCAAGGCCCGCTTGCGCCGGCCTTTCATTGGCTCCAAACACAAAACATCGTGGCTACGACCGACATCAAGCGCGTCCTTATCATCGGCGCCGGGCAGGCCGGGGGCGAGGCGGCGCAGCGCCTGCGCCAAGGCGGTTTCGAGGGCGAGCTTACGCTGATCGGCGAGGAGCCTTGCCCGCCCTACCAGCGCCCGCCGCTGTCCAAAGCGTATTTATCCGGCGCCATGGACATGGAGCGGCTCCTGCTCCGGCCCGCCAGCCTCTATGCGGACGAACGCATCGCCCTGTTGGCGCCCGTGCGCGCGGTGTGGATCGACCGCGCAGGCAAGCGTGTGCGCCTCGAAGGCGGACGTGAACTCCCTTATGACGCGCTGGTGCTCGCCACCGGCGCCCGGCCAAGGCCGCTGCCCATCGTCGGGGCCGATCTCGAAGGCGTGCACATGTTGCGCACTGCGGCCGACGTCGATGCCATCCGCCCACGCTTTGTGGCGGCTGCGAAGCTGGTGGTTGTGGGGGCGGGCTATATCGGGCTCGAAGTGGCCGCTGTCGCGCGCAAACTTGGCCTTGACGCAACGGTGATCGAAACCGCCGTGCGCCCACTGGCGCGCGTGACCAGCCCGGAAGTCGCCGGCTTCTTCCTGGACGAACACACACGCCAAGGCGTGCGCTTCGTGCTCGGCGGGCAGCCCGCGCTGATCAAAGGCCGCACCCACGTCACCGCGGTCGCGCTTGCCGACGGCACGGAGATACCAGCCGATCTGGTCATCGCCGGTATTGGGGTTACGCCGGAAACAACGCTGGCGCAGCAATGCGGGCTCGAACTCGCCAACGGCATCGTCACCGACAAACAGTGCCGCACGAGCGACCCGGCCATCTTTGCCATCGGCGATTGCGCGGCCCGGCCCATGGCGCACTTCGGCGATCGCTTGCAGCGCCTGGAAAGCGTCCACAACGCCATCGAAGGGGCGAAAATCGTCGCCGCCACCCTTCTAGGCAAAGAACAATCGGTGGAAACGCCCTGGTTCTGGTCGGACCAGTACGATCTGAAGCTGCAAATCGCCGGCCTGTTCCAAGGCTATGACAAAGTCGTGCTGCGCGGATCACCGGCTGAGCGTGCGTTCGCGGCCTTCTATTACAAGGGGCCGCGCCTGATCGCGGTCGATGCGATCAATCGTCCCGGGGAGTATCTCGGCGCGAAAACCTTGATACAACGCGGCCAAACCATCGCGCCGGAAATTATCGCGGACACATCGCGGACGATGAAAGAACTAGTCGCCGCCGCGGGCCAATGAGCAAGGGGACCCATGCCGAAGATCACCTACATCGAGCATAGCGGCAAAGAGCACGTGATCGATGCGCCCGTGGGCCAAACCGTGATGGAAGCGGCGGTCAAGCACGCCGTGCCCGGCATCGACGCCGATTGCGGCGGCGCTTGCGCTTGCGCGACGTGCCACGTCTATGTCGATGAAGCGTGGCTGGCGAAGACCGGCGATTCTTCCAGCATGGAGCAATCCATGCTCGACTTCGCCAACGACGTTCAGGACAATTCGCGCCTCTCCTGCCAGATCAAGGTGAGCGAAGCGCTTGACGGGTTGGTGGTGCGGCTGCCGAAGAGTCAACATTGATGCGCGCGGTCCCGCCGCCGCTCTGGGCGCTGGGGTTGCTCGCTTTGACCTATGCGTTGAGCTTGGCGCCGGGCCTGAACCAGCTCCCGCTTCTAGAGACGCGGTCGATCGGCGCTTTTGTTATCGTCGTGGCGCTCGCGATCCTGTTCACGGCGATGCTGCAATTTCGCTTCGCAAACACGCAACTCCTGCCCAACTCGCCCACCAATAACAGCCTCGTCACCGGCGGCGTGTTCATGCTGACGCGCAATCCGATGTATCTGGCGATGACGCTGTTTTGCCTTGGCGGCGCCTTGTGGTTCGGGCGCCTGCCGATGTTGCTCGCGCCGGTCATCATGTTCGCAATTGCCAATTGGGTGTTTATTCCGTTCGAGGAAGCCAAGATGCGCCGCCAGTTCGGCGCCGAATTTGACGCCTATGTGAAGCGCGTGCGGCGCTGGATTTAAGCACAAGCACAATGGGGGAAACGATGCGGTCGATCATGGCGGCGTTGGCGCTGGCGGTATTGGCGCAAAGCGCGCACGCGCAAGAACAGAACACTGGGCGCCAGGCGTTCCGCGTCCTGTATGAGGAATTGGTCGAGATCGACACCTCCGAAGCGTCGGGCTCATGCACGCGCGCGGCTGAAGCCATGGCGGCGCACCTTCGCGGCGCGGGCTATCCCGAGGCCGACGTGCGCGTGATTATCCCCGATGGCCGACCGGACGATGGCAACCTTGTCGCGGTGCTGCGCGGCAGTTCGCGCCAACGCGCCATGCTGCTGCTCGCGCACATCGATGTGGTCAACGCCGTCGCCGCCGATTGGGAGCGCGACCCGTTCACGCTAGTTGAGGAAAACGGCTTCTTCTACGCGCGCGGCGCCGCCGACGACAAAGCCATGGCCGCGGTGTTCGTTGATTTAATGATCCGCATGCGCCAAGAAAATTTTCGCCCGCGCCGCACCATCCGCTTGGCGCTCACCTGCGGCGAGGAAACCTCGAACCGCGTCAATGGCGTCGATTACCTGCTGACCAACAACCGTGACTGGCTGCAAGCCGATTTCGCCATCAATGAAGGCGCCGGCGGCATGCTTTCACCTGACGGCCGGCCGATCGCGCTCAATGTGCAAGCGGGCGAAAAAATCCACCAGGTGGTGTCGCTGACGGTGACCAATCCGGGCGGGCATTCCTCGCGGCCGGTGACGGAAAACGCGATCTACCGGCTGAGCGCGGGCCTGACACGCTTGTCGGAGCGCCAATTTCCGGTGGAGCTCAACGCCGTGACGCGCGCCTTCTTCGAGCGCATGGCCCCCATCACTGGCGGCGACACCGGTCAAGCCATGGCCGCGCTCGCCGCCAACCCGAACGATGCCGAAGCCGCGGCGCGCCTTGCGCGCGACCCCTCGCTCAACGCGATCATGCGCACAACTTGCGTCGCCACGCAGGTGGATGCCGGCCACGCCGCCAACGCGCTGCCGCAACGCGCGACCGCGACGCTCTCGTGCCGCGTGCTGCAAGGCCACACGCCCGAGGAATTGCAGGCCGACTTGCGAGCCATGATCGACGATCCCCAAATCAACGTGGAAATCGTCCGCCGCCGCGCTGGCTCGAACGCGCCTGAGCTGACGCGCGCCATCATGGCCCCGGTGGAACGTGCGGCGGCGCGGCTTTGGCCAGGCACGCCAATCGTACCGACCATGACGGCAGGCGCCACTGACGGGCGCCACCTCAACAATGCGGGCATTCCCACCTATGGCATGAGCGGCATGTTCGCCGTGCCAGCCGAAACCAACGCGCACGGCCTCAACGAAAAAATCCGCGTGCAATCGCTCTATGAGGGGCGGGATTTCCTGGACGCCATCGTGCGCGACTACGCCCGGCGCTGATCACATCGCGCGCAATGCTGCTTGCGCCTTCGGCTTCGGCGCTGGCGGCGTTGGCGGGGGGGCGGCAGGCGCGAGCGCCGGTAAGTGACACGTCACGGTGACGCCGCGCCCGGGTTCGCTGGCGAGCGCCACCCAACCGCCGTGCATCTCCACGAACGAGCGCACCAGGGCAAGGCCCAGCCCAGCGCCGCGGCGATCTCCGGATTCGAAACTATCGAACGCACGCGCCTGCGCTTCAAACGCCATGCCTTTGCCGGTGTCCTGAACAGTCAGGCGCACGACGCCGTCCAGGCGCTCGGCGGAGACGCTGATCGTGTCGCCGCGCTCGGTGTGGCGCAGCGCATTGGCCAACAGGTTCACGATCACCTGAGTGATGCGTTTATGGTCGGCCTGGATTTCGCCGATCCTTGGGTCGCATTTGATACGGATCGGGACTTCGGTATCACGCGCTTTCGAGGCGGCCATCTGCACGCTCTCGGAAATGGTCTGGTAGATATCGACGGGGCCGAGATCAAGCTGCACATTGCCAGCCTCAACCATCGCCACGTCAAGGATATTGTCGATCAGCTTGGAGAGGCTTCCCGACGCTTCGAGGATGGCGCCGACCTGATCGATCTGGCGATCGTTGAGGGGGCCAAAAATCTTCTGCTGCAACATTTCCGCGTTGCCAGAAATGGCCTGCAGCGGATTGCGCAATTGGTACGATACGTTCTCGACGAATTGGCCTTTGAGTTGGTCGGCCGCCTCGAACGCTTCAGCGCGCTCGCGCAGCGCATCTTCGACGCGGCGATCGGCGGTGATGTCCTGAAACGCCACTAAGGTCGCGGCGTCCGGTAACGGACGGGTCAAGAATTTAAGCATTGTTTCGTCGGAGCGGAACATCTCGCCGCGATATTCGGTGCGCGCTTCCGGCGATGGATCGGTGATGCGCGCGCGCACCTGCGCCCACACCGCGCGGTCATGGAACATGGGTTCGCACGCGCTGACCACGCGGTCGAACGCCATGTCGAGTTCGAGCGCCTCCGGTGGGAGCTTCCACATCGCCGAGAACGCGGCGTTCGAGAGCTTCATGCGCCCATCGAGCCCGAACACGATGACGGCCTCGTGCAACTTGTCGAGCGCGGCCTTCTGGGTTTGCAGCAGCGCATCGTATTGGCTCTTCAGAGACACTTCGTTGGTGATGTCCGAGAAGATCAACAGCAAGCCGCCGCCGGGGTGGCGTTGGCGCGCGATGCGCAACATGCGCCCATCGGGTAGCACCCAAAGGTCCTGCGGCAGCTCGGCGACTTCCTGGTAGAGCGCAAGTTCGCCGGCGCGCCATTCAGCGTAATTGGCGTGCGCGGGCAGTTTGCGCTTTTCCTTCAAATGATCGAGCCACGCCGCGTGCACCGGGCGGTCCTGCAGGAAGGCGGGATCGAGCCCCCACAATTGTTCAAACGCGTTGTTGTGAAACACGAGGCGCTTTTGCGCATCGAAGACGGCTATGCCTTCGCCAAGGTGGTTCAGCGTTTCATCGTGCGCGCGTTGCTGCTTGGAGAGCTGTTCGCGCGCCGCTTCGGCTTCGGTGACGTCGATAGCGATGCCAGCCGCACCGCCGGCAACGGGGCTCATGCGTATGAGCAGCGTGCGCAATTGCCCGCCGACCACAGCCGAACGCGTCTCCTGGACCGCCTCGCCAGCGTCGATGGCCTTGCGCGCCAGTTCAGCCGCCCCTTGATCGAGCTGCAAATTGCGCGCGATGGCTTGGTCGAGTGATTTGGCTTCGAGCGCACCGATATAATCGGGGTTGGCCCATTCGAGCTTCAAGGCGCCGTTGACGCGCCACGCCATGAACGGCGCGGCGTTCCACATTTCCAAGAATGCGACCGGGTCGCGGGCGATGATTTCGCGACCGCCCTCGATGCGCCCACGCGCGCCGCCCTCTTCGACGCCGCGCACGCTGGCGTCGAGCACCCAGACAACGGCGCGGGCGCCGGCGGTGCGGCCATCGGCTTCGATGAACACGCCGTCAGGCGTCGAGATGGTGAGCGAAAACGGCGTGCCTTCGCGCCGCAGCCGCGCGAGCGCCGGCGCGAGCCGCGTTACGCCTCCGGTCGCGTCCAGCGCGCCGAAACCCGACAAGCCCTGTAGAATGCGCACAGCGGGTTCAGCGGCGAAGGCGGAATCGGAAAAGCGCAGCAAGCTCGCCAGCGCCAGCGGTGATCCATAAATGCGCGGCGTACCCCAATCGCCATCGCCGGCGGCGCTCTGCACGCCTTCCCAGATCAACACGACGCCAGGATGGGCGCCGAAAATCGCGTCGGCCCAAGCCACTTTGTCCTCAAGGTCGCGCGCGCGTTTCTTCCAAACCTCGACGCCGCCGCGCGCGCCATCGGTCACGCGCAGCGCCCACAATAGCGACGCCACCGCGATCGCGGCCGCGCCGGCCGCCACAAGCAGGCTTGCGAATCCGCCGTCCAAAGCCGACCCCATAGATCCATTGGCGAAACGAATCGCCCTACCCCGACACGCATCCTCTCGCAGTGGGCGCACGAAAGAAACGCCGCCGCTGAGGAGAAGCGTTAACAAGAGCTTAAATTGGTTGACGGCGAGTTAAGTTAAGAAAGTTCAATATCTTAACGAAGCCTTCCGCGGGCGCTCAGGCGCTGCGGCGGAGTTTCTCCACAACTTGTTGAGCCGCCCGCAACGAAGGGCGCAAGGTGCTGGCCCGGCGGCCCGCATCCTTGAGCTGGGCCGCGCCAGAAATGCGGAACACGAACGGCATGCGAAAGCTTGCGCCATAGCGCACCTGGGCGTCGGCCTTGGCCCTGAATTGCGCATGGGCGAGCGCTTCGCGGGCGGACTCGTAAAACACATCTGACGGCCAAGCATAGACGCAGTGCACGTTCTTGGCCGCGCCCTGGGCGCTGATTTCGAACTCCACCACCGCCACGCCTTCGACGCCAAGCCTGCGCGCCAACGCGGGAAAACGCGCCCGCAATGGCCCGGCGACTTCCCACGGCATCTCATTTTCGGCCTCTCCCTCGGCGGCGCGCCACACCACGCAGCACGGCCCGCCTGGCAAACCCTGGCGCATGCGTTCGATCTCGCGCGCCGCCGCGCGTTTTTCGCGCAGCCAATCGGCGACATTCACCAGCACGAGCACAAGCCCAAGCACCACCGCTCCAGACGTGAACAATGAGGCCCCGCCGCCCCAACCCTGCGTGCGGAGCGCGCTGGTGAGCGCCACATGAACAAGAACGACGGTGAGAAACAGTGTTCCGTAAAACAGCGCCCGTAGCGTCAACGCCGAAACAGTACGGGTGGCCGAAACGAGCATGTGGTAAAGCGCCTTTCGACCAGGGCGGTTCGTGCCCTACCCTTGCTTCAGGCGCACCTATCGGCGGCGCGACCTTGCGCCGGATCAAAGCGTCAACGTCATCGCCAGGGAAAGTGCGCTATGAGCAAATTCTGCCACTTATCCACAAACGGGCGCCTGGGGGCGATCGCGGCGACGATGTTTTTGTTGGCGGCCTGTGCGCCGACCCTTGAACGCTCAGAAACGGCCTTGTCCGCCACCGCACGCCCCGCCGAAGGGCAACGCCTGGCGGAAATCCACTGCGCGCGCTGCCACGCCATCGGCGCCGCTGGCGAAAGCCGCCATCCGATGGCGCCGCCGTTTCGCACGCTCTCGCGGAACTATCCCGTCAACGCACTCGAAGAAGCGTTCGCGGAAGGCATTCTGGTCGGCCATCGCGACATGCCGGAATTTTTGCTTGAGCCAAGCCAGATCGATGATCTGGTGGCCTACCTCAACAGCATCCAAGAACAGCGCGGCGCCTGAGCCTAGCGCCGCGCCAAACACGACGCACATCAAAGTTGGCGCAAGACCTGCGCGCGCATCAATACCGGTAATGATCCGGCTTGAACGGGCCGGTTTGCGGCACGTTGATGTAGTGAGCTTGCTCGGGCGAGAGCTCGGTGAGGCGCACGCCGAGCTTGGCTAAGTGAAGCCGCGCGACCTTTTCGTCGAGGTGCTTGGGCAGAGTGTAGACTTGGTTCTTGTACGACTTGCCGTTGGTCCACAGCTCGATCTGCGCCAGCACCTGATTGGTGAACGAGGCGCTCATGACAAAGCTGGGGTGGCCGGTCGCGTTGCCGAGGTTCACCAAGCGGCCCTCGCTGAGCACGATGATCTTCTTGCCATCCGGGAATTCGACGTGATGCACTTGCGGCTTGATTTCGTCCCACTTGAAATTGCGCAGCGAGGAAATCTGAATCTCTGAATCGAAGTGGCCGATATTGCAGACGATGGAATTGTTCTTCATCGCCCGCATGTGTTCGAGCCGCAGCACATCCTTGTTGCCAGTGGCGGTGACGAAAATGTCGGCGGTGGACGCCACATCTTCCAGCGTGCGCACTTCGTAGCCTTCCATCGCCGCCTGCAGCGCGCAGATCGGATCGATCTCGGTGACAATCACGCGCGCGCCGCCCTGGCGCAGCGAAGCCGCCGAGCCCTTGCCGACATCGCCGTACCCGCACACGACCGCGACCTTGCCGGCGAGCATCACATCGGTGGCGCGGCGGATGGCGTCGACTAGGCTTTCGCGGCAGCCATAGAGATTGTCGAACTTGGATTTGGTGACGCTGTCATTGACGTTGATGGCCGGGAACGGCAACTCGCCCTTTTCGGCCATCTGATACAAGCGGTGCACGCCTGTGGTGGTTTCTTCCGACACACCCTTCACACTGGCGCGGATCGCTTCGTAGAAGCCGGGCTTCTTCTTCAGATATTGCTTCACCGTCGCGAACAGCGCTTCTTCTTCCTCGTTGGAATGGTGTTCGAGGAAGTCCGCGTCCTTCTCCGCTTTCGGGCCCATCACGCACAGCAAAGTGGCGTCGCCGCCGTCATCCAGGATCAGGTTCGGGTAGCCGCCATCGCTCCATTCAAAGATGCGGTGGGCGTAGTCCCAATATTCGGTCAGCGTTTCGCCCTTGGTGGCGAACACCGGCGTGCCCTTGGCGGCGATCGCGGCGGCGGCGTGATCTTGGGTCGAGAAAATATTGCACGAGGCCCAACGTACGTCCGCGCCCAGGGCTTGCAGCGTCTCGATCAGCACGGCGGTCTGGATCGTCATGTGCAGCGAGCCGGCGATGCGCGCGCCCTTCAGGGGTTGGCTCGGCCCGAATTCCTCACGCACCGCCATCAGGCCCGGCATTTCGGTTTCGGCGATGTTGATCTCCTTGCGGCCGTAAGCGGCCAGACTGAGATCCTTCACAACGAAATCGGGCGCGTCGGCCATGGGGGCGTTCTCCAGAAAAGGGTGGTATTCGCGCCCTCCTAGCAGGCCCCCTGTCGCGAGGCAATCAAAGATATAAAGATATCTTTATATGACTAGAGGCCCTGCAAGAAAATGCCGCCGGGCGCGAACGCCCGGCGGACATAATTTCCCCTGCAATTAGAAGCTTAGGCCGTCCAGCGATCCAGCAGCTTCTTCGCCGCGTCGCGCCCGCCTATCCCGAACGCGATCGCCACCGCCACGGCGACTGAGCCGAGGATCAGGCCGAAGGCAAGGGCGATGATGTTGTTGGCCAGGCCCATGAACGAGAGGCCCACCGCCGCCGCCAGCGCGATCACGCCCCAGCGCACGAACACGGCCATGATCTCGCCGCTGGGCTTGTCGCCCCGCGCCGCCGCCGCCGCCAGGATGTTCGCCAGCAACACGCCGAGCGCGATGATCACAGCGCCAAACAGCACCCGTGTCGCCAGCGACAGAACTTCGCTCAACATCCCCGCCATGGCGGCGAATTCGAGCAGCCGCGCAGCCTCAATGCTAGCGAACAACACGAGGCCGATCAGCACCGCGGTGCCGATCATGCGCGAGGGCGGGAAGTCCTTCAGGTTGACTGTATCGACGCCGGGCGTCGGGTCCATCTTCTCCATGCCGGCGCGAATGGGCTCGGTTTGGCCGATCGAGTGGATGATGTCGTCAAAGCCAATCGAACGCAGACCCTCTTCGGTCAGCATGGCGATCCAACGGCCAACCACGTAGGCGATGAAGACAATCAAAGCCGCGCCCAGGAAGCGCGGGATGGTCATCAAGATATCGTTGAGCATCGCCGTCGCGGGGCGCGAAATAGCGTCGATGCTCAGCGTATCGAGCGCCTGGATCGAGACCGGGATGATGATCAGCGTGAACACCAGAATGCCGAGCAGGCGCGCAAGGCCAGGTCCGCGCGGCAAGTGGGTCAAGCCCGCATCGACCAGACGGCGGTCGATTTCCGCCGCCTGCGCCGCCGCCTCCACCATGCGACGCGCGATGGTGGCGAGCACGAAGCCAATAAAGAAGATAAGCGCGGCGCCGACCACTTGCGGCACGTAGCGCACGAAGCCGTCGATCATGGAATTGAGCGGCTGCACGATGGCGGTTTGGTCGAGTTGGTTAAGCGCGGCGATCAGGCCAAGCAGCCAAACCACCCAATAGCCCACTTCACCGATGCGTTCGCCCACATCAACGGCGGGCTTTTCCCCGCCGGGGGCCACCGAATCACGCCGCGACAGGAACGGAATACGGTCCACCGCCTTGGCGATCGCCCATTTCACCGCCTTGGCGGCAAAGTGCGCGACAACAAGAATGATCGCGGCGAGCGCGATCTTGGGAGCCCATTCGGTGAGCCATTGTTGCAGGACTTGATAATCAAACATAGGCAGCCTCTCCCTGGTGAGGTGCGACAAAGATGCGACAGTGTTCAGCGAACACCGCGCCAATCAAAGGACATGCACGCACGAGGCGTGTCTGCTTCGTGCTGCATCCGCGAAGCGAAGCGCGTGGCGCGCGACCTGGCTATGCTCAGTTCAACGCGTCGGGGAAAAACGGCAGCGCGCGCTATTCGCGCGGAGTGCCGCGCAGTTTCAACACCAGAACCAATCCCGCCAGGATCGCCGCCACCGCGTTCCAGAGCACAATCGAAGGCGCCGCGCGCATCGCGCCGTACGCGCCCCACATCAGTGCGCCCGCGAACACCATTGCGTAGGTCAAGCCCGACACATTGTGAGCGTCGCCATCGCGCACGATCTTGAACGCTTGCGGCGCAAACGCAAACGCGCCGACAAAGCCCGCGACCAAGCCAAGCATTTCCACGGCATCCGCTTGCATGAGCTAGTGTCCCTTTATTCCTCTTCGTGGAATTTCGCCGCGAGCAGCGCTTCCACGGCGTCGAGCGCTGCTTCCGCTTCCGGCCCGCGCGCTTCGACTTCGATGTCCGACCCTAGCCCGGCGCCCAGCATCATCAGATCCATCAGCGAGCGCGCATCGGCCTCGTCGTCCTCGCGACGCACCAGGATCCGCGTTGTGTCGTAACCCAACGCCAGCTCGGCGAGCTTGCGCGAGGCTCGCGCATGCAAGCCGCGCGCATTGACGATGGTCAGGGTTCGCTTGTGCGCCATGCAGGGCGCTAAACCGCGTCGCCGGCCAGCTCCACCGAAGCGACGCGAATATAACGCCGGCCCGCCTCCTGCGCGGCGAGGGCCGCCTCCGGCAAGCTCATCTTGTCGCGGACTTCCGCGAGCTTAATCAGCATCGGCAAGTTCACGCCGGCAATCACCTCGGTCTTGACCTGGTTGATCACCGAAATGGCGAGGTTGGAGGGCGTGCCGCCGAACATGTCGGTGACGATGACGACGCCATCGCCCCGCTCCACCGCGCGCACGGCGTCGATAATATCGGCGCGGCGTTCTTCCATGTCGTCATGGGGCCCGATCGCCACAGCCCGCATTTGTTCTTGAGGCCCAAGGACATGCTCAGCCGCGGCGACAAACTCGTCAGCCAAACGGCCGTGGGACACCACGACGACGCCGATCATGCACTAAACTCCCGCCCCCGGCCCAAGCCAGCCGAAGGGGCCGAACAATACCCTTTCGCGCTTGCGAGAAAAGCCAAACCTGCACATTTTTTTCGTGTTCCCGCCGAGAACCCTCGTGCTCCCCCGCGAGGGGGAGCTGTCAGCGAAGCTGACTGAGGGGGAAGCGTCAACCGAGGGAGGACGGGGCGCATTCACCATTGTCTCAACTCTTTCACCCGCTGTTTGGCGATTCCGGCGATGTGATCGACGATAGCGTCCGTGCGGTGCAAAACATCGTAGTTCCAGAAGCGAACGACTTCGTAGCCGTGCGCGGCAAGCCACGCCGTGCGCTCCCCATCATATTCCTTGGCGCTAGCTTGATCATGTTGGTGGCCGTCCAGTTCGACGCCAAGCTTCGCTTTGCGGCACTCAAAGTCGAGAATAAAGCGACCCACAGGCGACTGCCGCCGAAACGCCAAGCCTTGCTGACGCATTGGCCGCAATCGAAACCACAGACGCATTTCCGCATCTGTCATGGCTTGCCGCATCGCACGTGCGAGGGGATTGGGCATGACGCACATTAGCAAGGGTTCAAGTTCACTCAAAGCCCCGGCTCCCTCGCGAGGCGGCACGATCGGCGAACTGGCGCGCGGGACACAAGACAAGCCAGGCCTGGCGCAGCCCCCTCCGTCGCGCGCTCCGCGCGCGCCACCTCCCCCTTTCGGGGGAGGACGAGCATAGTGGAATGCCGTCATAGCCTTAAGCGGCGCGCCGGCTTAGCGGGCCAGCGGCAATTCCACCACCAGGCGTGCGCCGCGCGCGCCTTCGAGGATCGGACCAGCCATTGTTTGGGCGTAGATTCGGCCCCTGTGAGCGGTGACGATCTGGCGGGCGATCGACAGCCCCAGCCCGGAATTGGCCCCGAACGCCGTCCCCTTCGGGCGCTGGGTGTAGAAGCGCTCAAACACGGTCTCCAGGTTTTCCGGGGGGATGCCGGGGCCCTGGTCGTCCACGGTCGCGCGCACCCAGGCACCGTCTTTCGCGCGTACAATCTCGGTCGCCACGGTAACGCGCCCGCCGGGCGGGCTGAACGAACGGGCGTTGTCGATCAAATTGCGGAACACTTGGCCAAGCGGGCCTTCCTGGCCGAACACGATCGCGCCTTCGGGCTTGGGACCTTTGAACGCGATCTCGACGCCCGCGGTTTCGTCCGGCGCCGGCGCGTAGGCACGGGTAAGCTCATAGACCAGAGCGCCGACATCCACCGCCCCCAGATCCCCGCGCGCGGTTTCCGCTTCGATGCGGCTGGCGCGGGCGATGTCGGTGACCAGGCGGTCGAGCCGCTGCACGTCCTGGGCGACAATCGCGAGCAGCTGGTTCTGACGCTCTTCATCCTGGACCGTGCGCGCGGCGTCGATGGCCGAACGAATGGACGCCAGCGGATTTTTGATCTCGTGACTGACATCGGCGGCGAAGCGTTCGTTGGCGTCGATGCGGTCTGCGAGCGCGCCGGTCATGGCTTCAAGCGAATGGCCAAGCGCGCCGATTTCATCCTTGCGTTTGGACACGTCCGGCAGAAACAGCCGCGTCGAGCCGCTCAAACGTAAACCGTCCGCGGCGGCGGCCAAGCGGCGCAGCGGGCGGGCGATAAACAGCGCCAGCAGCAGCGACGAGAGAAAAATCGCGACGGTCGCACCCAGCACGAAAGGGATCATGCTTGCGCGCTCGGCGACCAAGATGCGCTCCACATCGGCGCTTTCAATGGTTATCGCGCCAAGCACGGCCTGAACCCGGCGCACTGGCAGCGTCACTGAAACAACCCGCTCGCCGCGCTCGTTGAGGCGCTCGCCGCGCGCGATTTCACCGCGCTGGGCGCGTGCGCGCTCTTCCTCCAGCGTAATGGTCGGGCGCCACGGGGTCAGGCGCACATATTCCACCCCGCGCGCCGCGCGCCCAACGCGTTGACCGAGATCGCCTTTGTCACTCGCCTCCGGCAGCGGATTTTCCTCAAGCCGATCATAGATCACGTCGGTATCGGCGATCAGGCGCCCGTCCTCGGCGAACACCCGCACCCGCGGCCCCCCGGTTTCGGCGCGCGCGCCCTCGGCGATCGGCGGCAACAAGCGGCGCAGCACTTCGCGCACGGCGGGCTCGTGGATGTAGGGATAGGGATCGCCCTGGACCGTGCCCGTCTCGATCAACAAATTAGCGATCAACTCGCCTTGGGTGCGCAAATTGCGGAACTGCGCGTCGGTGAGGCCGGCGCGCGTTTCGGTGAGCAACAGCACGCCGAACGCCAATACCGCGAGGCCGGCGAAGTTCCAGAAAAAGATGATGCGAGCAATGCGGGAGCGCGCGATCGCGCGCAGGCCTTCAGCTCTCGTTGTAGCGATAGCCGACGCCATAAAGAGTTTCGATCGCGTCGAAGTCGCCGTCATTGTCCCGGAATTTCTTGCGGAGCCGCTTGATGTGGCTGTCGATGGTTCTGTCGTCGACATAGACCTGATCATCATAGGCCGCGTCCATCAATTGGTCGCGGCTTTTCACGTAACCGGGGCGTTGGGCCAGCGCCTGCAGGATGAGAAACTCCGTCACCGTCAACCGTACCTGCTCGCCCTTCCAGGTGCAGGCGTGACGATTGGGGTCGAGCACCATCTCGCCGCGCACGATCGGCTTTTTGTCGCCCACCTCCCCGCCAGGCGCCCCGGCGCGCGTGCGCCGCAGCAGCGCCTTGACCCGCTCGTTCAGCAAACGCTGCGAAAAAGGCTTCTTGATGTAATCATCGGCGCCGACATTGAAGCCGACCACTTCGTCCATCTCATCGTCCTTCGAGGTGAGGAAGATCACCGGCAGGTTCGATTGCTGGCGCAGCCGCCGCAGCACCTCGACCCCGTCCATGCGCGGCATCTTGATGTCCAGGATGGCGATATCGGGCGGGGTTTCGGCCAGGGCGGCCAAGGCCGTCGCGCCATCCGTATAGGTGCGCACGGCGTAACCCTCGGCCTCGAAGAAGATCTTCAAGGAGGCGAGGATGTTCTCGTCGTCATCGACAAGGGCGATGGTCGGCATGGCGTTAATGGCGTTTCCTGACGTTGGCGTAATGAAGCAGCTCGGCCAAGTCTTAGCCGGGTCCGGGGGCGGAGGCTAGACTTCGCGCGCGCACCTCACATCAGTGTGCTGAAAGTCGGTCCCCTTGAACAAGAGCGGCTCCGATTTCTCCTTGGCCAGCGCATAGGCGAGGCAATCGCCAAAATTGAGCCGCGCGGCATGGCCTGAGCCCTTACCGAAATCGCGATACGCCTCGCGCGCGATTTTGGCTTGGGTTGGGGTGACCGGTTCGACGGTGATGTCATTGGCGCTGAGTATCGTGTCGAATTCTCTGCTTAGGTCAGGTCGTTTCAAAGCGTCAATTACAATGGCGGTTTCAAGGTATGTCGCCGCCGAAATTGCAACCGAGGGCGCCGCCGAGATCAGCCCAATGAATTCCACCCGTTCCGGCTCCCATCGCAAGATCGCTACCAGCGCCGACGAATCCACGATCACTTGGGCAGCCCCGTCTCGGGGTCATAGAGTAACTTGTCGATGTCGAGGTCGGCATCCGGAGGGAGTCGCGCGGCGAATTCAGACGCCATCCGCATGAGCTTTTGATACCGCGCCTCCTTGCTCGTCTCAGCCTGCAGCGCCGCCAGCTTCTCGCGCAGCGCCTCGGTGACGGCCTCGGTCATCGAAGCGCCTGTCAACCGGGCCAGCTCGGCGGCGAGCTTGTGGGTTTCGGGGTTTTTAATGTTGAGCATAAGGTAGAACTACACCAAGTTAAGGTAGAAGTCTACACTTCAATGCGCCGCGCCCCAGGTCGCGCCCGCTTTCGCCTCCACGGTCAGCGGCACGCTCAAGCTTGCCGCCGGCGCGGGCGCGGCTTCCATCACGGTGCGCGCGAGCGTGCACAGAGCCTCCGCCTCCACCTTCACCACTTCGAACACCAATTCGTCATGCACCTGCAGCAGCATGCGCGCTTTAAGCCCTGAGCGCACGAGCGCTTCCGGCAAGCGCACCATGGCGCGGCGGATGATGTCGGCGGCGGCGCCCTGCAGCGGCGCATTGATCGATTGGCGCTCGGCGAAATTGCGCTCCTGCACATTCTTCGACTTGATACCCGCGACCCAGATGCGCCTGCCAAAAATCGTCTTCACGTATCCGTTGGCGCGCGCGAACGCTTTGGTTCCTTCCATATAATCGCGGATGCCGGGGAAGCGCTCGAAATAGCGCTTGATGTAGGCGCCCGCCTCTTCGCGCTCGATGCCGAGATTGCGCGCAAGCCCGAACGCGGAAATGCCATAGATGATGCCGAAATTGATCGCCTTGGCCTGACGGCGAATATCGCTCGGCATGTCTTTCACCGGCACGCCGAACATTTCCGACGCCGTCATCGCATGAATATCTATGCCGTCGGCAAAAGCTTGCTTCAACTGCGGAATGTTGGCGACGTGCGCGAGCAGCCGCAGTTCGATCTGCGAATAATCCGCCGACACCAGCACATTGCCCTTCTCGGCCACGAACGCCTCGCGAATACGCCGGCCCTCCTCGGTGCGGATCGGGATGTTCTGCAAGTTCGGATCGTTGGAGGAAAGCCGCCCTGTCGTCGTCGACGCGAGCGCATAACTTGTATGCACGCGCCCAGTTTGCGGATTGATCGCCTGGCCCAAAGCCTCGGTATAGGTCGAGCGCAGTTTCGCCAGCTGGCGCCAGTCCAGCAATTTGCGCGGCAGATCATGTTCCTCGGCGAGGTCTTCCAGGATTGTCGCATCGGTGGACCAAGCGCCAGTTTTGGTTTTGCTGCCGCCCGGCAATTTCATTTCGTCGAACAGGATTTCGCCAAGCTGCTTGGGCGAGCCCAAATTGAACTCACGTCCCGCCAGCCCGTAGGCTTCGCTTTCATATTGCAGCATACGTTGCGCGAATTCGCCGGAGAGGCGCGACAGCATCTGCGGATCGACGCGGATTCCCTCGCGCTCCATCGCCGCCAGCACGGGCGGCAACGGGCGTTCCATCGTTTCGTACACAGTGACCAGCCGCTCGCGCGCCAGTTCCGGCTTCAGCTTGCGCCAGAGCCGCAAGCTCGCATCCGCTTGTTCGCATGAGTAGATCGCCGCGCGCTCGACCGGCACGAGATCAAACGCCACCTGCGCCTTGCCCTTGCCCGCCACGTCCGCGAACGGCGTCAGGTGATGGCCGAGATGTTTCTCGATCAGCGACGCCTTGTCGTGCGCGTCGAGGCCGCCATAGAGCGCATAAGATTGCAGCATCGGATCGTCATAGGGCGCGAGCGCGATGCCCTGGCGCAGGAACAGCGCGATATCCCACTTGATATTGAGGCCGATCTTGAGGATCGATGCGTCCTCCAGCAGCGGCCTCAACGCCGCCAGTGCAACGGCGAGCGGAATCTGCGCGCCCACATCAGCCGACGCCGAGATCGGCGCTTCCTCGGACGCGAACAACTCGCCGGCCCGCATGTCCGACGCCTTGTGCGCCAGCGGCACGTAACACGCGTCGTTGGGCCCCAGCGCCAGCGACACACCCACCAGATGCGCGCGCGCGGCATCGAACGCATCCGCCTCGGTATCGACGCCCACCACGCCGGCGGCCTGCGCGCGCGCAATCAACGCTTGCAGCTCCGCGACATCGCGCACGATCTTATACGCCTCGCGCTTGAACACGCCGTCATCGGGCGAGGCTTCCACAACCTGCGCCGATTCCGCTGCGCCGACGGCATAGGATGCGACGATCGCCGCGCCCCTTTCCTTCGCATAATGCTCGCGCACGCGCCGCCCGAGCGTGCGAAACTCCATGGCGTCGAGAAATTGCAGCAGCATCGAGGGATCGGGCTCGCGCACGGCGAAATCCTCCCACTTCTCCTCCACCGCCACGTCGTCCTTCAGCGTCACCAACATTCGCGACATGCGAATTTGTTCGGCATGGTTCTGGATAGCCTCGCGGCGTTTGGGTTGCTTTATCTCGCCCGCGCGTTCCAGGATCGCATCGAGCGAGCCAAACTGGGTGAGCAATTCGGCAGCGGTTTTGGGGCCGATGCCGGGCGCGCCGGGCACGTTGTCGGTGCTGTCGCCAATCAGCGCCTGCGCATCGATGACTTTGTCGGGTGTGACGCCAAATTTTTCAAACACCGCGTCAACGCCGAGCGCCTTTTGCTTCATCGGATCGTACAACTGGATCACGCCGTCACTGACCAACTGCATCAAATCCTTATCGGACGAGACAATTTTCACGCTCGCGCCAGCGGCCGCGGCCTGGCGCGCGTAGGTGGCGATCAGATCGTCCGCCTCGAAGCCGCCCATCTCGATGCACGGCAGATTGAACGCGCGCGTGGCGTCGCGGATCAACGGAAATTGCGGAACCAGATCTTCCGGCGTCGGCGGGCGATGCGCTTTGTATTGAGGATAGAGCTGGTTGCGGAAGGTGATTTCGGATTTGTCGAAAATAACGGCCAGATGCGTTGGCGCCTCGCTGCCCTTCATCTCCTCCAGAAACTTCCACACCATGTTGCAAAAGCCGGCGACCGCCCCCACCGAAACCCCATCGCTCGCCCGCGTCAAAGGCGGCAGTGCGTGATAAGCACGAAAAATATAGCCGGAGCCATCGATCAGGAACAGGCGCGGGGCGGTGGCTTTGGTCATTTAGGTTCAGCATCCGGCCAGGGATCGGCGGGGCGCTTCACTTCGGCGTAGAGTTTCGCGGCAACTTCCTTCAGCGGCGCTAGGTCTCGAACCACGACTTCCCAAAGCAAGGACGGCGCGACATCGTCGTACAGGTGCCGAAGCACGTTGCCGATGTCGGCGATGCGCCGCCAAGGAATTTCGGGAAAGCGCGCCTTCTGCGCATCCGTCAAATGCCGGCTCGCCTCCGAGATAATCTCGAGCTCGCGCTCCACAATTCTGTAAGGCCGAAAGTCGGCGGCGAAAATGTGCTCGTCAATATCGCGCACCACCAATTCAATGTGGTGAATCGCATTGAGCATTGCGAAGATACGATATCGGGTGGGCTTCGGCCTGGGCATTAGAAGACGGCGACGGCTTCCGCTTCAATGTCGCCGCGCAGCATCGGGTGAAGGCTCTCGCGGAGAATCAGATCGACAGGCGAATGCAACTGATCTTCCAGGAAATGCCGAATCCCGATCACATCGAGCAAGCTCAAGCGTCGTCCAGGCTGACGCTCGAAGAACAGATCAACATCGCTTTCGCTCTCGGCCTCGCCCCTGGCCAGCGAACCGAACAGGTAGAGCGACGCAACACCGAACTGGCGCAACTCAGGCTCAAGGCGCCTGAGCTGAGCGAGGGCAGTGTCCGAATCCAACGCGGATGGGCGATTGAGAAGATCGTTCTCGTTCATGCAGCCCTCGTAGCATTCCCGCGCCGGCCCGTCAGCCCTTCATTAGCGCGTTCATGTCAACCCGCTCGCCCGCCCGCCCGGCCAAGGCGTCGCTGTCGCCGTTGGCGAGGAATTCCTCGGAGGCAACGCGCGCGGCGGTGAGCGCGGTGCGGCAAATTTCGGTTCCCGCCGAAAGCCGGCGCGCGCCAAGGCGCTTCAATTCGCTCGCCTTGGGCACGCCGGCCCAGGAGATGATGTTGAGCGGCATGTCCACGCCCTCGGCAATCGCGGCGATGTCCTCGGCCTTCATGGCGAACGGCGCAAAAAGCCCGCTGGCGCCAGCCGCCTTGCAGGCGCGCCCGCGCCGGATGGTCTCTTCAACCGCCTGCTCGGGCGGCGCGAGCTTGGCCAAATACACATCCGTGCGCGCATTGATGTAGAGATTGACGCCCGATCTGATCGCCGCCGCACGCGCGGCCTCGATCTTGCGCAAATGCAGCTCGTGCGGCTCGCGCCCGTCTTCCAAATTGATCCCCACCGCGCCCGCGCCAATCAAGGCGGCGATGTTCTCACCCACTTGCTTGGGATCATCCGCATAACCGCCCTCGGCGTCGGCGGAGATCGGCACGGCGACGACGCGCGCGATCTCTTCGATCGTCGTCACCAGCTTCGCGAACGGCAGATGGTGCCCATCCGCGAACCCGTGCGCCCAGGCGACGCCGGCGCTGGTGGTCGCGATCGCCTTGGCGCCGGCGCGCTCGATCAGATTAGCGCTCGCCGCGTCCCAGGCATTGGGCAGGATGAGGAAATCCGTGTGCAGCGCGTGAAACGCAGCCGCGTCATCTGATCGTGCGAGCATCATCGCCTCCAAAATCGTGCGATCAATCTAGCTCGGCGCGACGCGCGGGGCCTGCCGAAAACGGACGCGCTCAGTGCCCGCCCGCCCCGTCCGCAAGCACGAACCGGCGGTCGCAATAGCCGCACTCGACATAATCCTTCTCGCCAATGTCGTAATACACCACTGGGTGCCCAAGCGCGCCGCCGCCGCCATCGCACTTCACGCGGCGTGATGTGACGGTGATGATTTCCGGTGCGGGCGAGGTGGAAGCGGATTCTGTCATGAGGCTCAGCTTGATAGTGGGGCGGACGCCCCGTACCTAGAGCGCATCGCGCGCCCACGCAATGTCGGCGCCTGCCCAGGTTTCCATGCTCGCACCCAGTCCACAGCCGCAATTCGCCATCGAAGCCCGAGGCCTCGACAAAATCTACCGCGCCCAGGGCAAGGGCGCGCCGACACATGCGCTCAAAGCCGTGGACCTTGTCATTCCTCGCGGCTCGTTCTTTGGGCTGCTCGGCCCCAACGGCGCCGGCAAGTCCACCTTCATCAACATCCTCGGCGGGCTGGTGGTGAAAACCGGCGGCACGGCCAGCATCTGGGGCCACGACATCGACACCGACCCGATGAACGCGCGCGGCGCCATCGGCATTGTGCCGCAAGAACTGAACATGGACCCCTTCTTCACACCGGGCGAAGCGCTGGAGATTCAGGCTGGCTATTACGGCGTGCCCAAGGCCGAGCGGCGAACCGAGGAGATTCTCCGCGCCGTCGGTCTCTGGGATAAACGCGACGCCTATGCGCGCACGCTCTCGGGCGGCATGAAAAGGCGCCTGCTGGTGGCCAAGGCGATGGTGCACTCACCGCCGGTGCTTGTGCTCGATGAGCCGACCGCGGGCGTCGATGTCGATCTGCGCCGCCAGCTTTGGGAGCATGTCCGCGCGCTGCACGCCAGCGGCGTCACCATCGTGTTGACCACCCACTATCTCGAAGAAGCGCAGGAGCTCTGCGACACCATCGCCATCATCCACCACGGCCAAGTGATCGCTTGCGAGCCAACAGAGCAATTGGTCGGCCGCTTGGATCGCAAGACTTTAGTGGTGACGCCGCGCACGCCGCTCTCGCCGCCAATCCCCGGTTTCGAGGACATCGGCTTCGCCGTGCGCAACACCGGCGCCTTCGCGCTCACCTACAAAACCAGCGAGCACTCAGTGGAAGAATTGCTGGACCGCGTCCGCGCCGCCGGCATAGCCATCAAAGACCTCTCGATCGAAGAGCCGGATTTGGAAGACGTGTTCGTGGAACTGACCGGGCGCGGCGACACCTCATTCGCCTGACCCCCAAGCAAGTAGCCGCGAACGCATGTGCTTCGACGTGCGCGAGCGTGCGCCCAGGCTCAGCGATTTGGCGCGGCCCGCAACCGAAACCAACCCTCCGCCGCGCGAACGAAAACGGCCGGCGTTCGTAGGCGCCGGCCGTCTCGACAACCTCGAATGAGGTTATGTGTTTTGCGTTTCGCGAAGCGCTTAGCGCCCCATTACCGCCGCCTTCATCACCGCCGATTGGCGGAAAGCGAGCTTCTTGGACGCCTTGATCTTCACGGGCTCGCCGGTTTGCGGGTTGCGGCCCATGCGCGCCTTGCGCGCGCGGATCAAGATCATGCCAAGATCGCCGATCTTCACCTTCACGCCCTTGAGGACGTGGGCGCGGACGACATCGAAATAGCCTTCGATGAACGCCTTGGCTTCGGTCTTCTTGACGCCGTTATGGTCGGCGATCGCCAGCAGCAGCGCGCTTGCGGTGATCGTCTTGCCGGCCGGGGTCGTGACCTTCACCGGCTTTGACGGCGCGGGCGCGGCCTTCTTCGCGGTCTTGCGAGCAGGCGCCTTGCGCGCCGATGTCTTTTTCGCCGGCGCTTTTTTCGCCGCTTTCTTTACTGCCTTACGGGCCATTGCTTTGTTCCCTCTTCAAAGGTTGTCTTCATGTTAAACTCAACGAACCGCCGGTAAGATGTTGGCTTCTAGGCTTTTTCTCACCGCCGGCGCCCCAAGTGATGCCACTCAATTCTTGATGGAGCGTTGACCGCGTCACAGCGAAAACCGCTTAAAACCCACGTTTTCCGGGCTTTTCCACGATTTCGCGCGGATTCACTTGCATGACGCTGCGCGAGTCGCAATGCAAAAAAGCTGATTTACAGCGGTTTTAGCCGCACAACGCGGGCCAGTCGCGGCTTGTGTTGCCAAAAAACCCGCCGTTTTCCCTATGATTCGCGCATTTCAGACCAAGCGCTCAACGCAGGCCCATGCGGATGGCGCCGTCGAGGCGCACATCTTCACCATTGAAATAAGGGTTTCTGAGCATTTCGAGCGCCAGCGAGGCATATTCCTCGGGGCGGCCAAGGCGCCGCGGAAACGGCACCGACGCCGCCAATCCTTCTCTCACCTTGTCGGAAGCCGCCAGCATCAAGGGCGTTTCGAACGTGCCGGGCAGGATGGTGTTGATGCGGATGCCTTCGCTGCACAGGTCGCGCGCGATCGGCAGGGTCATGCCGACCACCCCGCCCTTTGACGCGGAATACGCGGCCTGACCGACCTGGCCGTCCTCGGCCGCGACTGACGCCGTCATCACAATCGCGCCGCGTTCGCCGTCGTCCAACGGTTCAAGCGTCAGCATCCCGGCGGCGGATTTGGCGACGCAGCGGAACGTGCCGACAAGATTGATCTGGATGGTGAGATTAAAGATCTCCAGCGGGAAATGGCGAATCTCACCGCTATCCTTGGCGCGGCTGGCCGTCTTCATGGCGCTGCCTATGCCGGCGCAATTGACCAGGATGCGCTCCTGCCCGTTGACGCGGCGCGCGGCGGCGAAGCCTTCATCCACGCTCTCGTCGCTGGTGACATCCACTTTGCAGAACATAGCGCCCAGTTCGCCAGCCGCCGTGCGGCCACGTTCCTCGTCACGATCGAAGATGGCGACCTTGACGCCCTCGGCCCGCAATTTCTGAGCCGTCGCCTTGCCCAAACCCGAAGCGCCGCCCGTCACCACCGCCGCGATATCCGCCGAAAAACGCATGTGTTCCTCCCGCCGCGCAAGCGGGGTTTTGTAGCGCGCGCGGGGGCGAACGCAAACTGAGCCGCTAAAGCAACTTTTGGACTTCAAATTTAGTCCGGTCGTTCGTCGTGTCGACGGCGCGGTTCGACCGGCTCCCCCACTTCCGCAGGCACTTCGCTTGGCGCGACCTCCGGCGGCGGCGTGACCACTGGCGGTGTCACCACGGGCGGCGCCACCACCGGAGGCGTCACCACGGGCGGCGCCACCACCGGAGGCGTCACCACGGGCGGCACCACCACGGGCGGCGTCACCACGGGCGGGGTTACTGGCGGACGCGGCGGCCGCGGCGGCGTGACCGGCGGCGGCGGCGGCGTCACCACGGGCGGCGGTGGCAGCGGGTTTGCCTGCGCCGAGCGCAATTGATCGATGCGGCGCGCGGCTTGATCGTGGAAATCACCGCTGGGCCAAGCGCTGCGGTACGCCTCATACGCATCGATGCGATCAGTACGCGCGGCGCGCTCCCAAGCGGCGCGATCGTCGGCGCGCAGCTGGTAGATGCGCCGTTCAGCGTCGCGGCGATGATAGCCGCCCGGATAATCGCGCAGATAACGCTCGTACTCGCGAATGGTGTCGCGCCGGCGCGCGCGGTCCCAATCATAATCATCACGGCGTGCGAACTCATCAAGCACCCGCCGCGCCTCGATGGCATACGGCGAGCGCGGATAAGCATTGAGGAAATCGGCGTACCCGCCAGGCGAATTTAGCCGCCGCGCCCGCAGCCACGCGCCTTCATCGGTGCTCCACAAATATTCAAGCCGAGTGCGCGCCTCGTCCGCATGGGGTCCGCTCGGCCAGGCGCCCAGAAACTCTTCGTAAGGCTCGATGCGATCAAGGCCGCGCACTTCGTTCCACGCCGCGCGCTCCTCGGCGGCCAGGCGCGGCGCCGCCAATTGCGCGCGCCGCTGCTCGGCTTGCTGAGCATCAGCGCCCCAAGGATAGAGCTGAAGGTAGTTCTCGTAGGCCGCTTCGGTGTTGAGCTGGCGCGCGCGCGTCCACGCGGCGCGCTCGGCCTGCATCAAGCTCTCTATGCGGGCGCTGGCCTCGCTGGCGCGTGGGCCCCCGCCATAGGCGCGGAGATAATCTTCGTAGGCGAACGGCGTGTCCGCGGTTTGCGCGATGCCCCAGGCTTGAGCTTCGAGCTGTTCAGGCGTCAGCGGCGGCGGCGTGGCGCACGCGGCCATCAGCGCCAGCGCCGAGGCCGCGGCCAGCATCCTCAAACGGCCTATCCAAAGCGCGCGCTTCATAGCTTCCCCTCCGACCCTAGTGGTCCGATTCCGACATTTGCCCCCACCAGCCGTACCCTCCCGAGCAAATGTCGGAATCTTCAGGACCACTAGCAAGTATGGGATTCTAGTGGAGCTTTTGAATTTGACATTTGAACGCGAGCTTGGCTCCAATCGGGACTCAAATGTCAAATTCGCTCCACTCGAACCAATAATGCCATTGTGACCTGAACAGCGGCAGAATCGCAAAGGGGCGCGGGACATGGGGATGGAATTTGGACCGGCTTTTTGGGGGCTCGCGGCGTTGGCCGGCGCCGCCGCCCTGGTTTACGGACTTTTCTTCCTCGACAAGGCGCCGAGCTGGCCGCGCGCTCTGCTCAAGACCGCGTCCATGGCGGCGCTCACCGCCGCATTCGCCGCCGCGCACGCGCCGCTTCCCCTGCTCATAGCCCTCGGCGCGGCAGCCGCGGGCGATTTCTTTTTGGTCTTCGACAAGAAATGGATTTTGCCGCTCGGCATCCTTTCCTTTCTGATCGCGCAGGTCTTGTACCTGGCGATCTTCTTCGGCCTGTGGCTGCTCGCGCCTGACGGCGCGCCGCTGGCGCCGCGCTATGTCGCCACGGCGCTCATTGTCGTCACCAGTCTTGGCTTCTTGGTGTGGATGGGCCCGAAACTCGGATGGATGGCCTTGGCCGTCGTGCCGTATTCCTTGGCCATCACAGCCATGGCCTGCATGGCGATGTGGCTACCCTGGGCCGCGTGGCCGGCGATGCTGGGAGTCGTCTTGTTTCTGATTTCCGACTTCGTGCTCGCCGCCGAACTTTTCCGCCTGGCCCCCGACGCGCCAGCGCGGCGCATCACCGTGCCGGTGGTCTGGTGGACCTACGCCGCCGCGCAAGCGCTGATTGTGTGGGGCATCGTGCTGGCCGTCGGCGTCATGGTGTGAGCGACGGCAAATCCAGCCCCTGCTCGCGCGCGCAGGCGACCGCTTCTTCATAACCCGCATCCGCATGGCGCATCACGCCCGTGCCAGGATCGTTCCAGAGCACGCGGGCGATGCGTTTGCCCGCCGCTTCGCTGCCGTCGGCCACAATCACCACGCCCGCGTGCTGCGAATAGCCCATGCCGACGCCGCCGCCATGATGCAGCGACACCCAGGTCGCGCCCGACGCGGTGTTGAGCAAAGCGTTGAGCAACGGCCAATCGCTGACCGCATCCGAACCGTCGCGCATGCTTTCGGTTTCGCGGTTGGGAGATGCGACAGAACCCGAATCCAGATGATCGCGGCCAATCACAATCGGACCAATTTCACCGCGCGCCACCATCTCGTTGAAGGCGAGCCCCAAAAGATGACGTTGCCCCAAACCCACCCAACAAATTCGCGCCGGCAAGCCTTGGAACGCAATGCGCTCGCGCGCCATGTCAAGCCAACGATGCAAATGCGCATCGTCGGGGATCAGCGCCTTCACCTTCGCGTCGGTGCGGGCGATATCCTCTGGGTCGCCGTGCAACGACGCCCACCGGAACGGTCCGATGCCACGGCAGAACAATGGACGCACATAAGCCGGCACGAAGCCTGGGTACGCAAACGCGTCCGCAACGCCTGCATCCTTCGCCACCTGGCGAATGTTGTTGCCGTAATCAACGGTGGGGATGCCTGCCCCATGGAAATCGAGCATCGCCTGCACGTGTACAGCAATGGAAGCGCACGCGGCTTCGCGCACCGCCTCCGGATTTTGCGCGCGCGCGGCGATCCAGCGCTCGACGCTCCAGCCGGCGGGGAGATAGCCATTCGCGGTATCGTGCGCCGAGGTCTGATCGGTCACTGCATCGGGGCGAATGCCGCGCTTGACCATTTCCGGGAGGATCTCCGCCGCATTGCCGAGCAATCCAACGGAAATGACTTGCTTGTTGGCGCACGCTTCATTGATCAGCGCCAGCGCCTGATCCAAAGTCTCCGCGCGCTTGTCCAAATAGCGCGTCGCCAAGCGCTTATCGATGCGGTCGCTCTGGCATTCGATGGCCAGGCAACACGCGCCGGCCATGGTCGCCGCCAGCGGTTGCGCGCCGCCCATGCCGCCGAGGCCCGCCGTGAGAATCCATTTGCCGGACCAATCGCCGCCATAATGCTTGCGGCCCATTTCCGCGAAGGTCTCAAACGTGCCCTGCACGATGCCTTGCGTGCCGATATAAATCCACGACCCCGCCGTCATCTGGCCGTACATCATCAGCCCCTTGCGATCGAGTTCGTCGAAATGCTCCCAGGTCGCCCAGCGCGGCACCAGATTGGAGTTCGCGAGCAGCACGCGCGGCGCATCACTATGCGTCTTAAACACGCCGACAGGCTTTCCCGATTGGATCAACAGCGTTTCGTCGTCTTCCAAGCGCCGCAAAGTCTCGACGATTTTGTCGTACGCCACCCAATCACGCGCGGCGCGGCCAATGCCGCCATAGACAACGAGTTCCTCGGGATGCTCGGCGACATCCGGATCGAGGTTGTTCATCAGCATGCGCAAAGCGGCTTCGGTGAGCCAGCTCTTGCAGCTGCGCTCAGCTCCATGCGGCGCGCGGATGACGCGCGAAGGATCGCGGCGGGGATTCATGGGCGGCTCCGTTTGTGCGAGCGTTTATCGCGTGAACTGCGCCCAAGCAACGCTCCCTCTCCCTCCTTTGGGAGGGAGAGGGTTGGGGTGAGGGTGGAGCACTGAGGGTTAGAACATAGCGCATCGGAACGACTGGACGCCAAACACCAGCCCTCGGCGTCGCCCCCTCACCCTGCCCTCTCCCCCTCGCGGGGGAGAGGGTTCCCCGCGAACACGCGCTCGCGCAACAGCGGCGCGCCGAGCCAATAGCTGAGTTCGGCGGGAGCGTTCACATTCCAGATCGCGAGATCGGCGGCTTTGCCCACTTCGAGCGTGCCGATCTCATCCAACAAGCCCAACGCCCGCGCGCCCTCGCGCGTCATGCCCGCCAGCGCTTCCTCGGGTGTGAGGCGAAACAAAGTGCAGGCCATGTTCATCGCCGCGAGCGGCGAGGTCAGCGGCGAGGTGCCCGGATTGCAATCGGTCGCCACAGCCATTTTCACGCCAGCGGCGCGGAGTTTTTCAGTCGGCGGCAACTTGGTTTCGCGCAAAAAATAAAACGCGCCGGGCAGCAGCACCGCGACCGTGCCCGCCTCGGCCATGGCATGAACGCCGGCATCGTCGAGATATTCCAGATGATCGGCGGACAACGCCTTGTGCCGCGCCGCCAGAGCCGCACCGTTCTGATTGCTGAGCTGCTCGGCGTGCAGTTTCACGTCAAGCCCATGCGCGCGCGCCGCGGAGAACACATAATCCACTTCTTCCGCGCTGAACCCGATGTTCTCGCAAAACGCATCCACCGCATCGGCGGCGCCCGCGATCGCCGGGATCATGACTTCGGCGACCAATTGCACGTAAGCCGCGCGATCATCGCTAAACTCCGGCGGCAGCGCATGCAGGCCGAGAAACGTGCGCTTCACCCGCGCGTAGTCACCAAGAGCGCCCGCCGCGTCCAACATTTTCAGCTCGGTTTCCAGATCGAGCCCGTAGCCGGACTTGATCTCCACCGTCGTCACGCCCTCGCGCGTTAATCCCGCCAGCCGCTTCGCCGCGCCCGCGACCAGTTCCTCCCGCGACGCCGCGCGTGTCGCCGCCACCGTCGAGACGATACCACCGCCAGCGCGCGCGATCTCCTCATAGCTTGCGCCCTGCAAGCGCAGTTCGAACTCGCGCGCGCGGTCGCCGCCGAACACCAGATGCGTGTGGCAATCGACCAGCCCGGGCGTGATCCAGGCGCCATCGCAGCGGCGCAGCTCGCGCGCGTCCTCGCTGGGCAAATCCGCGCGCTTGCCGAGCCAGGCGATGCGGCCATCCTTGGCCGCGATCGCGCCGTCCGTGATCGCGCCATAGGGCGCGGCCCCCGCGACCATGGTGGCGATATTGGCGTTTACCCAGAGCGTATCCCACATGCGTCACCGCTCCCCGGACGACGCGAAGCGGCGATCCGGGGCCCACGGTTGGTGCAGCGCGGCGAGACCAGCGTCAAGCCGAACCCTGGGTCCCGGCTCGGCGCGTGCTTCGCACGCTGGGCCGGGAAGCGTATGATGATTCCATGCAAGATTCCGATTGCCGCTCGTGGTTCTCCGCCGCCGACCTGCTGACGCACGATCCCGCCGCGCCGCTCGCCCTGCTCGGTGCGCCCTTGGGCCTGGGCTCAATCACACCCGGACGCTGCGACCTCGCGCCTGCCGCCGTGCGCGCGGCGATGAGGCGGATGAGCGTGTACGATCTGGAGACCGAGACTGATCTTTCAGCTCTGCGCGTGTTCGATGCTGGCGATGTCGCGGTGGAGAACCTTGAACCATCGGACGCTCTGGCGCCAATCGTGGAACAGCTTGCTCCGCTGATCGCCCGGCATCAACTCATTCTCCTGCTCGGCGGCAACAACGCAGTGACCCGCCCCGCGGTGCATGCGCTTGACCCGGCGCTGCAACGCGTTGGCGTGCTGACGCTCGATGCGCATTTCGATCTGCGCGACACCGATTGCGGCCTCACCAACGGCAACCCGATCCAGGCTTTGCTGCAAGACGGCCTGCCCGGCGCCCATATCGCGCAAATCGGCCTGCTGCCGTTCGCGAACACGAAGAAGGCACACGACAAAGCGAAAGCCGCCGGCATTTATGTTGCGACCGCCGCCGCCTGCCGCGCGCAAGGCTTGGCCGCGATTGCGGAGAACGCACTCGCGCGCCTCGCGTCGCGCTGCGATGTCATCCATGTCGATTTCGACATCGACGTGATCGAGCGCGCGCACATGCCCGGCGCGCCCGGCGCACGCCCCGGCGGCGTCAGCCCGCAGGACTTCTTCGCCGCCACGCGCCTCATCTGCGCGCATCCGAAAGTGCGATGCGTCGATCTCACCGAGTTCGATCCAAGCCTCGACGTCGCCAACATCTCCGCGCTGACCGCCGCGCGCTGGGCGTGCGAAGTGTTGGCGGGCTTTGCGGGGCGCTGAGGGAGAATCCCTTCTCCCCTTTCCAGGGGAGAAGGTGGCGCGCAGCGCCGGATGAGGGTGAAGGCGCACCCTCACAAGGGAAGCGCCCACACCCCTCACCCACGTCTAAGCAGCCGACAGGTCCCGCCCGCGATCCCTCTCCCACAAGGGGAGAGGAGCAACGTCGAGCGCTCGACCATCGTCCTTCTCCCCTTGTGGGAGAAGGTGGCGCGCAGCGCCGGATGAGGGGTGAAGGCGCCAACGCATGAAGGCGAGCTAGCGCAAATCGACCTCTCCCCCTCGCGGGGAGAGGTGACAATTCCCCTTACTCCATCACCACCACCAGCTTGCCCGTCGCGGTGCTGTTCATCAGGGCGCGGAGGCCGCCGTCGGCTCGGCGCGCTATCGACAAGCTCAAATCGGCGCAGAGAGTTGCGTCATCTCAGGCACTCAATCGCGCCGCCATGCAGGATGCGGCAAACGCTGCTGCCCGGCGCCCGCACGCTTTGAACCATCCCTTCGTGTACGCTCACGCCGAACAACCGATTAGGATTGCTCGTCTCGCGCAACGCAATCGTCAGTTCAGCTGAATCGCCCTGCCGTTGGACGACCGCCACCGCATGGGGATGCTCGGCGACGTATGCGTCGATGCCGCCCGGCAGCGGCGCGCCAAGACGGAGGACGGACAGCGCGTGCTCACGTTCGTCAGATTCGTCCATGGTGGATCCAACCGCTGCGCCAGCCAAGGCCACACCGATAAGCGGTGCAAACCAAATGATGGCGCCGACGCCGGTAATAACGTCTCCCGCCGTACTCCCTGTGGTGCTGACGCTCCGGCGATGGCACTCGATAACCAGAGCCGCTTCCGCAGACAGCGGCGCGGGCGAATTGCCGCTTCCAATAATGCTTTCAAGTCGATTGTCTCTGAAGACGAATGACCCTACTCGACCGCCCTGTGGACGGGGTACGATGGGGAAGAGGTCATATCCATCCGGACAAGGTCCTGCTGCTACGAACAAACCTGTTGCGTGGATCGAAACTATCAGAGCGCCATCGACTACGCTTGCCGTGTTGAACAGAAGCGAGCCCTCGCCCGCTGGAGCGCCAAGCGCGACACGCACTTGCTCCTGATCGCGGCCTATCAGCTCACCCACGCCCACATCCGCCAATGAAACTCGCAGCGGCCCCTGCGGCGGCGCGCTGGCGCAAGCCGCCGCGAGCAGCGACATGACGGTGCACAAAAAGGGTCGCATAATCATTCCATCACCACCACCAACTTGCCGGTCGCGGTGCGGTTCATCAGGGCGCGGATGGCTTGGCCGCCGTCTTTCAGCGCGAAGCGTTGTGAGATGCGCGGCTTGATCTTGCCTTCGCCGTAGAGCGCAAACAGATCGCGCACGTTTTGCTGGTGAAGCGCCGGCTCGCGCGCCACGCTCGCGCCCCAGAACACGCCGACGATCGACGAGCTTTTCAGCAGCGTCAGATTAAGCGGCGGCGCCGGGATGCCAGCGGGAAAGCCCACCACCAGATAGCGCCCGTCCCAATTCATCGCCCGCAGCGCCGGCTCGCAATAATCGCCGCCGACCGCATCGTAGATCACATCGGCGCCGCCGCGTGTCGCCTGTTTGAAGCTCTCCGCCAACGCCTTGCTCTGTTCCTTGGCGAACGCGCCTGGCGGATAGATCACCGTTTCGTCCGCGCCCGCGGCCTTGGCGAACTCGGCTTTCTCCGCGCTCGACACCGCGCCCACCACGCGCGCGCCCATCGCTTTAGCCAGCTCGATCGCCGCGACCCCGACGCCGCCCGCCGCGCCCAGGATCAACACGGTTTCACCGCTTCTGAGCTGGCCGCGATCCTTCAGCGCGTAATACGACGTGCCGTAGGTGAGGATGAACGCGCTGGCTTCGTCAAACGGCATGGCTTCGGGCATCGGCAGCACGCGCGCCGCCAAGAGCTTGATCTTTTCAGCAAAGCCGCCCCAACCCGACGAGCCGATGACGCGCTGGCCCACTTTGAGATGCGTCACGCCCGCGCCCATGCTTTCGATCACGCCCGCGACTTCCCCGCCCGGCGCGAACGGGCGCTCCGGCTTGAACTGGTATTTGTCCTCGATGATCAGCGCGTCGGGAAAGTTCACGCCGGCCGCCAACACCCTGATCACCACCTCGCCCTCCCCCGCGACCGGATCCGGCGCATCCACCAGCTCCAACATCTCCGGCGGCCCAACCCGCGTACTCATCAGCGCTTTCATGGTCGTGCTCCAAATTTTTCCGACGGCCTAGTGCATCATTCCGAGACATTGAAGCGGGATATGAACAGGAGAAATGCGCGTGTGTCACGCTTTCGTGCCACCTCAGTTCGCGCGGTTGCCGGTTAGCCGGTAAACATCGCCATCTCGCAAGATAGTCGCCGATGTGGCGGTGAAGCACTCAGTCGTGAGGTTGTTAAAAAGCACAACGTCAGTGTCCAACACAGCATATTGCAGCGCGTTGGCCGACACAAACAACAATCCCACACCTCCGAACGGCACGTCCTTCATGTCGTCGGGGGGAGGTGGACCCACATACCCATGCCTCGCAAGAATCTGCGTCAACGACCAGGGCGGAACGTATTCATCCAGTACGCAGATAACGGTAACGCCGGGATTCACGGCCAATTGGTCGGCGTGCAATTCCCCAACGGACGCCAACAGTCGTCCCTCAATATCGGTGTTGCGGTACGGATGCTCGACGCCGACGCGGTCGGTACACCCCGCGACGACGGTTAGGCATGCGGAAGAACCAAATGCTGCAATCATCTGGCCGAGCTGACAACGCGAAATGCAAACACGTCCCATAGACCATTCACCCACTTGCAAATCTACGCTGCGCGTACGCCACAGTAAAATGGACACAATTGTCGTTCCCTGCGCCAGCCCCAACCCGGCATGAATATTCCTTCTAGCCGGCAAGGCGTCGGCGGTCCAAAGAGGTCTGATGACACGCACCGGCTATTTCCTGCGCTTGGCCTTTTCCGTCATCATCGACGTCGCCGATTTCACCCTGGGGCGCATTCCGATCTTTGGCTCGGTCACCGAAGGCGTCGGTACGATCGTGCTGGTCGCGCTTTGGGGGCCGGCGGGGCTGGCGAACCTCTGGGAGCTGGCGGATTTCACCGAGCAAGCCGACGCGTTCGTGCCCACCGCGACATTGATCGCGCTCTATGTCGGCTGGCGCGAGGGGCATTTGCTGGGCAAGACGCAAGAGACGCTGACACCCGCACGCCTGGACCATTCTTAACGTTTCCCGGGATCGCACGAAGTGCGAGACCCGGGATCCATGGTTGAGTTCGCACATGCCAAACTGGAAGCGCACAATGATGGATCCCGGATCGACGCTTCACGTCGTCCGGGAAGCGTGAGGCGAGCATGACCCAATCTGTGTGGGCGCTCGCGCTTCACGGCGGCGCCGGCGCGATCGCCGCGCTTCTTTACCAGCGCGAAGAAGCGCACATGGGGCAATTGCTCGACCAGGGCGCGGCGATGCTGGCGCGGGGGCAAAGCGCGCTCGACGTCGTCACCGCCATGGCCGAAGCGTTAGAGGCGTGCGGACTGCATCTTGCCGGGAAAGGATCATCGCCGAACGCCGACGGCGTGGTTGAACTCGACGCTTCGCTGATGGACGGCGCAACCCGGCGCGCCGGCGCTGTGGCGTCGCTGCGCGGTTTTATCTCGCCCGTGCGCGTGGCGCGCGGGGTGATGGAAAAAACCCCGCACGTGCTGCTCGCCGGCGAAGGCGCCGTGCACTTCGCCCGGGCCCACGGCTTTGCGCCCGTCGAAGACCCGCTCACTTATTACACACCCGCGCAAAGCGGCCTCACCGAGCCGGCGAAACTGGGCGGCACGATCGGCGCTGTCGCGCGCGATGCGTCCGGCCGGCTCGCCGCCGCCACCTCCACCGGCGGCATTCAAGGCAAAATGCCAGGCCGCGTCGGCGACACGCCCATTATCGGCGCCGGCTGCTGGGCCGACGAGCGCGCGGCGGTCTCCTGCACCGGGCATGGCGAATATTTCATGCGCGTGAACGCCGCCGCGGATGTCTCCGCGCGCATCGCCTATGCCGGCGCAAGCTTGGCGGACGCCGCGAACGGCGTCATCGACGATGTGCGCAAGCTCGGCGGTTACGGCGGCTTGATCGCGGTCGATGCGCACGGCAATTTGGCGACGCCGTTCGCGAGTCAGGGCATGAAGCGCGCTTGGGCGGCAAGCAACGGCATTCGCGAAGTCAAATCCTTCAGGTGATCGCATGAAAACAATATTGCTCCTCTCCGCCCTCGCCCTGCTCAGCGCCTGCGCCAGCACCGGGGGAACCATTGGCGATCGCATGGATTGGCGCTGCGGCGGCGGCGCGGCGTTTTCCGCGCGCATCAAGACCAATGGCGAGGCCGAAGTGTTCGCGGGCGGCCAGGTCTACCGCCTCCCCCACGTCGAAGCCGCCTCCGGCGCGCGCTATTCCAACGGCACGGTGGACTATTGGGAACGCGGCGGCGGGGCCAATCTCGGCGGCGCCGCCGGCGGGCCGTACAACAATTGCAGGCGCTGATGCGCGCCGCGCGCCCCTTCATGTCGGCGCGTGGTCATGCTATGTTTCGCTAATGGCCGATACGAGCATCCTGATCGAAAATCCGGACATCGTTCGAGATATCGAACGCTTGGCCGCGCGCACCGGCAAACCGGCGGTCGAAGCCGTGGCCGAAGCCGTGCGCGCGCGGCTGTCGGGAGCGCCCAGCGGGGGACCTACGAGGGCCGACAAAAATGCGGAATTGCGTGATATCCTGGCCCGCATCGACGCCCTGCCCCAAATTGGTGAACCGCTAACGGACGCCGATCTTTATGACGAAGACGGCTTGCCGCGATGATCGTGGTCGATGCCTCAGCGTTGTTGGCGATCTATCTCTCCGAACCCGAACGTGAAGATTGCATCCAGCGCATTCGCAACACCGCGGTCGCATGGATGTCGCCGGTAAATTTATGGGAAGCGTTAGTTCGCGCTTCGGTGGTCAATGGCTCGAGCGGAGCGGCGGAAATCGAAAATTTGGTCGCAAACCTCGACATCGAGATCGTACCCGTCGATGCGACCATCGCGCGCGCCGCCGCCGACGCCTTCGCGCGCTTCGGCAAACGCGCGCCGGCAAGGCTGAACCTGGGCGATTGCTTCGCCTACGCGCTGGCGAAATCACGCGGTGCGCCTTTGCTTTTCAAGGGCGACGATTTCACAAAAACCGACATCGTGGCCGCCTGATGCGCGGTTATTTCGGCATAGGGGCCGAGGATATTTCCAAGCCGATGAACCTTGGCGCCTTGATGCGCACCGCGCATGCGTTCGGCGCCAGTTTCTTCTTCACCCTGAACGCGGCGCCAAAAGTGCGCGAGGCCTACAATAGCGACACCTCGCGCAGCTTTGACCACATGCCCTATTATCCGTGGGAAAATCTGGAAGCTCTGCGTTTGCCGAAAGGCTGCGCCTTGGTTGGCGTTGAACTCACCGACGACGCGGTGGAGCTGCCGCGCTTCCAGCACCCGCAAGCCGCCGCCTACGTGCTCGGGCGCGAACGCGGCTCGCTCTCCCCCGAACTGCTCGCCCGGTGCAAGCACGTGGTGAAAATCCCGACCCGGTTTTGCATCAATGTCGGCCTCGCCGGCGCGCTGGTCATGTACGACCGCCTGCTCGCCCACGGCGGCTACCCGGCGCGGCCCATCATGCCAGGCGGGCCGAAGCTGGAGATGACACACCTCCCAGCGTCCAAAAAGTGACAGCGGGACTGAGGTGAAAGGGATTGTCGCGGCCCGCCGCTCTCCCCATAACCCGCCCG
>JBEBHQ010000006.1:0-119551 GCA_040080805.1 Terricaulis sp. | reverse complement strand
GCACCAGGCCGCTCTCTCTCCGGCGCACACGAAATTGAATATTTGAAGGTTCAGGCATACGATGTATCGGCGCGCGGTGCCGGTTACTAGCTTGGAGCCGCGCGGCGTCCCGTCATTGTCGCAAGCCACGTGTGGCCTGCGGTATGCTGGGAAATTTGCCAGCCCCGGCACGCCTTACGGCGTGCCGGGGCTCGGCATTTCAGAGCACGGGTAGACTTGGGGGACATTGGGGACATGGGAAAGTGCGTGCGCCCGCTTTATACAATGACGCGCGTAGTGCCCTTCCGTTACTTTGCGTGTTGCACACGCCCCCTTGTCTAAGGCGTAGACACGTCCCCCACGTCCCCCATGTCCACCCGACCCATTCGGTCCAGGGGCTCAAACGTCAGTTCAAGCGCCTTCGTGGTGTCGAATGCCGCCACACGCTCGGCATCATCTTCGGTGACATTGTATCGATCAAACAGGAAGGAGAGCTTTGCTCGTTCCATGGGCGCGAGCACGTACACGCCATGGCTCTTCTGCGGACGCAGCCCCAGCCGCTTACGCAATACACCACCAACATAGCGGGGAGTGGGGGGCGTGAGGTGCTCTACGGCAAACGCGCGGCCATAGAGGTCAGCGATATCGGCAAGTGCGATGGCCGGGGAGGGGCCATGCTCTGAGAGATGCCGCAAAACTGCTAGGAGCTGTGCTTCATTTGTAATGCCACGCTCATCGACAAGCGCGCGATTGCGAGCACGGGCGTATGCTCGCAGCGCCTCACGCGTTTCTTGCGCTTCGATATTGGCAAGCAGCGGTGAGAACACCTGATTCAAGCGTGGCTCGAAACTGCGGTCGATTGGCCCAAACCATGTACCTGCCTCGGCAAAGCGTCGGAACCGGTACGTCAGCAATTTGTTGCGAAGTGCGAGCGCTTCCTCTGCCTGAGAGGCCGGCAAATTGATGGGAATGTCGGAGCGCAGAGCCCGACCGTCGCTGCGCTCGGAAATGAAGCGGCTCTCCAGGGCGCGGTCATCGAACTCACCGCGCATGGCAACAATCTTTGGGCCATACACCTGGTATGCAACCGGTCGATATTCCCTCCCATTCACCGATTCAGAACGCAGCACCGGAAAGCCGCGCGTATTGCCATTGTTGAGAATTTTCACCAGCTGTGCGCGTTCGTCCGAGAAACGAAAATCTGCTTCGTCCAAAATCAGCGTGCCTTGGAAGCGGTCCAGCAGATGAAAGAGGGGTGAGACGGTCGAAGCGCCGCCGGCGAAGATGGGCGTTCGGCAAATCGCCCCCACCACTTGCAAAAACCGTGTCTTGCCACTGCCGTATTCACCGTGAAGGCGCAGATATGGCAATTCCTGGAAGCGATCATACACCCAGGTGAAGAGCACGTACTCAACGGCGAGCTTTTCAAAAGTCGCGGCCAGATCGACGTATTTGTGAATATATGCCGCGATCTCAGCCACAAGAGCTGCCGTGCCATCAAACGCTGTTGCTGCTGATGGAAACAGTACCACGCGATGCTTCAGCAGAGGATTGTCACCGCGATACGGAACCAAGCGTTCATCGCCGACTCTAACTTCGTGCGTGATGCCGACACGCTCACCGTCCCACACCGCGAACGCCGTGCTGCTGCTATCTGGCATGTACAGCGTTTCAACAAGTCTTCCATCGGCAAGCACCGCTGAGACGATTGATTTGGTCGCCGGGACTCGGGGCTCAGGTTTTTCTTCCATGTGATGTTCAGCGGGTTTCATCCCGCAAGCATGCTTGCGTGGAGACCGAGCACGAAGACCGGGGAACCTGCCTGCGGCGGCACATTCCCCCACCTTCGCCACTTTCAACCGAACGGTACCCTTTGGAATGGAGGTGGTGAATTTGTCACCACCCAACACCCGGAGGCATCAATGCCGCAGGAATACATCACCAAAGAAGAGCGCGAGGTCATGCTTGCGTTTGGAAAGCAATCCGCTCGCGGAGAAGACATCGATCCGATTCCAGTTGTGAAGCTGTTCACGCCAGACGCAGGCGCGACATGGCTCTTGGCCGAGCTTGATCCGGACGACCACGATATTGCCTTTGGTCTTTGTGACCTTGGGCTTGGGTATCCCGAGCTTGGATCGGTGCGGTTGTCAGAGATTGCTTCCGTGCGTGGCAAGCTCGGGCTGCCGGTGGAGCGCGATCTGTATTTCAAGGCAGACCGCCCGCTCTCCGCGTACGCTGGCGAGGCGCGTGCGCTCGGAAGAATTGAAACATAACTCAAGGCCGCGCGATGCGCGGCCTTCTCGTCAGTAATGCGGGCGGCTGGGCTCCCCCACTGGCCGCGACCGCTTGCCTCCGTTGCCGGCACGTGATTCTGTCGCCTCCGACAAAGCGCGCATGTGCAGGGCTCCATTTACCTGCCGCATGCTATATTGTAGAGGCAGAGCATGGAGATAGATAAATGACTGTGCCACCGCGGCCTCCATTGGAGAAAATCTTGCAGCGGGACAACATATCCAAATATCTGCAAGAAATGACGCAAAATGATGCCAAGCCTGTTCTTAGCAAGAACGGTGCTCAAGATAAGAAGAAAAGTATCCCCGACGACGCAAGTGAATTGGCTTACAGCTTTTTCACACCCGCCAGGATTAACCTAGCGCCCTCAAAGAAATGAGGGCGCTTTTTCATGGCTGTCAGGCGATTACACAATCCAGATATCTTGGAGTTATTGGAAGAGGGTGAAGCATTCGCAAATACGATTACCAACGAATACTTTGACGTTTGCTGCTCTTGGGGCTTTGTCCCGCTCGTCAGCGAGTGGCGGTTGCTTGAAGCCAGAAATTTTTGGCTTGAAGATACCGGCAGAATGCTCCGAGAAAACATGCCAGAGGGCACCACAGCACTCGACCATTTCAAGCACGCAGCGTTCATCACATTCTGGCTACGTCGTCTCGTTCCAATCAATGAACTCATGAAGGTGGACGGTGCCGGCCCGCTGACGCCCGACGCGCTCCAATTTGTCAGATACGCAAATGAAATGTGCGCTCTTCATGTCGGATTTCAAATCTGTCTCGGTTTTGAACTCGCACGGAAGATCGATCTCAGTCCAAACATTAATGTGATTCACGCGACCGAAGACCTAGCGATGGCAAGCGAGTTGGTTCGCGATACCGTGGTCTACTTGAAACACAAGAACGTGTCTCCGCACGCGTTGTATCTACAGTTTCGCTCTCTCTTTTCGACACTCCACGCTGACCGGAAAGGGTAAGCGCGGTGGCGTCTGGCAAAATAAGGTGTGCATTTGCGCGGCCTTCTCTTTGCCACCCTCGGCACATTTCCCCATCTTCGCGCTGAATCGCTCAGACCATACGCTTGCCTGTGGCGCGCGTTTGGCGCGTCGCAGCAGGAGGAGACAGAACATGTCTTCAAACGTAAAGCTCCGTGTCTACACCATCGTCGAACGTGTCGGAGGAAGTCCGTTTTGGCTTCGTCTCGGCAATGCCGCTCCGCACAAGGACGGCAAGGGTTTCTCGGTGAACCTCCAAGCGCTTCCCGTGTCAGGACTCATCGTCGTGCGTCAGTACGATGAAGAGGGTGATGCAGTGAGCATGGAGACCGACAAGCACGAGCGCGTTCCAGAACTGGTGGATGCTGCGTGAGCTTAGGGGTCAGCGTCATGCTGGCCCCTTTGCTTTGGCATGTTTCCAACCCTACGAAGGCTGAGCAGCTCGGCGTATCGTCCGCCCATGCCCCCGAAGCAACGATTTCAGTTCGAGTTCATCCGTAAGCTCTGCGCGCATTTGCCGGAAGATGAGATTATCGCAGCTGAAGCGCGGTTCGCCAGGTACCTTGAGATCGTCGCCAGAATTGTCGAGCGCCGCGCGAAAGCTGATTCGACAGAACCCCCAACGGCGCCCCATAATTCCGAAGTGCAATCCAAGGACTTATGAAGCAATACTACGGTTACATCCGCGTCTCGACCGCCAAGCAAGGAACGCATGGCGTATCGCTCATTGAACAGAAGTCCGCCATCGAGCGATACGCTGCCAAGAACGCCCTCACTATCAGCGAATGGTTTGAAGAGCGCGAAACTGCGGCGAAGCGCGGGCGTCCGATTTTTTCACGCATGTTGTCCCGACTTCGCAAGGGCGAAGCGGCGGGCGTGCTCATCCATAAGATCGATCGATCCGCGCGCAACCTTAAGGACTGGGCAGATCTCGGCGAACTCATTGACGCCGGTGTCGAAGTGCATTTCGCCGCCGACGCGCTCGATCTTGCGTCGCGGGGAGGGCGGCTATCTGCCGACATCCAGGCGGTGGTGGCCGCTGACTACATTCGCAACCTTCGCGAAGAAGCGAAGAAGGGCCTCTATGGGCGTCTCAAGCAGGGCATCTATCCGTTTCGCGCTCCCATTGGGTATCTCGACCAGGGCGGCGGCAAAGCAAAAATCCTTGACCCCGCGACTGCGCCATTGGTTCGGCGGGCTTTCGAGATTTACGGCGCTGGGCAGTCTTCGCTTGAAGCGCTTGGCAAAGAGCTTTTTCACCTCGGGCTTCAACGTCGATCCGGCGGCGTTATTACCGCGTCCTTCTTGTCTGACCTGTTCAACAACTCGTTCTATGCCGGCGTTATCCGCATCAAACGTTCGGGAGAAACTTTCAAGGGCATACACGAGCCGCTTGTTCCCTGGACGCTCTACGAACGGGTGCAGGCAGTACTCAAGGGCAAACTTGCTCCGAAGGTGGTGAAGCATGATTTCCCTTTTCGGAAAATATTCACGTGCGTTCTGTGCGGCAGAGTCTTGGTCGGTGAACGTCAGAAGGGACGTGTCTACTACCGCTGTCACTCTCGCAACTGCCCAACGATGACCATACGTGAAGACGTGATCGATCAAGCCGTTCGCAAGATTCTCTCTCAGGTGCAGCTTGCCCCGGACGAGGTCCAGATTGCCAAGACTTACCTAGACGAACGGCTTGATGGGATCGATGACGACAAAGGCGAGGTACAGGCCACCGCAAAACTCTCGCTCGATAATGCGAAGGCCCGTCTTGATCGGCTCACGAACGCGTTTGTTGATGGATTGCTGGAGAAGCCACTGTTTGAGGAGCGCAGGGCGTCCTTGCTTGGAGACATCACGAGCATGGAGCATCGATTGGCTAATCAAGATGGCTTTTGGACAGACCTTCGCTCCCAGATTATCCAAACGCTCGAACTCGCAGAAAACGTTGCAGATGCTTATGATTTGGCGTTTCCGCACGAAAAACGCCAAATCCTTGAAACGGTGACTTCGAACCGCACCGTGTCGCGAAAAGAGCTAGTAATTACACTGGATATTCCATTTCAGATGCTCGCAAATCGCGACACCTTCTGCTTTGGTGGGGATTATCGGAACGCAAATCGAACCAGGGAAAGTTGCCGGGACGGGAAAGCGAAGTTGCAGAGACTTGTGCATCACCTAGTTGCGGATGCTGAGGAGAAGCATAGGCGCATAGACCAAATGGTACAATCCTCCCCGTATTAACGAGGATTCCGCAGACTTCCCTCTTCTATCACGAACGTGAAATCTCAGGTTCTTACTGCAGTTCCTGTACGATTGCAGTTCGGGCACGCAAGAAGCGTTGAGCCGCTCGATGGCCAGCAGCCATGCATCGGCCCAAATGTGGTATCCACGTTACACGCCACATGCCCACAATTGGAGCATCGATATTGCGTGCCCCGCGTGGAATTGCAGGTACGACTTGTACATCCTTGCATTGAACTTATCTCCGATTCGTAGACAGAGCTAGCGTACCATACGACGTTTTCCCGAGACTACGCTCAGGGGCTCGCCCGGGCAACCAAGCATGCAGGAAAGCACGCACGTGTGGCAAGTTTAGAATCGTCAAAATGACGACCTCGAACCTATCCTGCGAAGAAAAAGACGTAGAGATTGCGCCATTAGGCCGTTCCTGGTGCTTCTGAATTGGCATCTTGTCACCTGTGGTGACCCTCAGCGAGACACACATCGAACCAGGGAAATATGCCAGAGGCGTAAGTGCATTGGCAAACTCATAGATACAATACTTGCCGAGTGATCAATGCGCACAGCGTGGATCTTATGATGGAGGGGTAAACTCTGGCAGACGAGATTATCCTAATCGTTCGCCTTCATGGTTTGTATAATACGCTTTGTACTGCTCTTGAACCTCATCTGCAGAACTGCCCATCGGCACGGTAAATTCCCTTCCGGTGTGCAGTTGTACAACAACGGGAGAATTCTCCGCCTGTTGCGCAATCTTGTACTTCACGACGCCAATGTCTTCCCTTGGACCAAATGGAAAGATATTTGGATGCTGAACATGTCCTTCTATCGGCATGATGGTGTTGGGTTATTGTCGGGTACTGAGACCCATCTTCATTATACCTCAAACAGCCCAGCCGTCGAAAACAAATCAAGAACATCCCGGCGCGGTAGCTTTTCGTAGTGTCGTGAGGGTTGTCGCCGCTTCGAGCACGGCATTAGGGTGAAAGCAGGGAGTGCGCTCCAATTGCGGCGCGTGCAGGCGTGGGGCCTGATCCATGAACACAAACGAGGCAGTTGACGCGGCTCTGGCCACACTTCAACAAACATACGTTCAGATTCTTGTCGGCGGTACCGCTGCCTTACTCCTTAGGGGCATCGCTCGTCGGTTGTTGATCGTCGCGGCGCTACTTTCGAGCCGAGCAACGCAAGTCAGACTCAAACATCTGAACGAAGAATTGATGCGTTATCAATTTTTTCAGAGTCGGCCCGCAGCGCTTGCCGCCCGTAGCGTCGAACTTCAGCTTTGGGCCGCGCTGTTTACGTTCCTTTTCTTCGACGTATATGCGTTTGCATCGACGATCACCACGCAAATGCCAGCTGCTCTGCCTGTGATCGCGGTGATCCAAGCTACACTAAGCGCCGCGGTTGCCTGGATTCTCTCTGACTTATTTAGCTTGGTTGGTCCTCAGGTAAGATTTGAGGAATATGAATCGGCAGTTCGCGAACGGATCACGCGGATGCGCGAGGCATTGTCAAGGAGACGAGAAAAATTACGCACTCAACTCGGAGATTTGGAGCAGCCCTGGGAACAAGTGGATGCATTGGAACGATTGCAGGCGGATGGAGTTGGATCTGCAACCGGACCACGAGTCGGCGTAAGAGAAACGTATGAACCAACTGGGGGTGCGCCCCAACCCAAGCAATATGGCACCGACACCAGCGCCGAAACAACCCATGCAACGCCGGACCCGTCGGAGCAGTTTGGTGCTGCGGAAGATTCGACAGCACAGCCTCGCGACTCGACAGCCGAACCTACCTCAGGGTTCCGTGGGCACCACGCCGGTCAATCTTCGGATTCTTCCGTCTATCAGACTTCGTGGATAAGCGGGAGCATCAAACGTTGGCCCGAGTGGGGCACCTACGGCTTCATCAGATCGGATACTGGCGAAGAATTTTATGTTGATAGCGAATGTTTGGCGGGCCTTGAACCGCAGGTCGAAGGGCAGGTCGTGCTCTTCCAGGCAGCGCCCGGAACCCCAAACCGTAGGGCAGCTCTCGTTTGTGGTCTTGGCAGCTATGCGCAGGGCCGTGTCAATGGCATTAGGGGTAACATGGGATTCATCACGATCTTTGACAGCCGACGCAGCGCGAGTATCTATTTCCGACTACCCGCAGGCGCGCTGCCAGATTTTAATGTTGGTGACACGGTAGGATTCCGGTTCGGAAGAAACATTATTGGCCCAACCGCCGAACGAATTGACACAGACCTTGGACGAAAACCGCGTCGCAGCCAACAGGGTCAGTCATAGCCGCAGGTTTTCGCCGAAGTCCTTACTCATTTGCTTCTAACGAGGAAATCAGTGCTCAAACGACTACACGAAATGACGAGTGCAGATGCGCGCTTTGCCTCGCTTGCAATTGTTGACCCAGACGACGGCTCAATACGTGCAATGCGTGTCGAAGATCACTACGCGGCGTTAGGAACAATCGAGCTGTCACCCCAAGTGCCGTCTGCTGTGAATGTTGTGTTCGAGCGAGCGCGCAACGCGTTTTTGTATGCTTGGTTTGCCTATGACCTGACGGCGCTCGCCGAAGGACAAGCCTATGCAGCACTTGAAATGGCGCTACGAGACCACCTGAACGGTGGCTCGAAAACGCGCTTGCTGCGTGGCATCAGCGAGCAATTGAATGCCGTTTGCTTGAACGGTACGCTGGACGATTTTGCACCATCGGAACACACCAGTGATGCAGATCGTAAAGCGTATTTTGAACAACTAACAACCCAAATCGCTCGCTCAAGAAACCATCTAGCGCACGGAACGGAAAGCATAGGCACGCCAGGTGCTGTGTTGGATTCACTTCGACTCTGTGCCAACTTGATAAACCACTTGTATCGCAGATCGCGTGAGCCCTATTTGATCACAAAATCTTTGGTAGAAATGAATTCTCGAGTAGACCCGCCATTTACACACAAACAAACGAAAAGTTTCAATCGACGCTGAAATTTGCCCGTATCTGGAGTGCACTCCTGGGGTTGGACGGTCGAGGAATTGGAATTGACCGGGCCGGACGCGCTGCTCCTATATGTAGAACGCCAAGCGCCACTTCCGTTGGCCTTCCGCAAGGAAGGCCCCTCCCACTAAGCACCAACTAAACCGGTGGATAAAAAACAGATTGCTCTCCGTGCCAACCGCTCATTTTTCATCATACCTTGAGGTCGAGGCAAAGTTCTCGAAGCCGCCGAACCTCTGAATCGCGCCTCAGATATCCAGAGTCTGTGATGCGTTTCTGTGCATCGTCGATCAGGTTCATAGTATCAGTCCAGGTCCTTTTTCTAGCGGATGTCGGGTTTAGCCGTGCAATGATACTCGGTCGCTCACGATTCAACATATCCAGATTGCAGCGCGCCTGTTCGAGTGCGCAATCAATGGAATGCAACAACAGCTCGGTGTCCTCTAACTGGCTGCCGCACTCACGAAGTGTTCCGCGCGCCTCCTCGAATTTACCGTCTTGCCTCTCCAGGCTGGCGCGCTGGAGGAGGGCAATGGGAATGTACGTGGAATCGCCGTTTTCCCGAATAATACTCAAAGCAACGCTCACTTGTTTTTTCGCATCGGCCATTCTTGTTTTTTTGCTGTTGAGCGCGGATTGAAGCAAGAGTTCGAACGCTCGATCCAGAGGTGTTGGGTTTGCAAGCGGGTGCTCAGCCATTTCGCTTGCACGACGTTGCACTTCGTCCATATCAGACACATCTTCTAGGAGTTCGCTTAGATGATATGCACTCCGGCCTCGAAGTAGTGGTCGATGTGGAGATGCAGCCAAAGCCTCTCCTTCGCGAAAGGCTTCGCGCGCCTTGGCGAACTCGCCCTGCGCATGAAGAATCTGCCCGAGTGTCACGTAATTATGCGCGACAGAAAGTGGATTTGCTTTGCTTAACGGCAAGTGCGTCAGCTGAGCCTGAAGGGCGGCGTCCCCAATTCTCCCGGATTCAAGTAGCGCCATCGAAAGATGCCGGCGGGTTGAGACAATCGTAGAGGGCTCTTTCCCATCTGCCGCCGCTAAGTCCGTCGCTGCTCCAAATGCCTTTACGGCTTCCGCCATCCGACCGAGCGCGCGCAACGAGAATCCAGCGGTAGTAGCAACACTCGCTCGATTTCGCATTGCGAGCTTTGCACTAGGCTTGGACCAATCGGGCGAACCATCAAAGATTCTTGGGAAATATCCAGCAATTGATGTCAATAGAATTCCATGTGCCCCGAGCCTCGTTGGCGCGCGAAAACTGGCGTTCAGGACAACTCCCACGAGGAGATCGGAGATCGCCTCGTCCATTTGACCTGCACTTGCACCATGAGAGATTGCGCTGAAGGCTGGAAGGAAGTCCGCGAGTGTCCTTGGGGTGGACGGCACAATCGCTTTGAAGTAGCGAAAGAGGCGAAGATGCGCCGTCGTCACGCTCCCTTCGGGGACCTTCGTGGCAGTTGCGAGTATGTTGCTATAGTACCCTCGAACTGAGGGGTGAGCATCAATTTGACCCTTGAAATCGGGATTTGACGGCAAGATCAGGCCAATACGCCTCAGCTCGTGTATTGCGTGATTTAGCTTGTTCTCGTCGATGTGCGCACAAGCCTCTACTAGGCCTTTGATCGGATCTCCATTAGTTATTGCAAGCAGGGCAGCTATCGAACAGGGGCGATTAAAAAGTCCAAGGAGCCGCATTATCTCGAGCTGACGTGCTGAAGCGGTTTCGTTCCGACGTGTTCCGCCGGCCTCTTGCTCCTTAATGCGCTCCTCAAAAGAGATTTCGTAACGACGCATTACGCGTTGCAGTGAACGCTCATCACTTCTAACGGGAATGTCTTCAACAGGAATGGCCTTTCCAATGTCACCGTTACCGAATTCGATGAGGTGGCGTCCAAGGAGACTGAGCGCGAGCGCATAACCATCGTTCTCAGCGACTGCGACTTCAAGCTCGTCGTCTCGACCGCGCACTCCGAGGCTGCGTAGCAATGCTACCCCCTCAGTCGCATTGAGGTGTGGCAGCTTCCTAAAGTGCAAACGACCATTGTCTGTTCGCAACCCTGCGATCTGAATGCGAGTCGTGATGATGCAAAGGCATGCCTCCTGATGCAGAAGCTGTCGCAGCAACACAGAGAGGCCAGCGTTGCGGAGCTTGCCCGCCAATCCAGGGCTGTGCGCGGGATACTGGAGCGGCTCGATGCCATCAAGAACCAAAAGGCTCCGCGCCATAGTCACAAGATGCGCCAACGTTTCCGCCTTCTCGGAATCATTGGTTAGGGCAGGGCCGTCGTAACCAAAATACTTTAGCGCCAAATCAAAGAATTCTGTCGCGTCGCCACCGGGGTTTTCATCGGTACCCTGCTCGTAAAATGAATACGCAAAGACTTTAGCCGCGCCGCGCCAACCTTGTGTCTCCATCACATCGAGCCATTTCTGAATAAGTGTCGTTTTCCCCGTTCCTCCCATCGCTTCGATTGAAACAATCGACGTTTCTCCCGAGTTCCAAGCAGCGCTCAGAGCATCAAGCTCGGATTCCCTTCCAACAATGTCACTGGCATAGCGCGACGGGAGTCTGTGCAAAGACGGCTCAACTCCAAGAATTGCGCTCTTGCCGCCGACGACTTTGCTAACACCTGCGGGACCAAGAACTTCGTCGATGCTTCGCCGCCAATCGCTGATCGAAGGATGATGATATCGCCAAAACTGCTGTGAAATCTGCTGAAGCGTACATCCTCGAATTAGATAACCGAGATATTTCTTTTGACTCCGGGCGAGTTCCGCCTCACCCCATACCCAATCAGACTCGACTGAATGGGGCGACCAGAGCACAATCACTTTTTGACTTGACGTGAGCGCCTGCCGAATCTTATCGCCAAATCGTTCACCAGACTTCAACCGAGTCTTGTCTCGCCAAACATGAAGCCCGCGTTGCGCGAGAAGTTTCTCGAGCAACTCTGCAGAGGCGACGTCGTGACTCGCATAGCTGATGAATACGCTGATGGGTTTCATTCCCCCCGATCCCCTTGCTCATCAAGACCCAGAGATATGGTCTTCACGCGGCTTGATTGCTTTGTTAAAATAGCGTTGGGCCTAGGTTCATTCTAGGAACCATATTACTGATAATCCATGTCTATATGGAAGACAATCAAAGTCAGAAATTCAACCCCGAGAAGTCCAAACGCACGTCAATTGAAGAAACGCTCAGGTTAGAAACACGAAACATCAGGGCTGCGGATATCGAAGCGAATTGGAACTGGATAAGGAAATTCAAATCTGACTACCTGCCGGAACTGGCGAGGCATGGGCAGTTTGGTTCAGCCATGTCACCAACCGCGACTCCGCTTGGTGACTTTTACGCCGCCGCGAGAAGCAATGTCATTGCACGGCACTTCAGAGACCCGAACGTCTTTAACGTGCCGAAATCGAGCGCAGGAAAGCAAACGTACAAGACGTTTGAAACAAAGCTTTGGAATGAGATACAAACCGGTTCGGCGCTGACCCAGGAGGGAGCGGTTCAGTGGATTACCATATACCGATCGGAGTATTTTCCGAGGCTAGTTGGCGAGGGAGTTCACGACCGGTCGCTGCCGTTGCAGGCCACGCCCCTCGGGATCTATTATGATTTCCTCGAAGAATCGCTTCTCCAACGGGAGCTTGCTGTGGCCTAGCACTAGTCGTATGCGGCCGTAGCCCAAAACAGCGACTTACTGACACGCTGGTCGGCCCCCTCTTTATGTCGTCGTAAGATCGCGCATGCTATAGCAGTTGAATCCCCTTTATCTCGGCACAACGAATTCCCGTGCACGCTATCGCTCTTTCGGCATGCATTGGCGTGACCGCCTCAGCCACATATATGCAATTGGCGAGACCGGCGTCGGCAAAACGACGTTTCTCCAAGGTCTGATACGCCAGGACATCGCCGCCGGCATTGGCTGCGCCTTCATCGATCCGCACGGCGATGTGGCGAAGGAAATTCTGGCGAGCGTCCCGGAACATCGCCGTGACGCAGTCGCGTACATCGACATCGCCGACCCCGCGCTTGCATTTGGATACAACCCGCTCACGCATGTCTCGGCTCCATATCGCTCGCTTGTCGCTTCCGGCCTCATGGCCGTGATGAAGAAGATGTGGTCGGACGCTTGGGGGGTGCGCATGGAGCATATCCTCCGCAACACCCTGCTTGCGCTTCTTGATCAGCCGGAAGCGCAATTGCCCGATGTGCTCCTCATGCTTGGCGACAAGCGCTTTCGATATCACGCCATCAAGAACATTGAGAACGAGCAGGTGCGCGAGTTCTGGACCAAGGAGTTTCCTGCGTACCAAGCGCGGTTTGTCGCTGACGCCATCCAGCCCATCCAGAACAAGGTCGGTGCATTTCTTGCCGACCCCAGGCTTCGTCGTTTCGTGTGCCCAGAAGGACGCGGCCTTCGATTCCGAGAGATCATGGATGAGGGGAGGGTGGTGCTTGTGAACCTCTCCAAGGGCGTACTTGGCGAAGACAGCGCCTCAACCCTTGGCGGGCTCTTGGTTACAGCGATTGGTCTTGCCGCACTGTCGCGCGCCGATGTTCCTGAAATCGAGCGCCGTCCATTCTTCCTCCATCTCGATGAATTCCAAAACGTCACCACGCTCGCGATGGCCGAAATGCTCTCAGAGCTTCGCAAATACGGCGTCGGGCTGGTGATGGCGCACCAATATCTGGCGCAACTTGAGCCTGACATTCGGCACGCGGTTCTCGGCAACGCCGGCACCATCATTTCCTTTCGCGTGGGCGCAGAGGATGCTCATGTCATGGCGCGACAGTTCGAACCTGCCTTCGAGCCCATCGATTTGATGAACCTCCCCAACCGCCACTTCTATCTCCGCCTCATGATCGACGGCGCGCCATCAACACCTTTCAGCGCCGTGACACTCTCACCGGAGAAGGCACTTGCTGCGCAGGCGGAACGTTGGGCGGCGTAACTATTGGTTGGTTGAGTACAATTTTCTCGCGCTCAAAGCGGTCGAATCACCTCAGGCTCACCTCACGAAGTCAACATGAGGGAGAGAACAATATGCAGCTTAAAGTGCGGCGCAGTCAGCGCGCGGGGATGATGGGAAAGGTATTGTTTGCGCTCGATGTGGTGGCCGACCTCACCAAGGAGGAACACGCGTGCGTGGAGCGGTATAAGCTGTGGAATGAAGTAGTGTACTCCTCTGAAACTGCCACCGCGAATGCCGAGCGTGCGCAAGCGGGAAACCTCGCGGCCCTTGGTTCGATGATCGCCGACAAGGTGATGAAGAAGTTCCTGACCATCAAGAACCTCACCTCGGGCGAGCATATTGAATGCAAGGACTTGGGCGAATTGCTTACGGTTGAGGAGCAGGTGCGCATCGCGTGCTCCAATCTCAAGAAATACCTCGCTGTCGCTGAAACCTTCGACGGCAGAGAAGAGGTCATTGAGGTTGGCATCGCCGCGTGAGCGACTGGCTATCCAATTGGCTGAGCGACATGGGCCGCAGCTTTGAGAAAGGCTGGGAAGCTGGCGCGCCCGGCCCTATCGGGCCAAGCGTCGGCCGCGGGCTGTTCTCCAATCCCTTCTTGACCGAGCGTGACCGTGATCTTCAAGATGTGCGAACCCTCTATGCGCGCGTGTTGCGCGCCCACGAGCGTTCAGATTACGCAAACGAAGACGCGATTGACAATGCGCTGCAACGCATTTTCTTGGAAGCTTGCGAAGAGAGCAGCGTCAAGAATTTCCGGTGGGCAATAGCCATTGGCTATCAGCCCATACGCGATCTGCTAATGAGCGAGTTTCTTGGCTTTCCCGAGATGGACCAAAGCGATTGGGCGCACCTTACCTTGCGCACCATGAGCGAATTGCGCTCCTACTTGCTTCGCAAAGATAAACAGCTGCGGAGCGCAGAGGAGACATTTGATCTTGGCTGTCGCGCCGCCGTACTCTTGCTGACCAATATCTTTGACGCGGCTGGTGAGGGACCAGCCGAAGGCGAAGAGAGCGCGCTACGCCTTGATGCGTCAGCGCTTGATGCGCTTCACGATCCAGCAGAACATGTCGAGTTCGCATGGCGCTTGTTCTTCACCAAGGAATTGACGGCTGCTAACTTGTTCGCCGATGTGCGCGCACAACTTGAACGCAATGCGCTCACAGCGTGCCGCGTTGACCCCAACGATCCGAACGCCTGGACCACCAAAGTCTATCTCCCCACCAAGGCCAAAGGGCGAACGCCGCAGGAATTGGTTTCGGACTACTTGAACGAGACGCCGCTTGCTGGCCTCTTTGAGGCAAGCGTTCCTATTTCAATTCCCGACGAAGTGCGCTTCGAGCACACGCATATCTTGGGCGGCTCGGGGCACGGCAAGAGCCAACTGCTTCTGAACCTCATCCATCATGACCTCGCGCGCGAGCAGTGGCCGGGCCTCATTGTTATCGACAGTCAGGGCGATTTGGTACGCACGCTCGCCAGGCTCTCGCTGTTTGAGCCAGACGGCCCGCTTGCTGATCGCTTGATCTTGATCGATCCAGCGGATGTTGAGTTTCCGGTTGCGCTCAGTATGTTTGATCTGCCGGAGGAACGGCTTGCTGGGTATGGCCCCGCTGAGCGCGAGCGCCTGTTGAACGGCGTCGTTGAGATGTACGAGTATGTGTTCTCCTCGCTCCTAGGCGCGGAGCTGACGCAGAAGCAGGGCGTGATCTTTCGCTTCCTTGCGCGGTTGATGCTGGTCATTCCCGGCGCAACACTTCACACCTTTCTTGACCTCATGGAGCATGGCGAGCGCTTCCGCGAACACATGCGCCAGCTTGACGGAACCGCGCGTCGTTTCTTTGACAGCGAATTCTTTGACCCGTCATTCTCCGCGACCAAGAAGCAGATTGCCAAGCGCCTCTGGGGCATTCTAGCAAACCCCGTCTTTGAGCGTATGTTCTCCCAGTCCAAGGGGAAGATCGACATTTTTGATGCCATGCAGTCGGGCAAGATCATTCTGATTTCAACCGCCAAGGACTTGTTGCGTCAGGAAGGTGCTGAGATTCTCGGCCGCTTCTTCCTCGCCAAGATCACGCAGGCTGTGATGGAGCGCGCGGCGCTCTCGCTCACGGAGCGCCATCCCGTCTTCCTCTACATAGACGAAGCCCAGGAATACGTCGATGAGCAAATGGCGCTGTTGCTAAACCAGGCGCGTAAGTATCGCGTGGGGTTGACCCTGGCCCACCAAAACCTTGACCAATTGCCACCAGCCTTGCGCGCTTCAGTGATGTCATCGACCAGCATCAAACTGGCAGGTGGTGTTTCCGCCAAAGACGCACGTGCGCTTGCCGACGAGATGCACGTTGAACCAGAATATCTCCAGAGTATGCGCAAGCGACGCGGCAAGAGTCAGTTCGCTTGTCAAATTCGCAATCGAACGCCGCGAGCCATTGCCATCTCAACACCGCTTGGCGCGGTGAATTCGTTGCCGCAGCTTTCAAATGCTGAGTTTGAGCAGCTCATGGCTGCCAACCGCGCGCGCTATTGCACGCCTCTCTACGCAATCGCGTCAGCACCCGAAGAGCCAATTGAAACGCCAACTACGCCGGTGCCGCCGTCCGCAACATCGGAGTTCACCGAGCCCCTACTGCACGAAATGCCTGAGTTCACGGAACCACTGGCACCAGCGACCGTACCCCCGCGCCCAACGCGCCCAAAACCCGATCCCTATGTCACCGGTCAGGGCGGCCGTGATCACAAATACCTCCAACACCTACTTCGAGGGGCTGCGCATGAGCGCGGGTTTAAGGCTGACATCGAGTTGGCCGTTCCGGGGGGAGCTGTTGATGTTGCCATTGAGGGGAGGGGCCGGCGCATCGCTTGCGAAATCTCGATCACGACGGACGCCGACCACGAAGCGGGAAATGTGGCGAAGGGTTTCGCCGCTGGATTTGATGAGGTGTGGTTGGTTGTCGCAAATGCGCGTAAACGCGGGGCGCTTGCAGCAAGCATCCAAAAAGAGCTTTCCGATAGCCGACAGGAACACTTCTTCGCGCTCAGCCCAGAGGAAGCTATCGCGCGGCTTGATATCTTTGCCGTTGAAACTGAATCTAAGTCAACGACAGTGCGTGGTTACAAAGTTACGGTACGCAAAACTGCGCTCGATCCCGACGAGGCGCGACGAAAGCGAGACGCTATCGCAAGCGTTGTTGCTCGATCACTCAACAAGCCTCGATCCTAGAGACCTTCCGGCTCTATTCTCACCTTTTGGCGCTCAGCACATTATTCTTCGCGCGACCGCAGCGGTTCAATTGGCGATTGTGCTTGTTCATCGGGGTCGACGTACCCGCCAGCAGATTTGACCGGGTGAAAAAGCTTCTTGATCGGAAGTATTGGAAAATCAATCCCAGATTCCGCTGCAACCTGCGCCACGTGGCCCCTAAAATAAGGCCACGTCGAAAAAGGTGCCATCCGTTCAAAAAAAGTGTCCAACGTATCGCGGTTATGCTCACCCGGCATTTTGAAGACTACGCCGTATTTGGCTTCGATAGAGAAGATACTATCGCCGAACACCTGCCCGGGTGTTTTCTCGCCGTCTCTCACGCTGTCCGTTGCCTTGTTCATCCACACACGGCAGCGAACCTCGCCCATCAGCAATTTTGAGTGCTCATCAAAATGTGGCCTCGACGCCATTTGGTCAATGAACCTGTCAGCATTTTCTTCTTCTGCGTGAAATTCATGACTCACGTTGAATGAGCTGGAGGTAAGCACAATATTTTCCAACGACGCACGCTCCACAACTTTGTTGTAAGCGTCCGACGCGGACTGACCTTCACTCATAAGTAGTTACCTTTAGGCAGCGACCAAATCGCGCGCTTGGCAAGAGCCGCTGTCATCATTCGAAATGTCATGCCCAATCCACGAGAACGTCTTTGCGCTCGCGTGAAGCGCAGCCGCGCGCTGCGCATTGCGCGAGATCGCCTCGCGGTTCATGCGCTCGATGCCATCGCAGGTAAAGACGAGCTTCTCTCCCAAGTAGTGGAAGATGCGCGCAGCATTCTTGATCGAGAAATTCTGCGGTTCATCGGCAAAGATTTGGGAGACGTAGGACTGGCTCACACCCATTGCATCTGCCAACTCAGTGCGCGTCATTCCACCTCGGTCGAGCAAGCGAAGCGCCATGGCTTGAACATGCGCGACGGCTTTCTCTTGGACAAGCGCCAGCTCATATTCGTCATTGGCCAATGTAAACTCTCCTACAACTTTGCGCCTGGTACGCAGTCTGCTACATCCTGAATGCGTTTAATGGCGCGATCCACTTCACTTGGGTCTACTTTTTCTGTTTTTTTAACGGCCGCACATGCGGCAAAGAAAACTCGTTTCCCATTGATCGATCCTTCAACTCCGTACACGCGCCCCTGGACGTTCTTGAATGCCTGCGCGCGGAATTCCCTTCCGCCCACCTTCCGCGACCCCTCGTCACGGCTGAGCCGAGAATTTGGCACTTGCTCGGGACGCTCCATCTGGCAGTAAAAGTCCTCCATTGAGGATCTGATATGCGCCCGCTGCCGAGCCTCTATATCTAGCATCTCCTTGGCGCATTTTTCGTGTACCCACACGTCGGCGTTAGGCCCGGCACAGAGCCTGCTCCACGCCGGAGGGGCAGACTCAGCGGTCGGCATTGCCACTCCGCTTAAGATATAACTTAAGCGTAGACAACGACGAAACTACTAACATTGTGCAAGCCCGCTCACCGATCAGGAGTATTCCCGTCTTGTTGAGTCGGTCATGCAACTGTTTTTTAACCATAAAGGGAACCAGGCGCGACATTTTGGCTGCACTGTAAAATATTGTTACAATTAGTGTTTGAACGCCCATGGGACGCGTTTCGCATAAACGACAATCCGCTCGGAAACAGCTGGCATCGACGGCTACTTGTGGATCGGAACGCCAAGTACACCACAGTCCAGCACATGATCACATCGACTTAAAAGCTGGTTTTCAAGCAGCCTCGCAGGAAATATCATGATCGGCCTAATCGACCAAGCCAAAGCCCAGAGCCGAGAATTCTGACTAAGCGGGTTGCCTGCATTGCCGTCGGCTGGTCCAAGTCTCGTTCCCACTGCGCCACCGTGTCCCAGTCGCAGCCCAGGGTTTTCGAGAGGGTCCTGATCGAGAGACCGGCGGTGCGGCGGGCAGCGCGAAGCCGCTCGCCGAATGTATCGGGTGGAGGGGAGGGGTCATGGCCGAGGAACGCAACGAACGCTGGCCAGAACCGATCCGATGGAGCTGCCTGCCCACGTTCCCAATGGCGCAAGGTTTCGATATTAACGCCCATTTCTTGGGCAACGGAGGCCTGCGTGCGTCCGTGTTGCAGCCGGCAACGCTTCAAATGCTCGGCGAGCGTTGCCGGAGGAGGGGGCTCGGGGGGCATTGGAATTGCTGAGGAAATTTGCCAGATTCCGAATGGGTAAAAGACAACGTGTCCATGTCGTTGCGGCGGCGGGCCAGGGGCGGGTTTCTGCCGTCGCGGGCCGCGCTGCGCGACCGAATACCAAGCGCGCCTGTCGGGCCCGCTGCTCGATCGCATCGACATCCAATTGGACGTGCCGCCGGTGACGGCCGCTGATCTCGCATTGCCGCCGCCGCTTGAAGGCACGGCCGAAGCCGCCGCCCGGGTCGGCCGCGCGCGTGATGCGCAAAACGCGCGCGGGTGCGGGCTTAACGCCGTGCTGGATTTGGATGCGCTGGAACGCGTTGCGGCCCCCGATGCGTCTGGGGCGGCGCTTCTCTCCAAAGCGGCCGAAACACTCTCGCTTTCGGCGCGCGCCTACCACCGCACCCTTAAAGTCGCCCGCTCAATCGCTGACCTCGACGGCGCCCAAGCGGTCCGCCGCATTCACGTGGCCGAAGCGCTCAGCCTCAAACGCCAATGGGCGGGCGCTGAACAGGGCGGATTCGCTAAGGTTTCTTAACCCGGCCAGGGCTTGATCCGTGCGTGCCTCAGCTACAGCCCGCCGCCACGCAGGCGTTCGACGCGTTTGACGTGCTGCCCGACCCCGCGGCGATCCTCGCCGCGGACGGGGCGTTGCTGCGCGCCAATCCAGCGTTCCGGGCGGCGTTTCGGCATTGGATCGGCCCGCAGCGCCCGCCCTGGGGCAGGGCGCCTGCGCCGCCATTCGCAGATGGGCTGCGCCGCTTCGAGGCGCCCGCGCCGGATGGGCGGTGCTTTGAGTGGGTCGAGCGCGTACTGGCTGACGGCGCCCGCCTTGCCGTCGCCCGCGATATCACGCGCCACGCGCGCATGGCCGAAGACGCGCTGCGCGCGAAGACGACCTTGTTCGCCACGCTGACTCACGAATTGCGCACGCCGCTCAATGGCATTCTCGGCATGGCGGGCCTGCTGGCGATGGGTAAGCTCGAACCGAACGCCAAGAGCTACACCGACGCGATTAAGCAATCGGGCGAACTCTTGCTCGATCTGATCACGGAAATTCTTGACTATTCGCGGCTCGAGGCGGGTCGCATCGAGCTTGAATCGGCGCCGTTCGATCCCGAGGCTGCGATGCAGGACGTCGCGGAATTGCTGTCGCCGAAGGCTCACGACAAGGGACTTGAAATCGCCGTGAGCGTGCGCGGCGGGGCGCCGCCGCGCGTCATCGGCGATGACGGGCGTTTGCGCCAAATCTTGTTCAACCTCGCTGGCAATGCGGTGAAATTCACTGAAACTGGCGGCGTCGTGCTCGAAATGGCGCCGCGCCCTGGCGGGCGCGTTCGTTTCAATGTTCGCGACACAGGGCCCGGAGTCGCGACGGAGAAACAGGCGCTCATCTTCGAGGAGTTTGCGCAGGCCGACGCCGGGATCGCGCGCCGTCATGGCGGCGCGGGCCTCGGGCTCGCCATCGTAAAAAAACTCGCGCACGCGATGGGCGGAGAAGCCGGACTCGCCAGCAAGCCAGAGATTGGCGCAAATTTCTGGGTTGAGCTGCCGTTGCCGGATGCTGCTGGCGTCGCCGCCGCGCCGCTAGATTTGACCGGCGTGCGCGTGTGCGTCCTAAGCGCCTCGCCGCTCTTGGCGCAATCGTTGCGCGCAACGATTGCCTCGCTCGGAGCACTACCGGTTGAGCGCGAGGCGCATGCCGATGTGATCCTCTATGATTGGCGCGATGATTGCGACGCGGCGGATGTCGCGGCGATGAAGCACGATGCGCGCGCTTTGATTGCGTTGGTTCCGCAGGAGCGCCGCGACGCCATCGCCCGCTGCCGCGAAGCCGGCGTGCTCCATTATACGCTGAAGCCAGTGCGGCGGCGATCATTGGTGGAGCGCGTCAAAGTCGCGCTGGGCGAGGCGGACGCGGCGATGATCGAAGCGTCCGCGCAGGGCGGCGACGAAACTTTCGCGCTGGCGGGTTTGCGGGTGCTGGTGGCGGAAGACAACCCAATCAACGCGCTCTTGGCGCGGACGCTGCTGACGCGCGCAGGCTGCATTGTCGGGTTGGCGCAAGATGGGGAGGAGGCGGTGGCGGCGGCCGCGGCGGCCCCGTACGACCTTATCCTTTTGGACATTCGCATGCCGCGTCTCGATGGTTTGGGCGCGGCCGAGCGCATTCGCGCTGGCGCCGGCCCCTCCGCAAGCGCGCCGATTGTGGCGCTCACCGCCGACGCCGGTGAAGAGGAGCGGGCGCGCGCCTTCAAGGTCGGTATGGACGGTTTCCTCACCAAGCCGTTCGACGCGGGCCAGCTGATCGCTGTCGCAGCGCGCTTTACCGAGCGCGCGAACCCGGCCACGATTGAGTCAGACGAAACATTGCGCCCGTTCAGGTGAGGCCGAGCATGACCGAAACTGTCCAAGCCCAGCCGGCGCCGCGGCGCGTCATCCTGCTGGCCACAGCGCTTGGTTTCGCGGCTGGTCTGCCGTTCTCGTTGCTGATTGGATCGTTGACGGCCTGGCTTTCAAATGCGGGCGTGAGTTTTGGCGCGATCGCGGCGCTGTCGTGGATTGGCCTGTTCTACGCATTCAAGTTCATCTGGGCGCCCGCGTTTGATTGGCTTGTGCCTCCGTTTGCCAATACGATTGGCCGGCGGCGCGCTTGGATGGCGCTCTGTCAGGTGGTGATCGCGCTTTGCCTGTTCGCCATGACCTGGTTTGACCCGCGCACAAACATAACGGCGTTCGCGCTCTTCGCGGTGCTGGCCGCTTTCGCCTCCGCGAGCCAAGACATTGTCATCGACGCATGGCGGATCGAGGTGGCGCGGGACGGCAAGCAGCTCGACAGCATCACCGTGCGCTACCAATTGGGCTACCGTCTGGCGGCGATCGTCGGCGGCGCGGTGGCGTTGTTGTTGGCTGACATATGGGCGCTTGCGGATGACGCCGCCGCCGGTTGGCCGCCAATCTACGCCGGCATGGCCGTGCTCATGGGCTGCGCCGTTTTCGCTTCGCTGGCTGCGCCCGAGCCTCTGCTCGCGCCGAAGCAGGCGAGCAACGCGGCGCACGATCCCGCGTCACAGGCGTTGCGCCGCCGGGCGGTATGGCCGGTTGCATTGGGTTGGGCCGTCGCCGGGATCGCGATCCTGGGGTTCATGTTCTATACGTTGGCCGATCCAAGCGCGAACGCGGCGGCATTCCGCGACGCGGCGACACCGTGGATTTTGTTGCTGACCATTGGGCTGCCGCTTGGCATTTCGTTCTGGCTGGCGCAAAAGCCCGGCGCGCTCGAAGGCGGGGGCGGCTCGACGGCGTTCGCCGATATTTTGTTCGAGCGCGTGCTTGCGCCGCTGGCTGATATCGTTCGCCGTTACTGGGTTTGGGCGATTCCGATTCTGGCGTTGGCGATGACGTACCGCATCGCGGATTCGATTTGGGGCTCTTTCGCCAACCCGTTCTACCTCACGATCTTGCAGCACTCGAATTCAGATGTCGCGGTGGCTTCGAAAATGGTTGGCGTGTTTGCGACATTGGGTGGCATTGCGCTCGGGGGCGTCGCGCTTGTTTCGATCGGGCGCATGCCGGCGCTGATCTTGGGCGGTGTAATCGCGGCGGGCACAAATCTTCTCTACGCCGACCTCGCGCGCGGCGGGGTGGGGACACAGACCTTCCTTGATGCAACGGGAATTGGCGCGGCCTTTGACTGGCTGCTCTCCAGTTTCGTCGGTTCTATCCAATCGACTGGGGCGACGATTTTTGACGGCGTCACTCTCGGCGATCCGCTGTCGCGCTTGACGGCGGTCATTCTGATGGAAAATCTTGCTGGCGGCTTCGCCAGCGCTGTCCATGTGGCGTGGCTGTCGTCGATCGTGAACAAATCCTATGCCGCGGTGCAGTATGCGCTGCTGTCGTCGCTGGCACTGTTGATCGGGGTGATTTTCCGCCCACGTATCGGCGCGTTCGTTGACGCGGTGAAAGATCAAGGCTTGCCGGCGCAGGCGGAGCGGTTTGCGGAGGTGTTCGTGTTCGCGGCTTGGATTGGCCTGGTGGCGATTGCGCTGGCGGCGCTTGAATGGTGGCGACAGGCGCGCGCTGCCCGCGTAGCCGCCCCTGCGCCTGCCTAGGGTTCTATTCGGTTTGTGACGCCGCCTGAAATGCCGCCAACGTCGCGAACAAGACGATGTCCGACACCGCGCCACCCAGCGGCGCGATCTGAATGGGGAAGGCGAGACCGGTCAGCACCGGCCCGATGACGGTCGCGCCGGCAGCGGCGGTGAGCAGGCTGGTGGCGATGGAGGCCGAGTGAAGCGCTGGCATGACCAGCACATTGGCGGCTTCGGTGAGACGTGAGAAGGGATAGAGCTCGCGCATGTTGGGGTTGAGCGCGACGTCCACATTCATCTCGCCCTCGTACTCGAAGCTGATGTCCTCACGCTGGTCGAGGATGGAAACCGCTTCGCGGATCTTCTCTGACCGCTCCATCTTCGGATTGCCAAAATTGGAATGTGAAAGCAGCGCCACGCGCGGCGTCGCGCCAACTTGGCGCGCCATCGCCGCTGACTGCAGCGTGATTTGCGCGAGCTCCTCGGCGTTGGGAAACTCGCAAACGGCGGTGTCGCTGATGAAGAGCGTGCGCCCCTTTGAGAGCACGATCGACATGCCCATCACGCGTTCGCCGCGCGCCGGGTCAATAGCCTTCAAGATATCGTTCAAAGCAGTGGCGTAATTGCGGGTGACGCCGGTGACCATGGCGTCGGCGTGGCCGGCGGCGACCATACAGGCGCCGAAGACATTGCGGTCTTGGTTGACCAGCCGAAGCGCATCGCGGTGCAGAAAGCCGAAACGTTGGAGGCGCTTGTAGAGGTAATCGGTATAAGCAGCGGAATGCTCGGAGAGGCGCGCGTTGACGATGGCGAGGTCGGCGGTTTCGGGCACGCCAACATGGACCATGTTAGCGCGCACCAGATCTTCGCGGCCAACAAGCACGGCGCGGCCCAGGCCAAGCTCTTGAAATGAATACGCAGCCCGGATGACCGCAGGCTCCTCGCCCTCGGCGAAGACAATGCGCTTCGGTGCGCGGCGCACTACCGTTTGCACGCGCTGCATCATCGCGGCGGTTGGATCGAGGCGTTGCGCGAGGGCGTGCTTGTAGGCGGCGATGTCGGCGATCGGTTTGCGGGCGACCCGAGAATCCATTGCCGCTTGTGCAACATAGGGCGGGATTTCGGAAATGAGGCGCGGATCGAACGGAGAGGGGATGATGTAATCGGGGCCGAACTTGAGCCGCTTGCCTTGGTAGGCGGCGGCGACTTCGTCGGGCACATCTTCCTTTGCCAGCGCGGCTAGCGCACGCGCGGCGGCAACTTTCATTTCCTCATTGATGGTGCGCGCGCGCACGTCGAGCGCACCGCGAAAGATGTAGGGAAAGCCGAGAACATTATTGACTTGGTTGGGGTAGTCCGACCGCCCCGTCGCAACGATCGCATCTTTGCGCGCTTCGTGAACTTCTTCCGGCGTGATTTCGGGGTCCGGATTGGCCATTGCGAAAATGATCGGCTTCTTCGCCATGGACTTGACCATGTCTTTCGTCACCGCGCCGGCGACGGAGAGCCCCATGAACACGTCGGCGCCTTTCATGGCGTCGGCCAATGTGCGCGCCTTGGTGTCGATGGCGTGTGCGGTCTTGAACTGGTCCATGCTCTCGGTACGACCGCGATAGACCACGCCCTTTGAATCGCAGACGATTACGTTGTCATGGGGCACGCCGAGGCGTTTGATCAGACCAATGCAGGAGAGGCCGGCGGCGCCAGCGCCGTTGACCACGACCTTGATGTCTTCCAGACGCCGCCCGGTCAGTTCACAGGCGTTCAAGAGGCCTGCGGCGGCGATGATGGCGGTGCCGTGCTGATCGTCGTGGAACACGGGGATATCGAGTTCATCGCGCAGGCGGCTCTCGATGATGAAGCACTCGGGGGCTTTTATGTCCTCAAGGTTGATGCCGCCAAACGTTGGCCCAATGTTGCGGACGGTGGTGATGAATTCTTCGACGTCCTGCGTGGTCACCTCGATATCGATAGAATCGACATCGGCGAAACGTTTGAACAGAACGCACTTGCCCTCCATCACCGGCTTTGACGCTATGGCGCCCAGGTTGCCGAGCCCCAGTATGGCGGTGCCATTCGAGATGACGGCGACGAGATTGCCCTTGGACGTGTAGTCATAGGCTTTGTCGGGGTCTTCCGCGATCGCCTTCACTGGCACGGCTACGCCTGGCGAGTATGCAAGCGAGAGGTCGCGCTGCGTCGCCATCGGCTTGGTCGGCGCGATGGAAATTTTGCCCGGCGTGGGCAGGCGATGGAAATCCAGCGCCTCGGCATCGGTGAAGGTTTTCTTTGAATCGGACATGGGGGAGCGGTCTCAGCGTGAAATGAGGCGGCACCCTAGCTTTGAGCCTTCCGGCGTCAATGGAAGTCCGGGCCGCAACCGGCTAGAGCTGGCCGGTGCCCGATTCCTCGCACTCCGCGCCCGCAAAGGCGACGCCGTTCATGGCGCAATATCTCGCCGCCAAGGCCGAGCACCCAGAAGCGTTGCTGTTTTTCCGGATGGGCGATTTTTATGAGATGTTCTTCGACGACGCAGTGAAGGCGGCGGGCGCCCTGGGCATTGCGCTAACAAAGCGCGGACAGCACGGCGGCGACCCCATCCCGATGGCGGGCGTGCCCTGGCATCAGGCCGAGAATTATTTGGCCAAGCTCATCCGCGCGGGCTTCAAGGTCGCGGTCTGCGAGCAGATGGAAGACCCCGCCGAGGCGCGCAAGCGCGGCGCCAAGTCCATCGTGCATCGCGCTGTCGTGCGCGTCGTTACGCCTGGGACCCTCACCGAGGAGGGGCTGCTCGATGCACGCGCAGCGAACCGGCTGGCCGCGTGCGCGTTTGTAGGCGACGCCGCCGCGATCGCGTGGGCGGATGTCTCCACGGGAGCATTCGAAACGCGGGCGTTGAGGGCAAGTGACGTTGAGGAGGAGCTGGCCGCATTGGCGCCAGCGGAAGTGCTTGTCGCGGAGGTCGACGCGGCAAAAGCCATCGAAGGCGCGCGCGTTGCGGGCGCAACGCTCACCACGCGACCGAATATGAAGGCTGATGCCAAAAGCGCCGCAAGGCGAATCAAGGCGGCGTTTGAAGTGGCGGCGCTGGATGCGTTCGGAGAATTCGGTGCGGCGGAGGTCTCCGCCATGGGATTGTTGCTCGACTATATCGAGCTGACTCAAGCTGGCGCCGCGCCGCGCTTGATGCCGCCGCGCCGCAACGCCGAGCACGCTTTCATGGCGATTGACGCGGCCACGCGTGTTGCGTTGGAGCTGGAACGCTCGAACAATGGCTCGCTTGGGCGCGGCGGGCGCGAAGGCTCGCTGCTTGCGTGCGTAGACCGCACAGTGACCGCTCCGGGTGGGCGCTTGCTTGGGGAACGCATCGGTCGGCCATTGACCAACGTGTCGGCGATCGTTGCGCGGCATGATGCGGTGTCGTTTTTTCTCGAAGCGCCCGAGCGCCGCGCCGGGGTGCGGCTCGAACTGCGCGCGGCGGGCGATCTAGCGCGCGCCGTGACGCGGTTGACGCTCGGGCGCGGTGGGCCGCGAGACTTGGCGCAGTTGCGCGATGGGCTGGGCGCGGGCGAACGCGCCGCGGCGCGGTGCATGGGCATTGGCGGCGGCGCGGCGCCGGAGGAGGTGTCGCGCGCATGCGCGGCGTTGTCGCTGGCCGCACACCCGGAATGCGCGAGTCTTGCGCAAACGCTGGGGCGTGCGCTCGCGGCGGAACTCCCGCTGCTGGCGCGTGACGGCGGCTTTGTAGCGCCGGGCTACGATGCGACGCTCGATGATGCGCGCGCTCTACGTGACGATAGTCGCAAGGTGATCGCGGCGCTGCAAGCACGGTACGCGGAAGAAACCAGTATCGCCGGGTTGAAGCTCAAGCACAACAACGTGCTGGGCTATCATATCGACGCAACGAGCAAGCAGGCCGAAGCGCTGATGGCGCCGCCGCTCAACGCCCGCTTCATTCATCGCCAGACCAATGCGGGCTCGGTGAAATTCACTTCAACCGAGCTGATCGAACTCGACGCAAAGATCGCGCGCGCGGGCAGCGCGGCTTTGGCGCGAGAGCTGGAGTTGTTCAGGGATTTCGCGGCCCGCGCGGCGGCGAACGAAGCGGACATTCGCGCGGCCGCGGAGGCGCTGGCCGCGCTCGATGTGGCGGCGGGTTTGGCGGAGTGGGCGGAGGAAGCACAGGCCGTCCGCCCGGAGATTGATGCGAGCGCGGCCTTGCTTGCCGAGGGGGCCCGCCATCCGGTGGTGGAGGAGGGCGTGCGGCGCGAGGGGCAGGGGTTTACGCCCAACGATGCGCGTCTTGACGCGGAAGGGCGATCGGGCCCGCGCCTCATGGTGGTCACCGGGCCGAACATGGCGGGCAAGAGTACGTACCTGCGCCAAATCGCGCTGCTCGCGGTTTTGGCGCAGGCCGGCTCGTTCGTGCCGGCGAAGAAGTTGCGGCTGGGCGTGGTGGACCGGGTGTTCGCGCGCGTGGGCGCCTCGGACGACCTCGCGCGCGGGCGTTCCACGTTCATGACCGAGATGGTGGAGACCGCCGCCATTCTGCACCAAGCTGGTCCGCGCGCGCTGGTGGTGCTCGACGAAATTGGCCGTGGCACCGCGACCTTTGACGGCCTCGCCATAGCCTGGGCGGTGGCCGAGCATTTGCACGAGGCCAACAAATGCCGCGCCGTGTTCGCTACACACTACCATGAGCTGACCCGCCTCGCCGACAAGCTGGAGGCCGGCGCCAACGCGCATCTGCGCGCCAAGGAATGGAAGGGTGATTTGGTGTTCCTGCACGAGGTCGCGCCAGGTGCGGCCGATCGTTCCTACGGGATCCAAGTTGCGAAACTCGCGGGACTGCCAAAGAGCGCCGTAGAGCGCGCGCGCGCTGTTCTGGCACGACTGGAGGCCAATGGCGGCGCCACGCGCGTTGATATCGCCGAGGACCTGCCTCTATTTGCGCGGGTTGTGGCCGAAACAACGCCGTCAGCGCTTGAGGCGGCGCTGGCGAAGATCAATCCCGACACGCTATCTCCAAAGCAGGCCTTGGAGCTTCTCTATCAGCTTAAGGCTGCTGCTCAGTCTGAGGATCACTGAGCAGGCCGGGGCGGCTGTTCACGGAATCCTGTGCTGCGTCCATCGCCGCACCCGAGATCATATTGTCGCGAATCGTCGGCGCGGCGCCGGTAAAGACCATCAAGGTGACGAAGACGCCGAGGATGGCGCCGAGCACCAAGCCGGTCATGCCCCAAAGCGACGCGGCGAACCAATAGGCCGAGGCACGCTCGCTTTTGATGCGCTGTGCGAACAATTTCTGGTCCATGAGCGCTTCAAGGCCTGCGCGCGCGGGATGGTCGTGGATCTGAGGATCCTCATCGACTGGGTTCAGCCGAATAGTCTTGCCGCCTTTGCTGCGCATCAATGGGTCTCCGGGGACGTGTCCGCTGCTCTATTTGGATGTGCCTTGGGAATGAGGCAAGTTCGCGGCTTAAGATTTTACCAAGAAGTCATACGCCGTTCAGGATAGTCTCAGCCGCCACAGGATGACAGAACCTCGAAAGTCATGCCAGATCGCCTGAAACCTATTTACATTGAAGAGGTTGTCAGCGGCCCGCAGCTGCGCGAAAAACTTAGCGCGGCTTACGCAACGGAAGGCGCTGGCGCGGGCGCAACCGTCAGGAACGAGCTGCGCGAAGTTTGGCTGCGGGGGCAAAATGTCGCCAAGGCGCGGCTTGAGGCAGGCGAAAACGGCCCCGCCGTCGCACGGCTATTGAGCGCCGTGGCTGATGAGGTGGTGGGTGCGCTTTACGACTACACCACCACCCATGTGTTCCGCGCCCGCAACCCGACTGCCGGAGAACGCATCGCCATCGTCGCTGTCGGCGGCTATGGTCGCGGTGAACTCGCGCCCTCGTCCGACCTCGATCTGCTATTCTTGCGCGCCTACAAACCCACGCCCTTCGCCGACAGCGTCACCGAGTACATGCTTTATATGCTGTGGGATGTGGGGCTGAAGGTCGGCCATGCGTCGCGCAACATCGAGGAATGCCTGAAGCTCGCCCGCGCCGACCACACAATACAGACCGCACTCCTAGAAGCGCGGCGCGTCACCGGAGACGTTGAGCTGGCGAAAGATCTCGTTGTGCGCTTCCGTAAGGAAGTCGCCGATCGCGATCACGCTCAATACATTGTCGCCAAGCTCACGGAGCGCGACGGGCGTCATATGCGTATCGGCGCTTCGCGATATATGGTCGAGCCGAATATCAAGGAGGGCAAGGGCGGACTGCGTGATCTGCACACATTGTTTTGGATGGCGCGTCGGCGTTACGGGTTCTCACGACCGCAAGATTATGTCGACGCTTGCGTATTCACCGCCGACGAGTGGGGCGCCTTCCGCCGCGCGCACGCGTTTCTTTGGACCGTGCGTTGCCATCTTCACTTCGTCACAGGCCGCGCGGAAGAACGCCTCACGTTTGATCTGCAGCCGGAGCTCGCCAAGCGCTTGCACTACAATGCGCGCGGCGGCCAAAGCGCTGTCGAACGCTTCATGAAGCGTTATTTTCTGGTCGCCAAGGAGGTCGGCGCGCTGACGCGCATTCTTTGCGCTAGGCTGGAAGCGGACAATTCCAAGCGCACGCCGCGCGGGTTGCAGCGCTTTTTACCTGCCGGCCGCAAATTGTCCGCACCGATTGAACAGGGCTTTCATATCGACGGTGGGCGGTTGTGCTTGGATTCACCCGCGGTGCTCGATGCGCCCGCCAATATCATGCGCTTGTTTGCAATCGCCGAGCGGCGCGATCTTGACGTTCACCCCGTGGCATTGAGTGAAGCGACGCGGCGCGCGCGGCATATGAGCCCGGCCTGGCGCGATGATGCCGACGCGCGCGAGGCGTTTCTCGATGTGGCGACATCGCCGCGCCATCCGGCGGCGGCGCTGCGGCTGATGAACGAAACAGGCGTGCTCGGAGGGTTCTTGCCGGAATTCGACCGGGTCGTTGGACGCATGCAGTTCAACATGTACCACCATTACACGGTGGACGAGCATACGCTGCAAGCGATCGAGGCGATGTCGGAGATCGAGCACGGCAGGCACACGGACAAACACCCGCTGGCGACCTCGATTTTCGGCAAGATCATCAATCGCCGCGCGCTCTATCTCGCGATGTTGCTGCACGACACCGGCAAGGGCGATGGCGATCAGCAGGTGGAGGGCGAAAAATCCGCGCGTGCAGCGTGTGAGCGGCTCGGCTTACCCGCAGAGGAAGTTGATCTGGTTGGTTGGCTGGTCGGGCGCCACTTAGTGATGAGCGACGTTGCGCAGAAACGCGATATCGGCGACCCCCGCACTGTGGCGGAGTTCGCAAAAATCGTGGGCTCGGTAGAACATTTGCGTCTTCTGTTGGTGTTGACCGTGGCTGATATTCGAGCCGTGGGCCCGAGCGTGTGGAACGATTGGAAGGGTCAGTTGTTACGCGACCTCTACCGGCTTACGGAGGCGACGCTGCAAGGTGGGCGTCCCGACGAGGAGAGCGTGCGCGCGCACTTGGCGGAGGTTGCGGGGGCGGCGAAGAAAACCCTGCTGGATGCGCTTGGCCACGAGGGCGCCGCGTCGGGCGTTTGGTGCGAAGCGCTCGAAGACAGCTATTGGTTAAGCCACGACCGCGAGGCGACGGAATGGCATGCACGCGAGGTGTTGCACGCCCGCGCAAACGATGCCTTTCCACATGTCGGCGCGCGCGCAAGGCCTGTTCAGGGCGTCACCGAGGTGTTGATATACGCGCGCGACCGCGCGGGCCTGTTCGCGAGCTTGGCCTCGGCTCTGTCCGCCGTCGGCGCCGACATCGTCGGCGCGCGCGCGCACACAACCAAGGACGGCGCGGCTCTCGATTTGTTTTCGGTTCAAACGGCTGACCACAGGCCGTTCGGCGCTGACGATGCAGGGACCTTGGATGCGCTGGTCGCGCGGCTAAAGCGAGCCGCCGTCGAGGATCATGCGTTGCCCGCGGCACAGCAATTGTCGGGCCGGATCGCCGCGTTTGCGATCGAGCCCTGGGTGCGCATCGACAACGCCATTTCGCAAGGCGCGACGGTTATCGAGATGTCGGGGCGCGATCGGCTGGGATTGCTGGGAGAGCTCGCGCATGTTTGCGCGGAGGCGGGCGTGTCGATTGCAAGCGCGCATGTCAACACGCTGGGGGAGCGCGCGTCCGACGTGTTCTATGTCCACGAAGCTGGGGGTGGGCAGATTTGCAACCCACGTCGCATTTCAGCGATCCGCGCCGAACTGGAGCACGTGTTGCGCAGGGCGGATCCGGCCGGGGGCGCCGTCGATACGCGTTTGGCTGTGGCGCCGGCTTCGACGGCGCGCTAGAGGCAGATGTCTTCCTTCATTGAGTCGCCATTCCCATGAGCCTCGCGCGCAACACAGCCGTCATCGGCGGGCTGACCCTCGTTTCGCGCCTGTTCGGGCTTGCGCGTGATCTGTTGCTGGCCGCGGCGCTGGGCGCTGGGCCGGTTGCGGACGCGTTCTATGCCGCGCTCCGATTTCCAAATCTGTTCCGCCGTCTCTTCGCTGAGGGCGCGTTTAGTCAGGCTTTCGTGCCGGTCTATTCCAAGACCTTGGCCACCGAGGGCCGGGACGCTGCCGACAAGCTTGCGGGCGAGGCGCTTTCGATTTTGCTCGCCATTACGGGCGTTCTCTCCGCGCTGGCGATCCTGGCCATGCCATGGATCAACCGTGTGCTGTTCGCGGGCTATGTTGACGATCCCGCGACGTTTGCGTTGGCGACGACGCTGACTCAGATCACCATGCCCTATCTCGTGTGCATGACGGCGGCGACGTTATTCTCCGGCGCGCTCAACGCGCGAGGAAAATTCTTCGTCGCGGCGGCGGCGCCGATCTTGTTGAATCTTTGCCTGCTGGTAGCGGTATGGCCATTCCAGCACGATCAAATTGCGGCTGCATATTCGGCGGCGGTTGCGGTGAGCGTGGCGGGGCTGCTGCAAGCGGCTTGGGTATGGTGGGGCGCCCATCGCGCCGGCGCTGGCCTGCGCGTCACCGCGCCCCGCATGACGCCAGCCGTGGGCCGCTTAGTTGCACTCGCCGTCCCGGGTGCGATTGCGGGCGGCGCTCTACAGATCAACGTGCTTGTAAGCCAGGCGCTCGCTTCATTTGAGCAGGGCGCGATCACTTACCTCAATTATGCTGATCGTCTCTATCAATTGCCGCTGGGGCTTATCGGCATCGCTGTCGGGGTAGCCATGCTGCCGCGCCTGTCGCGCCTGGTGCAGGCGGGCGACGAGGCGGGTGCGCGCGGCGCGCTCGACGAGGCGGTGGCGCTGTCGATGGCGTTCACGCTGCCGGCGGCGGCGGCCATTCTGGCGATTCCGTTCTTCCTCATAGACGGTTTGTTTACGCGCGGCGAATTCACGGCGGACGACGCGCGCGCAGTGGCGCAAGCCTTGGTGCATTACGGCTGGGGCGTGCCAGCGTTCGTTCTCGCCAAGATTTACGCGCCGGCTTTCTTTGCGCGCGAGGACACCAAAGCGCCCATGCGCTATGCGCTCACCTCAATGGCGCTGAACATAGCCTTGGGTGCGGCGTTGTTTTTCGGCTTGCGCGGAATGGGCGTTGCCGGCTTTCCTGGGCTCGCCATCGCAACGTCGGCGGCGGCGTGGCTCAATGTGGCGCTGATGATCCGCTCGCTGGTTGCGCGCGGCGCTTATGGGCCGACGCCCTCGGCTTTCGCACGGTTGTTGCGCATCCTCTTTGCGGCGGCGGCGCTGTTTGGCGTGTTGTGGTTGGCTGACGCGAACCGGGCGGCGCTTGAGGCGCGTTTTGGGTCCAAGGAGGGGGCGGCATTGTTTGTCATCCTCTCCGCTGGGGTTTTCTATTTCGCGCTCGCTTTCATCGTGCGCGCGGTCTCCTTCGCGGAAGTACGCGGGGCGTTTCGGCGCGAGCGCGGTTCAAACGACTCGGCGGGCAGTGGCGGCGGCTTGCCGCCAGGCTTGGACGGCTGATAGGAAGCGGCGATGACTGACGCTCCCCCGTCCCCTGAATACAAAGGCCCCGCCCGCGTGTTCTCGGGTATGCAACCCACAAATGGGCTGCACCTCGGCAATTATCTCGGTGCGCTGCAGAAATTTGTCGCACTTCAAGCGACCCATGATTGCATCTACTGCATCGTCGATTTGCACGCCATCACGACAGGCCCTGACCCGAGAGAGCTTGCCGTAAAGTCGCGCGAGGTAGCCGCCGCTTACGTCGCCGCTGGCGTTGACCCCAAACGTTCGATCATCTTTGTGCAATCAGCGGTGCGCGAGCACTCGGAACTGGCGTGGGTGTTCAATTGCATCGCCCGCATGGGCTGGCTCGAGCGCATGACCCAATTCAAGGACAAGGCCGGCAAGCATGCCGAACGTATGAGCGTTGGCCTGTTTGCCTATCCGGTGCTGCAGGCGGCGGACATTCTGCTCTATAAGGCCACGCACGTGCCGGTTGGCGAAGACCAGAAGCAGCATCTGGAACTGTCGCGCGACATCGCTCAGAAGTTCAACAACGACTACAATGCGCCGGGCTTCTTCCCGCTGCCCGAACCACTGATCCAGGGCCCCGGCGCGCGCATTATGAGTTTGCGTGACGGGACCAAGAAAATGTCGAAGTCCGACCCGTCCGACATGACCCGCATCAACCTCACCGACGATGCCGACGCGATCATGAGCAAGATCAAGAAGGCGACCACGGATTCGGCGCCGCTGCCAGAAACACTTGAGGGGCTGAAGGGCAGGGCGGAGGTGGAAAACCTGGTCGGCATTTTCGCGGCCGCGACGGAGCGCAGCGGCGAGGATGTGTTGGCCGAGTTTGGCGGCAAGGGCTTCGGCATCTTCAAGCCGGCGCTCGCCGAAACGCTCGCCGCCAAGCTCGCGCCCATCGCCGCCGAAATGCGCCGGCTCAACGCTGATCGGCCCGCTCTCGACGCAATCCTGAGCGACGGCGCCGAACGCGCACGCGCCATCGCCGCGCCGATCATGGCGGAGGTGCGCGAGCGTGTCGGTTTTTGGCGCGCTTGATGCCGGGGCCGCTTTGAGCGAGCATTGCGCCCCATGAGCGATAATCCCGCCTGCCTGGTCATTGCCGACGAAAGCGAGGAATTTTCCGCCGCGCTCACCTATGCCGGGCTGTTGGCAAAGCGTACCGGCTGGCGGCTGGTGATGCTGCGCGTGATCGAGCCGTCCGATCCCGCGCCATGGGCCTCGATCAGTGAGGAGATGCGCCGGCAGGCGCAATTGGCGGCGGAATCGCTGACTCAGCGCTTTGCCGCCGAGATCTGGGCTGAGTGCGGCATCACCGCCGAGCCTGTATTGCGCGAAGGGGAACTGAAGCCCGAACTGCGCAAGCTCTTGGAGGAGGATAAATCCATACAGCTCGTGGTGCTGGCGTCGGCGGCGGGCCCCGGGGGTCCGGGGCCGCTTGTGGCCCAGCTCGGCCGCAGCCAGGGGCTTGGCGCGCGCGCGGTGCCCGTGCTGGTGGCGCCAGGCTCGCTGACGCGCGAGGAAATTCGCGCGCTTGCGCTGCCGCTCGGCGGGCCGCCGTCGTCTTGACCGGGCACGTCTTAAGGGCCAATTCAGCCAGATGTTCATCCAGACTGAATCAACACCCAATCCACGCACGCTGAAGTTTCTGCCCGGACGCGCTGTGCTTGGCGCCGGCAGCCGTGAATTCGCCGGTGCGGAGAACGCGGACGCCTCGCCGCTGGCGCAAGTCTTGTTTGCGATCGAAGGTGTGGAGCGGGTCTATCTGGGCGGCGATTTTCTCACCATCACCAAGCGCGATGCGATCGAATGGCCGCATCTCAAGCCACACGTGCTGGCGGCGATCATGGATCATTTCACCGCCGGCCGCCCCGTGTTGCTCGACGCGAACGCGCCAGCTGAAGTGAGCGATGAAGCCGAGATTGCCTACGAAGGCGAGGCCGCCGGTATCGTCAAGGAAATCAAGGAAATCATCGAGGCGCGGGTGCGCCCCGCGGTTGCGCGCGACGGCGGCGACATCACCTTCCATTCTTGGGACCACGATGCCGGCATTGTGCGCCTCAACATGCGCGGCGCCTGCGCCGGCTGTCCGTCCTCGGCGCTGACGCTCAAGCAAGGCATCGAAAACATGCTGCGCCATTACGTGCCCGAAGTGGTGGGCGTCGAGCAGGTCGTGTGAGCGTGGCCCGCACGTGATCGTGCTCGCCCTCGATACCGCGCTGGATGCTTGCTCGGTCGCCCTTGTGCGCGACGAAAACACGCTCGCCACGCTCCGTGAAACCATGCAGCGCGGCCAGGCGGAGCGGCTGGCGCCGATGGTGCGTGAGGCGGTGACGCAAGCGGGCGTGGCGTTCGCCGATCTTGAACGCATCGCTGTAACGACGGGGCCCGGCTCGTTCACCGGCGTGCGGGTGGGCCTTTCGTTCGCGCGCGCGCTGGCGTTGGCGCTCGGCAAGCCGTGTGTGGGCGTATCGACGCTCGAGTCACTGGCGCTGGAGGAGGGCGAGGCTGGGCTGCGCGGCGCGTTGATCGAAACACCAGGCGCTTCGTATCTTGCACTCTATGAGAACGGCGCGCCGCTGATCGCGCCACGCGACATCGAACGCGGAACCCACGAGCAATTGATCGTGGACGTTTCAGGTGAACGGCCCGTCAGGCTGAAGGGGCCGGGGGCGATGCCAGACGTTTGCGCGCTGGCGCGCCGCGCCGCGCGGCTTGACGCAACGCTCTTTCCGCCTGACCCGCTTTATCTGCGCGCGCCGCACGTGACATTGCCGGGCGGCGGATCGTGATTGAGCCGGCCGGTGGGGATACCGCGGCGCTGTTGGCGGACCTTCATGCGCGTGCGTTCGACCGCTCTTGGAGCGCGGCCGAAATCGAAGCCATGCTCAAGAATCCCGTGACCTTTGCGCTAAGGGCCGATGGTTTGGGCTTCGTTATGGCTTGGGTACTCGTGGGCGAGGGTGAAATTCTGACCTTGGCGGTTGTGCCGGAGGCGCGGCGGCAGGGGGTGGGAGAGGCGCTCGGCGCCGCCGCCTGCGCGACCGCTCACTCCCGCGGCGCCGAGACCATGCGTTTGGAAGTGGCCGAGGACAACGCCGCCGCCCGTGCTCTTTACGCCAAGCTAGGCTTTGAGGAGGCCGGGCGGCGGCGCGACTATTACGCCAATGAGAGAGGCGCCAGCGTGGACGCCGTCATCATGCGCCGAGACCTGACGAAGGCGATGGGTTGACGGGTCTTATGTGGACAGGCCGCGCCGTGAAGGGGTATTGCTCCGCGCGCCGCCGAGGAGTGTATGGACCGGATCGAAAAACTCTGTGTTGAGAAGGGCATGCGCATGACCGAGCAGCGCCGCGTGATCGCGCGCGTGGTCTCCAGCAGCCATGACCATCCCGACGTTGAGGAGCTGCACCGGCGCGCCGCGGCGGTCGACGCGGGCATTTCCATCGCCACCGTCTACCGCACCGTGCGCCTGTTTGAGGAAGCAGGCATATTGGAGCGGCATGATTTCCGTGATGGCCGCTCACGCTACGAAGAAACGCCGGACACCCACCACGATCACCTCATCGACATGAAAAGCGGCAGCGTCATCGAATTCGTCGATCCGGAAATCGAGCGCCTGCAGCACGAAATCGCGCGGCGTTTGGGATACAAGCTTGTCGATCACAGGCTGGAGCTTTACGGCGTGCCGCTCGAGGAAAAGCCGAAGCTGGGCAAACGCTGACATGGACAAGCGAACACGGCGCGAGCCCAAGCGGCTGTTCATAGAGACCTATGGCTGCCAAATGAACGCGTACGATTCTGAGCGTATGCGTGACGTGCTGGCGCCGCTCGGATACGCCATTGTCGATAAGCCTGATGACGCCGATCTGGTTATCCTCAACACCTGCCACATTCGCGAGAAGGCAACCGATAAGGTCTATTCAGAGATTGGTCGGCTGCGGGCGCACAAGGAACGCCGCGCCGCGGAAGGCAAAGGGATGATTGTCGCCATCGCCGGCTGCGTCGCCCAGGCTGAAGGCGAAGTCATCATGGCGCGTGCGCCGACGGTGGATCTGGTGGTCGGGCCGCAAGCCTATCACAAACTGCCCGAACTGATCGCCCGTGCAGCGCGCAAGAGCGGGGAGCGGCTGGCGACTGAATTCACGGCGCAGGAAAAGTTTGACTCGCTGCCGCGGCGCAAGCCCGATGGGGTCACGGCGTTTCTTTCCATCCAGGAAGGTTGCGACAAATTTTGCACGTTTTGTGTTGTGCCGTACACGCGCGGCGCGGAATATTCACGGCCGCTGGGTGATGTGCTGACCGAGGCGCGCGGGTTGGTGGAAAAAGGTGTGCGTGAAATCACGCTGCTAGGCCAAAACGTCAACGCATATCACGACGGCCATGCGAATTTCGTGGGGCTGTTGAGCGCGTTGACCCGGCTCGATGGTCTCGCGCGCCTGCGCTACATGACCTCGCACCCTGCCGAGATGACCGACGATCTCATCGCGTTGCATGGGTCCGAGCCTAAACTGATGCCGTTCCTACACTTGCCGGTGCAGTCGGGCTCGGACCGCATCCTGAAAGCGATGAACCGCAAACACGATGGCGCGCACTATCGCGGCGTTGTCGAGCGTTTGCGCGCGGCGCGGCGAGATATCGCGCTCTCGACGGACTTCATCGTCGGCTTCCCTGGGGAGACGGAACATGATTTCGAGGCGACGCTGCGGCTTGTCCGCGAAATTGGGTTCGTTTCAGCGTATTCGTTCAAGTATTCGCCGCGCCCTGGAACGCCCGCCGCGGCTATGCTGGGGCAGATCGAAGATGCCGTGAAGGCTGAGCGCTTGGCGCGGTTGCAGGCGCTGGTGTTTGAACAGCAAGTGGCGTTCAATCGTGCCCATATCAATCGTGTCCTTCCGGTGCTGGTGGCCGGAAAGGGGCGCATGCTTGGCCAGAAACATGGCCGCTCGCCCTACCTCCAGTCGGTGCATTTCGACGATGAGACCGCCGTCGCCGGCGATATCGTGGCGGTGCGCATTGTGAGCGCGTCCCAGAATTCACTTGCTGGCGCACGGTTCGACGTGGCCGCGGAGCGCGCGTGACCGAAACGCCAAACGGCGGCGACTTGATTCGCGTTGTGGCGCTCACCGAAGCCGGTGTGGCGCAGGCGGTGTTTGGCCCGCTGCACCGTCACCTTGCGCATATCCAGGAAGCGTTCCGCGACCCAAGCGCCCCGCGCGGGGCGCCGGCCTACCGGCTGACCCTTGATGCACAGGGCGACCAGCTTACGCTTCGCGCTACGGCTGGGGGGGCAGGTGAGCTTGAACGCGCCCAGCGCATCATCGACGCCTTGGCCGAACTCGCGCGCCGCAAGGGCCGGGTGCGGGAAGGCGAAGTGCTGGCGGCGATCTCGTTTTCGGAAGGCCCAAACACTGCACCCGGGCCGATGGCGCTGCCGCAGCTGGGCGGGCTCACGCTGCGGACGCCGCGTCAGGTCCATTATGTCGAAGCGCTGCGCGATGAGGCGCTCGATTTGATTTTCGGCGCCGGGCCCGCGGGCACGGGCAAGACGTTTCTTGCTGTCGCCGCCGCCGTCGAGGCGTTGAAGCAGGAGCGGGTGGATCGCATTGTTGTTACGCGACCCGCGGTGGAGGCGGGTGAGAAGCTCGGGTATTTACCTGGGGATCTAGCTGAAAAGGTCGACCCTTACCTGGCGCCGATTTGGGACGCGTTTCGCAGTCAAATGAACGAAAACGATCTGAAGGCTCGCCGCGAGCGCCGCCAGATCGAAGTGGCGCCGCTGGCGTTCATGCGCGGGCGCACGCTCTCGAATGCTTTCGTGATCGTCGATGAGGCTCAAAACGCCACCGTGCTGCAAATGAAGATGGTGCTGACGCGCCTTGGGGAGGGCTCGCGCATGGTGGTGACGGGCGATCCGTCACAGGTGGACCTGGTTCGCGTGGACCAATCGGGTTTGGCGCACGCGATTTCCATCCTTGAGGGCCTGGAGGCGGTCGAAGTGATCCGTTTCGCCACGCAAGACGTCGTGCGTCACCGGCTCGTTGCAAAAATAGTTGAAGCCTATCAGCGCGATGAGGATGCACATGGCTGAGCGCGCCTTTGAGGTCGATATTGTCGGCGGCTCGCCCTTATGGCGCGGTCACGAAGACGCCTTGGCGCGCGCGTTGGCGGCGGCGGCCGAGGCGGAAAACGCGGCGGGGACGGTTTCGCTGTTGTTGGGCGATGACGCCGCCATCGCGGCGATGAACCTGCAGTTTCGCCAAAAGGAAGGCGCAACAAACGTGCTCTCGTTTCCCCCGGCGGAGGCGGGCGAGGGCGTCCAGGGTTTCCTGGGCGACATTGTGCTGGCGGCGGAAACCATTGCCGCGGAAGCAGAATTTCAGGCCAAGAGGTTCGATCAGCACGCCGCCCACCTGGTCGTGCACGGCTTTCTCCATCTTTTGGGCTATGATCACATGAATGAGGCCGACGCCAAGGTGATGGAAGCGCGCGAGCGGGCTATTCTCACCTCGCTGGGGATCGAAGATCCCTACGCGTGAACCTCGTTGAAGGAGTGCGACGCACAAGACATGGCAGAGACGTCTGAAACACCCGAGCCTTTATCGCGAAGGCGCGCGGGCTTGGTGCAACGATTGGCCCGCTTGTTCGCGCGCGAGCGTTTGGGCTCCGTAGCGGCCGTCGAAGAAGCGTTGCGTGAGGAAAACGGCGAGTCGATCGAGCTTGCGCACAAGGATATGATCCTGCGTGCGGCGCGTTTCGATCGGCTGAAAGTCGCCGATGTCATGCGGCCTCGCGCCGAGATTGTCGCCATTGAAGCGGACGCGACTTTGGGGGAGGCCGCGCGCGCCTTCTCCGAAAGTCAGCACTCGCGCTTGCCTATTTACAGCGAGACGCTCGATGACCCCCAAGGTTTGGTGCACGTGCGAGATGTGATGTCGCTGCTGGCGCCGAACCCGGACGGGGAGGCGCGCGCGAAATTCGCTGACCGCTTGTTGCCGCGCATCAAGCGCAACATCTTGTTCGTGCCAGCGTCAATGACGCTCGCGACCTTGTTTTTGAAGATGCAGTCAAGCCGCATCCATTTGGCGCTGGTCGTGGATGAGTATGGCGGCACCGACGGGCTGGTTTCCATGGAAGATCTTGTCGAGCAAATCGTGGGCGCCATCGAGGATGAACATGACGAGGATTCAGCGCTTGTGCTGGAGCGCCCTGCTGGCGCCTTCGAGGCCGATGGGCGCGCGCCGATCGATCAGTTGGAGGCGAGGCTCGGCGCAAGCCTTGCTTTGCCTGACCACGAAGATGAGTTCGACACCGCCGCGGGCCTTGCAGTGGCGTTGGCGGGCAGATTGCCGCAGCGCGGTGAAATCCTGCGCCACCCGGCCGGTCTCGACGTGGAGATCATCGACGCCGACCCCAGGCGGGTGAAGCGCATCCGCATCAAGCGCGGTTGACGCCGCTGCGCCGGCGGGCTCCAACGCTGCCTCTGGGCACATTCATGGGAGTTGCAACGTGAACGCGGCGCAGGCTGATGCTTCGATGTCGCGCATTCAGGTTTGGATGACCGCGCGCACGCCCTGGCAACGCCGCGGCATCGCCGTTGTAGCCGGCGTGGCCGCAACTTTTGGCCACGCGCCATTTCAATTCGTGCCGGCGTTTGTCGCCGCGCTCGTGGTGCTAGTGTGGCTGCTCGATGCCGTGGCGCCGCGCGAGAAACGCCTTTCCTCCGCGTTTGCAACAGGCTGGTTTTTTGGTCTCGGCCACTTCGGCACGAGCCTTTATTGGGTATCGTCGGCGTTCTTGGTCGATGCCGATGCGTGGGGGCCGTTGTGGGGCGTTCCGGCGGCCGTCGCCATGGCCGCTGGGCTGGCGCTGTTCTGGGGGATCGGTTGCACGCTGGCGATGGCTTTCTGGAAGCGTGGCATGCGCCGGCTGCCCATTTTCGCGGCGAGCATCTTCGTCTCGGAATGGTTGCGCGGGCACATGTTTGGCGGCTTTCCGTGGCTGTTGCCGGGCTATGTGTGGACGCCGGGCGAGCCGGTATCGCAACTGGCTTCGGTGTTTGGGATTTACGGGCTTTCGCTGCTGACGTTGTTGGCCGCCGCCGCACCAGCGACGGTGGCGGATGGGCAGATCGGCGCCGGCAGGCGCTTTGTTCCCTTGATGATCGCCGGGCTAGCTGTCGGCATGGCGTGGGGCTGGGGGTCGCAGCGGCTCGCGCATGCGGCGGTCGATCCCCCTGGCGCGCAGCCGATCGTGCGGGTGACTGATTCCGGTTTGAGCCAAGCGGAAAAATGGGCGACGCGCTCGGATCAGGAATGGCGCGTGTTACGCCAATACCTCGAAGCGAGCGGACCGCCCGAGACAAGCCGCGCCGCCATCGTAATCTGGCCCGAAGGCGCCATTCCGGTGGTCAACTTCTTTATGCTCGAAAACCCGGATTTCATGGATTCCGTGGGTCGCGGGCTGGGCGATCGCGTGCTAATCGCGGGCGTGACCCGCCGCGAGATGGGTGATGGGGGGCTGCACTATTTCAACTCGGCGGCAGTGATTGACGGCGTTAGCGGGACGCCGCGGCTCAGCCAATTCTACGATAAGAACCGGTTGGTGCCGTTTGGGGAGTTCATCCCGCTTTGGTCGTGGGTTAGTTCGTTCAACATCGCGCCCCTGCAGCGCATCGGTGCGGGGTTCGAGCCCGGCGCGCGTCCGACGCGGCTGGTGGTGCCTGAGGCCCCCTCGGCGGTGGTGCTGATCTGCTATGAAGCAATTTTCCCCGGCATGGTTCCCCATGGCGACGAACGCCCCGGATGGATAGTAAGCGTCACCAACGACGCTTGGTTCGGCGATCCGGCGTGGTTCACCGGCCCATGGCAACACTACGCCATGGCCCGCTACCGGAGCATCGAGGAGGGGCTGCCCATGGCGCGCGCGGCGTCCGGGGGGGTGTCTGCCATCATTGACTCTTATGGCCGGGCGGTGCGTTCAACCCATAGGCGAGGAGGGTTCGCCGAAGCGCAAATTCCTCCCGCATTGGTTGAAACCACTATGGCGCAATACGGAAATCTCCTTGTTATCGCTCTACTTATAATGGTAGCCGGCTTAGGGCTAATGCCACCGAGACGGGTGGCCAGAGGGCATGAGGCATGAACGACGAGCGCGCCGCGAACGCTGTCGATAGGCGAATTGGCCAACGTGTCCGCTCGCGGCGGCTCGAAATTTCTATGAGCCAGGAGCGGCTTGCTGAGCTTCTCGGGGTGACATTCCAGCAAGTGCAGAAATATGAGAAGGGCGTTAACCGGATCGCGGCCAGCCGCTTGTTCGATATCGCTACCTCCCTCGAGATGCCCGTCGCACGATTTTTTGAGGGGCTGATTTCGGCGCGCGCGAGCGGGGTCGCCGAGACTCACAAGGATTTCGCGGACGATGTTCTGGCGACTCCCGAGGGCGCCCAGCTGATGTCCCTGTTCGCGGCCATCGATAATCCCAGGGTGCGCCGTCGCGTGGTCGAACTGGTGCGTGCGCTCGCCGAGGAAGCCGCCGAGGCCGGCAAGGGGGGCTAATCCCAAACAGTTTGCGCCCTGGCGCGGTTCTCCTTAAGAGGGCCGCTCTTTTTGGGGCCGGAGAATCCGCGTGGTCAGAAGCTCTTACGTTTTCACCAGTGAAAGCGTGTCCGAGGGACATCCAGACAAGGTCGCCGACCGTATCTCCGATACGGTTGTCGATGCTTTCCTTGCCGAGGATCCCGAAGCGCGCGTGGCCTGCGAAACGCTGGTCACCACCAACCGGATCGTGCTGGCGGGAGAAGTCCGCGCTGGGCACGCCGGCAAATCCAAGGCCGAAAACAAGGCGCTGACCAAATCCATCATCGCCGCGCTCCAGCCAAAAGTACGCGCCGCGGTCAAGGACATCGGCTATGCGCAGAGGGGCTTTCACTGGGAGAAGGCGAAATACGCCTGCTATCTGCACGGCCAGTCCGCGCATATCGCCCAGGGCGTTGACGCCAACGCCAAGAAGGATGAGGGCGCGGGCGATCAAGGCATCATGTTTGGCTACGCGTGCCGCGAAACCCCGGAGCTGATGCCGGCGACGCTGCAATACAGCCACAACATCTTGAAGCGGCTGGCGGACGCGCGCCATTCCGGAGAACGGCCGGAATTGGAGCCGGACGCCAAGAGCCAGGTGACGCTGCGTTATGAGAACGGCAAGCCGGTGGAGGTGGTGGCGGTAGTCGTCAGCCACCAACACACCAAGAAGCTCGGCGCGACCTCGTACACGTCCAAGCGCATGGAAGAGCTGATCAAGCCGTACGCGATGTTGGTGTTTCCGAGCGGTCTTGTCACCAAGAAGACCAAGTGGATGATCAACCCCACGGGGCGTTTTGAAATTGGCGGCCCCGATGGCGATAGCGGGCTCACCGGGCGCAAGATCATCGTCGATACTTATGGCGGCGCGGCGCCGCATGGCGGCGGCGCATTCTCAGGCAAGGACCCCACCAAGGTGGATCGCTCGGCGGCCTATGCGTGTCGCTATCTCGCCAAGAATGTGGTGGCGGCGGGGCTCGCGGAGCGTTGCACGATCCAGATTTCGTATGCGATCGGCGTCTCGGCGCCGACGAGTTTCTATGTCGATCTCCACGGCGCCGACAGCATTGATCCCGCTAAGCTTGAACAAGCATTGCCGGAAATGCTGGGTGGCTGCACACCGCGCGCAATCCGCACGCATCTAAAGCTCAACCGCCCCATTTATGCGCGCTCGGCGGCCTATGGCCATTTCGGTCGCCAGCCGGACAATGAAGGCGGCTTCAGTTGGGAGCGCACCGATTTGGTGGAGGCGTTGAAGCGGTTGGCGTAAGACGCCGCCATGTCAACATCGCTCGCGCTCTCACCCGAAATCGTCGCCTACCTCGCCGCGGCCAATCCGCCCGAGCATCCAGTGCTTACGCGTTGCCGCACCGAAACTTCGGCGATGGGCGGCGTTTCAATTATGCAAATCAGCGCTGAGCAAGGCGCCTTCATGCAATTGATCGCGCGCATGCTCGGCGCCAAGCGCGCGTTCGAGGTGGGTGTCTTTACGGGCTATTCGGCATTGGCGACGGCGCTGACGTTGCGGGAGTTGCATGGGCGAGACGCTTATCTGCTCGCGTGCGATATCTCCGAGGACTGGACGAACAAGGCGCGTGCGTATTGGAAGGATGCCGGTGTTGACGGCGCCATCGACCTCAGGGTCGCGCCCGCGACTGAAACCCTCGATGAGCGCCTCGCGGCGGGGGAGGGCGGAAGTTACGATCTCGGCTTTATCGACGCCGACAAGACGGGTTACGGCGCCTATTATGAGCGCGGATTGCAACTGCTGCGTCCAGGCGGCGTCATGTTGTTCGACAACGTGCTCTGGTCAGGCGCTGTGTCCGATTCCGCGAACCAAACGCCCGACACGGTCGCCCTGCGGGCGCTGGCGCAAACGGCCAGAGGCGATGCGCGCGTCCACGCGGTGATGGCCGGCATCGGCGACGGGCTGTTGATGTGTTTGAAGAAATAGGCCGCGTTGCGCCTTCGTGGCGGCGGGTTTAGACACGCGCTTCTTCCCTGATTCCCTGGAGCGCCTCATGGCCCGCGCAAAGATCGCCCTTATCGGTTCCGGCATGATTGGTGGCACGCTCGCCCACATCGCGGCTCGCGAGGAATTGGGTGACGTCGTGCTGTTCGACGTGGTCGAGGGCGTGCCGCAGGGCAAGGGGCTCGATATCGCCGAAGCCTCGCCTGTGTTTGGCAAGGACGCGGCGATGAAAGGCGCGAACGATTATGCCGACATCAAGGGCGCGGATGTGTGCATCGTCACCGCTGGCATCGCCCGCAAGCCAGGCATGAGCCGCGATGATCTGATAGGCATCAATCTCAAAGTGATGAAAGCGGTGGGCGAGGGGATCGCCCAGTACGCGCCGAACGCCTTCGTCATCGTCGTCACCAATCCGCTCGACGCCATGGTCTGGGCGTTCCGCCAATTCTCAAAACTGCCGACCAACAAGGTCGTCGGCATGGCCGGCGTGCTCGATAGCGCGCGCTTCCGCTGGTTCCTCGCCGAGGAATTCAAGGTGAGCGTGGAGGATGTAACGGCCTTCGTGCTCGGCGGCCACGGCGATACGATGGTTCCGCTCACGCGCTACTCAACCATCGCCGGCATCCCGCTGCCGGATCTGGTGAAAATGGGCTGGACGAGCCAGGATAAGCTCGACGCAATCGTCCAAAGAACGCGGGACGGCGGCGCTGAAATCGTCGGCTTGTTGAAAACCGGTTCGGCTTTCTATGCGCCCGCGGAAAGCGCGATCCAGATGGCCAAGAGCTATCTGCGCGACAAAAAACGCCTGCTGCCGTGCGCCGCGCATCTGAACGGCCAGTACGGCCTGAACGACATCTATGTCGGCGTGCCGTGCATCATCGGCGCGGGCGGCGTGGAGAAGGTGGTGGAAATCGAACTCACCCCCGAAGAACGAGCCATGTTCGACCACAGCGTGAACGCGGTGAAGGGTCTGGTGGAAGCATGCCGGGGGATTGATCCCGCAGTCGGCTGATGGGTCGTTCGCGTCAACGCAAACAAGCGCTTCTCAAGCAGCACCCGATTTGCTGCTTCTGCGGCGTCGCGCCGACCGAAGAACCGGATCACGTCCCACCGAAGGCAGCATTCTTCGCAAGGGAGTGGCCCGAGGAGTTTGAGTTTCCTTCGTGCGTACAGTGCAATCGGCGCACTCGTCTCACGGATCAGTACTTCTCTTGGCATGTACGGATGTTCGGCTGGGACGACGAGCAACAGGCGCAGGACGAACGCAACACCGCAAACCTGCTGACCGGAATCCGGAACAACCAGCGGCACTTGCTTCCACGGCCTATGCAGCAATCCAAGGAGTGGTCCTTGCTCACCAAGCACAGTCTTTGGGGAGCGGATATGCGTTTCGTTAGACTATCAGACGAAGTGATCAGTGAGATTGAGAAGATGTATCGGAAAATGGCAGTTGCCTTCTACTATAGGCATACAAGCCGCATCGTCCCGGGCTCTGCTGCGATTTCGGCCACAGTCGAATGGAATGCGCGACTTCGACCGATTGAGGACGCGGTCTCGCTGTTCAAAATCTTCCCGCGTGCCGTGAAACCGATTCGTAACGGTCGCGATTTCCTTGGGCAGTTCATCTACTCATGGGATATCAGCGACGACGGCAAATTGTTTGGCTTTGCGGCAAAGTTCTCGCGCGCAGCGCTTGGAATGGCCGTTTGCTATCTCAAGCCCGAAGAGATTCCCGCAGAAGAGCGCGCGCAAGCAAAATTGTTTCGTCCCAACGGCGACACCTACCTAGCCTTCTAGGCAAACATCTCCCCCAACCGCCCCAGCACCGCCTTCGCCTCCGCCGCGCTTAGCACGCCCACGCGCTTCGCCAGCCTCGTCTTGTCCACCGCGCGCATCTGATCGAGCGCCACATCGCCGGCTACGCGCGCGATTTTCACGGGAACGCGCGTCGGCCAGGCGCGGCGTACGGAGGTGAGCGGCGCAACGATGACCGTGCGCAGCGCGGCGTTCGCTTCATCCGGCGAGATGATCACGGCCGGCCGCGTCTTGCCGATTTCGGCGCCGAGCACGGGATCGAGGCGCACGAGATAAATCTCGAAGCGTTTAGGCGCGCTTATTCCTCGCTCGCCAGCGGCGCGTCGAGCCATTCGCGATCCTCCTTGCCGAGGTTCCCGGGCGGATCGGCTGCAAACGCCTCCGTCCAGCCCGCACGCGGCGCCGACACGGGCGTCAGCACCACGCGCCCATCTTCGACCGTCAGCTCAGCAGTGTCGGCGAATTCGCACTCGTCGAGCACGGCCTTGGGCAGGCGCACGCCACGTGAGTTGCCGATTGGAATGACCGAGACTTTCATGGTGTACGTGACTACAATGTAATTACGATTTGTGCAAGGCCTTGCTGGTGGCATCGATCGCTGGCTTTCGGTGCTTGGCTTGGGTGGTTAGAAGGTCGGCATGATCGGCCCAACCCTCACCACAGTCCGCCTGACGTTACGCCCGCCTACACATGCCGATTTCGATGGTTTCGCGTCCATGGCTAGCGAAGCGGACACCATGCGTTTCATTGGCGGCTTGATGCCGCGCGATGAGGCTTGGCGTTTGCTGGCGATGCTCGCGGGCTCTTGGTCGGTGCTCGGCTACGGCATGTTCTCGGTCTTGCGTCGCGACACCGGCGAGTGGATCGGGCGGCTCGGGCCTTGGCGCCCGGGCGGCGAGGAGGGTGGCTGGCCGGGGGCCGAGGTTGGCTGGGGCTTGAAGGCGTCCGCGATGGGCAAGGGCTACGCCAAGGAGGGCGCGACCGCCGCTATCGATTGGGCGTTTGATCACCTCGGCTGGGATCACGTCATCCATTGCATCGACAAGGCCAATGCGCCCTCGATTGCGCTGGCGCTGAAGCTTGGCTCGGGGCTGGAGCGGGAGAATATCGCGCTGCCGGCGCCGTTCGACGCGCACAAGGTCGACATCTACGGCCAATCCCGCGCACAATGGCGGGCGCGGACGCGCTGAGCCACACGGCTCCGGGGGAAAATATGCGGGGACACTTCATCGCCATTGCCCTGGCGGCTTCGCTGATCGCGCCGGCGGGCGCACAACAAGCGCCAGCGCCTGAAATTGCGCCTATCGCGCCGGAAATGCAGCGCAACCTGGATCGCCTGAGCGCCGTGGCGCTTGGAAGCGACCGCGCTTGGGACATCGTCGAGAGCTTGGTCACCGAAGTGGGTCCGCGCCTAGCGGCGTCCGAAGCGGAAGCTCGCGCGCGCTCGTGGGCGGTAGCCATGTTGCGCGCCAACGGCTTCACCAATGTTCGCATCGAGCCGTTCACAATTCCCTATTGGGATGCGGTGCGCGAGCAAGCCTTCATTGTCTCCCCCGGCGCGCGGCCCATGGTGGCGGTAGCATTGGGGGGATCGCCATCGACGCCAGAGGGCGGGCTGGAAGCTGAAATCGTACGCTTTGCCGATATGGCCGCGCTCCAAGCCGCGCCGGACAGCGCGGTCGCGGGGCGTATCGTTTTCATCGACGAACACATGGTGAGATCGCAGAATGGCTCTGGCTATGGCATCGCTGTGCGCAAAAGAGGCGCTTGTGCACCGGTCGCGCAGGCGAAGGGCGCCGCGGGATGTTTGATCCGTGCTGTCGGCACCGACACGCATCGCTTTGCCCATCAAGGCGGCTCGTCGCGTCAGGCGCAGGGCGCATCGCTGCCGGCAATGTCGATTTCTCCTGCGGACGCCGATGTGCTGGCGCGCTTGGCGGCGCGCGGGCCGGTTCGTGTGCGTATAGTGATCGAAGCCGACATCCGCGAAAACGCGTCCTCTGGAAATGTCATCGCGGAAATTCGCGGACGCGAACGCCCCAATGAAATCGTGTTGCTGGCCGCGCATCTCGATTCCTGGGACTCGGGGCAGGGGGCGATCGACGACGGCGCGGGCGTTGCGATCATCACCGCCGCGGCGCGCCTCATCCGTGATTTGCCGCGCCGCCCACGCCGGACCATTCGAATTTTGTTGGCGGGCGCGGAGGAAAACGGCGTGCATGGCGGCGCCGCTTATGCAGCTGCCCATGGCAATGAGACGCACGTCGTCGCCGCCGAGAGTGATTTTGGAGCCGGCCGCATCTATCAGCTGCAAACGCGGTTCGCCGAACCGGCGTTGCCCTATGCGCGCGCCATGCAGCGCGCAATGGCGCCGCTCGGTGTGCTTCCGGGAGATAACGACGCGGGCGGCGGCGCCGACATTGGCGCCTTGGCTCAAGCGGGCACGCCCGTCTCCGACCTCAACCAGGACGGCTCGGACTATTTTGATGTCCACCACACGCCGAACGACACGCTTTACGCTATCGATCCCGCTGCGCTTCGGCAGAACGTGGCGGCGTACGCGGTGTTTGCCTACATGGCGGCGGAAAGCGATTGGGTGTTTTCAGCGCCGCGCTGATGTCGAAGTCGGCGCCGCCGAACGTCATAACAATTCGGTTGCGTTGCGGCGATGTTGCCGAGGAGGAGATTTTGCGTTTTGTTTGACCTTCGCGACGTGCCGCGCCTTGAAACTCAGCGCTTGGTCTTGCGCGGCTGGCGCGAGGATGACCTGGATGGTTTCGCCGCCATGATGGCTGATTCCGCCGTCGCGCAGTTCTTGACCGGCGATCAGCGTCCTCAAGATCGCGCAACGGCTTGGCGGGGGCTCGCGCTCTTCGTCGGGCATTGGGCGCTGCGCGGATATGGGCTCTTTGCGGTAGAGGAAAAGCAGACGGGCGCATTTGTCGGCCGGGTCGGGGTTTGGCAACCGGAATGCTGGGTGGGTTTCGAGTTGGGCTGGGGCCTGGCGCGGCCCCATTGGGGCAAGGGCTACGCGCTGGAAGCGGCGCGCGCGGCTGGCGATTGGGCGTTCGCCAATTTTCCTTTGGATCGCTTGGTCAGCCTTATCCATACCGACAATCGGCGTTCGCAAGCCTTGGCCGAGCGGCTCGCGATGTCGCCCGGCGACGCGACCTTGCACGCCGGCATGCCGCACGTGATCTGGTCGATCGCGCGCGGCGCGTGGGCAAAAACCTAGCCTCGTTCGCGTCCGACGTGGCCTGCGTTGGCGAGCGTTTCCGCGGTTCCCCCTAGTCGCAAATCTCTCTAGAAGCGGGCTTCCATGCCAAGCCTGCTCCGCAACGTCGCCGCGCTTATAGCAGCGATTACGATTCTCCAACTCGCCGGCGGACTGCTTGGCGTGCGCTTGCCGATCGCGTTCATCGCCGACGGCCATTCGCGCACAGAGCTGGGCTTGGTCGCAGCTTCTTATTCCGCCGGCTTCATGATGGGCGCGATGATCGCAACCATGCTGCTCGCGCGGGTGGGGCACATCCGCGTGTACGCGGCGTGCGCCGCGATCTTTGCGGCCGCGACGCTGATGCTGCATTTTACCAACGACGTGTGGTCATGGGGCTTGGCGCGCATGGCGGCTGGCGTGAGCGTGGCGCTCATGTTCGCGGCGATCGAGAGCTGGATGAGCTTTTCCATCAGCACGCGCGTGCGCGGCGAAGTGATGAGCGTCTACATGGTGCTGACCAAAGGGGCTTTGGCGCTGGGGCCGTTCTTTGCGTTCGGTTACGCGCCCGAGGCGGCTGAGCCGTGGATGATCGCCGGCGCCATCGCCGCGCTATCCATGGTGCCGATCTGCTTCACCAATGTCGAACAACCCGATCCGCCCAAGGCGCAGCCGATCGCCTTGGTTGAACAATTCGCCACGGCGCCAGCCGCGGTCATCGCCAGTTTCGGCGCCGGCCTTGTCAATGGCGGGGTGCTCGCGCTCGCGCCGCTCTATGCCGCGCAGCACTACGGGGCCAATGCGGCGGCGGAGTTTTATTCCGCGGCGTTCGCGGGCTCGTTGTTGTTGCAATGGCCGGCGGGGCGCCTGTCCGATCGCGTCGATCGTCGGCTTGTGGTCGCGGCGCTCGCGGCGTTGGCGGCGCTTTCAGCGTTTGCATTGGCGCTGTGGAGCGGTCAGCTTTTGAACTGGTCCGCGGTGTTGCTGTTCTTTGCATGGGGGGCGGGCGCGCTGAGCTTTTACGGCATCGCCGTGGCGCACATGGCTGACCGCGCCGAGCCCGGCCGCCTTGCGCAATCAGCTGCCGGGTTGCTTTTCGTGTGGGCTGGCGGATCGATCATAGGTCCGATTGTCATGGGTCCGCTGGTGGATTGGTTCGATGTGGCTGGCATGTTCTGGTTCGCTGGCGCGGCGGCGCTCGCTGTGTGCTTGGCGATGTTCTGGCGGCGCACCACGCGCGAAGCGGCGGTCTTGAAGGAAGAGTTCTCGCCGCAAATCGGCACCAGCGTCTCGGCGGCCGAAATCGCCTACGGTGAAGACAAAGCACGCGCGCCGTGACCAGCCTTAATTTGCTCTTTGGTGAATCGCTCAAGATCGGATGCCTCGGATTCGGCGGGCCGGCGGGACAAATCGCACTGATGCATCGCGTATTCGTGGACGAGCGCGCCTGGATTGATGACGCGCGCTTCCAACGCATGCTTGCGTTCTGCATGCTGCTTCCGGGGCCGGAGGCTCAGCAGCTCGCGACTTATGTCGGCTGGCGATTGAGGGGCGCGGCTGGCGCGCTTATCGCCGGTTGGATGTTTGTGCTTCCCGGCGCGCTGGTCGTGTTGGCGCTGTCGTGGCTCTACGTAATGTACGGCGCACTGCCGGCGGTGGCGGCGGCGTTCGACGGTGTGAAATGCGCCGTAATCGCCTTGGTGGCTGAGGCCTTGCTCAAAGTCGGCAAACGCGCGCTGAAAACGCGAATGGCGCTGTGGATCGCGCTCGCGGCGTTTGTGGCGCTCATGTTGGGCGCGCCGTTTCCTTTGGTGATTGTGGCCGCGGGCGTTGTCGGCGCGTTCTTTTTGCCAACGCATCGATTGAGCAGCGGGCGGGACTCCTCCGGGGTTGAGAAGACAGGCGCTTGGAAACATGCGGTGCTGTGGCTCTCCCTTTGGCTTGCCCCGGTTGCCGGAATCGGCGCGGCGCTGGGGACGGATCACGTTCTCTTTCAAGTCGCACTGCTGTTCTCGATCCTCGCTTGCGTCACATTTGGCGGCGCCTACGCTTTGCTCGCTTACCTCACCACAGAGGCAGCCGCGCGCGGCTGGCTCACGCCCGCGCAGATGATCGACGGACTTGGGCTTGCTGAAACGACGCCAGGGCCGCTGATTTTGGTCAACGAGTTCGTCGGCTTTCTCGCCGGCTGGGGCGCTGGTGGAGCGGGGCTTGCATTGGCCGGCGCGGGCATCGCACTTTGGTGCACATTCGCGCCGAGCTTCGTATGGATTTTCGCGGGTGCGCCGATAGCTGAGTGCCTGCAGGGTAATCCGCGCGCCGCGGGCGCGCTCGCGGGCATTACGGCGGCGGTGCTCGGCGTGATCGCCAAGCTTGCACTCTTCTTCGCGACGCACGCACTGTTCGCCGCGCAGATCGAGTGGGGGCCAGCCGAACTGCCCGACCTTGCGAGCGCGCGGCTCTGGATGCTGGCTCTGGCGGCGATGGCGGGGGTGGCGTTGATCCGGTTCAAGGCGAACTTGCTAGCGTTGATCGGGGGATGCGCTCTGGCGGGGTTGGCGGCGCGGGCGCTCGGCCTGTAGAAGAAAGCGCTGATTTGCGAGAGGCCTCATGAACATCCACGAATATCAAGGCAAAGCCGTCCTGAAGAGCTTTGGCGCGCCTGTGCCGCGCGGTTTCCCCGCCTTCACGGTGGAAGAGGCCGTTGATGCCGCCGCCAAGCTGGGCGGCTCGGTATGGGCCGTTAAGAGCCAGATTCACGCGGGCGGGCGCGGCAAGGGCAAGTTCAAGGAAACCGAAGCCGGCGAAAAAGGCGGCGTGCGCATCGCCAAGGCGCCAGAGGAGGTAGGGCTGTTCGCGTCGCAAATGCTGGGGCGGACGCTGGTCACGCTGCAAACCGGCGCGGCGGGGCGAGTGGTCAATCGCATCTACATCGAAGAAGGCCTGCGCATCGCGAAGGAATTCTACCTCTCGGCGCTGGTTGATCGCGGCGCCGGGCGGGTCGCGTTCGTGGCTTCCGAGGCCGGCGGCATGAACATCGAGGAAGTGGCGCACAACACGCCCGAGAAAATCACCAATGTGCCAATCGATCCGCTCACAGGCCCCACGCGCGCTGATTGCGATAAGATCGCCGCCGCGTTTGGACTTACTGGCGCGCTGGCAGTTCAATGCGCGGATGTCGTTGGCAAGATTTACGACGCCTTCACCAAGAGCGACATGAGCTTGCTCGAAGTCAATCCGCTGATCGTCACCGAAGACGGCCAATTGATCTGCGCCGACGCCAAGGTGAGCTTCGATTCCAATGCCGAGTTTCGCCACAAGGAATGGGAGGCGTTGCGCGATCTGGGCGAGGAAGACGAGCGCGAAATCGAAGCCTCGAAATACGATCTCTCCTACATCGCGCTCGACGGTGAAATCGGCTGCATGGTCAACGGCGCGGGCCTCGCCATGGCGACCATGGATATCATCAAATTGTTCGGGGCCGAGCCCGCGAACTTCCTCGATGTCGGCGGCGGCGCCGACAAAAACAAAGTCGAAGCCGCGTTCAAGATCATCACCTCCGACCCGAAGGTCAAAGGCATCCTGATCAACATCTTCGGCGGCATCATGCGCTGCGACGTGATTGCCGAGGGGGTCGTCGAAGCCGTGCGCGAAGTGGGCCTGAGCGTGCCGCTGGTGGTGCGCCTGGAAGGCACCAACGTCGACCTGGGCAAAAAGATCATCCGCGAAAGCGGCCTCAACGTGATCAGCGCGGATGATTTGGAGGATGCAGCGCGGAAGATCGTGGCGGCGGTGCGGGGGTAGTTACGAAGTCAGGAATCCACGGGCTGCGGTGCCGACGATCTGGCCAACAATCTGCGAAATGACGGCATGTCCGGCCTCCTTGGATCCGGCGGAGAGGGCCGTGCCGAGTTGTTTGCCCAGCGTTCCTCTTGATTCCAGCGCTGCAGGGGTTGCATTGAGCGCTTCGAACCCCCTTGGCGTCAGGACAGCCTCTTTGAACTGGATGTTATGCATGCGCGCTGCACCGGAAAAGTATCCGGTCGAGTGCAGCCAAGAGAGCGCATGACTGCAGAACGAGATTTCGCCGTCACACGAAGCCTGCTGGAGGTCGCCTAATGAAATAGAGCCATCGGGCCCCGAGCCATCAAGCGGAGTCCCATATGCCGCTTCGTGGCTATCGAGAAGAGTAGGTATCGGGAAGTTTGAATACAGCTTGTCCAGGAAGAAACCAGCGTATCTGTTAAATTTGTCGATATTGCTTTCAGTATCCATGTCTCACTCTCCCGCTACCGCCCGCACGATCCGCCCATCCGGCACGAGCCAGATCAGCGCCACCAACACGAAAAAGCCCTGCGCGATGCGCGGATCACCCCGTCGCTAAACGCGAGCAGCCGATCTTTTTCCTTTTCGCGCTCGCTCGGTACTCGTTAGGATGTCAAGCAGACCGCTTAGCACATTCAATGCAGCGGCCAAGGGAGAGCCCCCATGATCGGTTACGTCACGCTCGGCACGAACGATCTTCAGCGCGCCGCGCAATTTTACGATTCCATCGCCGAAGCGATGGGCGTCAAGCGCATGATGGAGAGCGACACCTTCATCGCCTGGGGCGTTCCTGGCGGCGGCGCGGGCATCGGCCTCACCAAGCCGTTTGACGGCAACACCGCCACCGTCGGCAATGGAGTCATGGCCGCGCTCGAGTGCAAGAGCCGCGAACAGGTGGACCAAATCTACAATCTCGCCCGCTCCCTGGGCGCGGCGTGCGAAGGCCCCCCCGGCGAACGTTTCCCCGGCTTCTACGCCGGCTATTTCCGCGACCCCGACGGCAACAAGCTGAACGCGTTCATTATGGGTTGAGGCGGCGGCACGGGTTTGCAAGGGGCGAGGCCTGGGTTATGCCCGCGCTTCGCCTTTTGCGCGCCCGGAGACCCAGGCTACATGTCCATTCTCGTTTCCGCCGCCACGCGCGTGATTTGCCAGGGCTTTACCGGCAAGAACGGCACGTTCCATTCCGAACAAGCGATTGCCTATGGCACGCGCATGACAGGCGGGGTTTCGCCGGGGAAGGGGGGGCAGACGCATCTGGGGCTTCCGGTGTTCAACACGGTGATGGAGGCTAGGGAGAAAGCCGGCGCGGACGCGACTGTGATTTATGTGCCTCCGCCTGGCGCCGCCGCCGCCATCGAAGAAGCCATCGCCGCGGAAATTCCGCTCATCGTCTGCATCACTGAAGGCATTCCGGTGCTGGACATGGTGCGGGTGAAGGCCAAGCTGGCGAAATCGAGCTCCATTCTGCTCGGCCCCAATTGCCCCGGCGTGCTGACGCCGGGCGAATGCAAGATCGGCATCATGCCCGGGCAGATTTTCCAGAAAGGCAAAGTGGGCGTGGTTTCGCGCTCGGGCACGCTGACTTACGAGGCTGTGTTCCAGACCACCAACGAAAATCTTGGCCAGACCACGGCCGTCGGCATCGGCGGCGATCCGGTGAAGGGCATGGAATTCATCGACGTGCTGGAACGGTTTCTCGCCGACGAAGAGACCAAGGCCATCATCATGATCGGCGAAATCGGTGGCGCGGCGGAGGAAGACGCCGCTCAATTTCTCGCCGACGAAAAAAAGAGAGGCCGCTGGAAGCCCACTGTCGGATTCATCGCTGGCAGCACCGCGCCTCCGGGCCGGCGCATGGGCCATGCGGGCGCGATCATTTCAGGCGGTAAGGGCGATGCCGGAAGCAAGATCGCGGCGCTCGAAGCCGCCGGCATCCGCGTCGCGCCACATCCAGCGGCGCTGGGGCGGACAATGACCGACGTGTTGGGGGGCTGATTGGACGCCGCTGCCGAAACGATGGCAGTCTGACCCGTATCGAGCCCTTCTTTCCCGGGGCGACGCACTTTAAGAACACGCCTGCGTCGGGCGCGCGCTTCACATTTCCCTCAAAGCGCTCAGGGTTTCCGAGATGGCGGATCAGGCTCGCAGCTTGTCCAACATGGCGTTGCTCGAAACGAGCTTTCTCGACGGCGCCAATGCGAATTTCGTGGAAGAAATGGCCGCGCGCTATCTGGCGGATCCGGGTTCCGTGGACCATTCGTGGCGCGTGTTCTTCCAACAATTGAAGGACAATCCCGACGCTATCCGGCACGCTGTCTCTGGGCCGTCTTGGTATCGCGCCGATGTGGCGCGGGCGAAGGCGACAGAAATCACCGCGTTGATGGACGGCAATTGGGCGGGGCTCGCCGAGAAGCTTGAGCGCCAAGTGAAGGCGCGTCTGCCGCAGGCCGCAGCGCGGGATGTGCAGCAAGCCGCGCGCGACAGCGTGAGGGCGCTGATGATGATCCGCGCGTATCGCATGCGTGGTCATTTCGCCGCGACGCTTGATCCGCTCGGCCTTGAAGCACGCGAGCCGCCGGCTGAACTCGATCCCGTGAACCACGGTTTTGGCCCGGGCGATCTCGACCGGCCCATCTTTATCGACGGCGTACTTGGCTTGGAGTCCGCGAGCGTCAATGAGATGCTTGCGATCCTGAAGCGCACGTATTGTGGGACCGTCGGCGTCGAATTCATGCACATCACTGACCCAGCCGAGAAGAGCTGGATCCAGGAGCGCATCGAAGGGCCCGACAAAGCGATCGCCTTCACACCCGAGGGCAAGCGTGCAATTTTGCGCAAGCTCATCGAAGGCGAGAGCTTTGAAAAATTTGTGCACAAGCGTCATCCGGGCACCAAGCGCTTCGGACTCGATGGCGGCGAAGCCATGATCCCCGCGCTTGAACAGATCATCAAGCGCGGCGGGGCGCTCGGCGTGGAGGAAATCATCCTTGGCATGGCGCACAGGGGCCGCCTCAACGTGCTCGCGGCGGTGATGGGCAAGCCTTACAGCGCGATTTTCCATGAATTCCAAGGCGGCTCAGCCACGCCGGACGATGTGCTGGGGTCGGGCGATGTGAAATACCATCTGGGCGCATCATCGGATCGCGCCTTCGACGGCAACAACGTCCACCTCTCGCTCACCGCCAATCCCAGTCATCTTGAAATCGTCAACCCCGTCGTGCTCGGCAAGGCGCGCGCCAAGCAAGCCAAGCGCGCGACCTGGACGGAAGACGCTGAAGCTCTGCACGCGCTGCGCGCACGGGTGATGCCGCTGCTCATTCATGGCGACGCCGCGTTCGCGGGGCAGGGCGTGGTGGCGGAATGCTTTGCGCTTTCGGGTCTGCGTGGGTACCGCACTGGCGGCACCATGCACTTCATCATCAACAACCAGATCGGCTTCACCACAGCGCCGCATTATTCTCGCTCAAGCCCGTATCCGTCGGATGTCGCACTCATGGTTCAAGCGCCGATCTTCCATGTGAACGGCGACGATCCCGAAGCAGTAGTGTTCGCCGCGAAGGTCGCCACCGAGTATCGCCAATTGTTCGGCAAGGACGTCGTTGTTGACATGTTCTGCTATCGGCGCTTTGGGCACAACGAAGGCGACGACCCAACGATGACGCAGCCGCTTATGTATCGGCGTGTGCGAGACCAGCAAACGACACTGACCATTTACGCCGAGCGTCTGGTAAAGGAAGGCGTGGTCACCGCCGACGAAGTCGAGGGTATGAACCACGCATTCAGTGCGTTTCTCGATGGCGAGTTCGATGCGGGCAAGAATTATCGCGCCAACAAGGCCGATTGGCTGGATGGCGTATGGTCTGGCTTTGCTTTGCCGGAGGATGACGATCGCCGCGGCAAAACCGAGGCGCCGGTGGCATGGCTCAAGGAATTAGGCCGGCGCATCACAGACTTGCCGCGCGCCTTTGATATGCACAAAACCGTGCAGCGCGTGGTCGAGGCGCGCCGCAAGGCGATCGACGACGGTGCGGGCGTGGACTGGCCGCTGGCGGAACATCTGGCGTTCGCCACGCTGCTGGACGAGGGCTTCCACGTGCGCTTGTCGGGCCAAGACTCCTGCCGCGGCACGTTCAGCCAGCGCCATTCCCACTTTGTCGATCAGACGACGGAAGAGCGTTACACGCCGCTCAATCACATTCGCCAGGGCCAGGCGCATTATGAAGTCATCGATTCGTTGCTGTCGGAAGAGGCGGTGCTCGGCTTTGAGTATGGTTATACGCTTGCGGATCCGAAGACGCTGACGCTTTGGGAAGCGCAGTTCGGCGATTTTGTGAATGGCGCGCAGGTCATCATCGACCAGTTCATTTCCTCCGGCGAGCGCAAATGGCTGCGCATGTCCGGCGTGGTGATGTTATTGCCGCACGGCTATGAGGGGCAGGGGCCCGAGCACTCCTCGGCGCGTATTGAGCGCTTCCTGCAACAATGCGCGGAAGATAACCTCCAAGTCGTCAACTGTACGACGCCGGCCAATTATTTCCACGCCCTGCGCCGGCAAATGCACCGCGATTTCCGCAAGCCGCTGATCGTGTTCACGCCGAAATCGCTGCTGCGCCACAAGAAGTGCGTATCAACCCTGGCGGAGATGGGGGAGGGCGCTTCATTCCACCGCGTGCTTTGGGATGATGCGCAAACCCAAAGCGGGCACACGAACGTCGCCCTGAAGCCCGACGCCGAGATACGCCGCGTGGTGATGTGTTCGGGCAAGGTCTATTATGACCTGCTGGATGAGCGCGAGAAGCGCGGGCAGGGCGACATCTATCTGTTGCGTTTGGAGCAATTTTATCCCTGGCCAATGAAATCGGTCATGACGGAGCTGTCGCGCTTCCCGAGCGCGGAACTCGTCTGGTGCCAAGAGGAGCCCAAGAATATGGGCGGCTGGAGTTTCGCCGATCCGTGGATTGAGCTTACGCTCGGCAAGCTCGACATCAAGGCCAAGCGCGCGCGCTATGCCGGCCGCCCGGCCACGGCCTCTACCGCGGCGGGGCAGATGTCGAAGCATTTGAGGGAATTGGAAGCGCTGCTCGAGAGCGCGCTCGGATGAGCAAGGTGAGCGCCTCCTGCCATTGCGGCGCCGTGCGCTTCGAGGTGGAAGAACCCGAATGGGTGCTCGACTGCAATTGCTCTCATTGTCGGCTCTACGGCGGCCTCTGGGCCTATTATCCGCAGCGCGAGGTAGCCTTCGCCAGCCCGCCCGACACTTTCATATACATGTGGGGCGATCGCATGTTGGAATTTCACCACTGCCGCACCTGCGGGTGCGCGACACACTCTACCGAATTTGGAGATGACGATGCCGAGAGGATCGCGGTCAACGCGCGGCTCATGCGCGGCCTCGATCCCAAGCGCGTACGGCTCGTGCAGAAAAACAATGGCAATGACGGGGTGTTTTGGACCAAATCCGATTCGCCCGTATTGCCCAGTCATGATGCGCCCTCAGCAACGAAATGATGTGAGATGACCGATATTGTAGTGCCCACACTTGGTGAAAGCGTTTCCGAGGCGACAGTCGCCAAGTGGCTGAAGCGCGCCGGCGATTCGGTGCGCAAGGATGAAACCCTGGTGGAGCTGGAGACCGACAAGGTGTCGGTGGAGGTCTCCGCGCCAGAGGCAGGTGTGCTGACCGCGATTGTCGCCGCCGAGGGCGCGACCGTGCAGATCGGCGCGTTGCTCGGGCATCTGGGCGCAGTCGGCGCTCAGGCCGCGCCGGTTGCGGCGGCGCCGAAGCCGGAAGCCGCCAAGCCCGCTGCCGCGCCAGCCGCCGCTCAGGCCCCGCCGTCGGTGCAGCGCATCGCCGCCGAGAGCGGCATTGACCTTTCGACGTTCGCCGGCACTGGCAAGGATGGCCGGTTGACCAAGTCCGATGCGCTCGCCGTGTTGGAAGCGCGCGGCCCCGCGCCCGCGCCTGTCGCGCCAGCTTCACTGCCGCGAACGCTTGGCGAGCGCGAGGAGCGGGTGAAGATGACGCGCCTGCGCCAGACTGTCGCGCGCCGCTTGAAGGAAGCCCAGAACACAGCCGCGATGCTGACGACGTTCAACGAGGCTGACATGTCAGCCGTGATGGCCGCGCGCTCGAAGTACAAGGATCAGTTCGAGAAGAAGCACGGCGTGAAGCTCGGCTTCATGAGCTTCTTCGTGAAGGCCTGCGTCGCGGCGCTGAAGGAGATTCCCAACGTCAACGCGGAAATCGACGGCGACGATATCATCTACAAGAATTACTATGATCTCGGCATCGCCGTTGGCACGGATCGTGGCCTGGTTGTTCCCGTGGTGCGCGATACCGACCACAAAACCATGGCCGAGATTGAACGCGAGATCGGCGAGCTTGGGCTCAAGGCACGTGACGGGCGTTTGAAGCTCGAGGATCTCCAAGGCGCGACGTTCACGATCAGCAATGGCGGCGTTTATGGCTCGCTGATGTCCACGCCTATCCTCAACGCGCCGCAATCTGGCATCCTCGGCATGCACAAAATCCAGGAGCGGCCAATTGTCATCAATGGCCAGGTGGTGGCGCGCCCGATGATGTATCTGGCGCTCAGCTATGACCACCGTATCGTCGATGGCAAAGAGGCCGTCACGTTCTTGGTGCGCGTGAAAGAAGGCCTGGAAGACCCCGAGCGGATGCTTTTGGACCTCTAAAGGGCTGACTCCGTCTCCCATTGCCGGTAAACTGCTTTTTCGCTCGGGGGAGCGGGGGCAGGGGACACGTTATGACGTTCATTTTGCGCTGGCCGGCCATTTTGGCGCTTTTGGCCCTGGTATTGGTGAGCCTTGGCGCGGCGTTCGCGGCGACGGTCGGGCTTGCGCATTTGCCGATCGATCTTGGCGCCGTGCTCAGCGAGGACCAGATTGCGGTGGTGGGCGCCTCCACATGGCTTGAAGCGGGCCTTTGGTACGGCGCGGGGCTCTTCTTTCTCATCTCCGCTATCAGGCTCATCCGCCGCACGCAGGGCTTCTGGCTCTGGTTGCTCGGCTTTGCCTGCTATGGCGGGCGCTGGGCGGTGGCACAGCAGAACGAGGGCGGGTTGTTGGCGACGGTTCAGAGCGTCGATCCGAACGCCTATCTGAAGCCTGAAGCGCTTGCGGCCGCGCCTGAATCCTCGGAAGCGCAGATCGGCGTGCTGGCTATTGTTCTGGTCGTTGGGCTGTTGGTGTTCATCGTCGACGCCGCTGACCGCGCCTATTGGAACCGCCACGGGGCGTAAGCGAGGCAATCGCGGATTGATCCGCGTCGCGGGCGTTTCTATCGTCGCGCCGATTCGCGCGCGTTCGGCGCGTGCGCTCGCGGAGCATCCATGTCCTATGATCTCGTCATTATCGGCGGTGGCCCTGGCGGCTACAATTGTGCAATCCGCGCCGGTCAGCTTGGACTGAAAACCGCCATCATTGAAAAGCGCGGCAAGCTCGGCGGGACCTGCCTCAATGTCGGCTGCATTCCCTCAAAGGCGCTGCTGCACGCCAGCGAGTATTACGAAGCGGCGGCGAAGACATTTCCGTCGATGGGCGTGAAGGTCGAAGGGCTCTCGCTCGATCTGCCGCAAATGCTGAAACAGAAGGACGACGCGGTCGATGGCCTGACTAAGGGCGTCGAATATCTGATGAGGAAGAACAAGGTCGATTACATCAAAGGCGCCGGCCGCATTGCGGCGGCGGGGCGTGTTGAAGTTGTGCTCAATGATGGCGGCAAGCAAACCCTTGAAACGAAAAACATCGTTATCGCCACTGGCTCGTCGCCGGCCGATTTGCCGGGCGTTGAAATTGACGAAGAACACGTTGTGTCCTCCACTGGCGCGCTGACGCTTTTAAAAGTTCCCGCCAGGCTCATCGTGGTGGGCGCGGGTTATATTGGCCTGGAACTGGGCTCGGTGTGGCGGCGCCTTGGCAGCCAGGTGACGGTGGTTGAATATCTCGACCGCATCACGCCCACCATGGACGGCGAAATCGCCACCGCGTTCCAGCGTATCCTGAAGAAGCAAGGCTTCACGTTCGAACTCGGTCAGAAAGTTACGGGCGTGAGTAAAACCCGCACCGGCGTGGAAGTCACCATCGAACCGGCAAAAGGCGGGCAGGCGCGCACGCTGGAGGCCGATGTGGTTCTGGTGTCAATCGGGCGCAAACCGCTCACCACCAATCTGGGGCTTGAGACGGCAGGCGTAGGCTTCGATCAGAAAGGCTTCATCGCCACGGATCATCTGAAGACCAATGTCGCCGGCATCTACGCGATCGGTGATTGCACCTACGGGCCGATGCTCGCGCACAAGGCCGAGGAGGAGGGGATCGCCGTCGCGCAAATGATCGCCGGCCTCTGGGGGCACGTGAATTACGATGTGATCCCGGGCGTCGTGTACACCGATCCGGAAGTCGCCGGCGTCGGCAAGACCGAAGAAGAGCTGAAGGCCGCGGGCGTCGAATACAAAGTCGGCAAGTTTCCGTTCGCAGCCAATTCGCGCGCGCGCACCAATCACGAGACCGAAGGTATGGTCAAAGTGCTGGAGGACGCCGCCACCAAAAAGGTCGTCGGCGCCCACATGATCGGCGCTGGCGTCGGCGAGATGATCGGCGAGGTTTGCGTTGCGATGGAATTCGGCGCCAGCGCCGAGGACATCGCCCGCACCTGCCACGCCCACCCCACCATGTCTGAAGCCCTCCGCGAAGCCGCCAAGGGCGTCGATGGGTGGCTCATGCAGGCGTAAGCGTTTGACCCACCTGTGAGTATTGACGAATGCTCACTTTTCAGGCCGGCTCAGTTCGGTTGAATGGGCACGCGAATCGAGGGGAGCAGGCCATTGTTGGTGCTGACGGCGGAGCGTCTGGCGTTGCTGGCGCTGGATCGGGATTTGGCGGCCCTGCAGGCGGGCAGTCGGTCGGCTTTCTTCAACGCGATAGCGGTGATGCACGAGCCTTTGTGGCCGCCGGCGCCGTTTGAGCTGGCCTCATTCGACTGGGCCCAGAAAAACCTCGCTCACGACCCGGACGGCCAAGGCTGGTATGGCTGGGCGCTCTTGGCCAACGAAGGCGAGCGTTCGCCGCCGCGCTTGGTTGGCATTGCCGCCCTGATCGGCCGGCCCGACGACGATGGTGATGTAGAGCTCGCGTTCGGTCTGCTGCCGGAATACCGGGGCAGGGGCTTTGGCGGGGAAACCGTGCGCGCGCTTTCGGCATGGGCGTTTGGCAATGGCGCGCGCCGCGTCATCGTCCACCTCGACGCGGAAGATGTGCACGCTGCACACACTCTGTCGCGCAATGGCTTTCTCGACACCAACGAGCCGCCATATCCCGGCGTGGCGCGTTGGGCGATTAGCGCGGCGTCCTGAGAGGGTCAATTGAGGCGTTCACTTCGCGGCGCTGATCAGCGCTTGCAGCCTAGCGAGATAGTCAATCCAAGCCGCACGCCCCGATTTGGTCAAGTGCACATTGGTGCGGGGCTTCTTGTCCACGAAACACTTGTCAATGCGCACATACCCGGCTTCCTCAAGTTTCGAGAGGTGCGTGGAGAGATTGCCGTCGGTAGCGTTGACCTTGGCCCTGAGTTCCACGAATGGGGCAGGGCTGACCGTCGAGAGATACGCCATGATCCCCAGCCGCAGCCGACCGTGGATTATGTCGTCGATTTCGGTGTGGTCGAACGATGACACGGCTACACCGTGGCTTTCGGTTCGTGCCGCATCATCGCGGCGCCGGGAATCACCAGGACGAGAATCGCCGCAAGCGCCGCAGCCAAATATGCCCATGGCTCATCGTTCAACGCCCAAAGCACGCTGCCAGCGGCCAGCGAGAGGGCGCCGAAGCTAGCGAGCCAGCGCTGCTCAGACATGTGCGCTGTCGTCAGCAACGCTACGCCATAGAATCCAAAGGCGGCGGCCATGATGGCGTTGGGCGCGCCGGTGTCACCGCGCAGCGCCATCGCCGCGAGCGTGCCGGCTACCACTGACAAGATGGCCCAAGCGGTGGCGCGCCAGATCGTACGATCGATCCGATTGCCGATTGCGCTCCTGCCCGGCTTGTGCCGCATGCTTCGGCCTACAAGCACCGAGCCCATCGCAGCGCACAGGCCAAATCCGACCCACACAATGCCGACAACGCTCCGCGGCATCGGGCCGAAAATTCCGGCGCTCAGAGTCCAGTGCGCCGTCCAGGCGATCGCCAACAGAAGGCCGAACAAAACCAGGAAGGCGCCCCCGATGAGCGGCGCATGCCGGCCCTCTTCGGCGAGCGAGCGTACGCAAGGTCGTCAAGCATCTCTTCACGGGTCATGTTTGAGCTCCACCAAAGAACTTTGAAAAGCAAAGTATCGCGCCGCGTGAAAGCAGTCAAGCGGATCGTATACTTTTTGAAATCAGGGGAGGGGGAGGCGCAGCCTCGTCAGCGTTTGGGAATGCAGGTCAGTCGGCGGCGTTCGATCCGGGAGCGAGGGCTTCTTATGACCGGAGAACGCATTTGGCCTCGTGGACGAGAGCAGGGGTCCAAAAGCGAAGAGGGGCGCTTCATCAGCGCCCCTCTTGCTCGACTTCTTTAGACAGCGGCGGCGGCCGGGGCGGCCTTGCGGGCCACTTTGCGGGTGCTCTTGCGAGCGACCTTGCGGGCCGGCTTCTTCGCGGTCTTGCGGGCGACCTTGCGGGTCGTCTTGCGGGCGACCTTGCGCACGGCCTTCTTGGCGGTCTTGCGCTTGGCGACCTTGCGGGTCTTCTTGGCGGCGGGCTTGCGGGCGACGGTCTTGCGCGCTTTGCGGGCCTTCGGAGCGGCCTTGGCCGCCTTCTTTACTTTCTTAGCCATCTTAGTTTCCTCATCTTTACTGGTGTTGGACGTTGGGTTGGTGGGAGTTGTTTGACTCTCCGAGTATTTGTTTGAAGCAATTTGGTTTGCGAAAAGTTTCTGTGCAAACAAGCGCATAGTTTTTTGCGCGTTTGATTTCGCACGGAAAAATTGACTGCGAGAATGCTCTGCGAACCTTGAAAACAAAGGCGCGCAGCGGTGTTCGCATGCACGAAAAACGTCACGCGCGTGGGTGGGCGGCGCGATACGCCTGCAATATTTTTTTCGCTTCGACGGCGGCGTAGCCCTGAGTCGTCGAGAGTGATTCGTGTCCGAGCAGCTCTTGTATCGCGCGCAGATCGCCGCCGTTTGCGAGCAGATGCGTGGCGAAAGCATGCCGCAGAGCGTGTGGCGTCGCCGACGAAGGCAGACCTAAGCGTGCGCGCAAGTGCGCCATCAGGGCCTGCGCCATGCGCGAACTCAGGGGCCCGCCACGCGCGGCGCGGAACAGCGGCGCATCGTCCGTGAGCGCGTAGGGGCAGAGCGCGGCATAGCGCTCGACCGCATCGCGAGCCGCCGCCAGCAGCGGCACAAGACGTTGTTTGCCGCCCTTGCCGGTGACGCGCAGCGTCCCCGGAAGCGGGCGATCCGCGCCGGTGAGCGCCAGCGCTTCGGAGATGCGCAGGCCCGCCGCGTAGAGCAATGTGATCAACGCCGCATCGCGCGCGCCAATCCAGGGCAGGGCGGCGGCTTCGCCGGCATCCGCGATCAGCGCGCGCGCCGCTTCTTCCGAGACGGGCCGCGGCAGCGTGCGCTTGAGTTTCGGCCCGCGCACCAGCGAAAGCCGCGCGTTGGCGATCCCGTGGCGGCGCTCCAGATAGCGGAAGAAGGCGCGAATAGCCGCCAGCGCCCGCGAAATCGAACGGTCCGCCAGCGCGTCCGCGCCTTGCCTGCGGTGCGCTAGGTAAGCGCGCAGATCACGCGGTTCGAGCTGGGCGAGGTCCGCGGCCTTCGCTTCGCCGCCGAGATGGCTGGTGAGGAACCCCAAAAACGCCGCCACGTCGCGCTCATAAGCCTCGACCGAATTGGCCGCGAAACGTCGCTCATCGCGCAAATGCGCGACCCATTGGACGAGAAGGGCGGCGGCGGCCATGGGCGGAAGAATACTGAGCATTTGTGAACAAGTGCCAGCGTCGGTGGGGGCGCTTTTCTAAAGGTGGTCACTCGGACGGGTTGCAGGGCGCGGTTCAAATTCGCCGAAGGCGGTCAGATGTCGTTTTCGGATCGGATGGTGGGAAGGCCGTCCCATTTTGAAGGACGCATGGAGCAATTTCGCGCGAACCGACGCCGGACGCGTTCAGACGACGTTCAGGTCGGAGCGATTGTTGTGGACGCGATCTGAGGGGAAATCATGAAAGCTCTTGTTGGCACGTTCGCGGTTTCGCTCGCGCTTGCCGCTTGCGCGGTCAGCGTTGATGAGACCTCACTTATCCCCGCACTCGAACAACCAGCTGCCGACGTGCGCTTGGTCACGCCTGAAGGCTACATTCAGTCAGAGGCTCTCTTCCCTATCGACGGCCTGGGTGTCGTTCACGCCGTGCGCCTAGATCGAGTCGACACGGACGCAGTCATGCTGTTTGCAGGCGGCAGTGGTCATTTCACGGCGAGGTCGAGCAGGCGTCTGGCGAGACTCGCAGCGCTCACCGACGCCGATATCGTCACATTCGACTACCCCGGCCGCTCCGGCACAACGCTACCGGCCACAGCGGGAGCCTTGGTGCAGTTGGGCCCAGCCTTGGTGGCTGAATTCCGAGCGGCCGGTTGGATTGGTTCGGGCCCTGTGTACGCCTACGGATTTTCATTTGGCGGCGCATCGGCGTCAAACTTCGCGCGCACCGGAGGTTTTTCAGGACTGATCCTGGAGAGTACGTCTTCCGACATCGTGGCCATGGGTCGCAATATGATCCCCGCCGTAGTGCGTCCCCTGGTGCGATTAGAGGTGGACGAAGATCTCGCCGCCTTTGACTATTTTCGGTTTGCTACAGAGTCGCGCGCGCCCATCCTCTTGCTTGCGGCGCGCGATGACGCCCAGGCTGACTTGGCGACCGTCACCGCGTTTGCCGAGCGCCTCAGGGGGGCAGGCGCCAACGTTTCGATAGTCGAAACTCCTGGACGCCACGGCGACGCCATCTATTCTGACGAGGCTGCGGCGGCGATTGGAGCTCTATTCGCCTCTGCGCAATAGCGAATGACACAGCCGTGCGATCCTAGGGAAACGCGCACCGAAGCCTTGCCTGGCAATTCAATCGAGCCGGCCGCCGTGTTGCGCCTGCGAAGGAAGAAATTCGCCGATCGCGGTCACTCCTCGACCATCAATGCGAGCAACGCGTCTGCTTCCGCTTCCGCGCGCGCCCAATCCTGGGCCGCAAGTGCGGCATCAAGCGCCTCAACATGAGGCTGCGCGCGGGCTTGCCCGTTATGGGCCCTGACCCATTGCGGCAGCTCGGCGTGGATGCGGTGAATCTTGACAGGCAAGCGCTCTAGAATTGACGCCGTGATCGGCCCTTCGATCAGCGCCTCTCCGCGCAGGAACTTGCGATACGCCGCGATCGCGTCCGGGCTTTCCGCAGCCCGGCGAAATCCGTTGTCAGCGTCTCCAATTCCCCAGCCGAAAATATTGACCAGCGCTGCGCCGCGATTGAACAGGCGCGCGAGATAGGTCTCCGTCGCCATGCCCGAGGCCGAGGGATCGCCTCCCAAGGCGACGTTGGCGCCTTCGGCGGAGGCCCAAGGCGCCCCGCCGGCGCGGCGGACTTGATCGTGGATTTCTTCAATGATTCCGGCTTCGGGATAGGTTGAAAAGCCAGCGCGGCGTTCTCTACCGAAGGCGGTCTCCGGCGGCGAGAAGTTTGTTCGCGCAGCGTACGTCTCGCCGTTCTCGTGTTCCGATGAGTCAAATTGCCGCCTCGGCATAAACGCGACGTGCGAATAGATGCGTGACGGGGGCACGCCCGCGGACGCGATCGATGTGGACCAAATCGAGATAAAGTGTTCGAGCGCTTCCACGCGCGCCTGATCCATGGCTTCGCGCGAAGCGCCGCGTCGAAGCCCGCGATTGGCGAGGGCGCAATAACCGAGCACGCGCCCGCTTTCGAACTCTCGTCCGATCTGCGTCTCCCAACCGACGATCACGCCCGCAAAAAGATCCTCGCGCCCGGCGCGCCGCAAGCGTTCGAGGCCGGCGTGGAGCGCCGCGCCTATGACCTCATCGCCACGGCGCCAGACCTCGGCTTCAATGGCTGCACTATTGATGCACATGTGCGGAGGCGCGCGAGAAGGCCGAGGGCCCCAGGCGAGCCGGCGCCCCGTGGAGAGAGGGCCGTCCCAATCCATCCGCTCGACATTTCTCGGATCGGCGAGGAGATCGCGCCGACGCCCCCAGAACATGGAATCGTCGATGTGAAATCCCACGGCCACGTCACGGGCAAGAGCAATGTCGAATCCAGATCCGATCAAGGATGCGACCTGCTCATCAGTATGATCAAACGAAAGGGGGCCAAATATGAGCGCTAGTCGCCTGCCATCGCGCCCCGTCGTGTCCATGCGCGCGATCAGACTGCGGGCGAACCCGTCCAGTTCGGTTGAAGACGGCATTTCGCCAAGCAGCGGCTCGCCGCCAAAAGCGACGTGAGGATCGGGCGATCCGGTGAAGACCTGAAACGCCAGGTACTGCGTCTCGCCGTTCGCAACAGGCGACGATGCGCTCGAGGTCGACGCTGGCGAACATGACGCGGCGGTCAGGGTCGCGACAGAGAGAATGAGCCTTGCAAACATGCGCCTCATCTCGCGATCTCCCATTTTGCCGGCCCTCGTGCCAGTGCTTTGTCAGGGATCGCACTCGCGCCCCGGAAACGCAGATGCCGGCGTACAAGTCATTGGATGCACGCCCGCATCTTCCTGATTATGGGACAAACTGAACAGAGGCCTCGCGGCTTGCGCTGAGCAGCCATCGCCGGTCCCGGTGCTGGCGCCCTTCAACAACGTCGCGAACGCAGCTAGCCTTGTCCCCAGTTATAATGGGGGATTGCGCGTGAAGACCTTCCTTCTGCCGCTGGCGGCGGCGTTTGTTCTCGCTGCGAGCGGATGCTCGCCTCGCGTGGCCGAGACTGCCGCGACAGACGCGAGCGCGGCCGCCGGACCCGCCATCGATCCGGTTGCGCCGGGGAGTCAGGAGCGCCAGGCGGCTCGCGACATTGAAGCGGCGCGCCTTGCGGGCGTTTATCAGGAATGCCAGCGGCGTCGCGCTGGGCCGGCGCCAGCGAACGAAGCGCCGCCGACAGTCACCGGCCTCTATGAAGCACGCTGCCCGACCTGCTCCAGGGGCTGGCTGCGCACCAAACACGAGACGCCGCTGCGCGGCGCGCCCAACGATGATGCTCCCCAGACAGCGATCCTCGCTGCCGAAGCCTGGGCCTTTGCGCCGGAGCAGACAGATTTCATTGTTCCAGTGCGCGGCGTGGTCGTCGAACCGGGGGATGGCTACGGCTTGGACGTGTGCAACGTTGTCTATCGCATCGGCGAAGAGACAGAGGAGGGCATAACCGACTATGATGTGTGGCGACTGGGCCGCGTATTCGGCTTGACCTACGCATGGGACGACGTTGAGTCCGACGCGGACCCTCGCCCCGTCATCCACTGGCTATTGGACGACGAACAGGCGCCATTACCCGCCGGCGCGGCATCGCGCCTTGGCCAGTGGCTGCGCCTGGAGGGACCTGCCGGCGAAGCCGGTTGGGTCCGCGATAATCGGAGCGACGGCTTTGAGTGCTACTGGGACAGAGACCGCGAAGACATCTGCGCAACAGCGCCGCAAGAACCGCCGCCAAGCCGCAGGCCGCGCCGATGATGGCGCCCGCTGGGTGCCGGGCGCGGACGCTTCACTAACCGTCAAAGAAATCCGTCTCTGCGAGCATCGGTGTGCAATCTTCGACGTGAATCAGCGGCGAGGCCGACGGAGGCGCATCTTCGTGACGCAGGCAGAGAAATGCCTGGGCGTCATAGCCAAAGAACACAAAGCGGCACGTTGTCTGGCAACGGACCCACATGAAGTAATTGTCCCAAGGGTCAGCGACGCGCCTCAGGACAGAGCGCAGCAAATCTCGATCCCTCAAGCTCTTTACGCGCTTGCCAGCATACTCGGCCTCAAACGGCTCGGAGCCCATGCTGCTTTCATTGTCGTGCCATACCCCAATGATGCTTTCGTTTCCGGTCGGCTGGATGGCGCGCAAGATCACGTCCACCGCCTCGTCCAAGTAGGGCCGCGTCGCATCCTGTCCGCGCTCGACTGCGTTGAACGATGGTGAAACCAAGAACAGCTTCATGGGACGAAGCCTAGCATGGGCACTCAACGTCCGCTCCGGGCCAACATTGCCCGTCCCGCCATAATTTTGCTCGCGGCGGCTTTCGCTGTGCGGCCCTCCAGGCCAACCTCGGCGGTCCCCGCCGCTTCCCTCGAATCCCTCGACCCCCTAGATTCCGCGACGAATGACCTCGACCGCCCGTCGTCGCGCCTTGGAGGCGTTGAAGCGCCAGCGCGCGCCGGTGCCGCTGGGGCCGTTGTTTGCGCCTTCGGGCGGGGAGGTGGGGGTCGCGCTCGACAAAGTGGCTGTGTTGTTCCCATTGCCGCTGCCCGAGCCGTTCGATTATCGCGCGCCGTCATCTCTGGGCTTGGCGCTAGGCCAGCATGTGATCGCGCCGATTGGTTCGCGCTTGGTGCGCGGGGTGGTGTGGAGCGTCGATAGGGGCAATCCCGGCGCGGCCAACCTCAAAGCCATCGAGGAGGTGCTGCCTGGTCCGCCGCTGCCGGAGATTTCGCGGCTGTTCGTGGACTGGGCGGCGAAATATCTGGTGCGTCCGCCCGGCGATATCTTGCGCATGGTGGCGCGTTCGCCAGAAGCGCTGTTGCCGCCGCCGACGCACATTGTGCTCGCGGTCACCGGCGAGCCGCCCGCCAAAACAAGCGAGGCGCGCGCGCGCGTGCTGGAAGAGGCGGCGAAGGAAGCCGTCAGCGCCGCCGAGCTGGCGCGGCGCGCGGAGACATCCTCAGCGGTGGTTAAAGGTCTCGTCGATGCGGGCGCGCTGACCAAGCTGGAGATTAGCGAGGATCCGCCGTTCCCGAGCCCGAACCTCGCGCGCGCGGGCAAGGCGCTCTCCGACATCCAGCAAGCGGCGTCGGCGGAGGTCTGCGCGGTCGTGCGTGCGGGCGGCTTTCATGTGTCGCTGCTGGACGGGGTCACCGGTTCGGGAAAGACGGAAGTGTATCTCGAAGCGGCGGCCGAAGCTTTGGCGCAATCGCCTGACGCGCAAGTGCTGGTGCTGTTGCCGGAAATTGCGCTGACGCAAGCGGTGATGGGGCGCTTTGAAGCGCGCTTCGGCGTAACGCCGGTTGAGTGGCACTCCGCCATTGCGCACAAGGCGCGCCGGCGCGCCTGGCGCGAAGTGGCGGCGGGGCGGGCGCGGCTGGTTGTGGGGGCACGCTCCGCTTTGTTCCTGCCGTTCCCAAACCTGAAACTCATCGTCATCGATGAAGAGCATGATCCTTCCTACAAACAGGAAGAGGGCGTGGCCTACCAGGCGCGCGATTTGGCGGTGGCGCGCGCCAAATTGGGCGAGTGCGCTGTGATCCTGGCCAGCGCGACGCCTTCGCTGGAGACGTTGTTCAACGCGCAGTCCGGTCGCTACGCGCACGTAAAGCTGCCGTCTCGGCACGGGCTTGCCGAACTGCCGGATATCGAACTCATCGATTTGAAGATCGATCCGCCGGAGAAAGGCCAGTGGCTCTCGCCCAAACTGATACGCGGCGCCGGCGAGGCGTTGCTGCGCGGCGAGCAATCGCTGTTCTACATGAACCGCCGCGGTTATGCGCCGTTGACGCTCTGCCGCGCCTGCGGCCACCGCATGAAATCGCCAGAGACAGAATCCTGGCTGGTTGAGCATAAGTATTCAGGCCGGCTGGTGTGCCACCTCACCGGCTTTTCGATGCCCAAGCCGAAGGCGTGCCCCGAATGCTTGATCCCGGATTCGTTTGTTTCCATTGGCCCGGGTGTTGAGCGCATCGAGGAAGAAGTGCGCACACACTTCCCCGAGGCGCGCATCGAGATATTCTCATCCGACACCACGCCCAACGGCGACGCCGTGCGCACTTTGGTGCAGCGCATGGAGGCGGGCGAGATCGATATCCTGATCGGCACCCAGATTGTGGCCAAGGGTCACAACTTCCCGCTGCTGACGTTCGTCGGCGTGGTCGATGCGGATTTAGGATTGAAAGGCGGCGATCTGCGCGCGGGTGAGCGCACCTATCAATTGGTCAGCCAGGTCGCCGGTCGAGCAGGCCGCCATGAGAAGAAGGGAAGGGCGCTGATCCAAACCTATGCGCCGCATGAGCCGGTAATGCAGGCGCTCGCCGCGCAAGATCGCGACGCATTCTTCGCTGCCGAGGTGGCCGAACGCGAAGCCGCCGGCATGCCGCCCTATGGACGTCTCGCCGCGATCATCGTCTCCGCGCCGACCGAACAACACGCCAACGACGCCGCGCGGCTGTTGGGGGAGAAAGCCCCGCACGTCGAAGGCCTCGACCTTTGGGGACCGGCGCCCGCGCCGCTCTCGGTGATCCGCGGCATGCACCGGCGCCGCTTTCTCATCCGCGCCAATCGCGGCGTCGATGTGAGCGCGTTTCTGGCCGCCTGGACCAGCCGCGTGAAACTTCACTCCGCAGTGCGCGTGCAGATCGACGTGGACCCGTATTCGTTTTTGTGAGTGCGACGCCTGCCGCCGCCAAGCTAATCGCGCCGAAACCTGAGCCGCGCGCAGATTTGGTCGGGGCTGAAGGGCAGGGCCTCAACGGCGCCATCGGCGGCGGTTTCGAATTCAAAACCCTGCTTCAAGCCAACGATCCGCACGCCATCGACCGCTTCCAGAATGCCGATGCTGGCGGCGCCGTCGGGCGCGCAGAGGAAGGGTGCGCTCTGGCTCACTTCGTCGCGTGCATGGAAAAGAGTGGGTTGCTCATTGCCGAGCAGGCCCATGGCTTGCGCCAGCGGGCCGCCGGCGGCCTGCGCGCGCAGGTCATAGGGTGCGTGGTTGGCTTCCTCGAAGCGCATCGCGCGGCCATCGGCGTGCGTCAGCGTCAGCAAGATCAGAGGATCTCCGCCGCCGGTCTCGCTGGCGACGCGCGTCAAGGTCAGGCGATCGCCTGAAATCATCGCGGTCGCCGCGTCCGCGGGGCTGAGCACCCAGGTTCGAGGCGCCGCGCATCCTCCTAGCGCCAACACGAGCGCCATCGCCGAAAATACCAATCGCATCAAAGCCTCCCCAGCCGCGTCCAGCGCCAGCTAAGCACACGCCGCATCATCTGTCTTGACGTTCGCGCCGGCTTCGGGCGTTTGAGCGCCCGGAGATTCATGAATGGACTTGCTCGCAACGCCCGCCTTTTGGGTCAGCCTCTCGGCGCTGACGTTTCTGGAGATCGTGCTCGGCATCGACAATCTGCTGTTCGTGTCGATCGCTATCGGCAAGCTCAAGGGACGCCAGCTAACCAACGCCCGCCGCTTTGGCGTGTGGGGGGCGATGGTGCTGCGGATTGTGATGCTGTCGGGCATCTTCTGGATCATCCAGCTCGACGAAAGTCCGCTGTTTGCGCTGCCGGAAGGGTGGGCCGCGCTGGTGCTTGGCACCAACGACGAGCACGCCATCCACGCCTTCACCTATTTCACCATCAAGGACCTCATTTTGCTCGGCGGAGGCCTATTCCTCTTGGTGAAGGGCACGCAGGAAATCCACGCCTCGGTCGAAGGCGCCGCGCACGAGGAAGCGGAGGCCAAGAATAATTTCTCCGATGTGCTGATCCAGCTTGCCGTCATCAACATCGTCTTTTCGCTCGACAGCGTCATTACCGCCGTGGGCATGACCGATATCCTCGCGGTGATGATTCTCGCCGTGGTGCTGTCGACGCTTGTGATGGCCGTGGCCGCCAAGCCGCTGGCCGATTTCATCGAAGATCAGCCCACCATGAAGATGTTGGCGCTGGCGTTCATTCTGCTTGTGGGCGTCGCGCTGCTGGCCGATGGGCTCGGCTTCCACATCCCGCGCGGTTATCTCTATTTCGCCATCGCTTTCTCGCTGGTGGTCGAGCTACTCAATATCCGCGCGCGTACGAAGGATGAGCAGGCGGCGGCGAAGCACTGAGATCGAGCAGGGCGCTCCACATTTCGTTGGAGAAGCGGATCACGGCGAGACTGGCTTTGTAGTCCGCCTTGGCGCCCATGACATCGACGAGCGCCGCGCCGACATCGTTGTCCGTGCCAGAGGCCGCCCCGAGCAAACGCTGGCTTGCGCGCTCAAAACGGCCTGAGGCGTTGGAGAGAGCCTCGGCGGCGTGGGGGATCGCCGTCATGTCGGTATCATTGTGCGAAGCGGCTTAAGCTCTGGTTCATAAACGAAATGAATGTCGGTTAGGCGTGAATGTCGCGATCCTTGGTCTCCGGCAGGAAGAGCAAGCACACCGTCGCCGCGATCGCGGTCACGGTGAATGGAAACCAGAGCCCAGCATAGATTTGTCCCGTTGCCGTGTTGATGGCGAACACGATCGCCGGCAATAGGCCGCCGAACCAGCCCGTGCCAATGTGATAGGGCAGGGAAAGCGCGGTGTAGCGGATGCGCGTGGGGAAGAGCTCCACCAGCGCCGCGGCCTGCGGGCCATAGAGTGCGGTGGCGGCGAGCGCCATCAGCAATAATATTCCGATGACGGCGGGCAGGTTTGTTTGATTTGGGTCGGCGGCGCTCGGGTAGCCCGCATTTGTTAGCACCCCGCGAAGGCGCCCCTCAAATGCGGTGCGGGCCGCGCGGATTTCCGCCATTGGTCGCCCCGTGGCGTTGGTGCTTTCAATTAGGAGGGCGCCGACGCGGACTTGTGCGATCGTGCCGCGAGCCGCGTTTTCCGTGACGTAGCTAACGCCGGCGTTGGCGAGCGCACCTTTGGCAATGTCGCATGACGTTGCGAACAGCCGGGCGCCTCCGGTCAAATCGAGCTGGAAGCTGCAATCTGCGGGGTCGGCGATGACCGTGACCGGGGAGGTCGCGGATGCTTGCGCCAAGCCCGGATTGCCCACGCGCGTCAGCAAATTGAACCCAGGAAAGTAGAGCGCTAGCATCAGCAGCATGCCGAACAGCATGACGGGCTTGCGTCCGACCCGATCCGAGAGCGCGCCGAAGAACCAGTAGAGCGGCGCCGATAGGAGCACGACGCTCATCATCACGAAGTTTACCGTTTTGGAATCGATCTTTAGAATGCGCTCAAGGTAGAACTGCGAATAGAAGAAGCCCGTATACCAGACCACTCCTTGCGCCATCATGATCCCGAACAACGCCAGCAGCACAATACGCACATTCGGCGTATGGAAAAAGCTCTCCGCGTAACTGCGTTTTGAAACTTGCCCCTCGGCTTTGAGCTTTTGGAACGCGGGACTTTCCTCAAGTTGCAGGCGAATCCAAACCGAGATCGCGAGCAAGCCGATCGACAGCAGAAACGGGATGCGCCAGCCCCAAGCGCGGAATGCTTCCTCTCCCATGAAGCCACGGGTAGCGAAAACCACGGCAAGGGCGCCGACGAGTCCGAAGGCGGCGGAAATCTGAATCCAACCCGTCGACGCGCCGCGTTTGTTGTGCGCCGCATGCTCGGCGACGTAGATCGCCGCACCGCCATATTCGCCGCCAAGTGCAAAACCTTGCAGCACGCGACACGTCACCAAGAGGATAGGCGCCCAGATGCCGATCTGAGCAGCGGTCGGGAGCAGGCCGATCGCGAAGGTGGCCAGCCCCATCATGGTAATTGTGATGAGGAAGGCGCCTTTGCGCCCGGTTGAGTCCCCGATCTTGCCGAACACCAATGCGCCAAATGGCCTGGTAATGAATCCAATGGCGAACGTGAGCAGAATGAACACGAACGCCTGTGCGTCAGGCAAGTTGGAAATGAAGTGCGGGGTCATGATCGAGGCGACTGCCCCGTAGACGAAGAAGTCGTACCATTCGAACACGGTGCCCGCGGAGGAGGCGATCACCACCTGGCGAAGCTTGGCCGGGCTCACTTCGGTGCGGCTCCGCGCGGACGCTTGGGCGTCGGTCATTTGGTCATTTCCCCCCGGCGATTTTGTCGCTGATCGGGGGGGCGCGGGGCCGGTTGTCAAGTCCGAACACGGCATGGTAATCCGCGCGCGCGTCAGGGGCTGCGCGCATTGCATCGCGGCCGCTAGGCGTTTGGGGTTTCCCAAGCGGCGTCACCCAGCCACGGGCGCTCCGAACTGATCGGAGCCGCCCGTGGCGGAATTTAGCGAGACAGAAGTGGCCGACAGGTTCGATGGCGAGGCTTCCGAAGCGGCGGCGCGCTATGCCCGTGCGGCTTTCGATTTAGCTAAGGAAGCCAAGAGCTTAGAGGCTGTCGAGCAGGATTTCGCCAAGCTCGCCGCGGCGTGGTTCCAGAGCGCGGAATTGCGCGGTGTGGCGCGCTCGCCGCTGATCGACCCGGCGGAGAAAGCGCGTGCGCTGACAGCCGTGGCGGCAAAGCTCGGCATTAGCGATCTGGGCCGCAAACTCATCGGTGTCGTCGCTAGCAACCGCCGCGCCGCGGAACTGCCCGGCATTGGATCGGCGTATCGCGCGCTGGTCGCCCTGGACCGCGGCGCGCGCCAAGTTGAGATCGTCTCCGCCCGGCCTTTGGGGCCTACGGAGAAAACCGCCATCGTCGAGGCGCTTGGCAAGCAACTGGGCGCCAAGGTCGAAGCTGAAACGAGCGTCGATGAGAGCCTTATCGGCGGCTTCGTCGTCCGCGTCGGCTCTCGCCAATTCGATGCTTCCGTAAAATCCAAGCTGGACGCGCTGCGTCTTCAGCTCAAATCCGCCTGAAGAGGATCAACATGGACGTCCGCGCCGCTGAAATTTCCGCCATTCTGAAAGAGCAGATCAAGGGCTTTGGCGCCGAAGCCAAGGTCGCCGAGATTGGCCGCATCCTGTCTGTCGGCGACGGCATCGCCCGCGTCTACGGGCTTGAAAACGTCCAAGCGGGGGAGATGGTCGAGTTTCCGGGCGGCGTGAAAGGCATGGCGCTGAACCTTGAGCGCGACAATGTCGGCGTCGTGATCTTCGGCGAAGACCGCGGCCTAAAGGAAGGCGACACCGTCAAGCGCCTCGGCGAAATCGTGGACGTGCCAGTCGGCAAGGGGCTGCTCGGTCGCGTGGTCAATCCGCTGGGCGAACCGATCGACGGCAAGGGGCCGATAAAGGCCGCCGAGCGCCGCACCGTTGATGTGAAAGCGCCGGGCATCATCCCGCGCAAATCCGTGCATGAGCCGATGCAAACCGGCATCAAGGCGATCGATGCGCTGATCCCGATCGGCCGCGGCCAACGCGAACTGATCATCGGAGACCGCCAGACCGGCAAGACCGCTGTTGCCATCGATGCGATTTTGTATCAACGCGAAGCGCACGACAAAAATCTAAGCGAGAAGGAAAAGCTCTACTGCATCTATGTCGTCATCGGCCAAAAGCGCTCGACGGTGGCGCAACTGGTCAAGACGCTCGAGGACAAAGGCGCGCTTAGCTATTCGATCATTGTCGCCGCCACGGCCTCGGAGCCCGCGCCGCTGCAATTCATTGCGCCGTTCGCTGGTTGCGCCATGGGCGAGTATTTCCGCGACAACGGCATGCACGCGCTGATCATTTATGACGATTTGTCCAAGCAGGCGGTAGCGTATCGTCAAATGTCATTGCTGCTGCGCCGCCCGCCGGGCCGCGAAGCTTATCCGGGCGACGTGTTCTATCTGCACTCGCGCCTGCTGGAACGCGCGGCGAAATTGAACGAAGACAATGGCGGCGGCTCGCTGACGGCGCTGCCGATCATCGAGACGCAGGCCAACGACGTTTCGGCCTACATCCCCACCAACGTGATCTCGATCACGGACGGGCAAATCTTCCTCGAAACTGATCTTTTCTACCAAGGCATCCGCCCGGCACTGAACGTCGGCATCTCGGTGTCGCGGGTCGGCGGCAACGCCCAGATCAAGGCGATGAAACAGGTCGCCGGTCCGTTGAAGGGCGAACTCGCGCAATACCGCGAAATGGCGGCGTTCGCGAAGTTCGGTTCGGATTTGGACGCCGCAACCCAGCGCCTCCTGAATCGCGGCGCGCGCCTGACAGAGCTGCTGAAGCAGCCGCAATTCTCGCCATGCCCGGTCGAAGAGCAAGTTGTGCTGATCTACGCTGGCACGCGCGGCTATCTCGATAAGGTCGAAGCGAGCGCCGTGCAGCGCTACGAAAGCGAATTGGTGGCGTGGCTGCGCGCCAAACACGCCGCGCTGTTGACTTCGATCCGCGACAAGAAAGACATCAAAGCCGACGGCATCGAAGACAAAATCAAAGCGGCGCTGGACGAGTTCACGAAATCGTTCGCGGCGTGATCGAGCCTGGTGCTCTCCTTGCCTGGTCGGCGCTTGCGCTGGCCGTGACGCTGACGCCGGGGCCGGACACGTTTCTGGTTGCGAGCCACGGCGCGCGCGGCGGCCTGCGTTTCGGGTTCGCGGCGGTTGCCGGCGTTCTCGCGGGCGCTGTGTGGTATGCGGCCTTGTTCGGCTTTGGCGCGCTCGCGATCCTTGCGGCGGCGCCGGCCCTGTTCACCGCGGTGAGAATTGCCGGTGCGCTTTACCTTGCTTGGCTGGGCGTGCAATTCCTGCAGAGAGCGCTTGGACCCCCCGTGCCAGAAAGGACGCTTCAGACGCCGACGATGGCGCGACCGACGCGCCCATACACGCTCGCTGAACCATTCCGCCACGCTTTGCTCACCAACATTCTCAACCCCAAAGTCGCAATCTTCTACCTCGCCGCTTTGCCGCAATTTGCGTCGGGTCCAAGCGCGCCCTCGATCGGCGTGTTGTTGATCGCCATCCATGCACTGTTTGGCGCGATCTGGCTTTCTTTCATCGCCTTCGCCGCCAGCCGCGCACGCGTTATTGCTTGGAACCGAATTTTGTTGCGCTGGCTTGAGGGCGCGATCGGCGCATTCTTCATTGGCGTGGCCGGCCGCCTCGCCATTGCTCAGCGTTAGGGACCCGGCATGCCGAGCTTAAAAGAATTCCGTAATCGTATCGCCAGCGTGAAATCCACGCAGAAAATCACCAAGGCGATGCAGATGGTGGCGGCCGCGAAGCTGAAGCGGGCGCAGGGCCAAGCCGAGGCCGCGCGCCCTTACGCCGCGCGCATGGCGCGGGTGATCGCCAATTTGGCGGCGGCGGTTTCGGGTGAGAGCGCGCCGCCGCTGCTGCGCGGGACGGGCAAGGCCGAGGTGCACCTGCTTGTGGTCGCGACCTCCGAGCGCGGTTTGTGCGGGGGGTTCAACACGCAGATCGTGCGCTGCGCGCGGGAAAAAATCGCCGAGCTGCAGGCCGCCGGCAAAACCGTGAAGCTCGTTTGCGTCGGCAAAAAGGGCCGCGACCAGTTGCGCCGCCAATATGCTGGGCTGATCGTGAAGTACGTTGATCTCTCGGCGTATCGAAGTCTCGGCGCGGATGCGGCAAGGGTGGTCGGCGATGCCGTGCGCGCGATGTTCGAGGCGGGCGAATTTGATGTCGCTACACTGATCTTCTCGCGCTTCAAATCGGTGATCAGCCAAACCCCGACTGTGGCGCAGCTGATCCCGGCGCGCGCTCCCGAAGGCGTCAGCCCACCTGATTTGAAGGGCGCCGTGTACGAGTACGAGCCGGGCGAAGCGGAGATCCTCGAAGAATTGCTCCCGCGCTATCTGAACGGCCAAATCCTGCAGGCCTTGTTGGAAAATCAGGCCGGCTTCTACGGCGCACAGATGTCGGCGATGGACAACGCCACACGCAATGCCGGCGATCTGATCAAAAAGCTGACGCTTCGCTATAACCGCCAGCGCCAAGCCAACATCACCAAGGAACTGATTGAAATCATTTCCGGCGCGGAGGCGTTGTGATGACCGCGTTGTACACCACGACCGCGATCTCCAAGGGCGGGCGCGCCGGCGGCAAGGTTGCGCTCACGGATGGCGGCCTTTGGTTCCACACCGAACACTCGAAAGGTCTTGGCGGCAGCGGCGAGGGCGCCAACCCCGAGCAGCTGTTCGCGCTCGGCTACGCGAATTGCTTTAATTCCGCGGTGCTGTTCGTCGCCTCGCAAAAGAAGGTCGACGCGTCCGCATCCGTGGTGCGCTGCGAGATCGGCATCGGCCGCGAGGAGGGCGGGCTGGGGCTCTCCGCCAAGATCACGCTGTCGATTCCCGGCATGGAGCGCCCGCAAGTTCAGGAGCTTCTCGAAGCCGCCCACCAAGTTTGCCCGTACTCGAAGGCCACCCGCAACAACATCCCGGTCGAGCTGACCGTAGAATAATCCGAAGGACGCCAAAATGACGAAACCCATGAAAGGCCGCGTTGCGCAGGTGATTGGCGCTGTTGTCGATGTCGAATTCGACGGGCCGCTGCCGGATATTTACAACGCGCTCGAAACCACCAATCGCGGCAACCGCCTGGTGCTCGAAGTGGCGACGCATCTGGGCGAGAGCACAGTGCGCACCATCGCCATGGACGCGACCGACGGCCTCGTCCGCGGTCAGGAAGTTGGCGATACCGGCGCGCCAATTCAAATGCCGGTCGGTGAAGAAACACTCGGGCGCATCTTGAATGTGATCGGTGAGCCCGTTGATGAAGCCGGCCCGGTGAAGGCAAAGGCGCGGCGCGCCATCCACCAGCTCGCGCCGGCCTTCGTGGATCAAAAGCCGGTTCCGGAAATGCTGGCGACCGGCATCAAGGTTGTCGATTTGCTCTGCCCCTATTCAAAGGGCGGCAAGATTGGCCTGTTCGGCGGCGCCGGCGTCGGCAAGACGGTGCTGATCCAGGAACTGATCAACAACATCGCCAAGGCCTATGGCGGCTATTCGGTGTTTGCTGGCGTGGGCGAGCGTACGCGCGAGGGCAACGATCTTTATCACGAAATGATCGAATCTGGCGTCAATGTCGCCGGTGGCGGCGAGGGGTCGCGCTGCGCCTTGGTGTTCGGGCAAATGAACGAGCCGCCAGGCGCGCGCGCGCGCGTGGCGCTGTCGGGCCTCACCATCGCCGAACATTTCCGTGATCAGGGCAAGGATATTCTGTTCTTCGTCGATAACATCTTCCGCTTCACGCAAGCGGGCTCGGAAGTGTCGGCGCTGCTCGGGCGCATTCCTTCGGCGGTCGGTTATCAGCCGACGCTCGCGACTGAAATGGGCCAGATGCAAGAACGCATCACCTCCACGACCAAAGGCTCGATCACCTCGGTGCAGGCCATCTATGTGCCCGCCGACGATTTGACAGACCCGGCGCCGGCGACATCCTTCGCGCACTTGGATGCGACCACGGTGCTCAGCCGCGCGATCTCTGAAAAGGGCATCTATCCCGCCGTCGATCCGCTCGACTCGACTTCGCGCATCCTCGATCCAAACGTTGTCGGCCAAGAGCACTACGATACCGCGCGCCGCGTGCAGGAAACGCTGCAGCGCTATAAGGCGCTGCAAGATATCATTGCGATTCTTGGCATGGACGAACTTTCCGAAGAGGATAAACTCACGGTTGCGCGCGCGCGCAAGATCGAGCGCTTCTTGAGTCAGCCCTTCTTCGTCGCCACCGCCTTCACGGGCTTGCAAGGCGCTCTGGTCGATGTGAAGGACACTGTGCGCGGCTTCAAGGGCCTGGTCGATGGCGCCTACGACCACTTGCCCGAACCAGCGTTTTACATGGTCGGCACCATTGAAGAAGCCATCGCCAAGGCGCAGAAATTGGCGGCGGAAGCAGCGTAGAACGGAGGACACCTGATGACGTGGTTCGTGGATAAACTCGGGGCAAAACAGCCCGCTGCGTCTCCCGCCCAAAAGGGCGCGGCGCCCTCTCAGGCGCGCCCGGCGGCAGCGCCAGCTCCGCAGCAAAGCGCCCGGCAGGCGCCGCCGCCGCGCGCAGCTACCCCGCCGCCGGCGTCAGAGCCAGATCAGCCCAAGAAGAAAAAGGGCTGGTTCTAGAGCATGGCTGATAAACTCTCTTTCGCCCTCGTCTCGCCGGAGCGTGAGTTGTTCCATGGCGAGGTGGATCATGTTGTCGTGCCTGGCTCGGAAGGTGAGTTCGGCGTTTCGCCGAACCACGCGCCGGTGATGAGCATGATTAAGCCGGGCGCGCTGCGGGTGATGAACGACGGCGCCGAGCGGCGCATCTTCGTCAATGGCGGCTTCGCCGATGTAACGCCGGAGGGCCTGTCGGTGTTGGCGGAAGAAGCGATCGATCTGGCCGAGATAGATCCCGCGCAATTCGAGCAACAGCTCAAGAACGCACAGGATGACGTGCGCGACGCCGCCAGCGACGCACAGCGCGAAACAACGCAGCGCGCGTTGTCGCGGCTCGAGGCGATGAAAGCGGCGATGACGCGCTAGGGCGGTCAGGGAGGGCGCATGCTTCCGCACCCCCAACTCTGGCCAGCCTTAATAGGCGCCGTTGCTGGTCTGATTGTGATCGCCCTGTCGAGCCTCTGGCTGGTGCGATGCTGGGAGAATTGGGGGCCGTATAAGCGTTGGGTTGCGGGCGCGGGGTTGGCGCTGTTCGCCACTGCGTATCTGCTCAACGTATATGCTTGGCTGATCGAGCCGAACATGCTGGTCGTGCGCCGTGTCGAAATCGTCAGCGCCGAATGGCACGGTGCGCCCATCTTTATCGCCGCCCTTGGCGACACCCATGTCGCGAGCCCCCACGTTGACGCGGCGCGCATGGGGCGCATCGTCCGGCGTGTGAATGCGCTGCACCCTGATCTTGTCGTGCTGTTGGGAGATTATGCTGGCAGCCATGAGCCGGAAGCGCAGCGCACGGGTTTGGCGCAATCCGAGGTGTTGGGCGGCATCGCGACCTTTGCAGCTTTCAACGCACCGTTTGGCGTGGTTGGCGTGCTCGGCAACCACGATTCCTGGTACGGGCGTCAGAGCATTGCGCGCGCGATGGAGGAGGCTGGTGTCGCGACACTTTGGAATCGCAATGTCGTCATCGCTCGGCGCGACGGCAGTTTTGTCGTCGTCGGTTTGGCTGACGAAGACACCGGTGACCCCGATTTGGCTGCGGCCCTCGATGGCGCCCCTCGTCGTGATACGATTGTCATCAGCCATTCGCCTGATCCGTTCGCGGAGGCCGAAGCGGGATCGGCGTTGATGTTGGCGGGGCACGGCCATTGTGGGCAGGTGACCTTCCCGTTTATCGGACGGCCAATCCTTCCTCTGCGCAACAAACGCTTTGCGTGTCACCTCACGCGCGAGAATGGCAAGATCATCTACGTCACCGCCGGAATCGGCACGAGTATTCTTCCCGTGCGTTTTCTAAACCCGCCTGAAATCGTGCTGATCACGCTCCGCTCGAAAAGCGCGCCGCCGCCTTAAGCCCCCGCGCTATCGCCGAAGCCAAACAGCGAGAGCTGTTTGCGCTTTGCACGTGCAGGCTTGGCGCCGATGCCGCGTGCTTCCAGCCATTGCAGCGTGAGCTTGGCGACGTCGGGCGTTTCGGGCTCGCCGACCAGCCAATGGCTCATCTCGGAAAACTCGTGGAAATGCGCCTGGTCGCCGGGAAAGCGTGCAATGACACGCCGTATCGTGGAGGCTGGGTTGACCCTGTCGCGTCCGCCCGCAAGCCCCAGCACCGGCGCCGCGATACGATACACCGGCGCTTGCCCGGCCATCGAAGTGTCGAGCCACCATTGCACCGCTTCGCGGATGGCGCGGCCTGATTCCGGGACGAAGCGCGCGAAGGTGCGGCGGGCGTCGTCGCGTGACAAGCGGTCGATGGTGGTTGCGCGCGCGACTCGGAAATCCGGTGGCACCGGCCTGCGCCAATAATCACCCAGCAGTGAAAGGCCGAAATGGTTGCCGTGCTCGTCGAGCGTCGTCGGCGGCACGCCCCACGGCGCGGACGGCGCAAGCAACACAAGGCCCGCGACAGGCGCCTGCATCGCCGCGAGTTGAACCACCAGGCCACCTAACGAATGTCCGATCAGCACCGGGGGCGCGCGCAGCTCACGCGCGTATTGCCCGATACTTTGAGCGTATTCCTTGAGCCCGGTTTGCGCGAGTTGCTCAAGGTCAGCGCCGCGTTCGTGATGTGGAAGGTTGGGAGCGTGGGTTTCGAATCCCGCGGCCTCAAATGACTCGCGGAATGTATCGAACGCCCACCCACCGCAAAACGCGCCGTGTACAAACACGATCGGTGTTGCGATTGATGATTTTTTCATGCGAAGGGCGCTCTGGCGGCGCCCATAGGGCAGACGGTCATTTGGATTCCCCCACGCTGAATTTCTTGAAACGTTGCGCCACCTCTTCGTAGGTGGCGCGCTTGAATGGTATCACAAGCTCCGGCGTTGTCTCGAGCGCCGCCCAGCGCCAGTCTTCGAACTCCGGGGTATGTGTATCGAGTCTGATGTCGGCGTCACGGCCCTTGAACCGGAACGCGAACCATTTCTGCATTTGCCCAATATAGCGCCCGCGTTGTTTCATTTTCTTGCGCAGGTCCATTGGAAATTCGTAATATAGCCAATCAGCTGTTTCTTCGAGCAATTCAGCGTGTTTGGCCTGCACGCCGACCTCTTCTTCAAGCTCGCGAAAAGCCGCCTGCAGCGGTGTTTCGCCTTTGTCCACGCCGCCTTGGGGCATCTGCCACTGGTAGGGGCCGGCGGTGGCCTGACGCTTGCCAAGAAACACAGGCCCATCACGATGAAACAACGCGAGACCAACATTCGGGCGATAGAGCTTGGAATCTTTTGCGATAGTCATCTGCGCGCGGCGCGCGCGCTCAGCACAGCGGAGGCGGGCGCCAATTGGTAACCGCGCGCACTCACATCACGAGACCAGCGGCCAACCTGCTCCATGGTCACAGGATAAGCGAATCCGGCGCCGATTGCGCTCTGATTTTGCAGCGCCAACGCCTCAAGATTGAGCAATTGGTCGTCGATCGCGTCGGCTTCGCGGCGCGCATCAATGATGCGGTCGGCGGCGGTGTTGGTGAGGCCCGCGCGTTGCGCCTCCACGCTCAGCGCGGTGCGTTGGCCGATGCCCGATGAGATGAACACAAGTCCACGGCGGCGCAACGCCTGCACTACGGGTTGGGACGCTTGCGCGGAGGTGGCGAAACGCGCGCCTTGATAATTGGTGACGCCAAAATAGCCAGCGCCTCGTGATAACAATTGCTCGAGCCGCGAAATATTTTGCGGCGCGGTCGCCGAGGAGAGCAGTGTTTGTGGGCCGGTATCGTCCGCATCAGGATCGAACGGCTCCATCGGCAACTCAAGCAAAACCTCGTGCCCGCGCGCACGTGCGCGGTCGATCCAGCTCTGTAGGTTGGAGGCGTACGGCACAAAGGAAAGCGTAACTTCCGCGGGCAATTCGTCGATCGCCTGGGTGGTGGCGACAGCATTGAAACCGAGGCCGCCGATGACGACGGCGATCATCGGCCGCGCCTGTTGGGCGGTGAACGGGCGCGCATAGGCTTGCGCCGGCGTGCGTCCATTGGCGGCGACGATGGGCAGAGGGCCGTTCGGGCCGGCCTCGGTCAGTCCCGCGAACGGCGCGCGCGGCAGAGGCGGGGCGACGGGGCGAACGCTGGCCTCGGGCGCCTCGACGACAGCGACGCGCAATTGGCCGCTTGAGTCGATCTCGCCAATTTCAGCGCCGGGAACCTGGGGCAAATCATCGAGCGAGAATTGCTCCAGCTCCGAGCCTTCTACGGCGGCGTCCGTGAACGACATGCGCGGCGCATCCGCCGCCGCCGCCGAGGGCGTCAGCGAGACAACGCGTCGCGGGCCGGCAGCGCCCGGATCACCGAACACCTGGATCGCAAGGAAGGCGGTAAGGGCCAACGCGCCGCTTGCGGCGAGTGCCGCGATCCTGTGATTGATCTGCGGCAAGCGTCGTTGGTTTTGCGGCGTCACGGACCTTCGCGCGGGCCCGCGCGTTTGCGCGCTGAATGGCAGGCGAATCATTGACGCGAAACATCGCCCAATTCGGCGCGTACGTCACTAGCGCCAAAACCGCGATTAATGTTGATTTACCGTGTGTTAACGGGCGCTAGCCGGCGCGCTCCCGCAAACGCTCGGCAACCAAGCCTTGGCGCAGGAAATCGGTCGCGCGCTTCAATTGGTAATCTTCCGCAGTGTCCCAATTTTCCGGCGGCTGATCTTGCGGCACGTGCGGCGCTCGACGTTGCGCGCCCGATTCATTGTTGAGCGCGTTCGGCAGATCTGCTTCCGAGAGGCCGAGGCGGCGAAGCTGTTCGGCGCTCACACGGCGCGCCGAGACTTCCATGTCCGGGTCGATGCCCGCGCCTTGGATCGAGCGGCCCGCCGGGGTGTAATAGCGCGCCGTCGTGAGCCGCAGCGCGCCATCGCGGCCGCCTTCCAATGGGATGACGGTTTGCACCGAGCCCTTGCCGAACGATGTGGTGCCGACGATCAGCGCGCGGTTGCGATCCTGTAGCGCGCCGGCGACGATTTCGGCGGCGGAGGCGGAGGCGCCGTTGATCAGCACCACGACCGGCACGCCGGCGAGGTCATCACCACGGCGGGCGTTGTAGCGCTGCACGTCTGCTGCTTGGCGCCCGCGGGTTGAAACCACTTCGCCGCCATCGAGGAACGCATCCGAGACCTCGATGGCTTGGTCGAGCAAACCGCCTGGATTGTTACGCAGATCCACGACCACGCCGCGCAGGCGCGCGCCCGCGTCGCGGCGCAGCGTGCGAATGGCCTCAGCCAGCATATCGCCAGTGCGCTCATTGAACGTCGAAATCCGAATGATCCCCACGTCTCCGCCTTCAAGGCGGGCGGTGACCGCGCGCACATTTATGATTTCGCGCGTCAGTGTGACGTCGAATTGCTCAACCCCTTCACGCGCGATTGTGACGGTGATGTTGGTGCCGGCGTCGCCGCGCATCAGGCGCACGGCGTCATTCACAGTAAGGCCGACAATGCTTTCACCGTCGACTGCTGTGAGATAGTCGCCCGCGAGGATGCCCGCGCGCGAAGCCGGCGTGTCGTCGATGGGAGAAACCACCCGGACGACGCCGTCTTCGCTGGTGACTTCAATACCGAGCCCACCATATTCGCCGCGCGTCTGCACCTGCATGTCACGGTATTCGGCGGCGTCCATGTAAGAAGAGTGCGGGTCGAGCGAGGCGAGCATGCCCTGGATGGCCGCTTCCATCGCTTCCTGCTCATCGATTTCGGTTACGTAATCTTGCTCAACGCGGGCGAGCACGTCGGCGAACAATTCGAGTTCACGGTAAATGTCGCCGCGACCGCGATCTTCAGGCGCGGACCATGCCAGCGCACCGACGCAAACCGCCAAACCAACAATTGGCGCCGCAATCCACGTTACGCGCATTCCCTGCTCTCCCCGGGCGGCGCGCCCGATTTGCCCTAACCGGTCCGGGGGCTCCCCGCCGCAAGCCCGCGTGCGTTGAGCCAGCGTCCCGGATCGACCACTTGGCCATTCCGTCGAACTTCTACATACAATTCCGGCGCCGGCGTGTCAGAAGCTGGCATTTCGCCAATAGGCTGGCCCGCCCGCACCGTTTCACCGACCCTGGCCCTCATGGCTTCCAGTCCGGTCAGGACCACAGCGTACCCCCCGTCCAGGTTCAGGATCAAGACGTTCCCGTAGCTGCGGAACGTGCCGGCATAGGTCACTTCGCCCGCTGCGGGGGATACCACCTGCGCGCTGGCGCGGGTTCGCAAGGTCGCGCCCTGCGAAGCCGGCCCCTGGCCGATGCGGACGCCAAAACCACGGGTGATGCGGCCTTCCGCAGGCGCGAGCCAAGCCGTGGGGACGGTCGCGATGCCAGGCGTGGCGCGCCTCGCGGCGGCCGGTTGCACCCGTTGGGCCAATTCACGCAGCGTACGGGCTTCGGCGGCAAACGTTCGCGCGCGCCGCTCGGCAGCGGCGGCATCGCTCGTCAGTTGCGCTTGCGAAGCGCGCCGGCGGGCCAACAAAGATGTCAGTTCCGAGCGTTCCGCATCGATCGCCATTTGCGCGTCAGCCAAAAGGGCTCGTTCTTCAGTGGCTTGCGCCGCGAGGTTCCGCGCCTCGGCGAGGGCCCGCCCACTCCGGCGCTCTTGCGCGTTGAACGCCGGCGCGGCTGCCCGCGCAAAGATGCCGGCGCGCACGACGCGTGGCTCGATCCTGTGTTGTGCGAACGCCGCCGTGATCAGTGCGGCCTCGAAGGCGTCGCGGGCATTGCGTCGATGGAGGGCGCCTTCGTCAATGCGGAGCTGGAGCGCTGCTAGGCGCGCCTCGGCGGCAGTTGCGGCGGCTTCAGCTTCGGCGCGCCGGCGCCCGGACTCGACCAACCGTGTGTCAAGCACGCCAACTTCGCTGCGGGCGGCGTCAGCCTGCGCGCGCAATTGCTCGGCGCGTGTGGATTCCGCGCGGCGGTCGCGTTCGACTTGGGAGATATTGCGCGTGGTCTGGGCGTCGGCCGCCCCCAAAAAGACCGCAAGCGCTCCCGTCGCGCACGCGACAAGGGCGCTGGCGCGTGCTGCGCCTCGTGCCATGTAACCCACCATCGTTTTTCGTTCGCCGCGTTTCCCGGATGGCAAACCGGATTCCACTTTGCCTGGAAACGCGAGCCCGGAATCTTCAGTCCCGGTGGTAGGGAGTAGCGCACAATATCGTCACAGCCCGGTAAATTTGCTCGGAAATCATGGCTCTGACGAGCCGATGGGGCCAAGTTTGGCGGCCAAGGGCGAGCTTTTCATCAGCTTGATCCTTAACGCTCTGTGAAACGCCATCGGCGCCGCCGATCCAAAATGTGGCGCACGCCACGCCGTCATCGCGCCAGCGTGCGAGTTTTTCGGCGAGCTGCCGCGACGTCCATTCCGTGCCGCGCTCATCAAGCAGGATTTTGCGGGCGTCATCGGGCGTCGCACGGTACAGCGCGGACGCCTCGGCGCGTGGATCGCCAGGAGGTTTGCCTTCGACTTCAACCAAATCGACGGATTTGAATCCGATTTGCCGCCCAGCGTTGGCGGCGCGGGCCATGTAGTCAGCGGTGAGCGTAGCCTCCGGCCCGTCGCGCAGCCGTCCGACCGCAGCAATCAACACGCGCACTTTAGTTCGTGGGCGCTGGAACAGGGCCGCCAGCCCAGATTTTCTCGATGTTGTAAAAGGCCCGCACTTCGGGCCGGAACAGGTGGATCACCACATCGCCGGCATCGACAAGCACCCAGTCAGCGCTGGGCAAACCCTCGACGCGAACGTCCTTAACGCCGGATTCCTTCAGCTTGCGCAATACGTGATCCGCGAGCGCGGCAACGTGCCGGGTGGAGCGGCCAGAGGCCACTACCAACATGTCCGCGAAGGAGGATTTGCCGCGAATATCGATGGTGACGATCTCCTCGGCCTTATCGTCCTCCAACGAGGCCATAACGACCTGCGTGGCCGCATCGACGTCGATGCCAGGGCGGGGCCGGTCCTTGGTTGGTTTTTTGCCGGCTCGGGTGGCGGTCGGCGCGCGTTTCATTTCAGGTGACAGGTCGTGGTTCCTTGTTTTGCCCCAGGTGTGGGACGCTATCACTTCAGCGAGGGTCTTGCCACAGCGCGCCGCTTTGGCCCCCTCAGGGCCGAGGAGGATTGGCGGTGATGGCGGGCGCTCAAGAAAATCCAGCCACCGGGAGCACTTAGCCGCTGACGGGCCCCAACCCCCGGACGCGACACAACCACAACCGGGATCGCTTCAGCCACCTCGCGCCAATTTCGCCATTTGCGAAAATGGGCAAGGTTGTCCGCGCCCATGATCAAGTAAAACCGCACGCCAGGGTAGAGCCGCTTTAAGGCGCGCAGTGTTTCGAAGGTGTAGGCGCAGCCGAAGCGGTGTTCGAAATCGGTGACCACCATCGCGCGGCTCCGCGCTTGCGCGCGCGCTGACGTCATGCGCTCGGCAAACGGGCTCGATTTCGGCTTCAGCGGGTTTTGCGGCGAGATGAGCCACCACACCCGGTCGAGTTGCAGGCGTTTGAGCGCGGTTTCCGCGACATGCGCGTGGCCTTCGTGCGCGGGATCGAAGCTGCCGCCGAACAGGCCGACCTTCATGCCGGGATAAGCGAGGGGAAGCGCGCGCCTCATGGCCGCGTCTGGCCCTCGCCGCGCACGACATATTTGAATGTGGTCAGCTGCTCGGCGCCGACCGGTCCGCGTGCATGCAAGCGCCCGGTGGCGATGCCAATCTCGCCGCCAAAGCCGAACTCGCCGCCGTCGGCGAATTGCGTGGATGCGTTGTGCAGCACTATGGCGCTATCAACCTCGCGTAAGAATTGCTCGGCGGCGTTCTGGTTCTCGGTGATGATGCATTCAGTGTGCTGTGAGCCGTAGGCGGCAATGTGCGCCATGGCTTCGTCGATGCCGCCAATGACGCGCACCGCGAGCATCGGGGCCAGATATTCGGTGCGCCAATCTTCTTCGTTGGCGGATTCCATGGCGACGATCGCGCGGGCTTCGGAATCGCCGCGCAGGGCGCAGCCGCCTTGCGTCAGCGCCGCGGCAATGGCTGGCAGTAGGATAGCCGCCGCCGCACGGTCGATAAGCAAGGTTTCCGCCGCGCCGCACACCGAAACCCGGCGCATCTTGGCGTTCAGCGTAAGGGCGACAGCCTTCGCGGCGTCAGCGTCAGCGTGAACATAGACGTGGCAGATGCCCTCCAAGTGCGCGAACACTGGCACGCGGGCCTCGTTCTGAACTCGCTGCACCAGGGATTTACCGCCGCGCGGCACGATGACATCGATGGCGCCGCCGAGACCGGCGAGCATCATACCCACGGCGGCGCGGTCGGTGCTCGGAACCACTTGGCAGGCATCAGGCGGCAATTGCGCCTCGGTCAATGCGTTCCGCAACGCCGCGACGATTGCGCTCACGCTGCGGGCGCTGTCGGCGCCACTGCGCAGGATAATGGCGTTGCCGGCTCGCAGCGCCAACGCGCTGGCGTCGGCGGCGACGTTCGGGCGGCTCTCGAAAATCATGCCGATGACGCCAATCGGCGTACGCACGCGGGCAATGCGCAAACCGTTCGGGCGCGTCCATTCCGCCATCACCTGACCGACCGGGTCGGGCAGGGCGGCGATGGTTTCGAGGCTGTCGGCGATGGCTGCAAGCCGGACCTGGTCCAGGGCGAGGCGGTCGATGAAACTCTCCGCGCGCCCGTCCGCGCGCGCCGACGCCACATCTTCGGAATTGGCGGCGAGAATGGCGGGCGCCGCCTTGCGCAGTGCACGGGCCATTGCACCCAGAGCCAACGTCCGCGTTCGGCTAGGCGCGTCGCGCACCAGCCGTGCAGCCGCGCGCGCGCGCTGGCCTATGTCGCGCATGTCTGTTTCGAGCGGCAAGGCATTTGTCACGTCGCCAACATATCGCCAAGACGGTCTGGCGCGCCACAAACCTCGCCTGAGGGAGGGCGCCTCAAAGCAGAACCAGATCGTCAGCGTGCACCAGCGCGGCGCCGGAATCGTAGCCGAGCGCCGCGGCGATCGCGCCGGAGTGTAAGCCCTTGATCTTCTCGGCGTCGGTCGCGTCGTAGCGGGCAAGGCCGCGAGCGATCTCTTCGCCTCCCGGCGCGACGATGCATATCGCATCGCCTTTCTCAAATGCGCCGCGCACCTCGACTACGCCAGCCGGCAAGAGGCTCTTGCCGACGCGCAGCGCACTTGCCGCGCCGGAATCAACGATCAACGCGCCTTGCGGGGCTAGATGCCCCGCGATCCAGGCCTTGTAGGCGGCCTGCGGCGAGGCGTTCGGCAAGAACCAGGTCGCGCGGGCGCTGGTCTTGAGGCGCGTGAGTGGTTTTAGCTCGCTGCCCTTGGTGATGACCACGGCGCAGCCGGCGCGCGTGGCGATCTTGGCCGCTTCAATCTTGGTGCGCATCCCGCCGGATCCGAGCGCGCCGGCGCCACCGGCCATCGCCTCGATAGCGGGCGTGATGTCGCGCACTTCAGCCACGAACGCCGCGCTTGGATCGCCGCGCGGGTCGCGCTCGTAAAGCCCGTCGATGTCCGACAGCAGAATGAGTGCATCGGCGGAAATCATTTGCGCCACGCGTGCGGCGAGGCGGTCATTGTCGCCGTAGCGAATCTCCGCCGTCGCCACGGTGTCGTTTTCATTGACGACCGGCACGGCGCCAAGATCGAGTAATGTCTCCAAAGTTGCGCGTGCATTGAGCCAGCGGCGCCGGCGCTCTGTGTCGTCGGGCGTGAGCAACGCCTGGGCGACGGCGATATCATGACGCGCGAACGCCTCTTCGTAGGCGCCCATCAGCCGCGCTTGCCCCGCCGCCGCCGCCGCTTGTTTTTCCTCAAGCCGCATGGCCCGCGACAGTCCAAGCGCTTTTCGCCCCAGCGCAATGGCGCCGGAGGAGACGATGAGCACGCTTTGCCCTGCCCGGCGCGCCTCGGCCACATCATCGGCCAGGGCCGCAAGCCAAGTCCGTGCCGGCTGACCGCTCTCGGCATCGACCAGCAGAGCTGAACCGATTTTCACAACGATGCGTTTGGCCTGGGAGAGCCGCCCGCTCACGGCGCCCAATCCGTTTCGGCCTCTTGCATGGGCTTGGGCGCCTCCGCCACGCGCCGCGCGCGCAGTAGCGCGGCGATCTCGTTCACCAATTCGCGCACGCCTTGTCCAGACACGCCCGAGACTAGGCGCACGTCCTTGCCGATGGCGCGCGAAAGCGCCGCGCGCTTACGGTTGGCCTCGGCGGGCGTCAGTGCATCGATCTTGTTGAGCGCCACGATTTCCGGTTTGTTGGCGAGGTCGCCGCCATAGGATTCAAGTTCATGGCGCACGGTGCGATAGGTTTCTGTAGCGCCTTCTTGCGTGGCGTCGATCAAGTGCACCAGCGCCACGCAGCGCTCGACATGGCCGAGGAAGCGCGTGCCGAGGCCTGCGCCGTCGGCCGCGCCTTCAATCAAGCCTGGCAAGTCCGCCATCACGAACCGCTCGCTCTCGCCAATGCTGACGACGCCCAAATGCGGGTGCAAGGTCGTGAACGGGTAGTCGGCCACCTTTGGCGTCGCCGCGCTCACCGCACGCAGGAAGGTTGACTTGCCCGCGTTGGGCAAGCCGACCAATCCCGCATCGGCGATCAGCTTCAGCCGCAGCCAGAGCGTGCGCTCTTCGCCTTCGAGCCCCGGATTGGCGTGCCGCGGCGCCTGATTGACCGACGATTTGAAATAGGCGTTGCCGAAACCGCCATTGCCGCCCTTGGCCAGCAGCACGCGCATCCCCGCCTTGGTAAGGTCGGCAATCAGCGTGTCCTTGTCCTCATCGAAAACCTGCGTGCCGGTCGGCACTTTGAGCGTGATGCTCTCGCCATCGGCGCCGTGACGGTTCTGGCCCATGCCGTGGCCGCCGGTGGCCCCCTTGAAGTGCTGCTGGAAGCGGAAGTCGATCAAGGTGTTCAGGCCGTCGGCCGCCTCGATCCAGACATCGCCTCCCTTGCCGCCATCGCCGCCGTCAGGCCCGCCGAAGGGGATGAATTTCTCCCGCCGGAACGACACAGCGCCCGCCCCACCCGTGCCGGAGCGGACATAAATCTTGGTTTGGTCGAGGAATTTCATTGCGCTTCTATATGGAGCGCGCGCTCGGCGTGCTCAATCGCTTTCGCGCCGCCAACGCAGCGAAACCCGCTGGTCGCCGTTGCCGAGGAAGCTGGTGACGAGCAGCAGGCGCGGGCGGACGGCCCATTCCACCCGTGTTTGTGCTTGCCCCAGGCCGGTGCGCGCCAGTTCGACGTAGACATCGCGCGTCAGATAGATTCCGCCGGCGACCAAAAAACCGCCGTCCTGGTCTTGGCGGACATTGAAGCGGTCGAGCCCCGCCGCTGCGCGCGCGGCGTCCACCAGATCGAGCGAGGCGCGGCCTGAGAGCGCGGCGAGGCTTGCTGCGAGTTGCGCCGCTTCGAAGGCGGAAAGGTCCTCGACCGAGCGGCCAAACAATATTTGCGGCAGGATTTCGTCTTCCGGGAGCGCTGGATTGCTGGAAAAGGCGAGTTCCGGATCGCGCGCCGTGCCGGTCAGCCGCGCGCGCGCGGTGAGGTCGGCGGTATCGCGTACGGCGGTCATGTCGATCTGGGCGTCGAGGGGGTCGCCGTTGAAGAAGATGCGCGCGTCTTCGATCTCAAACGGCTGACCCGACAGCGCCAGCGTGCCGCGGATGGCGCGCGCGTCGCCGTAGAGGCGCGGGACGCGCGCGGTGCCGTCGAGGCGCAGGTCGAGCGACCATTCCGCATCAATGCCGCGCCCACGCGTAAACACGCGCCCAGGCGCGGTGATGCGCACGTCGATGTCGGTCGAGCCGTTGCGACGTGGAGGCGCATCGCTTGCGATGTCGTCTTCCTGGTCCGGCCGATTGATCTCGACGACGTCGAGCGTGGCGATTCCGGCATTGGGGCTTGCGGCGACATCGATACCGGCCTCTTCGATTGTGAGCGCGCCCGTGAGCGTTGAATGCAGGCCTTCCCAAGCGAGCGTAAGCTCGCCGCTGGCGCGCGCGCGCGCGTCCGGGCGATCGGCGACGCGCATGTCCTGAACAGTGACGGCGATGCGGCCTTCGCGCGGATTGGCGCTGCCGCCTGTCGCGGTCAATGTGCCGCCGTGTGGTCCCCCCGCCGTGAACCGCTCCAGCGTAACCCCGCGCTCGTCGAGCGCGATGCGGGCGTCGAGATTGGTCAACGTGATTCCGGTCAGTTTGTCCTCGAAGCGCGCCTCGGTGAGTTCAACGCTCCCGTCGCCGGAGAGGTGTCCGGCGCCGAATTGCAGTTCGCCCTCGCCGCTGAGTTGGCCCTCGAGTGACTGGTCGGGCAGGCGCGCCGCCGCCCACAAGCTTTCCGCCGGTCCGCGCACTGACCAGGTCGCGTTGCCGCGCCGTTCGGGCGTCAGTGCGACCCGAATTGGCGCGGTGCTGGTGACAACGGGCGCATTCGCCTCGAAGCGGGCGACCAGCCCTTCGGTCGAACTTGCGTCGATGGTGGCCGCAAGGCGATCTGGATCGAGGCGGCCGACAATGTGCATGTTAAGCCTGCCGCTTTGACGGCCCGCAAAGCGCGCGCCCGTCAATGTCAGGTCGGCGCCGCCTGATAGCCCGCCGCTTAAGTTGGCCAATTGCGCGCGCCCATCAATGCGGCCTTCCGCGCGCTCGCCCCAGATCGCCGCCAGCGGCGCGAGCGGGGCGTCATCGATTTGCGCCGAGCCCGAGAGCGCGCGCCCGCGTTCGCGCCAGTGTGCTTGGACGATTCCATCACCAAGCGCGACGTTGATGGAGGTGTCGAGGCTGCTTTGTTCCCATTTCATGCGCATGGGGGCGCGGGTGAATACAGCGGCGCCCGCCAGCGTACCGCGGCCTTCGATCGCAAGATCGGCGTCGCCAGCGGCGTTCGCCAAGGTCGCCGTGCCCGCGAAGGCTAGCGGCGCTTGCCGCAAGCGCCCGCGCAGATCGAAGCGCGCCGCGATCGCGTCAAGTGGTCCGCTGGCGGCAAGTGTCGCGCCGCGGATGCGCAGTTCGCCCACGCGTACGTCCGCTAGCTGCGCGTCGAGCGCCAGCGCCTCCGGCGAAAGCGCAAGCTCGCCGCTCACGCGCCCGCTCACGCCAGGGAACAGCCCGTCGAGCTGTCCGCTTACGGTCAGCTGCGCGCTCGCGCCAGCGGGCGCCAAGGTCGCGGCGCCGCGCGCCTGCATCGCGCCGACGCGGCTATCGAGATTGGTGAGCGCGAGCGCGTTGTCGGCAAGCGCCAGATCAGCGGCTGCGTTGAGCGGCTGGCCGAACGCAACGCCGGTCACATCCGCTCGGCCCCCATAGGAGCGGGCAGTTGGCGCCAGAGAGAGATCGATAATCGGCTGGGTCACGATAACGCCGCCGGCGCTGAAGCTGGTAAAGATCGCGTGGGCGCTGAGCGTCGGGCGCACGAAGCGGCCGGTTAGTCGCCCGGTGGCGTCGGCGGCGCCTTCGATCCGCGCGCCGCCAAGCGAGAGCGGGCCGCGTGCGCTGGCTTCGAGCGCAAGCTCGGCGATTCCGCGCACGATGCGCCCGCTGGCGCCGGCGCGCAGCTGGGCGCCGTCGATGCGCGCGTGCGAGATCGTGAGCCCGTGGTTCTCATACGTCAGGCGGGCGTCGAGGCGTGGACTGGCGCCGAGCAATTGCGGAACAATCTCCGGCGCGCCGCCGATGCGTTCGCCCGCGCCCGCAATCGTCGTGGTCCAGATGCGCGCGCCGCCGTTGGGCTCGGAAAAGGCGCGCCAGCGTCCGGCGGCTTGACCCGTGACAGGGCCCAGCAACGCATCGAGGCGGCGCACGCGCCATTCTCCACTGAACTCGCCTTCGCCGCGATTGACCCAGCCTTGCGCGTTCAAACTCAGCGCGTCGCCGCTTAGGTCGGCGCTGCCGAGCGAAAAGCGACGGCGGGTGCGGTCGTATGCAAGCTCAGTACGCAAGCGCGCGTGCGCGAACAGGGCGGGGGCGATCTCAGACGCGCGGACATCGCCGTCGAGCGTGAATCGGTCTGGCGTCAGCGCTACGTTCACTGGCCCATGGAAGCTGACGGAGCGACCGAACGCATTGACATCATTGGCGTCGAGCGTGGCTTGGATGGCAGTCGTGCCGCGCGCTCGGCGCAACTCGCCCTCCAATCGTGCCGCCCCAAGCGGAAAGGGAGATTCGCGCGCAATATCGGAGAGGCGGTGCGTTGTCGCCGCAAATTGCGCTGGTCCGTCGAGGGCGTGATTTTCGTCCAGCGCGCCGCTGAGATCGAGCGCGATAAACGGCGTCTCGGCGTGAGTGCTGAAAGCGCCGGCGGAAGCCCCGTGGGCGTTGAGGCTGAGGCTGGGTCCGATGCGCCGCGCGAGCGTCGCCAGTATGGGCAACACGTCGAGCCGCGCTTGCGCGTCGAAGGCCCATTGGGCGGCGCTCCAACGCGCGGCGCCGCCGAGCAATTGCGCGTTCCCGATCGATGCCTGGTAGCTCGCCTCGCCGATGTAGGGATCGCCATCACCGTCCGCGGTCGCGCGCACGCTTTGGTCGGCGACACCGAGCGCGCGCGCGAACACGCCTTGTGGGGCGCCCTCGATATCGACGCTGAGCGCGAAGTCGGCGCCGGTCCGATATTGCACCAGGGCGCGGTCGGCGTCGGAATCGGTGCGGCGCAGGTCGAGATCGATCGCCGCAAGCGCCTTGTCGCGCACGGCGAGCGACAGCACCGCCGAGAAATCCGCTGCGTCGCCGAGCACGGGCTCGGCAAGGCTCAGTTGTTCGATCTGCAGGGCCTCGATTTGGACGTCAACGCTGACGCCTCCTGGGGATTTGGGGTCCAACAGCACGGGTTGGCGTAAAAGTGTAATGCGCCGCGCGCGCGCGCGATCGATGCGGAGCGCGCCGAACACGACGTCTTGCGGGCGCCAGTTGAGGCTCAGATCCTGGGCGTCAAGCCAAACACCTTCGTCGTCGGCGATCGACACGCGCTCGGCGCGCAGTGCTCCCGCCCAGGCGCCGGAGACGCCGTCAATCTCGATGCGCCCGAGGCGCCACACACGTTGTCCATCGGCGAGATTGTCAACGATCCAGGCGGCGCCCGGTCCCAATGTCCACGCGGCGCCGCCCGCGGCGAGCGCCGCGCCGATCGCGGGAACGAGCCAGCGGCCACGGCGTTTCGGCGCTTCCGCCATCAGAACGCCTGTCCGAGGCTGATATAGAGCGCATAGGAATCGGTGGTCTCGCTGTCGTCGAGCGGAAAGGCGATGTCGATGCGCAGCGGCGCAAAGCCGAGATCGTAGCGCGCGCCGACGCCAACCCCCCAACGAAGGTCGGCCGCATCGCTCCAATCGTCAAAGGCGTTGCCGCCATCGACGAAGACAGCCGCGCCAATGCGCTCGCCGAAGCGCCAGCGCGCTTCAACGGCGCCCTCGAACAAGCCTTGTCCGCCCGGGGAGAGCCCGGCCAAGTCGCGCTCGGCGGGGTAGATCGTGTTGTAGCCATAGCCGCGCACCGAGCCGCCGCCGCCAGCGTAGAAACGCCGATCCGGCGGCGCATCGTCCGCGTCGCCGGCGACAGGCGCAAGCCAACCTGTGCGCGCGCGCGCGGCCAAAGTCAGGCGATCACCTTCGCCGAAGGAATGATAGAGGCGCCCTTCCGCCGAGGCGCGCACGAAGCCCAAGGTCTCGTCGCCGGTTGACACCGAAGGCTCAATGCGGAACTCGGCGATCGAGCCATTGCGCGGGTCGAGCGAGAATTCGGTGGAATCTGTGCGCAAGTTGAAAAAGCTGGAGAGGACGATTGCATTGGAGACGCCTCCGGCTAGATCGTCGTAATTGTCCGCGGATAAATTCACGCCGTAAGAGCGGCTGGTGCGCAGGCGGCGCGCCGCGTCCACGGAGGCATGCAGCGCCACGCCTTGGCGCGTAAAAGCTTCCGACGTTTCACGCTCGGCCGAGGCGCCGAAACTGACGGCATGTCCAAGGCCCGCCGCGTGCGGGCGCATTAGCGTTGCGGTGATGTTTTGTTGTGTTTCACCGAGCGTTGTGGCGATCGTCAGCGGATCGGCCCGGCCGCTCAGATTGCGCCGTGTCCATTGCGCCTCGACGCCGGCGCCTTCGGTTGTTGAATAGCCCAGGCCGAATTCGTAGGCGTTGCGACGCGCTGGCTCGACCTCAAGCACGACGTCGCTCAGCCCATCCCCACCCGGAGGATCAAGCCTGGTGGTGACGCGTGACACGGCGCCGGTTGAACTCAAATCGCGGCGCAGGCGCAACAACGCTTGCGGTGAATAGGCATCGCCCCTGGTCCAATTCTGGAGGCTGTCCACGAAGCTTGGCCGAAACGCCGCCGCCGGCTCCACACGCACATCGCCCAAGCGCGCGCGCTCGCCCACGCTGAAGCGAAACTCCGGCGTGACCCGGGCCAGGGCGTGATCGACGACGACGCGGCGCTCACCAGCCTCCGCGTCGGCGTAGCCGGCCTTTTGCAAGCTCGCGAGCGCCGCAGCCTGTGCGCCGAGCACGTCCGCCGCGCGTGCGGGCGCGCCTTCACGTACAGCTCCGATTGCTTGGCGCGCCGCATCCGCTGTCGCCTGATCGGGCGCGCCGCCGTCGAAGGTGAGCCGCGCCGCCGCAAAGCGAAAACGCACGCCCGGCGCGATCACCAAGCGCGCTAGCGCTGGTGTTTCGTTGGCCTCCGGCGTCACTTGCGCGGCGTAATAGCCCTCCGAGCGCAGCCAGACCATGGCGCGAGCCGCGGCCTCTTCGGCGATACGTTCGGCTTCGAACAGCGTTTCCGGCTGATCGCGGTCCGGCAACAAGTCGAGGATCGCTTCGCGGACGTCCTCGTCAGCGCCGTCAATGACAACCGGGGAGTCAGCCCAAGCCATGGGTGCGGCGGCGCCAAAGCCGAGGGTGGCGCAGAGCGCCGCGGGGAGGGTGTGAAATGGGCGCATGGCGAGTCAGGGGCCTGACCCGCGAAGCTCGCGCGGCGCTGGTTAATGTTTCATCAACCATAAGGCGCGTCTGCGGTTGATGGCGGCGGCGAAATGTGGAAACGAACCTTGAGATGACCGAGGAACCCCCGAAACGCGAAGCGCCCAAGCCGCTGACACTGGAGGCGCGGCGCGCGCTCGCGGAAGCCGCCGCGCGCCGCGTCGAAGCGGAGGCCACGCCGCCCGAGCAGGGCGGGCCAAAGGGTCTCGAGCCAACGCGCTTTGGCGATTGGGAACGCAAGGGCATCGCCGTTGATTTCTAAGCGGTCATGGCAGCGCGCCCGCGTGTGCCGCTAACCAAACAGCAAGCCCCCCAAGACACAATTTGCCGGCCCATTCGAAAAGGTCTAAACGCGCGGCCCGGGCGGTCGGCCAACGAGGCCTGCCCGAGGGGGATACCACATCATGGCGCAGGCCCCAGCTGAGGCGCCGCATCCTGACAAGTCCACGACCGCGAATGGCGCCGCCTCGGGTGTGCGCCATGGCGGCTTTTGGGCGTTGGTTATCGGATCGATCGGAGTCGTCTACGGCGACATCGGCACCAGCCCGCTTTACGCGTTCAAGGAAAGCATCGCTCACGTCATGCAAGGCGGCGGCGCGCTCGAACCGCACGAAGTGTTCGGCGTCGTGTCGTTGATTTTCTGGGCGCTGATGATCGTGGTGACGCTGAAATACGTCATCTTCGTCATGCAGATGGATAACAAGGGCGAGGGCGGCACGCTTTCGTTGATGGCGTTGGCGCAACGCGCGCTTGGCAAGCGCACGCCGCTTTTGTTCGTCATCGGTATCGCCGGCGCGTCGATGTTCTACGGCGATGCGCTGATCACGCCAGCAATCTCTGTGTTGTCGGCGGTGGAGGGTTTGAAAGCGGTGCCCTCGTTCGAGGGCACAATTGATCCGCTGATTTTGCCTATCGCTATCGGCATATTGGTGGGCCTGTTTGCGGTGCAATCGCATGGGACTGGCGTGGTAGGGCGCTTTTTTGGACCGATCACGGCGATTTGGTTTGTAACCATGGGCGCCATGGGCGTGTCGCAGCTGATGCGCGATCCCACGATTTTGCAGGCGCTTTCACCTGCCTACGCCATCAATTTCATGATCGATCACCGCTTCATGACGTTCGTCGTGTTGGGATCGGTGTTCCTAGCGGTCACCGGGGCGGAGGCGCTTTACGCTGACATGGGGCATTTTGGCCGCAAGCCGATCCGCGTCGCGTGGGTGGGCATCTTGCCAGCGCTGACGCTGAATTATTTGGGCCAAGGCGCTTTCGTGCTGAGCCGGCTCGATTCGATCAATGAAGAATACGCAGTCGCCAGCGCCGCCGCGCGCGCGGTTGGCGCCGAGCATGTAACTTTCGATTTCAGTCCGTTCTTTGAAATGGCGCCTGACGTCATGCGTCTGCCGCTGGTGATCCTCGCCACCGCCGCCACGGTGATCGCCAGTCAAGCGGTGATCTCCGGCGCGTTTTCACTGACCCAGCAGGCGATCCAGCTTGGCCTGCTGCCGCGCATGGAAATCCGCCGCACGTCGGAAACCCAAGCCGGGCAAATCTATCTGCCGATGATCAATTGGATGCTGCTGGCCGGCGTGCTTGTGCTGACGCTCGCGTTCGGCTCGTCGACGCGGCTGGCGGCGGCCTACGGCATTTCCATTACCGGCGAGATGCTGATGAGCACATGCATGATGTTCATCGTCATCTGGAAATTGTGGAAGCAGCCGGTGTGGCTCTCGGCGCTGATCGTGGCGCCGTTCGTGCTGATCGAAGTGGTGTTCTTGTCGTCCAATTTACAGCGCGTGATGCAGGGCGGGTTCGTGCCGTTGGCGCTGGCGGCGGGGCTGCTCATCGTGTTCTGGACCTGGGTGCGCGGCACGCGTATTCTGGCCGACACGGTGCGCCGCGACGAACCGGTCGCGAAATTGTTCGAGACGCTCTCGCACCATCCGCCGCACCGCGTGCGCGGCACTTCGATCTTCCTCACCAGTGACCCTGACATCGCGCCAGCGGCGCTGATGCATAACCTGAAGCACAACCAGGTTCTGCACGAGCAGATCATCTTGCTCACGGTAAAAACGCTCAACACGCCGCGCGCGCGTGAAAGCGAGCGGGTCAAGGTCGAGGATTTCCTGCCCGACGTGAAACGCGTGACGCTGACTTTCGGCTTCATGGAAACGCCGAACGTAGTCAAGGCGCTCACCGAAGCGCGCAAGCACGGCCTCAAGTTCGACATCATGAAGACGAGCTTCTTCCTCTCCCGGCGCACCGTCGTGCCCAGCGAACAATCCGGCATGCCGCTCTGGCAAGATCACCTGTTCATCTTCCTCGCCCGCAACGCCACCAACGCCACGGACTTCTTCCACATCCCGAGCGGAAGGGCTGTGGAGCTGGGGAACCAGGTGATGGTGTAGCGTTAAATCTTGCGCGCCGCGTTGATTTGGCGGGACGACCATGAAAGGAAAGCGCCGCGCGGCGCGCGCGCGGAGTTGTGAGATGGCGCACGGCAAGGTCAAAAAAGTGGTGCTCGCCTATTCGGGCGGGCTCGATACGTCGATCATCCTCAAATGGCTTGAGGAAACTTATGGCTGCGAGATCGTCACCTTCACCGCCGATCTTGGCCAAGGCGAGGAACTGGCGCCGGCGCGCGCCAAGGCGCTGGCGATGGGCGTCAAGCCGGAGAACATTTTCATCGACGATCTGCGCGAGGAGTTCGTGCGCGATTTCGTGTTCCCGATGTTCCGCGCCAACACGCTCTATGAGGGGCAATACCTGCTCGGCACGTCGATCGCGCGCCCGCTCATCGCCAAGCGTCAGATCGAGATCGCCAACATGGTCGGCGCCGACGCCGTGTGCCATGGCGCTACCGGCAAGGGCAATGACCAGGTGCGGTTCGAGGTTTCGTACTATGCGCTGAAGCCGGACGTGCGCGTGATCGCGCCGTGGCGCGAATGGAGCTTCGAGGGCCGTCCCGATCTCATCGCCTATGCAAAAAAGCACAACATCCAGATCGCGCAGGGAAAGGAACAAGCCGCGCCGTTCTCGATCGACGCGAACCTGCTGCACACGTCGTCCGAAGGCTTGGCGCTGGAAGACCCCGACACCGAAGTTCCCGAGATCGTCACCAAGCGCGCCGACCGCCGCACCATCACGCCGGAAGAAGCGCCGGATTCCGCGGAAATAGTCGCGCTGGCCTTTGAACGCGGCGACCTCGTCGCCATCAATGGCAAGGCCATGAAGGCGCATGAGCTGCTGGCGGAACTGAATCGCCTCGGGGCCAAGCATGGCGTGGGCGGGCTCGATCTGGTGGAGAACCGCTATGTCGGCATGAAGTCGCGCGGGTTTTACGAAACGCCGGGCGGCACGATCCTCTGGTACGGCCACCGCGCCATCGAGAGCATCACGCTTGACCGCGGCGCCATGCATTTGAAGGACGAGCTGATGCCGCGCTATGCCAGCATCATCTATAACGGCTTCTGGTGGACGCCCGAGCGCCACATGCTGCAAGCCGCGATTGACGCCTCACAAGAGAGCGTAAGCGGCGAAGTGAAGCTCAAGCTTTACAAGGGCGGCGTGCGCACGGTGGGACGCTCTTCGCCATACTCGCTCTATTCCAAAAAGCTCGTCGGCTTCGACGAAGCCGGCGGCTACAACCAAGCCGACGCGGAAGGCTTCATCAAACTCAACGCGCTGCGGCTGCGGATCCTGGCGGAGCGGGATAAAAAGCGCGGGAAGAACGAGTGATGGACTCCATGGAGGCCGAACATGCGAGCGGTTTGGATCTTGGCGATGCTCGCGGGCCTGTTGGTTTTCGGCGGCCTTGCCGTGCTGCGCCTCTACGGGCTGTACTTGCAGCGTGATGATCCGAGCTTCGCCGCTCTGGTTCCTGGTGGGCTGTTTTGGTCCTTCTTGTTTCTATTCGGTGCGGGCGCATGCGCGGCCGGCGCCTTTATGAGCCCGCGCGAATTCCAAGAGGCGACAAAGCCGCTGCCAGTCAAGCGCGCGGCCTGGCTCGACGAACTCAACCCGAACGCACCACCCGATAAACGTCGAGATGGCGATGACTAATATCGCGGGCATGTCCATTTTTCGCCGATGGCGGTAGCTGCGGTCATTGGGGGTGCGAGCAGTTTCGTGGCTAAACTCTAGCCCAAAATGCGAAGGACCTAGACACCGTGTCGGGGTTCGCCTGAAATAGCTTGGGCAGCGCCGCGGTGCACGGTCAGATGTTCAGCATCGTCAGGCTTATCTTCAGAACACTCCATCGGAGTCAGGCGCGGCCGTGGCCCCGCCATTCTGAGCCTGTTTCCGGTGACAGCCGAGGTGCCGCCAAAACGAAGCCACGCAGCGCTGCTGATGTACAAGCGCTTCTCAAGGATTTGCCGGAAGCCAAGGTTATGCGCGTGGTGGACGGCGACACGTTGATCGTCGCCAAGGGGTGGAGCCAGACGATGATCCGACTCGATTCCATCGACTGCCCGGAAGATGGCCAGCATTGGGGGGATATCGCCGCATTCGGTCTAATCAAGCTCGTCGGCGGGCGAAGGGTGGTTCTTGAAGAACACGGGCTGGATTCTTACGGGCGAACGCTCGCTACGATTTACGTGCGACATGCGAACGGAGAGGAATGGCTAAACGTAAACGAGCGAATGGTTACTATCGGCCATGCATGGGTAATGCGCAGGTTCTACGACCACCTGCCGAAAGACCGGCAAGCCAAGCTGAACCGCCTTGAAGCCTGGGCAAAGTCCAAAAAGGTGGGGTTGTGGAGCACGGAAAACCCCATCCCGCCATGGCAGTGGAGAAAGCAGGATAATGTTTGGTGACGCCAGTGATCGGCGCGTGCGGATGACCAGCATTGGGAATCTCGGAGAGCCTCTCGACCCGACAATGGACAGCGACCTGCATGTCACGAGCACTTGCGCGCAAGGCCTCTGTCCGCGTCAGGCCAAGACCCACCCCCGAAAAAATCTATCCTACACCTCAAAACCGCCCGCATACTGCGTTCATCCCCCGCACGGGAGGTTCTCGTTGCTAGCCGGGCACACCAGAAGTGGGGGCTGTGATTGAGCGTGAAGCGCTCCCCAGGATTGGCGGCGACGCCAAGCGCAAGGAGGCTAAAGCCGACGGGGCACACTAACCGTCGGGGTCCGTGCCTGAGGCTCAGGCCCGCACGCCGCCGGGGACCGTCCAGTGGAGTGAAATACCTCCCCGTGCCGGCCCGGCGCATAACAATCACCACGGGGCGCGTGCGACGCGCGGCGTTGTTTCGCGAGGAACAGCGCTCACTAAAGGAACCAAACCAGCGCGTCCCACGCGCCCCGCCTCCCTTCGGGGGTGTCACACACGCTTCGAGGCCGCATTTCAGAAATGCGGCGCGCTTTGCCATGCGCGTATGTCACTCCGAAGCGAACGAAAGCAGCGCCGTGAAGCTAAAGCACCAGCCCCAGCAGCACTGCAGCGTAGTGCCCGGCGGCGCCCAGCACGACGCAGCCGTGCCAGATCGCGCGGCGGAAGGGGAGCGCGTGGTTGAGGTAAAGTACGACGCCGCCGGAATAGGTGAGGCCCGCCGCGACCAGCAGCCAGAACGCGATCGGCGGCAAAGTCGGCGCGACCGGCCCGAGCACCAGCACCGCCAGCCAGCCAAAGGCGAGATACACCACGCACCAGGCGCGGTCGGAAAGCCCGGTCCAGAAGACTTTGCCCGCAGCGCCCGCCAAGGCGGCGGTCCAGATCGCCACCGTCACCCAGAGTGCGAAGTCCGGAGGCAGCAGCTTTATGGTGAACGGCGTGTAAGAGCCGGCGATCATCAGGAAGATGGCGGCTTCGTCGATGCGGCGCAGCACGCGGCGCGCGGCGGTTGGTCTGGAGAAATTGTACACGGCGGAGGCGGCCAGCATCGCCATCAGGCAGAGCGCGTAAAGCGCACTGGCGGTGGCCATCGGCACGCCGCGATTGATCAGCGCCACCGCCACCAGAAGTCCGCCGCCAACCAGGGCCGCGAGCATGCCTACCGCGTGAACCACCCCGTCCGCCGTATGTTCGGCGCGGTTTGGGTAATGATCAACGAGCTCGTGCTCGTCGGCGGTCAGCAAGTTCCCCAATGACATCGAAGTGCGCCTCAGCTTCTGCGGAGCAACGCTGTGTTTGCGAAGATAGTTCCTCTGTCTTAAAGTTACATGATCAAGACCGTGTTTTTCGTGTATCACAAGCGTTTGATCGTGTTGCGCGTTCGCACTTCATGTCATGCGCGCGGCGCGCGTTTTCGCGTGGCGTGATTTTCGCAAGCGCCTGGCTCATGCGTTCCAAACGACCCAATGCCGCCACGCTCCGCGCCGAAGCTCACCTGCTGAGCTTGGCGGGCTTGATCCTGCTTGGGATCGGATTTCCGCTAACCTTGTTTCTGGTGGCGATGGCGCTTGCCCCTGACGGCTTGTCGCCGACGCTGCCCCTCGTGGTTGGCGCCCCGCCGCTCATGCTTGGCTACCTCGCGTGCCATTTTGCGTCACAGCGTATGGTGCGCGCCAAGGCGCTGGCGCGCCAGCGCAAGCCGAGCGCCCGCACGCGCGTGGCAGCCTGAGCGCTGAATTGCTAGTAATATCAAAGTATTGACTTGTTAAGGGAGGCGCCCGCAGCTTAGCTTATGCATCAGGGACGTCACGGCGAACTTGAGTTGAGACTGGGCGGCTGGCGCCTCGCCACCGCTGAAGTGCTCTATTACATGCCCGACCACCCAGCTTTGCTACAAAGCTTCGTTTGGCAAACGCTCGACCTCGCGCCAGCCTATCCGCGCATCCACCGCTTCCTCGAATTCTGGCGCAGCGAAATCGAGGCGGTCATCCATTCGGTTCAGCTTGCTTCCGGCGAGACGCTTGCGCCAGCGGCCTTCCGCAAGGTGGATTTGCTAGCCCATCACTAGATTGGGATTGGCGCCGGGGAACGCCTACCTACATAGTAAACGCGCGGGGTAGAATTCGGAGATCGTCGCATGCGAACCTTAGTGATCGCCGCAATTGCGGGCTTGTTGACCGCGTGCGCCACCGCCACCCCGTACCAGCCCGCCGCGCAGGATCGCTACGGCTTCCAAGAGCAACAGATCGAAGCCAACCGCGTCCGCATCACTTTTCGCGGCAACACAACCACGGATCGTGACACGGTTGAGACATATCTGCTCTTCCGCGCCGCCGAAGTGACGCTGCAAAACGGCCAGGATTATTTCATCGTCGCCAATCGCGACACTGAAGAGCATTCGCGTTTGCAAGGCACTGGACCGGCGCGCTCGCATTTTGCGTTTGATTATTGGTACTTCTCGCCCCGGCGCGGCTGGAGCCCTTGGTACGATAGCTTTTGGGATGAGCCGGCCAGCTATCGCGAAGTGACGCGCTATGAGGCGATCGCGGAGATCGCGATGTTCAGCGGCCCCAAACCCGCCAACGACGCGAACGCCTTCGATGCGCGCGAAGTGCAAGCGAACCTGCAAGGCCGCATCGTCCGCCCGCCGCCGGCGAGCTAGGGTCCTTCGACGTCAAGACAGTGATGCGCGGGGCTCGCCTTCGCGGCCAAGCTCGGCTAGAGGTGTCGCCCGCCGCGCGCCGGTTCAAGCCGGTGCCCGTGCGACCAGCACCCGTAGCTCAGCTGGATAGAGCGCTGCCCTCCGAAGGCAGAGGTCACAGGTTCGAATCCTGTCGGGTGCGCCATAAAATCAATGAGTTATGGCGACTTCCCGCCGAGCGCCAGCGCCTTGGTGGGCACCTGGTGGGCACGGAATCCCCCTTTTTGTTCCAACTTGACGGCATTCGCGATGACGCATGAGGCGCCCCCCGTTTGGTCCCGCACTTGAAAGGAGAGTCCTTGATCGAGGAAAGGCTCTCACATGCGGAAATCCCGTTTCACCGAGGAACAGATCATCGCCATCCTGGCCGAGCAGGAGCGCGGATTAACCACGGCGCAGGTGTGCCGCAAACACGGATTGAGTCTGAGGCGCCCCCTTACGGTCCCTCATCGGGAAGCAGAGTCTTTTCTTTCTTAACCCGATCCTTGGCTGGAGGGTAGTGGGCGGGGCGGCGAGTTTGCCCCACCATGGCTCGACGCCCCGCCCACGGGCCCAGCGCGCGCCGACGCCGGGGGCATGCCGTTGTGGGCCGAGTGCGGGCGCACGTAATTGTAATCGTAGCGCCAGCGCGCCAGCGTGCGTCTGGCGTGATCGAGGCTGTCAAAGCAGGTTTCGTTCAGACATTCGTCGCGCAAGCGGCCGTTGAAGCTTTCCGAATACGCGTTCTGCTGGGGTTTTCCCGGCTCGATATAATGCCAGGCGACATGCTCGCGGCCCTGCCATTCGAGCATCGCGCGCGAGGTGAATTCCGTGCCGTTGTCGGAGACGATCGCCGCCGGTTTGCCGTAAAGCCGGATCATGGCGTCGAGCTCACGGGCGACGCGCACGCCGCCGATCGAAGTGTCGGCGATCATGGCGATGCTCTCGCGCGTGCAATCGTCGACCACGGCGAGGATGCGAAAGCGGCGCGAGGCGCCGAACGTGTCGGAGACGAAGTCGAGACTCCAGCGCGCGTTCGGCGCGCTGGAGGCGGGCATCGGATTCCTTGATCCCAGCGCGCGTTTGCGGCCTTTTCGCTTGCGCACGGTCAGGCGCTCCTCGCTGTAGAGGCGGTACAACTTCTTGTGGTTCATCACGATGCCTTCGCGCGCGAGCATGATGCCGATGCGGCGATAGCCGAAGCGGCGGCGTTGTTCGGCAATGGCGACCATCCGCACCCGAATTTCCGGGTTGTCGCGGACTTCAGGCTTGCGAACAGTTTTGGGGTCAACGCCGACGAGCGCGCATGCGCGCCTCTGGGAGAGGCCGTGGACGGCGACGGCCTTCACCGCCGCCGCCTTCTTCGCCGCCGGCGTGATTAGTTTTTTCCGAGCATGTCCTTCAGCGCCGCATTGTCCAGAACCGCCTCGGCCAACAGCTTCTTCAGCCGCCGGTTCTCGTCCTCGATCAGTTTGAGCCGGCGCGCCTCGGAAACGTCCAGGCCGCCGAACTTGGCCTTCCATTTGTAAAACGTCGCCGGACTCAATCCGTGTTTGCGGCACACCTGCGCCGTGGTTAATCCGCGCTCCTGCTCGGCCAGGATGGCGATGATCTGTTCCTCGGTGAAACGGGATTTCCGCATGTGAGAGCCTTTCCTCGATCAAGGACTCTCCTTTCAAGTGCGGGACCAAACGGGGGGCGCCTCAGTGGGTAGAGCGTCGCCGCGCACGCGCCCACCCAATCGGCCATGGTCGAGACATCAATTTCGACGCCTTCGCGCGCGTAGATTTCGCCTTGACGCGTCAGCGGCAGGTGTTGGGCGTATTTCGAGGCGAGGATCATCGCCAGCAAGCTCGCGCCGGCGCGTCCGCGCGCAATGACATGGAAGGGCGCCGGCGGTTGCGTGATCTTCTCGCACGCGCGGCAGCTCCATTTCTCGCGCACGTGCTGGATCACTTTCCATTGTCGCGGGATCACTTCCAGCGTCTCGGTCACGTCCTCGCCGAGCTTGGCCAGCTTGTCCGACCCGCAGCACGGACAAGAAGAAGGCGACACGATCACAACGCGCTCGCGCGGCAAATGCTCCGGCAGGGGCCCACGCGCCGGTTTACGCTTGGCTTGCGCCGGCGTGATCGCATGACCCGCAGCTCTGGTTGCGGCGACCTCGGCGGCAATCGCATCCTGCGCAACATCGCCCTCAAGATCGGCGAGCTCCAATTCAAGCTGTTCAAGCAGATGCGAGCGTCGCTCGGAGGATTGGCCGAATTTGTCGTGGCGGAGCTTGGCGATCTCGAGTTGCAGATGCGCGACCAAAGCTTCGACGCTGGATTTCTCAGCTTCGGCGGCGATGCGGGCGGCGTGCGCTTCTAAAAGCTCGCGGTCGCGCTCGGCCAGCCGGCGCTTCAGCATCTCCACCTCGTCGGAGCGATCAGCTGTCACGACCGCGATAGAAGCACAATTCGCAGGCTTTGAGGCGCCCCTGCGTGCGTGCTGATTCAATTTGTCGCTTCATCCGGCGGCTTGCGGCGTCCAGGTCCGTTGCGGCAGACGCCAATCGATGCCTTCGAGCAAATAGCCGAGCTGCGCCGGCGTCAGATGCACGCTCCCCTCGGCGCTAGAAATGTTTATTTGCGGCCACACGAATCGTCCGCGCTCCAGCCGCTTCGAAAATAGGCACAGACCCTGACCATCGTGCCAGAGCACCTTAATCAGATCGCCGCGCCTGCCGCGAAAAACAAATAGCTGTCCGGTATGCGGGTCCATCTTCAGCCGCTCCTGCACCGCGAGCGCCAGTCCGTCGAAGCCCTTGCGCATGTCGGTGTGGCCGGCGGCGAGCCAAACACGGACGCCTTGCGGAATCGGGATCATGCGCGCGTCAGCGCCTTGACGATGCCTGCGACCAACGCCGGATCAACCGCGCCGGCCACCCGCAGGCGCGCGCCGCAGGCGAAGGCGACATCAATCGTGGGCGCATCGGACGCTACGTTTGCCGGCGGCGCCTCCGGCGAGGGTGGCGCGAGCATCACCGGCATGAAAGCAGGCTGAGGTCGCGCCCAGGGCTCGCCCCGAAAGCGCTTGCGCCATGAGAACACCATGCTCCGACTGGCGCCGTACTGCGCGCCACATCAGTGACCGTCGCGCCCTCGACAAACGTCTCAGCCACGATCTCTCGCTTCTGGTCCTCCGACCAGCGCCTGCGCTCCTTGCCGAGAATGATGTCCATCGTCGCCTCGCCAGCGCCTAGTCTAAGAACGCGTCCCTAGACTAAGCGTCAGCCGGCGATCCTCACGGGCAGCCCGCTTCGCGCAAGACGGCCTTCGCCGGATGCGTACCGATCAGCTGCCCGTCGCGGCGGCGCGTCTGGGTGACATTGCCGGCGACATCGTAGCTGTACTCCTCATAGTCGGTGGCGCTGGTTGGAACTGGGTCCCAAATACACACCTGGAGCGACCCCCTTCGACAGCTGTGCCCGCTTCAGGCTGGATTATGGCGGGCCGATATCTGCGGCCACCGGCTCGCCCGCGCAACCGGAACGGCGAATGCCAAGCCAGAGAATCTCATTACGTTCGTTGAACGCGATTTTCACGCACTGGCCGGTGAGGTCGGGACCCCCGGAGTGAAGCGTTCGGTGGAGGGCCGGCGTGGGTGCAGCACCCAACTGCGAAAATCGATAGCCGCCAACCTCGAAATATTGCGGCCGCCTGCGATCGGCCGGGTCCGGGTGGAATTTCGTCACGCGCAGCGTCGTCGCGGCCCCGCCCGCCGGCGTTGCCGAGATCAGACGATTGAAGATGTCGTACCCATACGTCGCCCCGCCTAGCGCCGTGAGATTGCCGCGCGCATCGTAGCTCGGCGCGGCGCCCGCAACGGAGGTGTACTGGTTCAAGCCATTATCGGCATAGGCCGTGGTTCCGTTGGCCGGCGCGGGCAGATCGTAGGCCGCGTTCGCGCCGGTGCGCTGCGTCACTTGGGAAGCTGCATTGTAGCTCAGCCCATAAGTCTGATCGAAAGCCGTGCCCGGCAAATCCTGCGTCAAGCTCGCCAGCCGCGAGGCCGCATCGTACGCATAAGCCGTCACCGCGCCATTGCCGCGCGTGAGCGACACACGACGCCCGAGATTGTCATACGCGAAACTCGCCAGCACGCCCGCGCCCGACGCCGCGCCATTCTCGCGCATGGCGGTCACCGCGTTGGTGAGGTCGTAATCGGTGGTCACATAGAACCCATCCGGCCAGGTCATCCGCGTGCGCCGGGAAGCCGCGTCATAAAGATAGCTCACGCTCCCCTGCGCCGCCACAGCGCTGGTCAGCCGCGACAGCTGGTCGTAGGCAAAACTGAGCGAGCCCACGCCGGTCTGCCGCGAGAAATTGTCGTAGGCATAGGTCACGTCATTCGCCGTCCCCGGCGCATCCATCAGCGTCACGCGCCCCAGCGCATCGTACGCCGCGCCGATCAGCTGCCCATCGCGGCGGCGCGTCTGCGTGACATTGCCGGCGGCATCGTAGCTGTACTCCTCATAGTCGGTGGCGCTGGTTCCCCCGCCTGACGCGTTGGGATAGCGCAGGCGCGAGAGCCGGTCGTGGCCGTCATACACAAACACCGACACATTGCCCGCCCCATCGGCCAAGCTCGCGCGCAGGCCGTTGGCCGAATAGGTGCTCGCCGCCTCCACGATCGGGGAGGGTGTGGCGTAACCGGAGGTCACCGAGGCGATCTCATCGGCATATGCGCAGCGCCGCGCATTCCAGACGATTGGCCGCGTTGTAAGAATGTTGCGTCACCGCTTAATATGGCGAATGCGCGCGCGTAATCATGACGGTCACGCCCGGCACCCGTTCCATGGTGGCAATAAAGGCCTGAACCATTGCATCAAGTGTGGCCGGTTCGGGGTCCCGATCACCGCGTACGAAAGTGACCGCGAATGTGCCCTGATCAACCTCCATGATCAAGTTCCCATCCGGATCCAACGGGGGATTGTAGTGCGGCGTATCCTTGAGCGGGTTGACGCCCGCAATCCACAGATCGCGCCGGCGCATCTCAAACGCGTGACTTGTTCCGATCCTTGACCGAAACTCCCGAACAGCGAAGCGAAATCCGTTCTCACGCGCGAATGCTCGCAACGCCCGCAACAGATCGGCGGTTCGCTCCGGCGGCAAGGCAATGTCCGCCTCGCGCAGCGGGACCTTGTACAATTCGAACGAACCTGGCCCGCAGCTGGCCAACGCAAACGTGGCAAGCGGCGAGACCAAGAGGGCGCGACGGTTCAGCATGCGGGATTGCTTTCCGCTAAGCGTTCCGCCAACGCACCGTCCACGGCGTTGAATAATTCCGGACCCTGTGACTGGTTGATAGCGTCCAGAACCGGACCAGGAATATTCACCCCCATGGGCGGCGGCAATATGATGCCAGGGCTCGTGCCGACGCCGTGGGTTGTGACATAAGTTCCCGTCGCATTTGCAAAAATGGTTCGGTCTACCCGACCAGCGAACACATGCAGCGGCGTGGTGACATTGGTGACACTGTATCCGCCATCGCGGACCGTGGACCGCACGATGCCGCCTGGCAGGCCGTTGCGCGGATCGATCACAATATAGAATTGTCCGCTCTGCACCTGGGAATTGGGATTCTGCCCCGGATATGCAGCCGACCCCAAGGCTTCTGCCTGTGCGGCTGGGCCTAAGGCGGCGTTACAGACTTTGTTGGTTACCGTGTAGTCGTGCCCAACGCTGCGGAATGCAGATTCAGCGACGCTCGGCGCGACGGGACCGATGAGATTCTCCAAAAATCTCTCGATCCAGAAGGCGCTGCAGATGGAATTTGTCGGGCACGCTGTGACAACGACGCCGCCGTCGTCACTTGGACACGCGTCGAGGTGACATCCTGGGAGGGGCGACTCTTGCAGCCCCCACGGATCAATGAAATTCACCGGATCATTGCCCACATAGGCGTACAGATTCATGCCGCCGCCGAAGCCGATCGGGTCGCTTTGGTTGAAGCGGCCGAGGCCTGGATGATACGCCCGCGCCTTGTAGTGATAGAGTTGGGCCTCGCCGAGCCACATCTGGCCGGTGTATTGGAAGCGGCCGGTGTTGGCTGCGGCCGGTTGCCCATATTCATCGTAGGCATTGACCGTGATCGTGTCGCCATTGGCGGCGACGATGGAGCCGAGCTGATCGGTGATCAGATAGCGGCGATCGGCTGTGCCGGCGCCCTCGTACCAGACCAAGGGTTCGTCCACGCCGGGGCCATGCACGGTGCGGCGCTGCAATGCGTTGGAGCTATTGTATTCCGCGATCATGTCGGCGCCATCGTAGAGGAAGCGCGTGGTTGAGGCGCCCGCGACCTGCGCCAAGCGACCCGCGGAATCGTAGCTCAAGCTCGCCGCGGCCCCGCTCGCGGGTGTCGCGGAGATCAGACGGTTGAAGATGTCATACGCATACGTCGCGCCCCCATAGCCCGTGAGATTGCCACGCGCGTCGTAGCTGGGCGTGGCCCCCGCGACGCTCGTGTACTGGTTCAAGCCATTGTCGGCATAGGCGATATTTCCGTTGGCTGGAGCGGAGAGATCGTAGGCCGCGTTCGAGCCGCTGCGCTGCGTCACTTGGGAGGCGGCATTGTACGACAGCCCGTAAGTCTGATCATAACTCGTCCCCGGCAAATCCTGCGTCAGCGTTTGGAGGCGCGACGCCGTGTCGTAAGCATAGTTCGTCACCGCGCCATTGCCGCGCGTGAGCGCCACGCGCCGGCCCAGATTGTCGTACGTGAACGCCGCCAGCACGCCCGCGCCCGCCGCCGCGCCATTCTCGCGCACGGCGGTCATCGCATTGGTGAGATCATAGTCATAGGTCACGTAGAATCCATCCGGCCAGGTCATCCGCGTGCGCCGGCTGGCGGCGTCATAAAGATAGCTCACACTCCCCTGGGCAGCCACTGCGCTGGTCAGCCGCGAGAGTTGGTCATAGGCAAAGGTCAGCGACCCGGCCGCGGTCTGGCGCGAGAAATTGTCGTAGGCGTACGTGACATCATTGCCCGTGCCCGGCGCATCCATGAGCGTCACGCGCCCCAGCCCATCATAGCTCGCGCCGATCAGCTGCCCATCGCGCCGCCGCGTCTGCGTGACATTGCCGGCGGCATCGTAGCTGTACTCCTCATAGTCGGCGGTGCTGGTTCCCCCGCCTGACGCGTTGGGATAGCGCAGGCGCGAGAGCCGGTCGTGGCCGTCATACACAAACACCGACACATTGCCCGCCCCATCGGCCAAGCTCGCGCGCAGGCCGTTGGCCGAATAGGTGCTCGCCGCCTCCACGATCGGGGAGGGTGTGGCGTAACCGGAGGTCACCGAGGCGATCTCATCGGCGTTGGTGTAGGTGTTGCGGGAGATCCGGTCGGGACCGTGCGCGCCTTGCGTGGAGAGCGCGCACGCGCCGGGCAGGGACCCGAACACGCCCGGGTTCATGCGCAGCGCCGCGCATTCCAGACGATTGGCCGCGTCGTAGCTGTATTGGGTCACCGCCTGCGTGCCGCCGCCCGCCACGAAATCGCGGCGCGTGTTGCGCCCGATGGCGTCGTAAGCGAGATTGGCTTGCTCAAGCGCGGCGAAAGTCGTGGGCCAAGCGTCAGTGACGGCGTTGACCGTGCCGGTCTCCACGCTGGCGACCTGGCCATCGAGATTGTAGCTGAAGCGTTGTGCGCGCGGCTTGAGCGCGCCCGTGCCCGCGCCATCCGGATCGGGCCCAACCACGCCGATCACCTGACGCGCGGCGTCGTAATAGGTGCGCGTGGTGTCGGCGGTTCCCGAGAGCGGGCCATCGACGGCGGTGGGATTGCCGATGGCGTCGTAGGCGACGCTGGAGCTGGCGGAGACAGCATTATTGCCGGCACGGACGGTCGTGGCGACCGGAAGCCGATTATTGGCGACGCCATTGGCGCCGTAATCGATAACGGTGCGGGTTTCATCCGCGCCATTGGCGCAGGAGGCCGTGGTGGCGCACGCGGAGATTTCCGTGGGCAGCCACAGCGCCGGCCCAGCGACAATCGCGCCAGAACTGTTCTTGTAATAGGCGCTGAGCTGTTGGTAAGCGATGCGCGTTTGCGGGCGCACCGCTGGCCCCGCCCCGTCGGGGTCGGGCGCGGTGATGGTTAGAACGCCCCCGTGCGTGGGATCGTAAGTGAAGTCGGTGACATTGCCGCGCGCATCGCTCACGGACGTGGGCTGATTGCATGTGCGCTGGTTTGTGCATGTCGTCGGATAGGATGCGCTGGTGACGATGTTGGCGAGGCCCGAGCCGGCCTTCGCTGCGTGCGTCGTGCTCGTTAAGTTGCCGCGCCCATCGTAGACGAATTGGGCATTGTTGCCTTCGGGATGCGTAACCCGCGTGATGCGGCTACTGGAATCGTACTGAAAGCTGGTCGTGCGATTGAGCGCGTCACGGTCGCTTTGCACCAAGTTGGTGGCTAGGTTGCTGACGACGACGCGCTGATGCGACAATGGATCGGTGACGGTCGTCGTACGCGTATCGTCGGGATTATCGACATAGGCATATGTCCAATTGCCTGTACCGTTGCTTACACTCGCAACCCTGCCATTCGCATATGCGAATGTCACATTGTCAATGGCGCTTGACGGCCGGCGCAGCCCGCTAAGGCGGCCACCAGCATAGCTGTACCGCGTGACGCGACCGAGCACGTCGGTTACCGTCGTTGGCGTGGCGGCGTCGAAGGTGAGTCGCGGCCAAGTTTGCGTCATTCCCGCGCAACCATTGGCGCTAGGCGCGCAATAATCGATGGAATTGTTGATCGCCATCACCTCAAGCAGAGTCAGTCCGCCTGTGCTTGGATCATTGTTTTGATACCGGTAAGCGATCTGGTAGCCGAGGCTATTGGTGATCGATTGAAGGCGTTGCGTGCCGCTATTCAAAACTGTGTAGGTGAAAGTAGTAATCACGCCACCTGGGTCGGTGTAGGAAACGATGCGGCCTTCGTCCGCCACCGTTGGTGATGTGCCAGCAAGTGTTTTGGAGTACACGGCGACCGCGCCGTCTGGCGTCGTCAGCGTGTAGGTGTTGGTTGTGGCGTCAAAGGTAAGCGTGGATCCGTCAGCTTCTAGTGGTGGATATCCTGCGCCGGGGGGACCAAACACGTATGTTCGGCCGAATAGCGTCACCGCCCTGCGTAGATTGAAGTTTCCGGTCCGTTGGACGCCGCCGGCGAAAGCGTCCCGCCATGTCAGCGCGGAGCTGTCGTAGGTGCGTGTGTAGACGAGGCCGCCTGCGCCAGGTTGGCCGACCGAAATGCTCGGCATGGCCAACCGCAGCGTTCCGTCGAGAAGATCAACCCCATTGGCGTCGGTCGCGGTCCGAACCGGGGGCGGCGCGACTTGAGCGCTCGCTGAGGCAGCGCCTAGACCTAACAAGATGATCGCGGCGATCGCGGCAGAGATCAAACGCGTGACGATCACCGTGCTCTTGCGCGCCATGACCAGTTTCCATTTCTGCAGCGTCGAGGATAGGCGCCATTTCCGGCTGATGCTGGCGCCGGAGAGCGGAGCGCGGATGGTCGGCGAGGACGGCGATCTCAAGGATTTCACGCGCAGCACGATGGAAAAAATGGAGCGCGATCTCGGCGTGGAACTCGACTGGGTGGCGGTCGACCACCACAACACCGACAATCCCCATGTGCATGTGATCGTGCGCGGCGTGCGCCGGGACGGGGCCGAGCTGCTGCTGCCGCGCGACTATGTGTCCCACGGACTGCGCGAGGCCGCCCGCGATGTGGCCACCGGCATCCTTGGCGAACGGTCCATCGCCGATGAGCGGCTGCGGCTCGACCGGGAAGTGCAAGCGCGCAGTCTCAATCGCTTGGACCGGGCGTTGGAGCCCGAACTCAACGAAAGCCGCGAAGTGCGGATGCAAGAGCTGGGGCGGGGTCAAGCGCCGGACTTTGCCAACGCTCTGCGCGCCCGGGCGCGTGAATTGGAAGCGATGGGCTTGGCGCAGGAGACCCGGCGCAACGTGCTTGCCTTTGAACCCGACTGGCTGGAGCGCTTGGAGGCGGCGCGTCCCTTGGACATCCGCCGTGAGCTGGCGCGAGGGCGTCTGTACGAACCCAAGCTTGGCCGCGTCGTCGGCGAGGTCAAGGAATTGGGCCCACGCGGCGACAATCCCGATCGCGCGCTGGTGGTGCTGGAGTCCCCTTCCCATGGCCGCGTGTTGCTCAACACCGGCATGCGCGAGATCGAGGGTTTGGAGCAGGGATCCATCGTGACGCTGAAACCCGGAGGGCGCGGCGCCGAGATCGAAATCATTTCGGCGAAGTCGCTGGCAGCGCAGGTGCACGCACGCGCCGACACCCTGCTTGACCGCGAACTTGATCACATCGGGCGTGGGCAGAAGCGCGAGCTGCCACGCCTGGAAGCAGTGGAAAAGGCCCTTGGCGAACGCGCCCAGAATCTGGAGCGCGAAGGCTGGGGTGTGAGCAGCGAAAGCGGCAAATTCTATTTCCGCGACGGCGCGCGCGAGGCATTGCGCGCGGGCGAATTGGACCGCGCCGGCCTTGCGCATGCCCGTGAACACGGGCTCGTCTATCGCGACCTGACATTCGATCCCCCTCTCAGCGCAGAACAAGAGTGGCAAGTGCGCGAGGTGAAGCACTTGTTCGCGGGTCGCACCGCGATCATCGGGCGTGGCAACGAGGTTGCGTTGGTGGGAGTCAAGGCCGGCAAGGAGATCGGAATCGGCGATCAGGTTGGCGTCAGAATGTTGGAGCGCGGCGGCGCCAAGGCGGTTGAACTCATTGCTCCGAAACAGCTTGCCAAGGAGCTCGAACTGGGCCGCGGGCTCGGGCTTGGCCGCTGAAATCTGGCCTCGCGCTTGCTCGCTTCGGACTGGCTTGAGGGCCGGAGGCGGAGGCAATGACCAAACCAACCCGATCGAAATCGCTCGGAAAGCGAACGGCCAAACGGGCGGCAAAGTTCGACATCGACCCGCGCCAGATGGGCTTGTTCGATGCGCTGGAGGTCGCGCCGGCGGCGCTGGCGCGCAAGCCGCGCGTGAACGCGTCGAAGGCAAAGCTGCCGCGTTCTGAGGCGCTTGAACGACCAGTGGTGTTGAGCCCAGGCGAGGCGGCGCAATATCTCGGCGTGTCGGTCAGCACATTGAAGAATTGGCGCGCTAAGAGCATCGGCCCGAAATGGACGATGCGGGGTGCGCGCTTGGTGGCCTATAGGCCCGCCGATCTCGAGAAATTCTTGGACGACAACAGCGCCAAACGCTGAGTTGCGCTGGAATTCCGCCGGGTGGCCGATTCCAGTTTTCATCGCCCGCGCGAATTGTGGCGCTGGGCTAATATGGGACAATAAGGGCCAAGGGCGGGCGGCGAGGGTTTTCGTGAGCCAGCCTGAGCCGCGTCGGAAACGCAAGGAAACGGGCCCACGGCTTGCCCGCCAAATCATGTTTTCAAACGCCGGAAGAAAGCGCTGGTGAGCGCGCGATAGCGGCGTTTTCCTTAACGCATGCGCGGCGTTGAATTCGATGCTGCAAGCGACAAGGAGACAACGCATGTCCGCCGATATTTTGCTCACCGTCGAAGAAGCCGCGTCGCGTTTGAAAATCTCCAAGCACACGCTCAATCGCTGGCGCGTCACCGGCGAAGGCCCGCCGTTCGTGAAATATGGCCCGCGCCTGGTGCGCTACATCGACCGCGTGCTCGATGAATGGGCCGCCGGGCGAGCGCATCGTTCCACCAGCGAGTACGGTCGGGAATCGCGGTAGGCCCAGCTGGCTGGCGGCGGCGGCGCCGGCGGCGGCCGTCGTTGCAATACAGGGCTTGCCGCTTATATAGATACTTGTATATAGGTAGAATGTGCCAAAGGCGGCAAAGCCAATAGAGTTTCGGGGAACCGCTTTGGACGACCTTCGCGCTTTTCCCGACGGGGCCAGGCGCGAAGCCGGTTTCCAACTCGACCGCGTCCAGAACGGCAATGACCCGGACGATTGGAAGCCCATGAAGGCAATCGGCTCGGGCGTGCGCGAAATACGCATACGCGAGCCGCGCGGGGCGTTTCGGGTGATCTATGTTGCGAAATTCGCGCAGGCGATCTTCGTGTTGCACTGCTTTCAGAAGAAGGCGCAACGGACCAGTCGCGAAGACATCGCCCTGGCCGTTGAGCGGTACAAGGAACTGGTGAAGGAGATGCGGTCATGAGCGGCAAGAGGTATGCAAGCGTTTGGGATGCCATCGAGGTGAGCCCAGCTGCTGCTGAAAACATGAAGCTGCGGTCGGCGCTGATGATGGCGGTGCGCGATCATATAGCGCGCGCCGGGCTGAGCCAGGCCCAGGCCGCGAAACTGTTTGGCGTCACACAACCGCGCATTTCCGATCTTGTGCGCGGCAAGATCGATCTGTTCAGCATCGACATCCTGGTCAACATGGCTTCGGCGGCGGGTCTGCATGTCGATGTGAAGATTGGCCGAGCAATCCCGGCTCGTCCAAGCCGACGCCGGGCCTGAATGGGGCAGACCGGCGCCATTATATGGCGTAGGAATGCGATGCCATGCAGGACGCGCTTGGAAATCGGACCGACAAACTGTTTGATGCGCGCTTGTCAAACATCAGCGCGCGAGGTGGCCGCGCATCTGGTTGAACAAACCGGAGCGTTGATCGGCTACACGCTGACTGCCGCGCATTTTCCGCGCCCTCGCGCGTCGAAGCCGTGAACGCCTCGGTCTGGCGCGAACTCGACGCCTCCCGCAACGCCCGGCAAGCGGTGGTGCAATCGCGTTTTGTAGCGGCCTCGTCAATGGCGCCTGCCGCCGGCGGAGTTTCGGGCAATGCCCGAACAGCTGTCCCACTCGGGACGAGGCTAGGCGACCGCGGGTCCCTCGCTGCGGCGCGCTCGCGCTACCGCGTTCGTGACCGACAGATCGCGCAGAGAACCATGACCCCGATGGCAGAGCTGAGCCGTTGCTGGTGACCGAATGCTGTGGGCGCATCAACCCCGCTCGCCGTGCTCGGCTGACGCCTGCGCGCGGCTCCGCGCCGAAGGTTCGCTTCGCTCTGGGTTTGACCCGCCCACAGCATTCGGTCACGTGGGCTGACCTGACCCCCGTTTCTCATCCAGCGGGGACTGGAATCCTGGCCGCATCAAACGCCCCCGATGGGCGTCTTTCAAGCTCTTCCTTCCATGCCTCGCACGCCG
>JBEBHQ010000038.1:0-29385 GCA_040080805.1 Terricaulis sp. | reverse complement strand
CGCGCCTCGGCGCAATTGTCGCGCTATGAAATTCGCGCGCCTTTCGCTGGCGTTGTGGTCAACAAATCGGCGCAGCCAGGTGAGATCATTTCGCCTGTGTCGGCCGGCGGCGGTTTCACGCGCACTGGGGTGTGCACCATCGTCGACATGTCGAGCCTCGAAATCGAGGTGGATGTCAGCGAAGCCTACATCGCGCGCGTCTCCGAGGGGCAGCGCGTCGAGGCCGTGCTTGACGCCTATCCAGATGTAACTTTCCCCGCGCGCGTGATCGCGACTATTCCTTCCGCTGACCGCAGCCGCGCCACGGTGCGCGTGCGCATCGGCTTTGACGAACTCGACCCACGCATCTTGCCGGAAATGGCGATCAGCGTGCGTTTCCTCGATCCCCCCGCTTAAGCATCAAGCGCTGCTCTGGCGGCGCGATGGAGATAGAGATGCCCGACCTCATTCGCCTCACCGACGTGGAAAAAGGCTATGTCCGCGGCAAGGAGAAGATTTCCATCTTCGACAAGCTGACCATGCGGATCGAGGAAGGCGATTTCGTCGCCATCATGGGCCCATCAGGTTCTGGGAAAACGACGCTGCTCAACCTGCTGGGCGGCACCGATCGGGCCGACAAAGGCAGTATCGAGTTTGCCGGCAAGCACATTGAAAAACTGAGCGAGGGTAAGCTCACGCAGTGGCGCGCGTCGAATGTCGGCTTTATTTTTCAGTTCTACAATTTGATGCCTATCCTCACGGCCGCTCAAAACGTCGAACTGCCGCTGTTGCTCACTAAGCTTTCGCCCGCCAAGCGGCGCGAAAACGTGGCTACGGCGCTGAAGATCGTAGGGCTTGAGGATCGCGCTCGGCACCGGCCGCGCGAAATGTCAGGGGGGCAGCAACAGCGCGTCGCCATCGCCCGCGCCATCGTCTCTGACCCTAAACTGCTGCTTTGCGACGAACCAACGGGCGATCTTGACCGCACCACCGCCGACGAAATCCTCTCGACTCTGCAAGTGCTCAACCGCGATCTCGGCAAAACCATCATCATGGTGACCCACGACGCCGCTGCGGCCAAGTTCGCCAAACGTACGTTGCATCTGGACAAGGGCCGTTTCGACGAGCGGGAGCTTGCGGCATGAATGACTTCATGCTGATGCGCAAAAACCTGTTCCGCAAGCCGGTGCGGACAGCCTTGCTGATCCTCTCGATCCTGATGGCGTTCGCTATTCTTGGGGTGATGTTCTCCTTCAATGCCGCGCTCTCGAACGTCAACACGCTGCCGACGCGCATGGTGTCGCTGAGCAAGATCAATTTCACCGAAAGCCTGCCCATGGCGCATTATGACCGCATCGCGCGCATGGAAGGGGTCGCCGCCGCGACCCACATGAATTGGTTCGGCGGCTATTACCAGGATCCGCGCAGCGGTTTTTTGCCGGTGTTCGCGGTCGATCCGGAGACCTATTTCCAGGTGTACGCCGAGGACCTCGAGATTCCCGCGGCGCAGCGCGACGCCTTCTTCGGCGAGCGTACGGCCATGCTTGTCGCCGCGCCGGTGGCCGAGCGTTACGGCTGGCGTATCGGCCAACGCATTCCGCTCAACAGCAACATTTTCAGTCAGGCCGACGGCAGCCGGGTTTGGGATTTCGTATTGGTGGGCACGATCCCGACTCCGCCAGGCAGTTCGCAAACCGGCTCGGTGCTGATCCACTATGACTATTTCAACGAGACCATAACCTTCGGGCGTGACCGCATCGGCTGGGTCCCGTTTCTGACCAATTCGGCGACGCTGAACGACCGGGTTGCGAACGCCATCGATCGGCGCTTCGCCAATTCCGCCGACGAAACCTCCACCCAGGACGAAGAGACGTTCAACAAGTCCTTCGCCGCGCAATTGGGCAACATCGCTCTCGTGGTCACCTTGGTGGTGGGTTCGGCGTTTATCGCCATTCTGCTGATCGTGGGAACAACGATGGCGTTGGCGGTGCGTGAGCGCACGAAGGAAGTCGGGGTCATGAAGACGCTCGGGTTTTCTTCGGCGCGGGTCTTGCGCATGGTGCTGGGGGAATCGCTGCTGCTCTCGTTCTTAGGCGCGGCGCTCGGCATGTTGGCCGCCGCGGGCTTGCTTGTGTTGATGGCCAGCGCCACCGGTGGGCAAGGTCCGCCGATTTCATTTGCCCCGTCCGTGCTCGCCTGGGGCGCGCTGATCGCGTTGGGCCTTGGCCTTGTCACTGGATTGGCGCCTGCCCTTGGGGCCTATCGCATGAGCATTATCGACGCGCTTGGTCGGCGTTAGGGGAAGTTCCATGGCGTCCTTGCTCAATCAAATCGGCGCGGTGACCGCGCTTAATGTGCGCTCCATTCCCCAACGCGGGGCTATGTCGATCGCCAGCGTCGTCGCTGTCGCGATGTCGATCGCCGTGCTTTTGTTCTTCCTGGCGCTGTCCAACGGCCTCAGCGAAACGGTGAAGGGATCAGGGTCGGACGATGTGGCGATCGTCATACGCGAAGGCTCTAACGCCGAATTAAACAGCGTGGTCAGCCGCGATCAGTTGAGCATCCTCGCGACCGGGCCTGGCGTCGCGCAAAGTGATGGCCGCCCCGTCGTGTCCGGCGAATTGCTGGTTATCGTCGATGGGCTCAAACGCTCCACCGGCACCAACGCCAACATGCCGTTCCGCGGCATCGATCCGGAGGGCCGCAGCCTGCGCCGGAGCGTCAACATCACCGAAGGGCGCATGTTCAACCCCGGCACCAACGAGATCGTCGTGGGCGCCGGATTGTTGCGTGAGTTCGCGGGCTTTGAATTTGGCAAGACCATCCGCCTGCGTGGCACGACCTGGCAAGTCGTCGGCGTGTTTGAAGCGCCCGGAACCGTGTTCGAATCCGAGTTGTGGGCCGATATCGCGGTGACGCAGAGTTTGTTCAACCGGCCCAACGTGTACCAGACCATGCGGGTGCAGCTTACCTCACCCGCGGCGATGCAGGCATTCAAGGATTGGGCGACGACGGATGTGCGCCTCAACGGCTTGGAAGTGATGAGCGAGCGCGAATATTACGCGCGCCAAGCCTCGCAATCGTCCGCCGGTTTCATGGCCATTGGCCTGCTGCTCGGAATCATGATGGCGATCGGTGCGCTCGCGGGGGCGCTCAACACGATGTATTCGTCAGTTTCCGCTCGCTCGGCCGAGATCGCGACCTTGCGCATCATCGGCTTTTCCGGGTGGGCGGCGTTCTTTGGCACGATGGTGGAAGCGCTGATGCTGTCGGCGATGGGCGGCGTGCTCGGCATTGGCCTGGCGTTCATCGCCTTCAACGGCAGAACCACATCGACGCTTGGCGCGGGCTTCACCCAACTCGTGTTTCAGTTCCAGCTCTCGCCCGGCATCGTGATCGCGGCGGTGGTTATGGCTTTGGTGATTGGGCTGGTTGGCGGCATTTTCCCAGGCATCCGCGCCGCCCGCCAGCGTCCGCAACTGGAGCTAGCCGCGCAATAAAACGCCTGCGCCGCCTTGCCGCACAAAAAGCCTAGGAAAATCCGCGATTCCGCTGCTTAGGGGGCGTCGATTTCATGGGCGAACGCGTCTAACCTGGCGGTAATTCGACACCTATCGAGGCTCCATGGCGCCGCAAACACCGCTGCTCGACCAGGCCAAGCTCCCCGCAGATCTGCGTAAGCTTGAGGTCGGCCAGCTTCGCCAGCTCGCCGATGAATTGCGCGCGGAAACCATCAGCACCGTATCCACGACCGGGGGGCATTTGGGCGCGGGGCTCGGCGTGGTCGAGCTTACGGTCGCGCTGCACTACGTGTTCGACACCCCGAAGGACGTGCTGATCTGGGATGTCGGCCATCAAGCTTATCCGCACAAAATTCTCACTGGCCGGCGCGACCGCATTCGCACGCTGCGCCAAGGGCAGGGTCTGTCGGGGTTCACAAAGCGCGCCGAGAGCGCCTACGACGCGTTCGGCGCCGCGCATGCTGCGACCTCGATTTCGGCGGCCCTCGGGTTCTGCGTCGCCCGCGACCGCGAGGGCCGCGACAACAACGTCGTCGCCATCATCGGTGACGGCTCGATGTCGGCAGGCATGGCCTACGAGGCGATGAACAACGCGGCCGAAACCACCAAGCGCCTGATCGTCATTCTCAACGACAACGATATGAGCATCGCCCCGCCGGTCGGCGGCATGAGTTCGTATCTCGGTCGGCTGGCGTCGTCGAAAACTTATCGCCGCATCCGCAAAACCGCGAAATCCATTGCCGAGCATCTGCCAGCGCCGATCCACGACGTGGTCAAGAAAACCGAGGAATACGCGCGCACCCTCGTCACCGGCGGCACGTTCTTCGAGGAGCTAGGCTTCCATTATCTCGGCCCGTTTGACGGCCATGATATCGAGATGTTGGCGCTTATCTTGAAGAACGCCAAGGATTTCAACGATCGTCCTGTGCTGGTGCATGTCGTCACCAAGAAGGGCAAAGGCTACGCGCCCGCGGAGAACGCCGCCGACAAATATCATGGCGTCGCCAAGTTCAACGTCGTCACCGGCGAACAGGCCAAGGGCCCGGCAGCGCCGTCCTACACAAAGGTGTTCGGCCAAAGCCTGATCCGCGAAGCCGAGCGCGAGCCCAAGATCGTCGCCATCAGCGCGGCCATGCCCTCGGGCACGGGGCTCGATTTATTTGGCGCGCGCTTTCCCGAACGAACCTTCGACGTCGGCATCGCCGAGCAGCATGCGGTGACGTTCGCGGCGGGCCTCGCGGCCGACGGCATGAAACCGTTCGTGGCGATCTATTCCACCTTCCTGCAGCGCGGTTATGACCAGGTGGTGCATGATGTCGCCATCCAGAAACTCCCCGTGCGCTTCGCCATCGACCGCGCCGGCCTTGTCGGCGCCGACGGACCCACGCACGCGGGCAGCTTCGATGTCGGCTATTTGGGCCAATTGCCAGGCTTTGTGCTGATGGCCGCCGCTGACGGCAACGAACTCTCGCGGATGGTCGCCACCGCCGCCCGGATCGACGATGGACCAAGCGCCTTCCGCTATCCGCGCGGCGACGCTGAAGGGGCAATGCTCGCGGATGCTGCGATCCCGCTCGAAATCGGCAAGGGCCGCATCCTGCGCGAGGGCACGAGCGTGGCGGTGTTGAACTTTGGAGCGCGCATGGCCGAGGCCGACAAGGCCGCTGACAAACTCGCCGCCATGGGGCTATCCACCACGCTGGCTGACGCACGCTTCGCGAAGCCCCTCGACGAGGATTTGATCCGCCGCCTCGCCCGCGAGCACGAAGTCTTGCTGACCATTGAGGAGGGCGCCATGGGCGGCTTCGGCGCCTTCGTGCTGCATTTCTTGGCGCGCGACGGGCTTTTGGATCGCGGCCTGAAAATCCGCACCCTCACCCTGCCCGATATGTTCCAGGACCAGGACAAGCCCGAAGCCATGTACGCCGCCGCCGGCCTCGACGCCGACTCCATAGCCAACGCCGCCCTCATTGCGCTGGGGCGCGAGAGCGTTGGTGAAGTTCGGGCATAGGGGATTGCCCCTCCTGGCTTGAACAAATCCGCAAACGCGACAATCTTTGTGGCGCGCGCTTGAGCGCGAGGAGAGGTTCCATGGCCAAAGGTCAAATGAAGTCCAACAAAGAGAAGCGCAAACCGAAAAAGGAAAAATCCGCCAAAGCCGCGCCAAGCGCGGGGGGCATCGGGACTGGCGGGAAGAAGTAGGCGCGACAAACCGCGCTTGCGCGCGGTCTTGGAACTTGGCGGACGATTGTTATTGCCCGCGAGAGGTCAAGGCCGTTGGCTCCGCGCGCGGCTTGGCGCTGTTGCGGCGACGCCCTGCATTTCCGTTGGCGCGACGACCCAAAAATGCGGCGCGTGTGAACGCCAGTCGGCCAGCATGTCCGCGCCGACCACGGAGCCCGTCAACAAAACGTGACGCTCGATCAAAGCTCTGAGCCGCGCGTCATCTTCGCTGGCCCCCAAGCGGCGCCAGGCGATTGAGCCAGTGTTCGCGAGCGATTGAATTTTCTCCCCAGGGTCGTACAGAAAAGCTACGCCCCCGGTCATGCCCGCGCCGAAATTTTCACCGACGGGGCCGAGGATGGCGACGCGTCCCCCGGTCATGTATTCGCAGCCATTGGCGCCGCAGCCTTCGACGACGGCAATGGCGCCAGAGTTGCGCACCGCGAAACGTTCGCCCGCCAGGCCCGCGGCATAAAGCTCGCCGCTGGTGGCGCCGTAGAGGCAAGTGTTTCCGATGATGGAATTGGGCTTGCCTTTGAAGCCTGCGTCCGCTGGCGGGCGCAAGGTGATGAGCCCGCCGGAAAGGCCTTTGCCCACGTAATCGTTGGCGTCGCCGGTGACATCAAGCGCAATGCCCTGCACCAGGAAAGCCCCAAGACTTTGCCCGCATGAGCCGGTGAGGCGCACGTGAAGGCGTCCCTCCGACAGGCCGTGCATGCCGAAGCGGCGAACAACATGCGAGGAGGCGCGTGCGCCGATGGCGCGCTGGGTGTTGCGGACGGCGAAGTCGAGCTGGAGCTTCTCGCCGCTCTCGAAAAAGGCGCTGGCGTTTCGAATAATCTCTTCGTCGAGCGATGGAGGCGGCTCATTGCGGCCTTGGCGCGTACAATAAGGCGGATGAGGGCTATCGACGCGCACCAACAGCGGGTTGAGATCGATATCGTCCAGGTGTTCGGCGCCGCGGCTGATTTGCGCGATCAAATCGGTGCGGCCGATGATCTCATCAAGGCGGTGAAAGCCGAGCTGCGCCAGAATCTCGCGCACTTCCTGGGCGATGAACGTCATCAGGTTGACGACCTTGTCGGGTGTGCCGGTAAATTTGGCCCGCAAGCTTTCGTCCTGGGTACACACGCCGACCGGGCAGGTGTTGGAATGACATTGGCGCACCATGAGACAGCCCATGGCGATGAGCGAAGCGGTGCCGATGCCGAACTCTTCCGCGCCAAGGATGGCCGCGACGATAATGTCGCGTCCGGTTCGCAAGCCGCCATCGGTGCGCAAGCGCACGCGGTGGCGCATGTTGTTGAGCATGAGCACTTGGTGGACCTCCGCGAGGCCCATTTCCCAGGGTATGCCGGCGAACTTGATCGACGAGAGCGGGCTTGCGCCGGTGCCGCCGACGTGCCCGGAAATCAGGATCGTATCCGCGCCCGCTTTCGCAACTCCGGCCGCAACCGTGCCGATCCCCGATTGCGCAACCAGCTTAACGCACACACTTGCGTCCGGGTTAATCTGTTTCAAGTCGTAGATGAGCTGCGCGAGATCTTCGATCGAGTAGATGTCGTGGTGCGGCGGCGGCGAGATGAGCATGATCCCGGGCGTTGCGTGACGCAGCCGCGCGATCATCTCAGTGACTTTGAAGGCCGGCAACTGGCCGCCTTCGCCGGGCTTTGCGCCCTGGGCCACCTTGATTTCAATCTCACGGCATTGATTCAAATATTCCGCAGTCACGCCGAAGCGCCCGGAGGCGACTTGCTTGATTGCGGAATTGGCGTCGTCGCCATTGGGTAAGCGCGTGTAGCGCGCCGGATCCTCGCCGCCTTCACCGGATACCGAGCGTGCGCCGATCCGGTTCATGGCGATGTTGAGCGCGCCGTGTGCTTCCGGGCTCAAGGCGCCCAGGCTCATGCCCGGCGTGACGAAGCGTTTGCGGATTTCGTTGACGTTCTCCACCTCATGGAGCGGAACGCCTTCGCCGGCTGGAACCTGCACTTCAAGCAGATCGCGCAACTGGATCGGTTCGGGAATGCGGCGCTCGCGCACGTATGTTGAATAGGTTTTGTAGGAATCGTAATCGTTGTTGGTGCAGGCGTGTTGCAGCTTATGGATGAGGTGAGCCTCGAAGGCGTGGCGTTCGCCCTTGGCGCGTTGGCGATAGAAGCTCCCGATCGGCAGCGCGGCGGCGGCGCCATAAGCGCGCTCGTGGCGCGTAAGGATGTTCTTGGCGATGCCAGAGAGGCCAATGCCCGAGATGCGGCTCTGCAGGCCGGGGAAGAATTCGTCCACCAAGGCGCGCGACAAGCCGATAGCTTCGAAATTCATCCCGCCCCGATAGGAGGAAATGACGGCGATGCCCATTTTCGAGATGATCTTGAGCAGGCCATTTTCAAGCGCGGCGCGGTAATTGGCGGCGGCTTGTTCGCCACTGAGCGCGCCCGCCAAGTCGCGTGCGCAGCGGTCCGCGACCGTATCGAAAGCGAGGTAAGGGCTCACGGTCGTGGCGCCTACTCCGATCAGAACGGCAAGGTAGTGGGTGTCCACGCATTCGCCCGCGCGCACGCCGATTGAGCAAAACGAGCGCAGACCGTGGGCGACGAGGTGCGCATGCACGCCGCCAGCCGCCAGGATCATGGGGCAGGCGATTCGAGCATCGCTCTGCGCTTCATCCGTAAGCACGATGTGCGTGCGTTTGTCGCGCACGGCGGCTTCGGCTTCAACGCGAATACGGCCCAGCGCTTCGCGCAAGGCTGCTCCCCCATCCTCGCCCGGATCTGGCGCCGGAAATGTGCAATCGATCCGGGCGACGCCTTCGCCAAGTTCGAGGATCAAGCGCTCATACATGCCGTTGGTGAGCACGGGACTTGAAAGCAAGTGGACATTCGTCTGCCCTTCATCCTGCGCCAGAATATTGCCGAGATTCTTGAACCGAGTGCTCAAACTCATCACACGGTCTTCGCGCAGCGGATCAATCGGCGGATTGGTGACCTGGCTGAAATTCTGCCGGAAATAATGGGAGAGTGGGCGGTCCTCTTCCGAGAGCACAGCCAGCGGCGCATCATCGCCCATCGAGCCGATCGCCTCCTTGGCGTCCTCCATCATTGGCGCGAGCACTAGTTCAAGCACCTCCAGCGTAAGCCCCGCCCCCGCTTGACGGCGGAGGAGTTCATCGCGGCTCGCAAACAGGCGCGGCTCGGCGCCTTTGAGCTTTGCGTCGAGGTCGATGACGTTCTCAAGCCAGGCGCCGTAAGGATGCTGCGCCGCCAAACTATCGATGAGTTCCTTGTGGCGCAGCAGCGTTCCTGTTTGCGTATCGACCGCGATCATCTCGCCGCCGCCCAAACGTCCGCGCTCGGTCACGCGCCGATCGTCGAGCAAAACCATGCCAGTTTCGGAACCGGCGACAAGCAAGCCATCGTCGGTCAACGCATAGCGCAGCGGTCGTAGGCCGTTGCGGTCCATGCCCGCCGCGGCCCAGCGTCCGTCGAACATGGCAAGCGCCGCAGGCCCATCCCAAGGCTCCATCACCGCGTTGCAATAGGCATAGAGCGCCTTATGTGGCGCGATCATCGTTTTCGACTTGGCCCAGGCTTCCGGGACGAGCAACGATTTCGCCATCGGCGCCGAGCGCCCGGCGCGGACCAGCACTTCAAACACATTGTCCAACGCGGCGGAGTCCGACGCGCTAGGCTGGATGACGGGCTTCACGTCGCTGTCGGCGGCCCCGAACGCATGGGAGGTCATGCGGATTTCGTGACTCTTCATCCAATTGACGTTGCCCTTCAGCGTATTGATCTCGCCATTGTGGCAGAGCATGCGGAACGGCTGCGCCAAGCGCCAGGTTGGAAAGGTGTTGGTGGAGTAACGTTGGTGATAAAGCGCGACCGAGGACGCAAATTTCTCGTCGCGCAGGTCTGGATAGAACACGTCGATCTGCTGGGCGAGGAACATCCCCTTGTAAACGAGGGTTCGCGCACTCAATGAGCAGACATAAAGCTCCATGATGTTGGCGGCGAGCGCGCGCTTCTCGATTTTGCGTCGGCAGATGAAGAGATCGCGTTCAACAGTGTCGTGGTCGCGGTCGCTGGGGTCGTAAAACAGCACCTGTTCGATCTCGGGGCGTGTTGCGTTCGCCTTGTCGCCGATCGCCGAAATGTCGATCGGCGTTTGGCGCCAGCCGTAGAAACTGAAGCCGCCGCGAATGATTTCGCTTTCAACGATGACCCGCGCGCGCTCAAGCGCCGCGAAGTCGTTGCGCGGCAAGAAAATCTGGCCGACGAATATTTGCCGTTCGCCCGGTTTGTGGCCGGTGCGCTCGACGACCTCGCGAAAGAACGCTTGCGGCGCCTCGATCAGGATGCCGGCGCCGTCGCCGGTCTTGCCGTCGGCATCGACCGCGCCGCGATGCCAGACGGATTTGAGCGCCTGCAGCGCCAGGGTCACCACATCACGGCGCGGCTTGCCGTTGATGGCGACAACGAGGCCGACGCCGCATGCGTCATGCTCGTCCTCGGCGCGGTAGAGGCCCTCGCGCGTGAGCTTTGCGCGCTCGCGCTGATATCTCTCGACGGCTTGAGCGACATCTTCCATGATTTATTCCGCCGCGATGCAAGCCGCGGCGGCTCGCGCTGTCAGGGCGGCGTGAATCCCGTCGGCCGCATCACGGCCTTCGCGGATCGCCCACACCACGAGTGATGCGCCGCGCACGATGTCGCCGGCGGCAAACACGCCGGGTAGGCTGGTGGCGTAGCTCCAGTTTACGGCGAGCGTTCCCCAAGCTGAGGTTTCCAAACTGGGTGTGTTCCATATTTTCGGGAGCTCTTCGGGGTCGAAGCCCAAGGCGGCGATGACGAGATCGGCCGGCAGGGCGAACTCGCTGTTATCGACCTCTTCGGGTGCGCGCCGACCGCCGGAATCCGGGGCGCCGAGCCGCATGCGCACCGCTTTGACGACAGGCGTCTTGCCGCCGCGAATGGCCTTTGGCGCCGCCAGCCATTCGAAGCGAACACCTTCTTGCTCGGCGTATTTCACTTCGCGCCCCGACCCCGGCATGTTGTCACGGTCGCGTCGATAGAGGCAAGTGACGCTCGCGGCGCCTTGGCGCACGGCGGTGCGTACGCAATCCATGGCGGTGTCGCCGCCGCCGATGACGACGACATCCTTGTTTTTCGCAATCGGTTCGCCGCTGGCGTTGCCAATTTCAGCTCGGTTGGCGGCGATGAGATAGTCGAGCGCCGGCAAGGCCGTGCCCGCATTCGCCACACGCAGAGGCCGCGCTTGGTACACGCCTGTCGCCACCAAGATGGCGTCGTGATTGGCGCGCACATCGGCGAAGGCGATGTCCGCGCCGACATCGCAGCTGAGTTGGAAGGTAATTCCGCCATCGATCAAACGCTGCACGCGGCGCGCGACGATGTGCTTCTCCAATTTGAAGTCGGGGATGCCGTAGGTGAGCAATCCTCCAGCGCGGTCGTGCCGGTCGTAGACCGTGACCTTGTAGCCGCGCGCGCGCAGGCTCTCGGCGGCGGCAAGACCCGCAGGGCCCGCCCCAATGATGCCGATGCTCTCAGGGCGTTCGCGCCGCGGCGCCAAAGGCCTGACCCAGCCGTACTCCCAGGCGGCTTCGGCGATGTGTTTTTCGACCGCGCCGATGGTTACAGCGCCGTGGCCGGATTGCTCAATGACGCAATCGCCTTCGCACAAGCGGTCCTGCGGGCAAATGCGTCCACAGATTTCCGGCATGGAATTGGTGGCCGCCGCCAGTTCATAAGCTTCTTCGGTGCGGCCTTCGGCGGTCAGGCGCAGCCAATCTGGAATGTTGTTGTGCAACGGGCATGCATTTTGACAAAACGGAACGCCACATTGAGCGCATCGGCTCGCCTGCGCCGCCGCTTGCTCCGCCTTGAACGCCGCCTGGATTTCGTTGAAGTCGCCGCGACGCGCCGCGGGCGCGCGGGCGCTTGGCGGCGCCGCGGCGAGTTCAACGAACTTGGTCATGCGTTCCATACGGTCCTAGCTATGATACGCGACTTCGCCGTGCTCGGCGTAGTCGACGCCTTCGGCCTCGATTTCCTTGCTCACTCGCCCGCCAGTGAGTGTCTTGGCGATCATCCAAACGACAAAACTGCCCACGCCCGACCATGCGATCGTGATCAATACCGCTTGTGTTTGCGACCACAATTGCGCGGCCAGCCCCGGATAGCCAGCCGCGCCGGTGACGTAGTTGACGATGCCGGCGCCACCGAGCGCTGGATCGACCACAATCGCCGTCCCCAGCGCGCCCACAACGCCGCCGACGCCATGGATGCCGAACACGTCGAGACTGTCGTCGTACTTCAAGGCATCCTTGAGTGACGAACACGCAAACAAGCAGATCGGCCCGACCGCAAGGCCCAGCAGCATCGCCCCGACCGGTCCTGCAAAACCAGCCGCTGGCGTGATCGCAACCAGCCCCGCGACCGCGCCAGACGCCAGTCCCAAAAGACTGGGTTTGCCTTTGAAAACCCATTCCGTAAGCATCCAGCTTAGCGCCGCGGCCGCGGGCGCGACAAAGGTGTTGAGCAACGCGAGCGCCGCGTAAGCATTGCTTTCAAGATTGGAACCGGCGTTGAAGCCGATCCAGCCCACCCACAACAGGCCGGCGCCGGTGACGGTGAGCGTCAGGTTGTGCGGCGGCATCGGCTCCTTGCGGTAGCGTGTTCGAGAACCGAGCACGAGCGCGCCAACGAGGGCGGCGATTCCAGAATTGATGTGCACGACGGTGCCGCCGGCAAAATCGAGCGCGCCAAAACTCCAGATCAATCCTGCGCCAGCGGCCAGCGCCTCGGCTTGTGCGGGGTCGGCGGCCATGGCCGGTCCGCCCCACCACCACACCATATGCGCCATGGGATAATACACGATCACCGGCCACAACACGGCGAATACAATGACAGCGCTGAATTTCACCCGCTCGGCGACGCCGCCCAAGACCAGCGCTGCGGTAATGCACGCGAACGTCATCTGGAAAGCCACGAACACAAGTTCGGGGATGGGCACGCCGACTGAGAAGCTCTCGACCAACGAAGCCGTTGTGACGCCGGCAAGCAACGCCTTGCTTACGCCGCCGACATATCGGTTTAGATCGCCGCCATCGGTGAAGGCGAGGCTGTACCCAACCAGCAGCCACATCACCATTCCGATGGCAGTAACGACGAAAACTTGGCTCAGGATGGAGACCATGTTCTTCGCGCGCACCAGGCCGCCATAGAACAGCGCCAGCCCCGGTATGATCATCGCCAGCACCAGCACGGTCGAAACCAGCATCCAGCTGACGTCACCTTTGTCCGGCGTCGGCGCCGCCGTTTGCGCGACGGCGGGGTTCACCAAGGCCAGCGCGCCCACGGACGCCAACACCCACATCAGATATCTCATGCCATACCCCACGACTCAGATGCCTGTATGACGGGGAGCGCGCCCTCCGCTCGCAAGCGTGCCTACGCGCGACAGCTCTAATCCAGCTGCGGGCGCCGCGGATGTGAGCAGTGCTGCCCAAATAGGATGCACAATCCTGCTCAAGCAATGGGTGATGGCTCGAACCGTGGTTTTGTGGCGGTGATTTGGCATCGAGGGGGAGGGGATCGTGGTGATCACGATTTACGGCATCAAGCCCTGCGACACGATGAAGAAGGCGCGCGCCTGGTTGGAGGCGCACGACATCGCCTACGTGTTCCACGATTACAAAGTCGCCGGCATCGACGCGGCGCGGCTCGCGGGCTGGGTGCGCAAAGCCGGCTGGGAGGTTTTGCTTAATCGGGCCGGCACGACCTTCCGCAAGCTGCCGGAGGCCGACAAAGCGGGCCTGGACGAGGCCAAGGCCATTGTCCTGATGCTGGCCCAGCCTTCTATGATCAAGCGCCCGGTTTTGGAAGTTGGGGCCAAGCTGATCGTCGGGTTCAAGCTGGATGCTTACGCGGCGATATCGGCCGAGTAGCGGGTTACCACCTCAGCGCCCCTGCATCCATTTCCCCGGACTCGTGCATCTATGTCAGCAATGGGGCAAACCCCGAAAGGCTCATGGAGAGGCAATATGGACGCCGAATTTTTTGTACCGTTTGTGTTTTTTGGCTTTTTGGGCGCGGTTATTATCGTTCCCATCTGGCTGAAAGAGCGAACCCGGCAATCGGCCCACCAGTTAATCGCCCAGGCGCTTGAAAAGGGACAAACTCTTGATCCCACTTTGATGCGTCAGCTCACCGACGGCGGACGCCAGGAGGGCGGTGACAAGGCGCGCAAGACGCTGGGCAGCGGCATTGTCCTGCTGGCGCTTGCCGGCGGCTTTACGGCAGCTGCCTTCGTCATGGATGGTTTTGAACCCACGGGCGCGGCTCACAACGGCATGCTGATACCAGCGGTTATTCTGGGCGCTCTTGGCGGGGCGTTCGTCCTGCTTGCGATCGTAGATTACCTGACCAAAAAGAAGGACGCGTGAGTGAGAGGTGGCGGCGCGGGGGCTCCTCAATCTGTCTCAGGCTGCGGAGGCGACGTTGATCGTAGCCGCGCAGGCCCGGGATCAGGCGGCCTTTGGGGAGCTCGTGAAGCGCCGCCAAGGCTGGGCGCGGGCCCTCTTGCGCCGGATGTGCAACAATTTCGCCGAGGCTGACGATCTGGCTCAAGAAGCGTTCATCAAGGCCTGGGATAATATTAGGAACTTGGAAAGCCCGGCGGCTTTCCCGGGTTGGTTTAGGAGGATCGCGGTGACCACGTTTCTGATGGCGAAAAGGCGTCAGAAGGCCGTGTTCGAAGTCATCGACGATGCTTCGCCGATCGCCTCCGAAGGCTCGACGCCCGAGGCCGCGGCTGGCGCCAAGATTGATCTGGAGAAGGCGCTTGCCAGATTGTCGGATGCGGAGAGATTGTGTGTGACCTTGAACCACGGAGAAGGCCTGAGCCATTCCGAGATTGGCGACATGACAGGGCTTCCCCTCGGCACAGTGAAGTCCCACGTATTGAGAGGCACTGATAAGCTTCGCCGCATGTTGGAGGCGGCCCCATGACTGAACTTGATACAATCCTGAAACGGGCGTTCGCCGAAGCCGATGAGCCGATCGATAACGGGTTTTCCGTTCGGGTCGGCGCCGCGGTGGCGCGCCGTGAGCGCGCCGGTGAAATGCGCGCCGCCGTACATGCGATCGGTTTGGGCGTTGCTGGCGTGACGGTGCTTTGCGCGCTTTTCCCGCTGCTCTGGAGCTTTGCGCAGGATTTCCTGGTCTCGTTCGGTTTGGAAGTCGCCCGGGCGCAGGGTGCGCTGAACACCGAAGTTCCTCTGGTGGCCAACCAAGCGCAGGGCTGGCTGCAAGCCACAAGCGCGGGCCTTACCCAGGTGTTGCTGATCATGGCGGCTTTGGCCGGCGGCGCCGTAGCTTATCGCGCCTCGCGCGACTAACGGCGAGCGAGTGTGCTGGTGCGGCATGGCTTGAGAGGCTATGTCCTTTCCAATGTCGCGCCACACTGAAATCCGCCGCCTCACCGCACCTGATATCCGCGCCCGAAAGGGCGGCGAACCGGTCGTCTGCCTCACCGCCTACAGTGCGCCCATGGCCAAGCTGCTCGACGCCCATTGCGACCTGCTGCTCGTGGGAGATTCGGTGGGCATGGTCGTCCACGGGTTTCCCAACACCGTCGGCGTCACGCTCGACATGATGATCCTGCACGGCCAGGCCGTGATGCGCGGCGCCGAGCGGGCGATGGTGGTCGTGGACATGCCTTTTGGGTCCTATGAAGCGGGGCCAGAACTCGCCTACGCCAATGCCGCGCGGGTGTTGAAGGAGACCGGAGCGCAGGCGGTGAAGGTGGAATCTGGCCCTTCCGTGGGCGCAACCATCGCTTTCCTGGTCGATCGCGGCATTCCGGTGATGGGGCATGTCGGGCTGCGACCGCAGGCGGTCAACGTGGACGGGAAGTTCCGCGCCAAGGGCCGCACCCCTGAAGAGCGGGCCCAAGTGTTGGCCGAGGCCCGCGCCGCCGACGAGGCGGGGGCATTCGCGATCGTGATCGAGGGGGTCGATGTGTCGCTGGCCCCCGAAATCACCGCGGCGGTCCGCGCGCCGACTATAGGTATTGGCGCTTCGGCGCAGTGCGACGGCCAGATTCTGGTCACCGACGACCTTTTGGGTCTGTTTGAATGGACACCGAAATTCGTGCGGCGCTATGCCGACCTCAAGGGTGTGGTCGAACAGGCCGCCGCCGCCTATGCAGCTGATGTCCGCGCCCGCCGTTTTCCTGCCTCAGCCGAGACCTATGCCCTGGGCGAGGATAGATCGCGGCAGCCGCGCGTTGCCCAGGGCGACAAGCGCGGCTAGCTTGCCGGCGATTTTTCAGGGGCCGGGCGCGCCATTTGGGCGCGCCGTCCGGCGAGGGGCGAGGATTTCGAGCACTTGACCAACGAAACCGATACTTTTGTTCAGGAAGTCGATGAGAACCTGCGCCAAGAGCGCATGTTGGCGATCGCTAAGCGCTTTGGCCCGTATTTGATCGCCGCCTTTGTTGTGTTCATCGGCGGCATCGGCGCTTGGCAAGGTTGGCGCGCCTATTCGACCAATCAATCGCGTACGCACGCGGTTGAGTACGCCGCCGCGCAAGAGTTCGCGCGCGCTGGCAATCTCGACAGCGCCAAGACCGAATTCGAGCGCTTGAGCAATGAGGGCCCCGGCGTTTATCGGGCGATGGCGCGTATGGAACATGCCGCCGTGCTTGAAGCGCAAGGCGATCTTGACGCCGCGCTTACGGAATTCGATCAGGCCGCAAGCAACGCGACTGATCCTGTCATGCGTGAGACAGCCCAGCTGCGCGCCGCTTACATCGCCGCCGAGACGCAAGATTTTTCGGCCCTGCAAGCACGCCTGCAGCCGCTGATCGACTCCGACAGCCGCTTGAGTTACCTCGCACGCGAATTGCTGGCGATTGAAGCGTGGGAAGCCGGCCAGAATGACATCGCCCGCGACACACTCGAGAACTTGACGCTTGCATTCGATGCGCCCGAGGCCGTGCAGCAGCGCGCCCAGGTCGCACTTTCTGTCATCGGCCCCGCGCCGGAAACCTCAGCGGAGAGCGCAGCCCCCGCGCTCGCGCCCTCCGAAGGAGAAAGCAAATGAACATGAGACGATTTGGGCCGGTCGCGGCGCTCGCGGCTGCGGCTGCGTTGTCGGCGTGCTCTACAGTGCAACGCGTTGGCGACGCGGTTTGGCCGTTCAACGGCGGCGCCGACGCGCCAACCCAAACCGCGCCCGAGGATGGGCGGGTGTCCATCCTGGCATCCGAACAGCAATTGACGCCCGATCCGACCCTGACCGCGCAAAGTGTTGCGCTTCCCCCCACGGTTTCCGTCATCGAGTGGACCCAACCTGGGGGCACCGCCGACAATTCCCCGCCTCATTCATCGGGCGCGGCGGTTCTGGAGCGCGCCTGGCGGGCTGATCTAGGCCGCGGCTCGACCGACCGCGTGCAAATCGCCGCGCCGCCTGTGATCGCCGATGGCAGGCTCTATTTTCTCGACGCCGACCACCGCGTTCATGCGGTGGGCGCGCGCGACGGCGAGCGGCTGTGGACGCGCGCGCTGCGCCCCAGCGAAGGCCGTGACCGCGCAGCCCGCGGCGGCGGCGTCGCGGCCGGCGGGGGGCGCGTCTTTGTGTCGACCGGATTTGGCTTCACCGTCGCGCTCGACGGGGTGACCGGCGAAGAAATATGGCGCACCGAAGCGGACGCGCCGTTTCAATCGGCGCCGACAGTTTCCAGCGGCCGCGTGTTCGCCACCACCAATGATAGCGAACTGATCGCCATGGACGCCGGCACCGGCGAGGTAGCGTGGACCCACCAAGCCATCGCCGAGCCGGCGCGCATTCTTTCCGCCTCCAGCGTTGCTATTGACGGCGATACTGTTGTCGCGCCGTTCGCTTCGGGCGAGGTGATCGCGCTGCTGGCCGCCAACGGGCGCCGGCTTTGGGTGGATTCGCTGTCGCGCACGGGCCGGCTGACGTCGCTTTCGGCGATCAACGACATTGCCGGGCGCCCCGTGATCGATAGCGGCGTCGCTTACGCGGCAAGCCATTCGGGCGTGCTGGCGGCGATCGATTTGCGCACAGGGCAGCGCGTCTGGGCGCGGCCATTTGCTTCAACGCAAACGCCATGGGTCGCGGGTGAGGTGCTCTATGCCGTCAGCATTGACGGGGTGCTAGCCGCGTTCAACCGCGCCACTGGCAATATCTATTGGGTTTCGCAGCTGCGCCGTTTCCAAAATGAGCGCAACCGCGAGGGGCGGGTCGCGTGGACCGGGCCTGTTATGATTGGCGGGCGCCTTGTGTTGGCCAACTCGGTGGGCGATGTCGTGGCGGTGACGCCCCAGAGCGGCCAAACCGTGGCCAGCGTCGATATCGGCAAGCCCGTCTTTATCCCACCGATCGCCGCAAACGATCAAATTTACATTGTCACCGATGAGGCGCGGCTCATCGTGCTTCGCTGATGATAGGCTGCCATGACGATCAGGCTCGCGATCGTCGGGCGGCCGAATGTCGGCAAATCGACGCTCTTCAATAGGCTCGCCGGAAAAAATCTGGCGATCGTCGATGATACGCCTGGCGTCACCCGTGATCGGCGCGAGGCGCAAGGGCGCCTTGGCGATCTCGATTTCACGCTGATCGATACCGCTGGGTTCGAGGACACCACGGACGCCTCGCTCGAATCGCGTATGCGCGCGCAAACCGAAATCGCCATCGCCGAAGCCGACATCATCTTGTTCATGATCGATGCGCGCGTGGGCGTGACCCCGCTCGATAAAACCTTCGCCGCGCTGCTGCGGCGCTCAGACAAGCCGGTCGTGCTCGCGGCCAACAAAGCCGAGGGCCGGGCCGGCGAAACCGGTGTCAACGAAGCTTTCGCGCTCGGCCTTGGCCAACCCGTGCCGCTCTCGGCCGAACACGGCGAAGGTATGGGCGATCTCTACGCGGCGATCGCGCGGCATTGTCCCGCCCCGGAAATAGCGGAACCCGCAACCAGGAAGCGCCAGTCGGCGCGCGCTGAAGAACGCAGCGCCGCGCCGCCCGAGAACCCCGACGAGCCTGCAGCGCCCGCGCCCGCGCGCGTGATCAAGCTCGCCATCATCGGCCGGCCTAACGCCGGCAAATCCACTTTGGTCAACGCCCTGCTTGGCGAGGAGCGTCTGCTGGTGGGCCCCGAAGCGGGCATCACCCGCGACGCCATCGCCATCGAGTGGAGCTGGCGCGGCAAGCCCTACCGCCTCGTCGATACCGCCGGCATGCGCAAAAAGGCGAAGGTGCAGGCTAAGCTCGAACGCATGTCGGTGGCCGAGACGACGCACGCCATCCGCTTCGCCGATGTTTGCATCCTGGTGATGGATGCGTCGGAGGCGTTCGAGAAGCAGGATCTCACCATCGCTGATCTCGTTGTCCGCGAAGGCCGCGCGCTCGTGTTCGTGTTGGCGAAATGGGACAAGATCGAAAACCCGCGCGCGGCGTTCGAGGAATTAAAGCTGGTCGCCAAGGAAAGTTTGCCGCAAGCGCGCGGCGCGCCGCTCGTGACGGTGGCGGCGCTGTCCGGCGTGGGCTTGGAGCGGTTGATGAACGCTGTGGAAGAAGCGCACAGCGATTGGACAGCGCGCGTGAAAACCAGCGATCTGAACGCCTGGCTGCACGATACGATGGGCCGCCATCCCCCGCCCGCGGTGCAAGGCAAGCGTATCAAGCCGCGCTACATCGTGCAAATCAAAGCCCGCCCGCCAACGTTCGTGATGTTGTGCTCGCGCGCCGAGGACATGCCGGAGAGTTACAAACGCTATCTCGTCAACGGCATCCGCGAAGCGTTCAATCTGCACGCCGCGCCCGTGCGCCTGATCGTGCGTGCGTCGGGCAAAAACCCGTTCGACGAAGGCGGCTGAGTAGCGCCACCTGATTTTCCCCCTGCAAGGGGGAGATCGAGAGGGGGTCGGCGCTACGGCAGCGGTTCAACACGCCTGACCCGCGGCCCAGCCGCTCGACCACGCCCATTGGAAATTGTAGCCGCCCAGCCAACCAGTGACGTCCACGGCTTCGCCAACAAAGAAAAGTCCAGCAACGTCGCGGCATTCCATGGTTTGCTGAGACAGCGCGCCGGTGTCGATGCCGCCGACGGTGACCTCGGCTTTGGAATAGCCCTCTGTGCCGATGGGCGTCAGTGACCAATGTTTGAGGCGATCTATGATTTCGATCAGCGCCGCATCCTTCATGTCGCCAAGCGCGCTTTGCGGCAAATGTTCGCCCAGCGCTTCGGCAAGCCGGGCTGGAAGCAATTCAGCAAGCGCGGTCTTCACCAACGCCTTTGGCCGCGCGCGTTTGCGTTCGACCAGCGCATCGGGCGCGGCGCCGGGCAGCCAGTCGATGACGATCTGCTCGCCCGCGCGCCAATAGGACGAGGTTTGCAGGATCGCCGGTCCGGAGAGTCCGCGATGGGTGAACAGGGCCGCTTCGCGAAACGTCGCGCCGCCGGCGCTGGCGCTGATCTGGGCTGACACCCCGCTCAGCGGCGCCATCCAGGCAAGATCGGCTTCGGCGAAGGTGAGCGGCACGAGGCCAGGGCGGGTGGGTATGACAGGCACGGAAAATTGCGCGGCGATATCGTACGCAAAAGCGCTGGCGCCGAGTTTGGGAATGGAGAGCCCGCCCGTGGCGATCACTAGCGTCTCGCTCTCGAATGCGCCCAACATCGTTTCAACCACGAAGCGCTCGCCGCGCCGCACGGCGTTGACGCGCCAATTGCAGCGAATCTCCACCCCTCCCGCCGCGCACTCGTCCAGCAACATGCGCACGATTTTCCCTGATGAACGCGCGCCCTCGCAGAACAACTGCCCCAGCGCTTTTTCGTAAAAGGCGATGCCGTGTTTCTTCACCAGCGCGATGAAGTCGTGCTGCGTGTGCCGCGCCAGCGCCGAGCGCGCGAAATGCGGGTTGGCTGAGAGAAAGCGATCTGGCGTGCAGTCCAGGTTGGTGAAATTGCAGCGCCCGCCGCCGGAGATCAGTATTTTCGCGCCGGGCTCCGCATTGTGCTCCAGCACCAATACGCGCCGCCCGCGTTTGCCAGCATGCATCGCCGCGTACAGCCCAGCAGCGCCCGCGCCGATGATGATGGTGTCGTACGAACGCGTCACGCTCACTCCCTTCCGTCATCCCGGGCGAGCGAAGCGAGACCCGGGACCCAGGGGATCGCGGAACGCTGCTCATGAGCTCCTGGGTCCCGGATCACGCGTTCCGCGTGTCCGGGATGACGGTGTGTTAGTTCTGGAACCGGATGGTCTCACCGCTCGCCGCGCAATCGGCGCGCAACATTTTCACAATCTGTGGCGCGACATCCTCCGGCGTGGGCAGCGTCATCGGGTCTTCGCCCGGAAATGCCTTGGCGCGCATGGCGGTGCGGACGGGGCCGGGGTTAAACAGATTAGCCTTGATCGGTGTGACGGCGTTTTCAGCCGCATAGCAGCGCACCAAGGCTTCGAGCGCGGCTTTGCTGGCGGCGTAGGGCCCCCAATAGGCTTTCGGATCGCGCGCGGCGCCAGAGCTGATGAACACGGCGCGCCCGGCGTCCGACGCGCGCAGCAGCGGATGCATGGCGCGGATCAGGCGCTGGTTGGCGGTGAAGTTGACGCCCATGACTTCGTCCATCAGCGCGGGGCTCGCCTGGTGCGCGGGCGTCAGTGCGCCAAGTGCGCCGGCGCACGCGGCCAAAGCGTCGAGCTTGCCGAAGCGCTCGAACAACGCGCCGCCGAGCCGGTCAATGCCGTCATAGTCACGCAAGTCGAGCGGGACGAGCGTGGCTTCCCCGCCCGCCGCCTTGATCTCATCATCCAGCGCCTCCAACGCCTTCTGGCTGCGCGCGGCGCAGACGACCCGCCAGCCCTGGCGCGCCAGCTCCAAGGCCACGGCGCGGCCGATGCCGCGCGAGGCGCCAGTGACGAGGGCGATGGGCTTGGGCGTGGTCATCGGCGGCTTGTAGCGGCTTATTGGCCGCCGTGAAGACCTCGCGCGCGGCCGTGAAGTGTGCTTGACCACCCCGATCAAGGCAGGACCAAGCATGGCTGAGGCGGACAAGAACGAACCTATTGAAGTGCGGCTCAACGAGCGGACCTACAAAGTGGTCGCCGTCCGTCCGGAAATTCGCGCTTTCTGGGCCAATGCTGTCGCCGGACGCTGGGAGGACGAGACCTTTCGCTTTCTCGACGCCGTGGCTGATCCCCAAGCGGTGCTGGTTGACGTAGGCGCCTGGATTGGTCCGGTATCTCTCTACGCCAGCCCGTTGATGGCGCGCGTCATTGCCTTGGAGCCAGATCCGGTGGCGCACGGCGAACTTGCCGCCAACATCGCCGCCAACGTGGCCAATGTTGAAATCTGGAACGCCGCCGTCGATCTCGAGCCTGGTGAATTGAAACTCTACGCGCCGCAAGGCTTCGGCAATTCGGAAACCTCCTCGATCGGCGAGGGCGAGCCGTTGATCGTCAAGACCGTCACCTTCGCTGACCTCGACACGGCTGTCGGCGACGCGACGAAAATGGTGCTTAAGGTCGATATCGAAGGCCACGAGTACCGCGTGATGGACGCGCTGATCGGCTTCGCTAAAAATCGCCGCGCGCCGGTGCACCTGTCCTTGCACCCGCGCAGTTTCTGGAACGAACGCAAGAAGCATCAGGGCTGGCTCGGCGCGCGGCGCGAAACCTATCGCGCGACCATGGACGCGATCGGCAAATTGGCTGGCATCGGCCCCGTCTTCATGTCGCACACCGGCGCGCCGATTACCGCCGCCATGGTGTTTCAAAGAATATTCCTGAAGCGTCGCCCCAAGAATTTCAGCGTTGAAGTACGTTCGCCCGTTTGAGAAAATTGTCCTTCTCCCCTTGTGGGAGAAGGTGGATCGCCGCGCAGCGGCGAGACGGTTGAGGGGTGTGAGCGCTACGTCTGCAGGGGTATCGCCTTCACCCCTCATCCGGCGCTTCGCGCCACCTTCTCCCGCAAGGGGAGAAGGACCAGCGCCAGCCTACGTCGTTTCGGCCAGCAGTGAGAGTTGGAAATCCTTGGCTGCGCGGTCCGAGCCGTGATCCAGCAGATCGGTGGGGTAGTCGCCGGTGAAGCAATGGTCGGTGAATTGCGGGCTGGCGTCGTCGCGAACTTCGCCCATGGCCCAATAGAGGCCGGGAACCGATAAGAACCCAAGGGTGTCAACGCCGAGCGTTGTGCGCATTTCCTCGATCGTCATTTGCGCGGCCATGAGTTGATCAAGCGTCGGCATGTCGATGCCGTAAAAATCAGGGAACTTTATGGGCGGGGAGGCGCTGCGGAAGTGCACTTCCCTGGCGCCTGCTTCGCGCACCATCTGCACGATTTTCTGCGAGGTGGTGCCGCGGACGATAGAATCGTCCACCAGAATCACGCGTTTGCCCGCGAGCACGCCGCGATTGGCTGCATGCTTGAGCCGCACGCCGAGGGCGCGAATTTCCTGCTTCGGCTGAATGAACGTGCGGCCGACATAATGGTTGCGGATGATGCCGAGTTCGTAAGGCAGCCCGCTCTCAGCGGCGAACCCCATCGCCGCGGGGACGCCCGAATCCGGCACCGGCACAACCACGTCGGCGTCCACCCGTGTTTCCTGCGCCAAGCGTAATCCCATACGCTTGCGGATGTCATACACGGAGCGGCCATCAACCACCGAGTCCGGACGCGCGAAGTACACAAACTCGAACAGGCACGGCCGCGCTTTGCGGCGCGGGAACGGGAAATGGCTCTCGATCTTCATCTCGCCGGATTTGGCTCGTGAGATCACCACCACTTCGCCCGGCTCGATCGAGCGTACGAAGCTCGCGCCAATCATGTCGAGCGCGCAGGTTTCCGACGCTAGGATCGGCGCGCCGTCACGGTCGCCCAGCACCAGTGGGCGAATGCCGATGGGATCGCGCGCGCCGATCAGCATGGTGTTGGTCAAACACACCAGCGCGTAGGCGCCCTGCAAATCGTGCAACGCTTCCACGAAGCGATCGACCACCTTGGCGCGGCGCGAGCGCGCGATCAGTTGCAGGATGCACTCGGAATCGGACGTCGATTGAAAAATGGCGCCTTCATCAACCAAGCGTTCGCGCAGGTCGCGCGCGTTGGTGAGGTTGCCATTGTGGGCGACAGCGAAGCCGCCAAGCGCAAGGTCCGCGAACAGCGGCTGCACGTTGCGAAGGATCGTGCCGCCCTGGGTGGCGTAGCGCGTATGGCCGATGGCGGCGGCGCCGGGCAGGCGCTTGGGCATGTCGGCGCCGGAGAAATGCTCGCCGACTAACCCCAGATGCCGCTCGTGGTGGAAGCGCCCATCGAAGCTGACGATGCCGCAACCCTCCTGGCCGCGGTGTTGCAAACCGTGCAGGCCGAGCGCAGTCAGCACCGAGGCGTCCTCACTGCCGAACACCCCGAACACGCCGCACTCCTCGCGCGGCTTGTCGTCGTCAGCCCATTTGTCTGTCGCCGGGTCCCCCGGCGTCGGATCGAAACGAAGCTGAGGGCGTTTGGCGGTCATTTATCCTCGGCGTTAGGTCGGACCCGAGCTTGGCGCGGGCTGGGGCTCGGCAGGCGGGGGAATCGGCGCCGACTCGCCCTTCTGTCGTTCAATCATATCACGCGCCCGCTCGCGGGCCTGCGGCAGGATCGCCTCAAGCCCCTGGGCTACACCGTTATAGATAGGGTAGGTCCGTGCGCCGCGAATGGCGTCCTGGATCGGATCGGCGCTCGCGCCGGATTCCTCTGGTTGCGCTTGGCGCACGAACAGCACGAACAGCGCCACCACCAGCACTCCGCGAAGAATCCCGAATCCCAGGCCCGCCGCGCGGTCGAAGCTGCCGATTTCGGTGGATTGATGGGCGGTCTTGGCCACAGTCGAGGTCACCACGGTGATCGCGATGAACACGACCAGGAAAATGAGCAACCCCGCCGCGACCGAAGCCAGCGGGCCTGAGAGCGGCGTAAAGCTCTCCACGAAGGGTCGCACCGTGCCCGCGAAGAACACCGCGGCGATGGCTCCGCCGATGAAGGCGATGATCGAGAATACTTCGCGGATCAGCCCGCGCGCGAACGCCATCACCCCAGACAGGCCCAGCACAACCAGGGCCGCGAAATCAAACCAAGTGAACCCGAGTTCCATCCGCGTCGCTCCCCACTTCTGTGTGCCCGCCACCGATAACCGCCCCGCCCCCCGAAGGAAAGCCCACTCGCTCACGTGAGATCATCGCCGCCAATGGCCGCTGCCAGGTCACTGATCTGGCCGATTTGGCGCACTTTAACGCCGATGCTGGCGCCGGGTTTCTTCTGCGGCGGCGCGAGGGCCTGGGTAAAGCCGAGCTTGGCGGCTTCCTTGAGCCGCAAATCCGTGCGCCCCGCCGGGCGCACTTCGCCGGAGAGCGCGACTTCGCCGAACACGACACATTGTTTCGGTAGCGCACGGTCCGCGAGCGCTGAAATGAGCGCCGCAGCGACCGCGAGGTCAGCCGCCGGTTCGGTGATGCGCAGGCCCCCCGCGACCGAAAGATACACATCGCGTCCCGAGAACGAGAGCCCGCAGCGCGTCTCCAGCACCGCCAGGATCATCGCCAGGCGCGCGCTGTCCCAGCCGACGATGGCGCGGCGCGGGGTGCCGTAAGCGCTGGGCGAGGCGAGCGCTTGGATCTCCACCAGCACGGGACGCGAGCCTTCGACGCCCGCGAACACCGCCGCGCCAGATGCGCGTTCGCCGCTGGCGCCCAGGAACAGCGCCGACGGGTTTGGCGTTTCCACCAGTCCGGCTTCGATCATCTCGAACACACCGATCTCGTCGGTCGGGCCGAAGCGGTTTTTCACCGCGCGCAGAATCCGAAACGGCATGCCGCGCTCGCCTTCGAAATAGATCACCGCATCGACGAGGTGTTCCACCACGCGCGGGCCGGCGATCTGGCCGTCCTTGGTGACGTGCCCGACGAGGATCACGATGGCGCCGGTTTTTTTGGCGAAGCGCACCAATTCGTGGGCGCAGGCGCGCACTTGCGCGACCGTGCCAGGCGCGGCCTCCACGCCATCGGCCCAAACGGTCTGGATGGAATCGATGATGGCCACGTCAGGCTTCATGGATTTGAGGCCATCGAGAATTTTGCGCAGGTCTGTCTCCGCCGCCAATTGCACCGGCGCGTCGGCGGCCTTGAGACGGCGCGCGCGCTCCTGCACCTGCGCCTCGGCTTCTTCGCCGGTGATGTAGGCGACACAGGCGCCGGAACGCGCCAGCGCCGCCGCTGCTTGCAGCAGCAACGTGGATTTGCCGACGCCGGGGTCGCCGCCAATCAGGATCGCCGAGGCCGGCACGAGGCCGCCGCCGCACACACGATCAAACTCGGAGATGCCGGTCGCCAACCGGGGCGGCGGCGGTGCGTCTCCGGTCAGCTCCACGAACGCCAGCGGCTTGCTCTTTTTGCCGGTGGGGGCCGCCATCGCGCCGGGCACGACCGGGCGCGCGGCTTCCTCGACCATCGTGTTCCATTCCCCGCAGGCCTCGCACTTGCCGGCCCATTTGGGCCAGATCGCGCCGCAGGCCTGGCAGGTGAAAATGTGATCCGGCTTGGCCATGGCTGCTTTCTGGGTCCGCCGGGGAAGGCGCGCTACGCAACTAGTGGTTAATGATATGCACGTAATAGGTGTATTTGGTTTTCCCGGGATACGTTCCAATGGCGCTGCCCAAGATCATCCTGGCCGTCGATGATTCGCTGACTATTCGCGAGCTGATCAATTTCGTCCTCAGCAACGCCGGCTTCAAGGTCGAACTGGCCGAAGATGGCGTGCACGGGCTCGAACAGCTCGCCCGCGTCAAACCCGATGTCATCATCACCGATGTTAATATGCCGAGGCTGGACGGGCTGAGTTTCATCGAGAAAGCGCGCGAGAGCCTGGCCCGCTCCACCCCGATCCTGGTGCTCACCACCGAAAGCGAGCCCGCTCTCAAGGCGCGCGCCAAGGCCGCTGGCGCGACCGGGTGGATCGTCAAGCCGTTCAACCCAGTCCAACTTGTCGAGGCCGTGCAAAGGGTGGCGCCGTGAGCGAGGACCGGGGTTCGCTCAAAGCCGAACTCACGTTCAACTTCGCCAATGCGTCGGTGGTGATGATCGACGCCAGCCCGATTTCCCTCGAAGTGTTGACCGGCATCTTGTCGGGTTGCGGGTTCCGCAAAATGTATCGCTGCTCTGACATGTCCAGCGGCACCGATACGGTGAAAATGCACTCCGTCGATCTGATTTTGATCGATCCGTATGCATTCAAGGAGGCGGCGTATGATTTTGTACGCTGGCTGCGCTCCGAGCGGCGCGGGCCAAATGCGGCGGTGCCGGTGGTGATCCTGACGGCGTACACCTACGTGCGCCTGATCACCGCGGCGCGCCAATGCGGCGCCGATTATGTTATCGCCAAACCCTTCTCAACCCAGGGCCTGCTGGAACGCATTTTGTGGGTGGCGGAAAGCGAAGGGCGGCGCGGCGAATTGACGGCGCCTCCTGAACTTGTGTCTCAAACCGGCAGCGGCGTGGAGATGTGGTGAGCGAGCCTGTGAAGTCGAACGCGTCCACGCGGGGCCTTGCGCGCTGCCTCAATGCGCCTGGCGGCATCGGCATGAAAGACGCGATCTCGCGCGCGGCGCTGCACATGGAGATGATGCAGGAGCGCACGCTTGGCGTCATGGAGGAGAGCTTCGCCGGCATCGTGGGCCTGCTCGCCCAGATCGATGGTGTCCCAGACCCCGATGCGCGCAAGCAGGTGCACGAATTGTCATGCACATTGGCGGGGCTCGGCGGCATGTTTGGCCGCGAGGCCTTGAGCAAGGCCGCGTACTCGTTCTGCCGGCTGATCGACATGACCGAGCCTGGTTGGGATGCGGCGGCGGTGGCGGTTCATGTCCACACGATGCGGCTTTTGTTCAAGCCCGAGCGCGTGCCCGCGGACATGCAGGCCAGCCTCATCGAGGGCTTGGTGAAGGTCCGTCGCACCGTGGCGGCGCCGGCGGCGGGCTGAGCGGAGGCGCTTACGCCAATGCTTGGATCGGCCCATGTGAGCGGGCGCCGGAGAACGTTTCCGCAGAGGCGCAGGCGCGCATCATCTCGGGATGCCTTGACTGCGTGATGCGATTGGGACCCAGCGCCTTGTCGTAAATCAACCCCCGGGATCGCCGCTTTCCCTAGCGATCGCAACGTCTGCCATATCTTCGATCGGAAGAACGTCTGCATACTGAGCAAAGTCTGTATTGCCCGCGCGCTGGTCTGGGGAGCTGCAGACAAAGTCGAACATTCTCTGCATGTTTTCAGCCTGCTCGAGAGGGCGCCATGTCGTGTCCTCATGGTTCGTGAGCGCCGGACCGCCGCGGCTGGTCATGGTTGTTGAGATAGGGCGAACAAGGCGCCCGGCGCAGTCAAACTCCGTGACATAGTTCATCCGGGCTGTGGCCCACGGGGTCCCAGGATGTACGGCCATAAAGGCGGTCACGGCAACACGTCGGATGTTCTCAGCATCGTTGATGGTGGCGGCATCAATAAAGAACGTTGGCATTGTTGCCGATGCGACATCGGCCTGTCGTTCAACCCAGTATTCCGGAGTGTGGTCGAGCGCGATCGGTGCCCAAGGCACCCTCGGCGGAACCTCGGACACAGGCGGTGAGCACGCCGCCATAATCGTGGCGATGGCGCCCATTTGGATTTTCTGCATCGCAACCTCTTTCACCTGACCGCCTGAATCGGACCATCCGCGCGTCCCGCCACGAACTGGTCAACCATGGGATTGCCGGAAGCGTCAATGCTCGCCGCCGGCCCGCGCCAGACAATTTTGCCCGCGTGCAGCATGGCGATTTCATCGGCGATTTTGCGTGCCGACGCCATGTCATGGGTGATGGAGACCGCCGCGCAGCCGAGGTCGCGCACCATCTCGACGATCAGATCATTGATGGCGTCGGCGGTGATGGGATCGAGACCGGTGGTGGGTTCGTCGAAGAACAGGATATCCGGTTTGGCGATGATGGCGCGCGCGAGGCCAGCGCGTTTTTGCATGCCGCCGGAGAGTTCGATGGGGCGCACGTCTGCGAACTCCGCCGCGAGACGCACTTTGCCCATGGTCTCGATCGCGCGCTCGCGCGCCAGCTTGCGCGGAACTTCGTCGGCATAGATCAGGCGGAAGGCGATGTTCTCCCAAACGCTGAGCGAGTCAAACAGCGCCCCGCCCTGGAACAGCATGCCGAACTTTCGCATCACATCCTCGCGGGCGCGCCGCGCCATACGCGCGATTTCGGCGCCGTCGACCAGCACCTGGCCGCTATCGGGCTTCATCAATCCCAGCGCGCATTTCAGCGTCACCGATTTGCCGACGCCAGATCCGCCGATGACGACAAGCGATTTGCCGGGCGCGACATCGAGGTCAACGCCGTCGAGCACCTGGCGGCCACGCAGGCGCTTTTTGAGGGCGACGAGTTGCAGCTTGGGAATCATGAGCGCGCGCGTCCGTGAACGGCAGGGGGCGGGGTGACGCGCGACGTGTGACAGGTTGGACCGCGCGTCTCCAGACGCGCATCACCTGTGCTGCAAGAGCGGGTCAGGAGACCCGCGCTCCACGCGCTAATCGTGGCGCAA
>JBEBHQ010000005.1:0-119591 GCA_040080805.1 Terricaulis sp. | reverse complement strand
CCTCACCCCCTGCCCCCTCCCCGCAAGGGGGAGGGGGTTTTGGCGTATTATTCTGTGGGCTCATGCCTTACTCTCCGCCTCCGCCCAAGCGCTCGCGCAGCCCTTCGCCAACTCACGCACCCTTGCGATGAAACTTTGCCGTTCGGTCGGCGAGACAACCCCGCGTGCATCGAGCAAATTGAATAGATGGCTGGCCTTCAGCGTGTAATCGAACGCGGGCAGCACATTGCCCTCCTTCAGCAACCGCGAAGCCGTCGCTTCGGCATCGCCGAACCAACGCAGCACCATCTCCGGATCGGAAAGCTCGAAATTGTATCGCGATTGCTGCTTTTCGTTTTCGAGGAAGATGTCGCCGTACGTCACAGGGTATTCGCTACCGGGATCGTTGAACGGCAAATCGTAAACACGATCGACGCCGAACACGTACATCGCCAACCGCTCAAGGCCATACGTCAACTCGCCGCTCACCGGCTTCACATCCAAGCCGCCGACTTGCTGGAAGTACGTATACTGGCTCACCTCCATGCCGTCGCACCACACCTCCCAACCCAGGCCCCATGCGCCAACCGTCGGATTCTCCCAATCGTCCTCGACAAAACGGATGTCATGCAGCAGCGGATCGATGCCGATGGCCGCGAGCGAGTTCAGGTAAAGCTGCTGCAAATCCGGCGGGTTCGGCTTCAAGATCACCTGGAACTGGTAATAGTGCTGCAGCCGGTTGGGGTTCTCGCCGTAGCGCCCATCCTTGGGCCGACGCGAGGGCTGCACATAGGCCGCGCGCCAAGGCTTGGGGCCGAGCGAACGCAACGTCGTCGCCGGATGCAGCGTGCCCGCCCCGACTTGCTCGTCATACGGTTGCAGGATCGCGCAGCCCTGCCCGGCCCAGTACGACTGGAGCGTCAGGATCACGTCCTGGAAACAGCGGGGCGGCGCGGAGTGCATGGGGCGGACGGGTAAACGCGCCCGCCCCCGGGATCAAGCCGCGTTCAGCGACGGCGCAGCCAGAACGCGAGCCACCAGCCGCCGAAACCAACCAACATCAGCGCTGGCGCCGTCAACAGCCCGGTGAGGAAGATAGTTTGCTTTGTCGCGCCGCTTAGCCAGGGCGTGAGCAATCCTTCGATTTGCGACGCGGGGCCGGTTTCCACGGCGACGGCAATTATCAGGATCGCCAGCAACGCCGACATCGCGCCCCAATACCAGGCGACATAATGCGCCTGCTTCGCCACCTCGTCGAGCGCATTGAACTGCACGACGGCAAGCACGGCGCACGCGATCAGGACTAGGGTCAACGGCCATTGCATCGGAAAAGTGCTCACGCGGTAGGCGAGGGAGAGCGCAACCAGCGACGCCAAGGCGGCGAGCATCAAGTTTCGATAGAGTTTCCGGCGCTTGGTTTGCGGTGAGTGCGTTGCGGCAACCATCCCATCCTCCTATTCTGCCGCTTGCGCGGCCTCGTCGGTGAAAAAAATTTGCTCGATCGCCTGCCCGAACAGCACGGCGATCTTGAACGCCAGCGGCAGCGACGGATCGTATTTGCCGGTCTCGATCGCGTTCACGCTTTGGCGCGAGACATCGAGGCGCTCAGCCAAGTCCGCCTGGCTCCAATTGCGCTCCGCGCGCAGCACCTTGAGGCGGTTTCTCATTGGTAGCGCCGGCGCACGAAGACCGCGGCGATGCTGTGGACGATTGCAATCGCAGGCAGTACCCAGATCAGAGCGCCCTCGAACACAGGAAAGCCCGCAAAGCTCTCGAGAAACCCATAAGTCAAGGCGGCGAAGCCCACGATTCCGACGGCCGTCGCCAACGCGTCGGATTGCACCCGACGCTGAAACTCGTCCAAGCCTTCGAAGAACCGTCCGTAGGCGCGCATCATCATGAAGACGGGCGCCGCCGAGGCCAGTGCCAACCCCACTGACGCCCAACGCGGCGGCGTGAAATGGCGCGCGACATACACGCTGATGAAGATCACCCCGACATAAAACAGGCTCGCGACGATCATCTCGCGCCGATAGCGGCGCGAGACCTCGCGAGGCGCGATTGAGGTTTCGCAGAGATCGGACAGCTCGCCCATCACGCGCGCCCTTGGCTGTAGGCAACCGCGAGAGCGACCGCCACGCCGATCGCTACGGCCAGCATCGAGCCCGGGGACCAATCGAACTTACACATACGCGCCTCCATTCAAGTTTCCATGCCTATATGTCATGTTTACTTGTCTGTCAAGCGACCTGTACATTTGCCCCGGTACGCGGAATCCGGACAGTGTCGGCCCATGGGCATTTGTGGGATCGATGAGGCTGGCCGGGGGCCGTGGGCGGGACCGGTGGTGGCCGCCGCGGTGATCCTGCCACGAAAGGGTCGCCCCAAGGGTTTGGCGGATTCCAAACAGCTCACCGCCGAAGTTCGCGAAGAACTTGCGTTGGCGATCCGCGCTTGCGCGATCGTTGGCGTCGGCTTTGCCTCGCCGCAGGAGATCGACCAGATCAACATCCTGCAGGCCACGTTTCTGGCCATGCGCCGCGCGTTTGACCAATTGGCCGAACGCCCTGCCGCGGCGCTCATTGATGGCAATGCGGCGCCTAGTCTGCCGTGCGCAATGGAAACCATCATCGACGGTGACGCTTATGTTGCGTGCATTTCAGCGGCGTCGATCATCGCCAAGGTCGAGCGCGATCGCATGATGGGGGAGCTTTGTTTGCGTTACCCCGGCTACGCTTTCGCCAAGCACAAAGGTTATGGCACGCCGGAACACCAGCGCGCCCTTGGCGAGCTCGGCCCCTGCGCCATTCATCGAATGAGCTTTAAGCCTGTGCGCGCCGCCCTGGATGCTCGCGACGCCGCATAGGCGCCAGGAAGCGCCTACCCCCCACATATTGGGGCGACGAAGCAGCCTCACCATCATTCATGGTTAATGCAGCGGCGGACTCTTGATTCGTGGACTCCAGTCAAGGATGAATCCCCCAGGGGACCCCATGGCTGCGCGACAACTCAAAGACCGGATCATCGAAGGCGATTGCATCGAGGCGATGGCCGCTTTGCCCAAGGGCTGCGCCGATCTCGTGTTCGCCGACCCGCCCTACAATATGCAATTGGGCGGGGCGCTGACGCGGCCAGATCAATCAAACGTCGATGGCGTCGACGACGAATGGGACAAGTTCGCCGATTTCAAATCCTATGACGATTTCACCCGCGCTTGGCTGACCGGGGCGCGGCGCTGCCTGAAAGACGACGGCGCGATCTGGGTAATCGGCGCCTATCACAACATCTTCCGCGTCGGCGCGATGATGCAGGACCTTGGTTTTTGGATTTTGAACGACATCGTGTGGCGCAAGACCAACCCGATGCCGAACTTCAAGGGCACACGCTTCACCAATGCGCATGAAACCTTGATCTGGGCGGCGAAATCCAAGGAAGCAAAGTACACGTTCCACTACGACGCGCTCAAAATGCTCAACGATGATCTGCAGATGCGCTCGGATTGGACGCTGCCGTTGTGCACGGGCGCAGAGCGCTTGAAGGATCGCGAAGGCCGCAAACTCCACTCAACACAGAAGCCCGAAGCGCTGCTGCACCGAGTCGTGCTCGCGACAACGCGCCCTGGCGAAACCGTGCTCGATCCTTTTTTTGGCACAGGCACGACCGGCGCCGCCGCCAAGCGGCTTGGCCGCCACTTCATCGGCATAGAGCGCGATGCGACTTATGCCGCGGGCGCGCGGGCGCGGATCAGACAAGTTGTTCCCGCCGCCGCCGAGGATTTGATGGTCACGCGTTCCAAGAAGGAAGAGCCGCGCGTGCCGTTCGGACAAATCCTCGAAGCGGGCTACATACGCCCGGGCGACATGCTGGTTTCCCCGAACGGCAAACGCGCGCGTGTGCGGGCCGATGGGAGCTTGGCATACGGCGAAATGACAGGCTCGATCCACCGTATGGGCGCCGCCGCCGCCGACGCGCCCGCCTGCAATGGCTGGACCTTCTGGAGCTTGGAGACCGCTCGCGGCCCACAATGCATCGATCTCTTCCGCCACGAGATCCGCCGGCAAATGGCGATGGCGCCGCTGCAAGCGTAGCCAATTGACGCGCGCGCGGCGCGCCCGCAATGCTCGTCTCCATGGCCGTGGGCAAGGAACACCTTCAAGGCGTCGAGGCGGCGCTGGCGAAAGCCGAGCTGCTGGCGGCGCTGTCCGACGCCGGTCGTGCGCGTTTGGCGAAGGCGGGCGCGCCTGTGACCGTTGAGCCTGGCGCATTGTTGTTTTCGCGCGGCGATAAGGGCGATGCGCTCTTCGTGTTGCTGGAAGGCGAAGTGGAAGTGCGCATTTCCAATGCCGCCGGGCGCGACGTGCGCCTCGCCGCGCTCAAGCCGCACGCGCTGATCGGCGAAATGGCGGTGCTCGATGGCGGCGAACGCTCCGCTGACATCGCCGCCATCCGCCGCTCGCGCCTGCTGCGCATTTCCCGCGACCAAGCCATCGCCGCGCTCGAAAGCGAACCAAAGGCCCTGTTGAAGCTGCTCGCCGAAATGTGCCGGCGGCTGCGCGCGGCTGACGCGGCGCTGGAAGATTCGCAATTGCTCGACCTCGGCGGACGCTTGGCGCAGCGCCTGCTCGAAGAAGCCGGCGAAGGAACCACGATCACGTTGACGCAAACCGAGCTCGCCCGCCGCATCGGCGCCAGCCGCGAAAAAGTGAACCGCAAGCTGCACGAATGGGTGGATGAAGGCTGGATCGCCATAAGCCGCAGCGGCGTCAAGCTCACCGACCGCAAGGAACTCGCCGCGCTGATTGCGCGCGACCGGGCCGATTAAGATCCCTTCGACGCGGCGTCGCGGCGCGCCAAGGCTTCGGGGGGCCACTCGGTTTTCAGGTCATAGAACACGTCGAACGCGCGCGCGGCTTCGGGCAAGCGCACCCACGGAACTTTTGAACGCGTGAAGATGTGCACGTCGGGCGCGATTGCGTGCGGCTGGTCAAGCGTCGCAACGCGCACGAAGCGCAGATAGGGCCTGCGCCCGTAATCGCTCCACACCGCAACCTGGCACTGCTCGCAGCGATGAATGTCGTGCGGGCGACCGCTCTCGGTGGGCATTGAGATCGGCTTCGGCGCGCCCTTCAGCATGTCGATCCGCGATGTCTCTACCAGCGCATTTATGGCGAACGCCGAGCCGGTTTGCTTTTGGCAATCGAGGCAATGGCAACAATGGGTGAACATCGGCTTCGCATTCAACCGATAGCGCACCGCGCCGCACGAACAACCGCCGTCAAAGGTTTCCGTCATGGCTCTCACCCTTTGTGCGCCGCTTTCTTGAACACGCTTGGCAATGCCGATGCATCGCCCCACCAACCTTCGCCCACCGGAATCGCGTCGGCGGCGTACACATCCAGCGTCAGCGCGAAGTGTGTGAACACATGGCGCACTCGGCCGACCTTGGTCCAGTTCGCATCGATGGGCGCGTGCGCCAGCGCTTCGCGCTTGCTCCATTTGCGCGCCCGCCACCCGGTCGTCGGCAGCGCCGCCATGCCGCCGAGCAAGCCCTTGTCGGGCCGTCGCACCAGCCAGAACGCGCCGCCGCGCTCGATCCGGAAGGCGGCCCCAAAGCGTTCGGGGCGCGGCGGCTTTACGGTGCGGCGCGGATAGCTCTCGGGCGCGCCCGTCGCCCGCGCCGCGCACTGGGCTGTCCAAGGACAAACCCCGCACCTTGGCGCTCTTGGCGTGCACACCGTCGCGCCCAGGTCCATCAGCGCCTGAGCCCAGTCGCCGGGCCGATCAGCCATGACCAGTCCGCCCGCCAGATTCCGCAGTTCCGGCTTCGCCGCCGGCAGGTACGCTTCGACCGCAAACAGCCGCGCCATCACCCGCTCGACATTGCCATCGACGACATTGGCCGGCGCACCATAAGCGATCGCGGCGATGGCGGCGGCGGTGTAGGGCCCGACCCCCGGCAAATCCCGCCACCCGGCCTCCGTTTCGGGAAACCCCTCGGCCACAAGCCTGCGCGCCGCCGCGTGCAGGTTCCGCGCCCTGGAATAATAGCCAAGCCCGGCCCAGGCCCCGAGCACGAGGTCCCGAGGCGCCGCCGCCAGCGCTTCGACATTCGGGAAAAGCTCCAGGAATTTCGCGAAATACGGGATCACCGCCGCGACTGTGGTTTGCTGCAACATCACCTCGCTCAGCCAGACCCGGTAGGGCTCGCCGCGCCCCCCGCGCACCCGCCAGGGCAGCGCCCGCCCCACTGAATCGTACCAGGAAAGCAATGATTTCCGGAGGTTTTCCCGAGTCGGGACGGGCTTATCCACAGGCTGGGCGGGTTTTCGAACAAGCGCTCGCATGGGCTCTCTTTACGCTTCGTTCATGGAATTCCGATTCGATCCTGCGCTCATGTCCCTACGGGAGAGATTTCGCCCTGGCCCCGCGCCGGCCGCCGATCCGCTCGCCGAAGCGCGCGCGGCCCAGGCGCTGGCCACTCAACGCGGTCGGCTGAGTTTTAGCCCCGCGCCACGCGCCGGCAAGGCGGCCGCCGCTTTGCTGAAGCCGCTGATGCGCGAGGGCGGCATGGGCTTTAATGAGCTGAAACGGCGCTGGCCAGAGGTGGCGGGGGAGTCGTTTTCCCGCGCCGCGCCTGAAAAACTGGCCGCCGGCGTGCTGACGCTGCGGGTTCCAGGCGCGCTCGCGCCCTTCCTGCAACAGCAGACCCCCCTGCTCCTGGAGCGCCTGCGGGTGGCTGGCGCGCAGGTCAAATCCATCCGCATCGAACAGCGTAGCGCCGCCCCCGCGCCTAAAACCAATCTCCGCCCCCTCAAGACGCCGCTCAGCGCCGCCGAGGAAGCGGCGCTGGCGCAAGCGCTTGACCCGGTCGCCGACCCTGGCCTCAAATCGGCGCTGCTGCGGCTCGGGCGCGCCGTCAAGCAGGGCTAAGGTTTCCACGGCGGAAAAAAAACTCTAAGCCTCCCGCCAAACTTGGAGGTCGATCATGTTCGCCATGGGGCGTCGTCAATTGCTTTTGGGCGCAAGCGCGCTCGCTCTTGCTGGAACGCTGGCGGCCTGCGGCGGCGGCAACGGCAGCGCCGCTATTAGCCCCGATGACATGGTCCTTGGCGCGGACGATGCGCCGGTCACGCTGATTGAATATGCCTCCAGCACTTGCTCGCACTGCGCCGAGTTCCACGAGACCGTTTGGGACCAGTTCAAGGAAAACTACATCGACACCGGCAAGGTGCGTTTCGTGTTCCGCGAATTCCCAACCGCGCCCGCGCCGGTCGCGGTTGCGGGCTTTCAACTGGCCCGCTGCGGCGGGGCCAATACCGAGCAATATTTTGTCCGGCTCGGGGAATTGTTCCGCCAGCAACGCGCCATTTTTGCTTCAGGCTCGATGGATGGCGTGCGGCGGAAATTCATCGAGATCGGCGCCGCCGCGGGCCTCTCGGAACCTCAGGTCATGGAATGCATCAGCGATGAAGCCGGGGCCGAACGCATTCGCCGCACCGTCGATGAGGGATCGCGCCAGTTTAACATCACTGGCACGCCAACTTTCATCCTCAACGGCAGCAAAGTCGAAGACCCAAGCGTGGTGACCTATGAAGGCCTCTCGCGACTGGTCGACGCCGCGCTTGCGGGCTGAGCGGGAAGGCGCCCCGCTCCCTTGCACATCACCGAGCTGCGCCTCCTCGGCTTCAAGAGCTTCGTCGATCCGGCGCGCGCGCCGATCGAACAAGGGCTGACTGGCGTCGTCGGGCCTAACGGGTGCGGCAAATCCAATCTGCTTGAAGCGGTGCGCTGGGTGATGGGCGCCACAAGCGCCAAATCCATGCGCGCGTCCGATATGGAGGACGTGATTTTCTCCGGCACGGCGGGGCGGCCCGCGCGCGAGCACGCGGAAGTGACGCTGCTGCTCGCCGACGCCGCCGGCCGCGCGCCCGCGCCCTTCAACAAGGAAGACCTGCTCGAAGTCACCCGCCGCATTCGCCGAGGCCTCGGCTCGACCTATCGCATCAACGGCAAGGAGGTGCGCGCCAAGGACGTTCAGCTCTTGTTTGCGGACGCCGCCACTGGGGCCAATTCTCCGGCCCTGGTGCGCCAAGGTCAGATCAGCGAACTCATCGCCGCCAAACCGCAGAACCGCAGGCGTATCCTGGAAGACGCCGCCGGCATCGCCGGTCTGCATGCGCGCCGCCACGAAGCCGATCTCAAACTGCGCGCGGCGGAAACCAATTTGACGCGGCTGGACGAAATCCTGGGCGAAATAGACGCGCAAGCCCAAAGCCTCAAGAAACAGGCCCGGCAAGCCGAACGCTATCGCGGCCTGGCGCAGACGCTGCGTGAAACCGAAGCGCTGCTGCTCCACCGTCGGTGGAGCGAAGCGCGCGCGCGGCAGGCGGAAGCGCAAAGCAATTTACGTGAAGCCGCGCGCATAGTCGCACAAACGGCGAGCGAGGCGAGCTCGGCTCAACGCACGGCGGAGCAAGCGCAAGAAAAGCTGGCGCCGCTGCGCGAAGGGGAAATGGTAGCCGCTGCGATTTTGCGCCGGCTGGAAGGCGTCCGCGTCGGCCTCGAGCGCGATCTAGCCGAGGCGCAAGCCGCGATCGCCCGCTACGAGTCGGAAGCACGCCGCGCCCTCGATGAAACCGAACGCCTCGATGCGCTCAAACGCGACGCCGACAGCGCGCTGCAACGCCTGGCGGCCGAGACAGAGGCGCTCGGCCCCGCAGACGAAGCGAAAGCGCTAGCGGCGCTCAAGGCGGCGGAACACATCCGTGACGCCGCAGCAGCAAAGCGCGCAGAGGCGGAAGCACGGTTTGAAACACTTGCCGCCGACGCGGCGGCGCACCGCGCCCGCGCGCAGGCGCTTGGCGACGCGACCCTCGCGGCGCGCAATCGCGTTGAACGTTTGCGGGAGCGCAAGCACGCGCTGGAAGTTCAATTCAAAACGCTGCCTGGCAGCGAGGATTTGCTCGCGCGCCTGGCTGGCGCAAAGGCCGCCTTGGCCGCCGCGCAAGCAGAAAGCGCCAAGCTGCGCAAATCACTGGCGGAATCGGAGGCGGCGTCAAAACGCGCGGAAGGCGCGGAAGACGCCGCCTGGGCGCCTTACCGCACCGCTGAAAGCGCGCAGCGCCAACTCGAAGCCGAAGTGCGCGCGCTCGAAAAATTGGCGCCCGCCGAGTCCGGGAAGTTCCCTCCGGTGCTCTCCTCCATCGACGTAAAGCCCGGTTACGAACGCGCGCTGGCGGCGGCCCTCGGCGATGATCTTGGCGCCTCCATCGACGCGGCAGCGCCGGCCCGCTGGAGCGGCGCTGAGGCGCCGACGCCGCTAATGCCGGCTTCGGCGCAGCCCTTGGCCAGCTTTGTCAAAGCGCCCTCCGCACTCGCGGCGCGGCTCACTTTGATCGGCGTTGTCGATGCCGCCGATGGGGAGGCGCTCGCGAAGCACTTGACGCCGGGGGCGCGGCTGGTTTCGCGCGAGGGTGATCTGTGGCGCTGGGATGGTTTTGTTCGGCGCGCCGATGCGCCAGCGCCGGCGGTGGCGCGCCTTGAGCACAAAAATCGCCTGGCCGCGGCTCGCGGCGAACTCACCGCTGCCGAGACAAAATTGTCCGCCGCGAAAACCGTTTGGGAAGGCGCCAAGGCCGAGCGCCAGGCGCTTGAGGCCCAGGCGCGCATGCTCCGAACAGAAGGGCCCAAACGGGTTGCCGCCGAGGCCGAAGCACAACGCGCGGCGGAGCGGATCGAAGCCGAGCAAACGCGCGTGCTGGAGCGCCGCGCCGAATTGCAAGCGCAAGGCGCCGCCCTGGAGGCGGAACTCGCGGAGGCCGGCGCCGCTCTTGAAGCGACCAATGCACTAGCCCCGGAGGCGCCCGCAAGCGCCGACGCAAAGGCCATCGCCGGTGCGCGCGCGGCGGTGGATGCGGCGCGGCTGGCGGCGGCGGATGCGAGCGCCAGCGCCCAAAGCCTGGTGCGTGACCGCGAAGGACGCGATGCGCGCCACCGCGCGGTGGAGGCCGAGGTCGCGGGCTGGCGCGCGCACATCAACAATGCCGACACGCGCCTTTCGACGCTCCACGCTGAAGTCAACGAAATCGAACGCCATCGCGACGCTGCGAAGGCCGCGCCGCAAATCGCGCGCGCCCGGCTCGACACGCTGATGGACGAAGCCGGCGCCGCGGAGCAACGCTGCAAGGAAGCGGGTGATCGGGTCGCCGAAGCGGACACCGCCGCGCGCTTGGCTGGGGAAGCCGCGCGCGCCGCTGAACAAACCCATGCCGCCGCGCGCGAGCATAGAGCCAGCGCCGAGGCGCATGCGGACGCGGCGACAGCGCGCCTCGCCGATATAGCGGGGCTCGCGCATGAACAAGCGGGCGTTGCCCCTGAGGGGCTGGCCGATCTCGCCGGCAACCTCCTCTCCGGCGCCCTCGCGACAGCGCCAGCTTCCGAAGTCGAACGGCGCTTGGAACGGCTCAAGGCCGAGCGCGACGCGGCCGGGCCTGTCAATTTGCGCGCGCACGAAGAATTGGCGGAAGCGCAAGGGCGCATCGCCACGCTGACGACGGAGAAGAACGACGTGGCGAGCGCCGTCGCCAAACTACGCCGCGCCATCACCACTCTGAACAACGAAGGCCGCGAGCGCCTGATGCGCGCGTTCGAACAGGTCAACGGGCACTTCGCCCAATTGTTCGCGACCCTGTTCGAGGGCGGGCAAGCGGCGCTGAAGCTCACCGAGAGCGAGGACCCGCTTGAGGCGGGCCTAGAGATTTTCGCACAACCGCCGGGCAAGCGGCTCACCAATCTCTCGCTGCTCTCGGGCGGGGAACAGGCGCTGACCGCGACCGCTCTTATCTTCGCGGTGTTCTTGTCCAACCCCGCCCCGCTCTGCGTGCTCGACGAAGTCGATGCGCCGCTGGACGACGCCAACGTTGACCGGTTTTGCGGGATGTTGGACGAAATGAAGCGGCTGACGACGACGCGGTTTATCGTCATCACCCACAACCCCGTGACGATGTCGCGGATGGATCGCCTCTACGGCGTCACCATGCCCGAACAGGGCCTCTCGCAACTCGTGTCGGTCGATCTTGGGCGCGCTCAGGCGATGGCGGCGGAATAACTCTATTCGATCGCGCAGACATACATTTTTTCCTGCGCGTCCTCGACGCGGGTGCGCGCGTCCTGGCAAACTGCATCCCAAAAGCGCATCACTTCTTCGCCGAGCGCAGTGCTGCGAATTTGCAAATCTTCGAGCGTCGGCTCGGCGCTGGCGGGCTCTGAAATCCACACCGGCTCATAGGCGGGCCCGCACGCAATTTCGGCGAATAGCCCCTTGGCGCAGATCCGGGAGCGATCGACATTGAACTCCCAAACCGTCTCGCGGAGCGCGCGGGCGATTTCACGCGGCGTTGCGGGGTCCAATTCGGCGGCGCCCGGGCGTTCCCTGGTCAGGTCGCGCACTTGGCCCAGCATGGCGCCGTAGCGCCCAACCTCGATCTGCAGGCCGCTGGGATCGACCCCCTGCTCGATTGGGGGCGCAGCTGGCGCTTTCTCACTGCCCTGCCCGCAGCCGGCCAAGGCCAACGTCAAAACAACCACAGCAAATTTCATCATGAGACGCCTCCGCTGGCGCCAGCTTAGAGCATTTTTGAACCGAGCGGAATCATCGCTCCCCGGCCGCAGCGTGCGAAGCGCGCGGAGAGCCGGGGCCCATGGTTCGATAAAGACGCCGAAGCGCCGCAGTTTGTCATCAAATATGGACCCCGGCTCGCCGCTTGCGCGGCGTCCGGGGAGCGTAGGCGTGTACGCTCGGCGTGACCCCGGCTTGGCGGAGCAGCCGGGGCAAGGTCGTTCTGATTTTTTCTAGCGGTCCACGATCGGCGCGAGGGCGTTGTAGCCGCCGTCGAATTCGAGCCGGTCAATGAAGCCGGCCCGGCGCACAAGAGCAGTCGCGGCGACCGCCAAACCCAAGCCGGCGGCCACCGCGAACATGGCCCACACGACGCTCCAAACACCAGCGTCCATCGAAATCACCAACCCCATTGCCTTCGAGGCATCTTGTTGAGGCGATATTGCACGGCGGCCATGAACACGCGGTTTCCGAAACAAAAACAAAAGATTGAAGCGCTAGCCTGGAAGCGGCTAGGTGATCCGAACGCTTTTCGTCCGGAGACTCAACATGTTGAGACCTGAAATCGCCGCGCTCTATGCTGGTGTGAATATCCTGCTGCTGCTGGTCTTGGCTTATGTTGTGGTGGCTGGCCGCAGGAAGCACAAAATCGGGTTGGGGGATGGCGGTAACGAACGCTTCGCGCGCGCCGTCCGCGCCCACGCCAATGCCGCAGAATACATCCCGGCGGGCCTTGTCGGCATCGTGCTTTTGGCCTGGTTCGAGGCGTCTCCGCTTTGGCTGCTGCATGCCTCGGGAATTTCTTTGACGCTTGGGCGGATTTTGCACGGCATTGGCCTGAGCACTGGCGCGGTTAATCTCGGGCGCCAATTGGGGACGGCCTTAACATGGCTGGCCTACCTCCTGATTGGCGGCGGGCTGCTTTACGCAGGGCTGGTGCAACGGTTCTGAGCATAACCCAATACCGTCGTGCGCGATTGCCCAGCACGCTGGGAGCGCCCATGTTGGGGCCATGGCCTTCGACGCTGATTCACATGACGCACTTGCGGCTCTGATCGATTTCGCCAAGGCCTCTGGCGCGGACGCGTCCGAGGCCAGCTATGCCTCGCGCGAGAGCGTCTCGGCCGAGGTTCGGCTGGGCGAACTTGAAGGCATGGAGCGCGAGGAGGGCCGCTCGGTGGCGTTGCGGGCGTTTATCGGCAAACGCCAGGCCGCCGCCTCCTCCACCGACCTGTCGGCCAAGGGGCTTCGGGCCCTGGCCGAGCGCACGGTGGCGATGGCGCGCGCGGCGCCGGAGGATCCCTATTGCGGCCTGCTCGACCAGCGCTTCAGGGCGCGAGGCGGAGCGCCCGAGCTTGAGCAATATGACACTGCCCGTCCCTCACCCGAGCGATTGCTTGAGCTTGCGCGCGTTTGCGAGGCGGCTTCGCTGGCTGTTCCCGGCGTGACCAATTCAAGCGGCGGGGGCGCATCGAGTGAGGTGTCCGCTTTCGTTTACGCCACTTCCGACGGTTTCATCGGCGCCGAAAGCGCGACCTCCTATAGCCTCGGAACACAGCCGCTCGCCGAAAAAGACGACGATATGGAGCGCGACCATGAGTGGCGCACCAAACGCTTCTTCGCTGATCTTCCAACCCCTGAGAGTATTGGCGCCGTCGCCGGCGAACGCACGGCGCGTCGGCTTGGCGCTCGCAAACTCGACAGCCAAAAAGCCGCGGTGATTTTTGAGAACAGACTGGCCGGGCGCATTCTTTCGCCGTTCTTCTCCGGCATTTCCGGCGCCGCCGTCGCGCGCGGGGTGTCGTTCCTGAAAGACAAACTCGGTCAGCGTGTGTTCGCGGAGGGATTCCACGTCCACGAGGACCCGTTCGTAAAGCGTGGGCTAGGCAGCCGTCCGTTCGACGGCGAAGGCGGCGCCGTTCAACCCGCGACGCTTGTCGAAGATGGAATCATTGCGATGTGGATGCTCAACGCCGCGGCGGCGCGCCAATTGGGTGTGGAGCCCAACGGCCACGCATCTTCCGGCCATGGCGGCCCACCGGGCATAGGCTCGTCCAATGTATTCGTGAAACCAGGCGCCGACGACCTTGCCGGCTTGATGCGCGGCGCCGGCCGAGGCCTCTTCGTCACCGACATGTTCTCGCCCGCGCTCAACATGAACACCGGCGATTGGTCGGTGGGTGTCGCGGGGTATTGGTTCGAGCGCGGCGAAGTCGCCTACCCTGTCAGCGAAGTCACAGTGGCGGGCAATATGCTCGACATTTACGCGCGCCTGCGCTGCGGCGCCGACCTCGACACGCGCGGCGCGCTCGAAATCCCCAGCATCATCGTGGACGACCTTGCAATCGGCGGAGTCTGATCTCGCGCTCCTCGAAGAGGCTGTGCGCGAAGCCGGTGGGCTCGTGCGCGAACTGCTGGCCAAGCCGCTCGACATCAAGTCAAAGGGCGACGCGGGCCCGGTCACCAACGTGGACTTCGCTGTGAACACGCTGCTCCACGAACGCCTCAGGGCCGCGCGACCAGATTATGGTTGGCTCTCGGAGGAAACCCCGGACGACCACGCCGATCGCATCGACAAGAAGGATGTGTTCGTGCTTGACCCCATCGATGGCACCGCCGCGATGATCGCGCACGTTCCCCAGTTCACCATCAGCATAGGGATCTGCGAAGACGGCCGGGCGGCGGCGGGGGCCATCTACAATCCGATGACTGACGAGCTTTATCTTGGCGCGCCCGGCGAAGGCGCCACCCGCAATGGCGTCCCGATCCGAGCCAGCTTGCGCGAAGAGCTTGAAGGCGCGCGCATGATCGGTCAGCGCAAGACCTTCACCAACAGGAATTGGGCCAAACCCTGGCCGACCATGGACATCATCTCGCGCCAATCCATCGCCTACCGGCTGGCGCTGGTGGCGGCGGCCCAAGCCGACGCCGTCATCTTGTTCGGCCTCAAGCACGAATGGGATATTGCCGCTGGGGTCGCCATTGTCGCCGCCGCGCGCGGGCGCATCACCGATCTCTGGGGGGCGCCCCTGCGCTTCAACCAACCCGACCCGCGCGCGCCCGGCGCGGTAGCGTCTGGCGCGTTGCTGCATGCTCTGATACTCGAGCGCACCTCGCGCTTACCAGACCCCCGCACACCCCAGGCTGAAAGCACATGAGCGACCAACGCCAACTGCTTCATCTCGTCATCGGCGGCGAATTGAAGGACCTTGACCGCCCGGAGTTTGAAGACCTCGCGAGCGTTGATTTCGTCGGCGCCTATCCAAATTACCGCGCCGCGTACGACGCTTGGAAGGGGGCGGCCCAGCGCACCGTCGATAATGCGCGCACGCGCTATTTCATCATCCACGCCCACCGCCTGCTCGATCCTGGCGTCGATCCAGAGAACGAGATGTGACGCGCCCATGAAAACCGGCGCGCTTATCGCCCGGCTCTGGCGTGATTATGTCTCCCCTTACAAGGGCGACATCGCGTTGCTTGCGCCAGTGCTGGCGCTGGTCGCGATTGCGGGCGTGTCCTATGCGCCGATCCTCAAATTCACCACCGACAACATCCAAGCTGGAGATCTGAGCGCAATCGCGCTGGTTCCCGTTGCGGTGATGATCGCGACCAGCGTGCGGGCGCTGGCGATTTGGGGGCAAGCCATTCTGTCCCAGGGGCTTGCGCTCAAAGTGCTGCGCGACCTTCAAGGCGCGATGTTCGCCAAACTGACGGCGGCTGATTTCGCGCGGCTTGGGCGCGAGGACAGCGGCAAATTGGTGTCGCGCTTCACCAACGACGTCGCGGTGATCGGCGAGGGCCTGGTGCGGGGCGCGCAGACCGCGATCCGCGACTCGCTCACGTTGGTTGGCGCCATCGCCTCCATGCTCTGGCTCGACGCCGTGCTTGCGGCCCTGGTGTTGGCGGTGTTCGCGCTCGCCGCCAGACCGCTCGCCCAAATTGGCAAACGCGCGCGCGGCGCCACCGAAGCCGCGCAGGCGCAAATCGGCGCGCTCACGGCATTGTTGGCCGAGAGCCTAGGCGCGGCGCGCTTCGTGCGCACGTACAACATCGAGGCCCGCGAACAAGATCGCGCCCGCACGGCGTTCGAGGCCAGGCGCAAGCTGGCCATGAAGCTTGCCCGCAACCGCGCGCGCAGTGAGCCCCTGCTGGAAGTGCTGGGGGGGCTGGCGCTGGCTGGCGTGCTCTATGTCGCCGGCGTGCGCATCGCCGCCGAGATCATGACGCTCGGCGACCTCCTGGGCATGATTGGCGCGGTGGGCATCGCCACGCCGGCGGCGCGGTCGGTGGGCAGCTTCAATACGCTGCTCAACGAGGCGATGGCGGCGCTGGGGCGGGTGTTTGCGCTGTTGGACGAGCCAGTCGTCATCAAGGACAAACCTAGCGCCAAGCCGCTGCGCGTCTCCCAAGCGCGAGTCAGTTTCGAGAACGTCGTGTTCTCCTATGGCGAGAGCGCGGCGCTGAACAATGTGTCGTTCGAGGTTGCGCGCGGGGAGACGGTGGCGCTCGTCGGCCCGTCTGGGGCGGGCAAATCCACTCTCTTCAATTTGCTGGCGCGCCTCTATGACGCCAATTCCGGCGCCGTGAGGATCGATGGCCAGGATGTGCGCGACGTCACGCTCTCGAGCCTGCGCGGCGCCATAGCGTTGGTGGCGCAGGAGGCCGCGCTGTTCAATGACACCGTCCGCGCCAACATCGCGCTCGGCCGCATTGGCGCGACGCACGCCGACATAGAGCAAGCCGCGCGAGCGGCGGCCGCGCATGATTTCATCGCCGCGCTGCCGCTGGGCTACGATACGCTGGTCGGCGAACGCGGCGCTTCGTTGTCAGGCGGCGAGCGCCAACGCATCGCGCTGGCCCGCGCGTTCCTGCGTGATGCGCCGATTTTGCTCCTGGACGAAGCCACCAGCGCACTCGACGCCGAGAGCGAAGCAAAGGTGCAGGACGCGCTGAAACGCCTGGCGCAAGGGCGCACGACCTTGGTGATCGCCCACCGACTCTCCACCGTGCGCGACGCCGACCGCATTTTGGTTTTGGACGACGGCCAAATTGTTGAGATGGGAGCGCATGACGACTTGATGTCGCGCGGCGGCATGTATACGCGCCTGAACAAATTGCAGTTCCGCACCGAGTAACGCCGATCGCATTACGCTAAAATATGTTCGTTCAAATTGAAACATCACCCACCCCCGGGGCGGCGCGTGAGCGGCGCTCCGGGGCCAATAAACGCAAACGCTCGTGTTGATGGGCCCCGGACTGAATGCTGCGCATTCATCCGGGGATGGGTGGGTTTGCGATTCAGTCGGGTTTCAATACGCGTGCGGTGAGGAGATGGAGCAGTGCGGGGCGCGAACTTTTCGTGCTATTCACGGCGCAAAATCTTGTCGACCAAGATGTTCGCCCACCATTCGCCCATGAACGCGCTCTTGACGGCGGCTTGGTCGTAATCTTCCTCAACCCAAGCCATGAAGGACTTGCCGCTGGATTTGGTTTCTTCGAGGTAAGTCTTGAAGAAAAAATCCAGCATGCCTGTCTTGCCCTGCCGCACGTGCAGGTATTTCAGCGACAGCTGCTCCACCGCTTCAGCGATGGGCACGCCCATCTTGAGATGCTTGTAGAGCACCGCCATCACGCCGGCCCGGTCCGCGCCCGATTTGCAATGCATGAGCGCGGGATACTGGATCGTCTCGAACAAGCTCTTGACCTCCGCCACCTTTTCGCGGCTCGGCGGCTCGCGCGAGAACATCCGTGCATCGACCATGGCGATGCCGTGTCGCGCGCAGGCTTCGCGCTCCAACACATAATAGCCGGTGTCGGAGGGGCCGCGCAGGTTGAGGATGGTCTTTATCCCCAGCGCCGCATAACGGGTGACCTGTTGCGGCGAGGGCTGATTGGCGCGCGCCATAACCCCCTGCTCGATCCAGTGAAAATTGGAAAATCGGGCACGTAGAAAGCCGTGATCGGCCCAAATCAGATCGGCCTCGGCCCGCCGGCGCCCTTGCGGGCTGGCGAGATCGAAACGGGATGGCGCTTCAATCATGGCCTAACACCCACTTTCATTGGCGTATGAGTCATGAATTGGAACCTCGCGTTTCACGAAAGTGGGTGCGGAATCATACCTTTGTACCGGAACCCGAGATGGCTTGATCATGGATCATGCCATCTCGATTCCGAGTACGAGCTTTCATTCCCCTGCTGGCGCTGACCGGCCTCGCGCCCGTATAAGGGAAGCCATAGCGTCTCGATAGCGCCCGCGGACCCATGTTCAAAACGCTCCTTGGCAATCCAATCGTCCAATTTCTGATCGGACGCAGCTTTGGCTTGTACCTGCTGCTGGTCGCGTCAACCACGCGCTGGCACAGGGTCAACCAGGCGGCTGTCGAGCCTTTTTGGACAGGCGATGGCCGGCTCATCACCTGTTTCTGGCACGGTCGTTTTCCACAAGCGCATTTGGTGTGGACTTATGGCCGCGGCGCGACCAAGGCCAAGATGCTGGTTTCCCATTCCCGCGAAGGTGAAACGATCGCGCAGACCGTTCGAGCGCTTGGGGTGGAGGTTATCCACGGCTCCGCCGCCAAGGGCGCCCAACAGAAGGGCGGCTTCGAGGCGGTGCGCGACTTGGTGCGCCACATCGAGACCGGCGGCATGATCGGCCTCACTCCCGATGGGCCGCGGGGCCCCCGCATGCGCGCCAAGATCGGGCCTGTGTACATCGCCAAATTCGCCCAAGCCCCGCTCATGGCCATGGCCTGGTCGACGCGTTGGCGCATCGTATTCAATTCGTGGGATCGCTTCATTCTGCCGCTGCCGTTTGGGCGTGGCGTTTTGATTTGGGGCGACCCGATTCCGCCGCCCCCGCTCGACGCCGATCGCGCCGCCCTGGAGGTCATTCGGGCGAAGTTGGAATTGGACCTAAATCGGATATCCGCGCAAGCCGACGAACTGACCGGCGCCACTTTGATTGAGCCTGCGCCAGCGAAACCAATTGGTCGCCGCGCGCCGGAAAACGCGCCCATCGCTTCGTGAGCTTTTCGCCGGCCCTCGCGTTCTACCGCGCGGCGACAGCAGCGCTTTGGCCACTTGCGAGTCCATGGCTCAACGCACGTGCGCGCAACGGCAAGGAAGATTCCGCGCGTCTCGGCGAGCGGTTCGGGCGTTACGCGCAGCCGCGGCCAAGCGGGCCTTTGGTGTGGCTCCATGGCGCCAGCGTCGGCGAATCTGGGGTTGCACTGCAACTCATTGAAGCGCTCAACGCACGCCGCCCGGAGCTGTCGTTTGTGTTGAGCACGGGCACGCGGACATCCGCCACGCTGGTGGCGAGGCGCGCGCCGCCGCGTACGACGCATATTTACGCCCCGCTCGACCGCGCCCGCGCCGTGCGCGGATTTTTTGCGCATTGGCGACCCGATCTCGGCATTTTCGTCGAGAGCGAGCTGTGGCCAAACCTCATCCTCCAGGCAGAAAGAACCGCCACACCGCTTGCACTCGTCAACGCCCGCATGAGCCCCGCTTCGCTGCGACGCTGGGCCAGCTGGTCAACCGCTGGGAAGCGCTTGCTGCGTCCGTTCGCTTACGTGTCAGCCGCTGATATGCGCACCGGAAACGCACTCTCCCGCTTACGTGGCAGCGATGTTCCCGTGCTCGGCAATTTGAAACTCGCCGCACCCGCGCCCCACATCGATATGCCCGCGCGCGCCGCACTGGAGGCCGAGATCGGCGGGCGCCCGGTTTGGCTCGCGGCCTCCACTCATCCGGGCGAGGACGCTATCGTCTTGGCGGCGCACGAGCGCCTGCGCGCGGAATTCTCCGACGCCTTGCTCATCATCGCGCCGCGCCATCCCGAACGCGGCGGCGCCATCGCCGCATTGGCTGGCGATGCGCCGCGACGTTCGCAAGGCGCGCCGATCGGCAATGCATCTGTTTACGTCGCTGACACGATGGGTGAATTGGGCTTGTTCTACGATTTGGCGCCCATCGCCTTGGTGGCGGGCAGTTTGTCGAATAGCCTGAAGGGGCACAACCCAGTCGAGCCCGCCAAGCTTGGCGCGGCGATCGTGACCGGGCCCTTTGTCGAGAGCTTCGAGGAATTGTTCGGCACGCTCGTCGCCGCTGGCGGCGCAAGCATAGTGCACGGCGATACCGAGCTTGCGCGCGCGGTCGCGGCGTTGTGGCGCGACGAGGCCGCGCGCGTACGCCAGAGCGCGGTCGCGCAAGATGTTGTCGCCCAGGGGGACGCCGCTTTCGGCGAGACCATCGATCGACTAGCAGCGCTCCTTCCCCGTGAGGCCGCCGATGCGCGCGCCTGAATTCTGGAAAGCGGATGTGGGGGCGCGCGACGCGGCGCTGGCGCTGCGGGCGTTGCTCACGCCTTTGTCGTGGGCCTATGGCTGGGCTAGCGCGCGCCGAATCCGGGCGACCACGCCGCGCCATGCGCCCGTGCCTGTCGTGTGCGTCGGTAATTTCACTGTCGGCGGCGCGGGAAAAACGCCCATCGCGCGGGCGATACGCGCCAAGCTCGGCGCCCATGCGCACACTTTGTCGCGCGGGTACGGCGGGCGCCTCGTCGGCCCGCTGCGGGTGACCGCCAACATGGATGCACGCGAAGTCGGCGACGAACCTTTGTTGCACGCCGCCGATGGCGCGGCCTGGATTGCGCGTGACCGCTTGGCCGGTGCGTTGGCGGCAGCTCAAGCCGGCGCCCACGCGATTGTCATGGACGACGGGTTTCAGAACCCAGCATTGGCCAAGGATTTGTCGATCATCGCGGTCGATCCCGAATTTGGCATAGGCAACGGCCAGGTGTTTCCCGCCGGCCCTTTGCGTGAACGCTTGGCCGACGCCTTGAAGCGGGCGGACGCTGTTGTTTTTCTGCACAATGTCGGGGGCCCGCAACGTGTGGGCGCCGTTCCGGAATGGCTTGTTGGCTTTACTGGGCCGATCCTCAACGCCCGGCTCGAAGCGACGGCCGAGGTTCCGCGTGGTAAGCTGGTTGCGTTCGCTGGATTAGCGCGGCCGGAGAAGTTCTTCGATGCGCTCTCGGGCCTGAGCGCGGAGGTGGCCGAAGCGGTCCCGTTCGGCGACCACCATGCTTATTCCAGCGACGATTTCGCCATGCTGACGCGGCTCGCGGATGAGTTGGACGCGCGCCTGATCACTACGGAAAAAGACGCCGCGCGCCTGGCGCCGGAATGGCGCGCGCGTGTTGCCGTGTTGCCCGTGAGTGTGCGATTTGACGACGAAGCAGCGCTCGGCGCCTTGCTCGCGCCGATCCTGGCGCGCATGTCCTGACCCATGGCGAAGTCCAAGCCGATCAGTTTTTATTTCCGCCTCGAAGCCTTGGCTTGGAACGCCTATGTCGGGGGCATGGGCGCGCTTGGGCTCGCGCGTGCGTCGCGCTGGGGCGCGGGGCTGGTGCCGCTGGTCGGCTCGCTCACTAGCGCGCACAAAACGGCGCTGCGCAATATCGCCATGGCGTTTCCCAATGAGCCCGATGCGTGGCATCGCGAAGTCCGCCAAGGCATGTGGGCGGAGATCGGGCGCATGTCGGGCGAGTTCCCGCACATGGGCAAATTCCTCGACCTCTACCGCAACGGCGACATCGACTATCAGGGCCGCGAACGCATCGAGGCCACCTTCGGCAAGGGCGCGGTGTTCATTGGCGGGCACTTCACCAATTGGGAAGTGACTTCGCTGTGCCTGGCGCAAACCGACCCCAATTGCCACTTCACCTATCGCCCCGCCAACAATCCGATCATCGACCGCTACATCGTCGAAACGCGCCGTGAATTCGGGCTTGAGCTGCAAGCTGCAAAGGGCAAGGAGGGCGGCATGGGATTGCTGCGCTCGCTCGCCAAGGGACGCAGCGTCGCGCTGATGAACGACCAGAAATACAATGCCGGTTTGGCCGCGCCGTTGTTTGGCTATGATTGCATGACCGCCGACGGGCCGACGCGGCTGGCGCTCAGGTTCAAGGTTCCGCTGATCCCGATTTCCGGGCGGCGCATCGAGGGCCAACGCTTTCGCGTGCAAGTGCATGAGCCGATCGCGCTCGATTACGACAATCCGAGCGACGAAGCGGTGCTGGCGGGCGTCAAGCGCATCAACGCATTCATGGAGGCGCGTATCCGCGAAGCGCCCGCGCAATGGTTCTGGGCCCACCGGCGCTGGCCGAAAACAGCGTGGGCGAAAGCGGGAATAGGCTAAAAACAATATGGACCGCCGGCGCCCTCGCCGGCAGCGTGCGTCACGTTTAAACAAGTGCCGGCGGGGGCGCCGGCGGTCCATATTAGTTTGCCTGCAATTGCGCCCGCGCCGCAGCCAAGCCTTCGATCGCAACGCTTGGATCGAGTTGGCGCTCGCGCCATTTCATGCGCCAGCACAGGTGCGGGCCGGTGGCGCGGCCACGGTCGCCGACGGCGCCTATGGTTTGGCCTTGGGTGACAGGATCCCCGACGGCCACGTCAAGCCGGCTCATGTGCAAATACATGGTGATCAGGCCTTGGCCGTGATCGATGAACACGAGGCCGCCTTCGTAGTGCATGTCCGGGTTGGCGAGCGTGACGATGCCGGCGGCTGGCGCGCGGATCGGCGTGCCTTCTGGAGCCGCTATATCATAGCCAAAGTGCGGGCTCGCCGGCACGCCGTTGAGCACGCGCTGATTGCCCCATGTGCCGGAGACGCGCCCGCCTTCGATCGGTGAGATAAAGCCGTCGAGGAAGCCCTCGATATCAGCGACGCTGGCAAAGCCCTCGGCCTTGATCGCGCTTTCGCGGCGGATGCGCGCGAGCACTTCGGGATCGCTCGGCGTCACGGTTTGTTGAGGCAGGCCATCAACGCGCTGGATGTCGAAACTGCGCGCGGCGATCGGGTAGCTTTGCGCCGCATGGTCGCCGCCGGCGCGCGCTTCTACCTGGCCCTCGCCGCCGTGCTCGCGGTTAAATCCGATCACAGCCCAGCCTTGCGCATCAGCTTGGCCGCTGGCGAGCCCATCAACGAACATCGCCGCGCCCGGCAATGTGCGGCACAGCGCAACGCCGCCCTGCGTGAAGGCGCCGGCGCAGGCGAGCGTAAGGCTTGCGGGCGGCGGCGGAACTGGCTGTGCGGCGGGCGCTTCCACGACTGGCGCGGTGGGCGCTTCAGGCTGCGCTGGGGCCTCGGCGGCGGCGCAGGCGGCCAGCAGCAGTGCGGCGAACAGCGTTTTCATGGCTTGGCCTTCGCTTGGGTTTGCGTCCAGCGTTGCATCGCCTCCTTCGGGCCGCGATAGGGCTCCTGCAAATCGACGCTCCAATACCGCAAATCATCGAGCAATATCCGCTCGCCCGTCACGGCGCAGCGCACGAACAGGCCCTGGCGCACAATCGTGATTTCGTTGTCGCCGTAATGGAGCGTGGCTTCGGGGCCGCCTGGATCGTGCTTGTTCATCCGAGTCTTGTAGCGCCAAAGCCCCCTGCCCGGAAGGGCGCTGGTGACACACACGCACTCGTACCCGCTTCGCAGATATGCGAAACGGCGAGGCATGCGTGTGTGTCACCACCGTGGACTGTAAAAAGGTGGGAGAGCGGGGCGCGCTTTGTGCGTGCGCGCGAGAAGTTAAATCGTATTGGGTTGCGCCAAGCGCGCCCCGCGCGGTTTGTTGATCAGCCGGCCAAAGCGTGAGGCGTTCGAGGCGCGTTCGGGGGGCCATGCGTTTTCGGTAAGACGGGTGGGCAGTTCGATCGGCGCGGACTCCTCCCGCTGAACCGGTTTCCCGGACCGATCCCCGCGACGCTGGGGTTCCGTTTCGCGCTTAGCGCCTTGCTTTCGTTCCCGGCCGACGCGCGGGCGAGCCACCATAGTTCGCCTGGAGCCTTCGGGTTTCCTTTCTCCCCGAAGCCGTGAGGATCCCGCGTCGCCGCTTCACCTCACATCGCGTTCAATCCGCGTCCCGGCAACGTTTGGCTTTGGTGCACCAGCGCCTCCCTAGCCGAGATGAAGCAAGTCTACGCCGAGTTAAACTCGGTCGGATAGAATCGCTGGACATGCTTATGGCGCTTGGGTTTGCGGGTGAAGCGTGGGGGATAGATGATGTTGTACAAATCCTGAAACCTCGGCGCCGGACCCCCTCCCAGCCTCCCCCTTGCAGGGGGAGGAGCGGGGTGCGCCAAGTTAGAACAGGCTGCCTTGCCCGCCGCCTGGCTTAGGTTTTGCCTTTGGCTTGGCGGCCTCCGCGCCGAGCGGATCGATGATTGCGCGTTGTTTGTCGTCGGCGAAGAAGAGTTCGACGGCGTCGCCGGGGCCGAGTTCCTTTGCGGCGCGCACGAGTGTGCCGTCCTCGCGCTGCACCATGACGAAGCCACGCGCCAGCACGCTTTTGTGCGAGAGGCCCTCCAGCATGCGCGCCGCGCTGGCGAGGCCGTGGCGCCGCGCGTCGAGCGCACGGGATATGGCGGGTGCGAGGCGCGCGCTGAGTTGACCCAGTTTTTCGCGGCGGCGCGCGACGTCTTGGCTCAGCGCTTGCGGACGCAGCCGCGCGGCGACGCGGTCGAGCTTGGATTGGGCGACGCGTGTGTTGGCGACAAGCGCAGCGTTAAGGCGTTCGGCGGCGCGATCAAAACGCTGCCTGGGGATTTGGAACAAGACTTCCAAACGCGGCAAGCGCGCGCTGGCGGCGCGCACATTGGTCCGGCGTTGCTCCAGTCCGCGCACGAGTCCGCCCTTTAGGCGCCCTTCGAGCACGCCGATGCGGGCGATCAGTTCGGTGCGCACCGGCACGGCTTTTTCGGCGGCACCCGTCGGGGTGGGCGCGCGCAGATCGGAGGCGAAATCGATCAAGGTGGTGTCGGTTTCGTGGCCCACCGCCGAGATCAGCGGGATGGCGCTTGCGGCGGCGGCGCGGACAACGATTTCCTCGTTGAACGCCCACAAATCCTCGATCGACCCGCCACCGCGCGCGACGATCAACACGTCGGGACGCCAATCCACCGGCAGCGCGTTGAAGCCTTGAATTGCGCGCGCGATCTGGCCCGCCGCTTCCGGCCCCTGCACCAACACGGGCCACAACAACACGCGGCGCGGAAAGCGCTCGCCGAGGCGATGCAGGATGTCGCGTATGACAGCGCCCGTGGGCGAGGTGACGACGCCAATGACGCGCGGCAGGTACGGGATGGCTTTCTTGCGCGCCGGCGCGAACAGGCCTTCCGCCGCCAGCTTGGCCTTCAGCTTTTCCAACTGCGCCAGCAGCGCGCCCACACCCGCCGGCGACATGCGCTCGGCGATGAGCTGGTATTGCGAGCGCCCGGGATAAGTCGAGAGGCGGCCTTCGGCGACGACCTCCAGGCCCTCTTCCGGCTTGAAGGACAAGCCCGCCACATTGGCCTTCCACATGATGGTGGAAATCGTCGCGTTTTCATCCTTCAGGTCGACGTAGAGGTGCCCCGATTTAGCGATCAACACCCGGCCCAATTCGCCGCGCACGCGCACGCGGTCGAAATTGGTCTCGACGCTGCGCTTCACCGCCTGGGCGAGTTCGGAAACCGAGAGCTCTGGCAAATTGGTATTGGCGGGCTCTGCCGGCATCTCTGACATGCGATTCATATAAGCTGACTCGCCGCCGCGCGCCGGGAATGCTTTAACAGGCGCCGGGTCCTTGGGGGGACTGGGGGTCTTTATGGCGTTCGACGCGAACGACTTGACGCCACACGAACATTTCGTGGTGGAGCGCACGCGCTCCGGCGATGTCGCCGATTTTACGCCCATGGCTGGGCCGGGAGGGGCAAAACCCGCGGTGCGGGCGGGCTTCTTGCGCAAGCTCATGCTCGGGCTCGATGCGGCCTGGCCAGTGCGCACGCCCGGCGTGCGGCTCAAAGGCGCGCGCATCGAGGGCGCGCTCGACCTTACCGATTGTTCAGGCGCGGGCGGAACCGGGCTTCCGGCGCTGGCGCTGATCGAATGCGACATCCCCGACGTCATCGATGTCAGCCATGCGCGGCTCGCTAGAGTGTCGCTGAAGGGGAGCCGGCTTTCGCGGCTTCTTGGCGTCGAAGCACAGATCGACGGCGAGCTTGACCTTTGCGACGTGGCGCCACTCGGCGCGCCTGGCGCGGAAACGCTGACAGCCAAGCTGCGCGGCGTGCGCATCGACGGTGACCTGTTGGCGCGCGGCGCCAAATTCGCGCGTGCCGCCGACAGCGACGACGACGCGCTCATGCTGCAAGGCGCGGACATCTCCGGCAATCTGCTGCTCGACCAGGGATTTGAGGCGTTCGGCTGCTTGTGGCTGATGAACGTGCGCGTCGCCGGGGGCTTGGGGCTTGAACACGCCCATTTACTGAACCGTACCGAAGCCGGCGACGGCCAAGCGCTCAACGCCGACAGTGCGGAGATCGGCAGCGCGATGTTGCGCGGCAAGTTCAAGGCCGAGGGTGAAGTGCGGTTCGTCGGCGCCCGGATCGCGCAGGATGTGGATGTAAGTAACGGCACATTTCGCAATGAAGGCGCGGCGGCGCTGAATTTCGCCAATGCCGAGATCGGCGGTCAAATCTGGGGTGACGGCGCCAAGCTCGCCGGCCAATTGGTGCTGCAAGGCGCGCGCGTCGGGCGCAATCTCGATCTGCGCGGCGCCGAATTGATCCACCGCACCGCGCCGCGCGGCGATACGTTCGGGCGCGCCATCGATGCGCCAAGCCTCGCGGTCAAAGGCGCGGCGCTGTTTCATGGCGCCAACATCAAGGGCGAGGTTTTTCTGGCCGACGCGCGCATCCAGGGCTATCTGGCGTTCGGCGGCGGGCGCTTCATCCATCCCGGCCATTGGGCCATCCGCGCGCCGAACGCGCGCGTGGGCGGCAACCTCACCTTCAAGCTCGCCGAGAGCGGATATGCGCCGCTTGGCGCCAAAACCGTCATCGAGGGCGGCGCGAAGTTCGACCGCGCGCAAATCGAGGGTGCGTTCGCTTGGTCGTCGCTGGAATTGCGCGGCCCCGGGCCGGACGGCGCCAAAGGCGCGCTGTTCTCGTTCGCCGACGCGCGCGTCGGCGGCCCATTGCAGGCGCAAAATCTGGTGACCCAGCCCGATGCACGCCTGGACGCCTCCGGCGCGACCTGCGCCGCGCTCGACGATGATTTGAAAACCGGTTGGGGGCCCGACGGCGTGCGCGTTGATCTGCAAGGCTTCGCCTATGGCCGCATCGAGGCCAAGGACGAACGCTGGCGCCAACGGCTTGCCTGGCTCAAGCGCTCGCGCCGCGACGGCGAGCGGTTTTCGCCGCAGCCTTTCACGCAATTGGCGCAAGTCTATGCCCGCGCGGGCCTGCGCGAAGACGCCCGCCGCATCCTGCTCGCACAACACGACATGCGCACGCCGCGCGCATCGTCGGGGCCGATGGCCTGGGCGCTTTCTTCCGCTTTTGGCGTTGTGGCGGGCTACGGGCTAGCACCGGTGCGCATCGCGCGGGCGCTGGTGGTGTTCATCGCGCTTGGCGTGATCGGGGTGCTGAGCATGGATGCGCAGGGCGCGCTGGTGCGCCCGAACGGGGCCGCCTGCGCCGCGGCGATCGAGCCGACGCTTTACGTGATCGATGTGGCGCTGCCGGTGATTGATTTGGGGCAAGAGAGCCGCTGCGCCCCTGGGCGCACCGCCCGCGCGGATTTATCGCCCGGGATTGAATTCGGCGAATGGCGCGTGTTCGAGGGCGCGGCGTTGTGGCGGTGGGCGCATGCGCTTTACACCGTGCTCGGCGCGATCCTGACGGCGCTGGCGGTGATCACGTTTTCCGGCGTGATGAAGCCGAAGGAAGAATGACGCCCTCAGGCGTGATGGCGCTCAGGTTCGGGCTGAGCAGGTGCGAGTTTCTCGATCGTCGCCAGCAAAAGCTGAAAATCGACCGGCTTGGTCAGGAAAGCGCGGAAGCCAATCTCATCACAGGCCAAACGCACATCTTGGATGGTGACGGCGGTCAGCGCGATGGCGACGGGCGGATCGTCGATAAGCTCACAAATCATCCGCCAACATTCGATCCCATCCATGACCGGCATGGAGAGGTCCATCAAGATCAGTTCGGGGCGCCATTCCTGGGTCAGCGCGACGGCTTCGGCGCCATTGGCGGCTTCGATTACCGCGTACCCCGCGCGTTCGAGGCGTCGGCGCAGCATGGACCGGTTTGTCTCGACATCTTCAACGACGAGGATGGTGATGGACATTTGCGCTCGCTCCTTTTTTGCGACTTTAGATTGCGCGCATTAAGCCTTCCGTAACGGCAGAACGCCGACGCATGGCCGTTGGTCTTAGCCCGCTTGCATGCAGCCGGCGCCTGGGGCTTGGTGTCCGCGAAATTCCCAGGGGAAACACATGCTTGTTCGACGCACATTCCTTGGCGCGGGCTTAGCCGCACCGGCTTTGGCGGCTTGCGCGAGCATGCCGCCCGGCAATTCCATGGCACCGCTGCCGCCCGACCCGCACTCACACGCCAAGCCGGGCGAAGCGCGCGTCACCCACGTGTCGCTCGACTTGACCGCCGACTTCGCGCGTAAAGTGCTTGCTGGCACGGCGACGCTCACCATCGCGGCGCGGCCAGATGCGCGCGAGATCGTGCTCGACGTCGATGGCCTGAACATCGGCTCTGTGCGCACCAATCTTGGGGACACGACCTTCGCCATCGGCGAGCGCCGCCCTGAGCTTGGCGCGCCCATGAGTATCGCCATCGCCGCCGGCGTACGCACGATCATCATCGCTTACGAGACCGCCCCGGACGCCGGCGCGTTGCAATGGCTGGAGCCCGCGCAAACCGCCAGCGGCAAGCGCTTTCTGTTCAGCCAAGGCCAAGCGATCCTGACGCGCACCTGGGTCCCCACCCAGGACAGCCCCGGTATCCGCCAGACCTACGACGCGCGCATCGTCGCGCCCGATGGCCTGAAGGTGGTGATGAGCGCGGAAATGCTGACCCCGGAGGGCGAGCCTGTCACTGGCGGGCGCGCCTATCGCTTCCGCACGCCCAACCCTATTCCGCCCTACCTCATTGCGATCGCCATCGGCGACCTGGCGTTTCATGCCATCGGCGAACGCACCGGGGTTTATGCAGAGCCAAGCATGATCGCGCGCGCGGCTTACGAATGCGCCGACATGGAGCGCATGCTGCTTGCGGCGGAAGCGCTCTACGGACCTTATCGCTGGGGCCGCTACGACGTTCTGATCCTGCCGCCGTCGTTTCCGTTCGGCGGCATGGAGAATCCGCGCCTTACTTTCCTCACGCCCACCTTCCTCGCCGGCGACAGGAGCCTCGTCTCACTTATCGCCCACGAACTGGCGCATTCCTGGAGCGGCAATCTCGTCACCAACGCGCTGTGGGCGGACAGCTGGCTCAATGAAAGTTTCACCAATTATTTCGAGGGCCGCATCAGCGAAGCGCTTTTCGGCGCCGAGCTTACGGCCATGCAGGACGCGCTCGCCTGGACCGACATCCAACGCGCCATCGCCGACAACCCACCCGATTCCACGCGCCTCCACCTCATAGGCGAACGCGGCGCCGACGATGGCGTCACCGCCATCGTCTACGACAAGGGCGCGCTGTTCCTGCGCACGGTCGAACGCATTATCGGCCGCCGCCGCCTCGACGCTTACCTGCGCTCATACTTCGACCGCCACGCTTTCCAGCCGATGACCACCGACTGGTTCGTCGCCGACTTCCGCGCGCATGTCATACGCGGTGATGCGACGCTTGAGGCGGCTTTGATGCTTGATGCTTGGGCCTATGAGCCGGGCCTGCCCGCCAATGCGACCGAGCCGCGCGCGGCTGGGTTCGACCGGGTGGTCGAGCAATTGAGCGCGTTCAATGCGGGTGGGGCGGCGAGCGCCGTGCCCTGGTCCTCATGGGGCACGTTGCAACGCCAGCGTTTCTTGCAGACCCTGCCGCGCGATCTGCCGCAAGCGCGGCTGGCGGAACTCGAACGCGCCCTTCAGCTCAACGCCACCGGCAATAGCGAAGTGTTGTTCGACTGGCTCTCGCTCGCCTTGCGCAATCGTTACGAGCCGGCGCTGGCGCCGACGGAACGTTTCCTCACCAGCATGGGGCGCGGCAAATTCGTACGCCCGCTTTACCGTGCGTTGATGGAGCAAGGCGATTGGGGCCAACCGCACGCGCGCCGCATTTATTCCACGGCGCGCGCGGGCTATCACCCCATCGTCGTCGGCGCGGTGGACCGCATTGTCACACCGGCCGGCTGAAGGCGCTCAACGCACGGCCGCAACAACGCGCAAATAGGTGGCGGCGATATTCGTCGCATCGGCGCGCGCGCTTGTGTTCTGACTGCTGAAGAGCACTTCCAGCTCCCGCTGCAGCTCGTCGGCCTTGCCATTCTTTCGCGCGGCTTCGAAGGCATTCATCGTCGGCCCGTAATAGTCTCTGAATGTCTCGACGAACGCACGGGGCGTGCCCGGAAAACTGAATGTGTAAGTGTGCTTGGCCATGGAGATATCCGCGCGCGCAATTCCGGCGGCTTCGAAGCGCTCGATCACATTGGCTTCGACGCCCCACGTCATCGGGCTAACGAATCCCTCGGGTGGGGGCGGCGAATAGGCCGAGCTGATTTTCAGAATTTGCGCCACCAAGGTTGGGTCGCCAGGAATCCAGTTTCCCATGACAATGCGGCCACCCGGCCTCGTCACCCGCACCAGCTCCTTGGCGACATCGAAGGGGCGCGGCGCGAACATGGCGCCGAAGATGGAGACCACGAGATCGACGCTATCAGACCCGATCTCGCGCAGATCGGACGCGTCGCCTTCTTGGAAGCGGCAGTTCGCGAGGCCTTGGTCACGGGCGCGCTTTGCGCCCGCCGCAACCAAATTGGCCGCGATATCCACGCCCAGCACGTCCGCGCCGCGCACCGCCGCCGGCAGCGCCGTGTTGCCGTCACCGCAGCCGATGTCCAGCACCTTGAGGCCTGGAGCAACGCCCAGATCCGCGACCAGCGCCGCGCCGCTCTCACGCATTGAGGCCGCGATGCGGGAAAAATCGCCCTTTTCCCAGAGTGCTTTGTTCGGATTCATGTCCGCCATTCCTTTTTATGTTTGCGTGCCGTGGATATGCGCCATCCCAGCGCACGCTTCAAAAAAAGCAGACTGGCGCAGCCGGGCGGGCCAGCTTGACCCCGCGCCTCACGCGTCGCAAGCCAAGACCGCATGAAGATTCTCGTTGTCGGGTCGGGCGGGCGTGAGCACGCTTTGGGCTGGAAATTGGGGCAGAGCCCGCTTGTGTCGGAGATCATTTCCGCGCCCGGCAATCCGGGGTTGGCGGAGCTGGGACGCACGATTCCCATCAAGGTCGAGGACATCGGCGAACTGGCCGCGTTCGCGCTGCGCGAACAGATCGCCTTGGTGGTGATCGGCCCCGAGGCGGCGGCGGCGGCGGGGCTGGCGGACAGTTTGGCGAAGGTGGGCGTGCCCTGTTTTGGCCCCAGCCAAGCCGCGGCTGAGTTGGAGGCCTCGAAGGCCTTCATGAAGGATTTCTGCGGCAGGCACGCCATTCCCACCGCCGACTACAAAGTGTTCGACGACGCCATCCGCGCGAAAGCCTATCTCGGCGGGCGCGAGCCGCCGTTCGTGATCAAGGCCGACGGGCTGGCCGGCGGCAAGGGCGTGGTGCTGGCGGAAACGCGGCGCGACGCCGACGCGGCCATCGACGAGATCCTGTTCCTGCGCAAATTCGGCACGGCGGGACAACGCATCGTCATCGAGGATTTTCTGCCGGGCGAGGAAGCGAGCTTCTTTGCGCTGTGCGATGGCGAGACCGCCGTTCCGCTGCTCGCGGCGCAGGATCACAAGCGCGCCTACGATGGCGACAAAGGCCCCAACACCGGCGGCATGGGCGCCTACTCGCCGGCGCCGATCTTCACCGACGCGATGCGCGATTTGACCATGGAGCGCATCATCTGGCCGACGCTGCGCGGCATGAAAGCCGAGGGGCGCCCGTTCACCGGCGTGTTGTTCGCGGGTCTGATGATTTCAACCGACGGCCCCAAACTGATCGAGTTCAACGTGCGCTTCGGCGACCCCGAGTGCCAGACTTTGATGCGGCGCCTGAAATCCGATTTTGCGCCGGTTCTATTGGCGGCGGCGAAGGGCGAACTTGCCAGCGCGCCCCCGCTGGAATGGGATTCGCGCCCAGCGGTGACTGTCGTCTACGCGGCGCAAGGTTATCCGGATTATCCGCTGACCGGTTCGGTGATCCGGGGCCTCAGCGAAGCGGGCGAGATCGAAGGAGTCGAGATCTTCCACGCCGGCACGCGCCTGGACCAAGACGGCAATCTGCGCGCCGCCGGCGGGCGCGTGCTCAACATCACCGCCATCGGCGACACGCTGAACCAAGCCGTCGCGCGTGCTTATGCGGCGGTGAATTTGATCAACTGGCCCGGCGGCTTCTGCAGGCGCGACATCGCCTGGCGGGCGCTGGAGCGGTGAGTTTGCGAGCAAAGCGAGCGCAACGGTCGAGCGCCGAGCTAGTCTGGAAATCGCCATACAACCAGAAAAAGAATCTATGTCACGCTTTCGATGTCACCCTTTCATGTCACGCTTTCCGCTTCGGCCACTGCGCTCACCGCGCTTGCCCAAGCGGCGCATAGCGCGCGGCGCCAGGACGTTCGGCGGCGGGCCACTTGTCCGACGTTAGGAAGTGAACGCCAAGCTCCCTGGCGCGCTCCACCAACGCAGCGCGGCGCACATCGTCGATATAAAACACCATGCGGCAGCTCGTGAGCGTCGGCGCCCAAATCCGCAGCTGGCGCATGAAGGTCTCCATTTCCGCGCCAGTTGCTTGATGACGCGGGGGCGTCATGAACCCTGCCCCGGTTGCGCCGGAGAGCGCGATTTGCACGGGCGGGGGCTCTGAATGGTGAAACTGCAGCAGCACGATCCGAACACTGGCGCGCAATTGACCAACCCAATCGGACAGCGTGGAGATCGGCGTGCCTCGTGGAATTTCCGAAATGCGCACCGACAGCCGACGCAAATGCTCGGGGAGAATTTGTCCAAGCCGCCTTAGGTAAACCATCCGCCGCGATCGCCGAGACATGGTTGTCGCATGCACCGGCACGCCAAGCGCCGGTTGCGGCACGCCTGGCTGTGGCGACGTCAGGTAGGCATGAACTCGCTCAAGCGCCTCAAGATCAACCCCCAGGAAATCGTCCGCGGCGCTTTGCCCGGTCACGAAGAAGTTGGGGTCATACCCGTAGATCGGCCCATCCGCCCCCTCCAGCACCGGCGTGCAGAAATAAGAGATGATCGCCTGTTTCTCGGTTTGCCATATTGGCGCGAACAGGAATTTGTGACTGCGCGGCGTGGTTGAAGCGCCTTCTATAGTCAATTCGTCAGCGGCCAGTGCGTGCAACGCGCTGGCTGGCAGTGATTGCCTCACCGCTCGCACTTGCAAGCGGTCGAGGCCCTCTTGGCCCAAATAGAATTGGATCAGCAGCTCTCGGATTTCCTCGGTGCGGCGCGTCACTTCAACGGCGTCGGCGCTGGCGAAGATGACCAGAAAGCCATCGCCGCACGGGATGGCGATATCATCGTCGCCGAGGCAGCCGCGCAGAAAATTCATCGAGCCAACACGGATTCGTTCTTTGGCCTGCGGCCAATTTGGACCAGCCGCCTGGATCACATCAGCAAGATTGATGAGCCGCATCTGCGTGGCCTCGACCTGGCGGTCCGCCGTCGCTGCCGACCGCAGTTTCACCAGCGCTTCGCTCAGGGCTTGATCGATGTTCACGCCAGGATTCCCATATGGAGCGCCCTCACCCCGCTGCGGCGCCGACCCAATCTTCGGCTGTCACGCCCATTGCTGCGGCTTGGGGAAGCCGCAGCGTGAACGTCGTGCCTTTGCCGAGCTCGCTCTCAACCGCGATGGTTCCGCCCATTACTTCGGCAAGCTGCTTGGAGATGACGAGACCCAAACCGGTGCCGCCGTATGTCTGCTCGGTCAGGCGGTCGGCCTGCGCATAGGGCTGGAAGATGCGCCTCAGCTGCTGGGCGTTCATGCCGATGCCGGTGTCACGCACCTCAAACACGACGCCGGCGCCGCTTGGGTCCTGACTAACCGAGACCGCGACGCTTCCCGCTTTGGTGAATTTGAGCGCATTCGAGAGCAAGTTCAGCAAACATTGGCGCAGCTTCGCGCGGTCGCCTTCCATCAGCGCCAAGTCTGGTGCGGCGCTGAACACCAGTGCGTTACAATTCTGCTTGGCGATCGGTTTGACAGTCTCAAGCGTTGCGCGGGTCAGTGCGGCGGGATCAAAGAACTCGGTGTGCAACACCATCGCCCCGGCTTCGATTTTGGCGATGTCCAACAATTGATTGATAAGCCCGAGTAATTGCTTGGCGGCGTCCAGGATGGCGTCCAAATCCTTGGCTATCGGTGCGTCTTGATCGAGCTCTTCCTTGACCATCTCCGCATAGCCAACGATGGCGTTGAGCGGGGTGCGCAATTCGTGGCTCATATTGGCGAGAAAGCGCGACTTGGCCCGATTGGCGTCCTCTGATGCAGCGATATAGGCCTCGGTGATAACACCCATGTCTCGTACCGAACGCGTCACCAGCGTCGGGATCAAATCGGCTGGGATTCCCGGCGCGTCCTGCAGCTGGCGAATGACGGAACAGAGTACCGTTGTGTATGCGCCCATGAACAGCGACGGTTGCAGGCCGAGTGCTGCGTGTCTGCCAGCAATTCTCGCTACGCGCTCAGCGTAGGACGGATCGGGATCGCCGATGAGAACGGCCAGCCAATGCTGATGCTGAGCCGTCTTGGCTCGCTCTAATTGCGCCTCGTCGGCAAATTGCGACCGAATCTCGGGAGTCGCGCGCATCTGAGCGTAGAGTTCGTCCAACGCGACGACGAGCGCGGATTCAAGAGCCTGTTGAAACCCAACGGCCGGCTTCAGATCTCGACCATCCGTTGTGCGCAATAGGTCTGCCATGTTCGATGCCCGAAGTATTCTTGCCGCCTGACGCAACACAAAAGTGTAGCAGCTCCGCCCTACCGGGGCCTTAACAGCTGTTAGAAACTGCGCACGCATCTTTCGCGTATAGGTTCCGCACCTATATTTTCACTTGATCCGAGGCTCAAATCTTGAACGTTAAATGACAATCGGGGTTATGGTGGACAAGATATGACGGACGAGAGCTGGGCTGTTTGCCGCGATTGCAAGGTCGGTCGGCATGCGGTTTATGGTGAAGTAGACCCAGATGAAGTTTGTCGAAGACGCGACCTAGTCCTTTCGGTCAAGGCAGGCCAGCATGTCGTTCGTGCTGGCGAGCAAACCACTCACATCCACACGATTCATTCGGGCTGGGCGTTTCGCTACTCTCTCTTGGCAGATGGCCGTCGACAGATACTCGAGTTCTTGTTGCCAGGAGATATGATCACCATCGAAAGCCTACTCGGCTGCGCCAATCCTGACCGATTTCACGTCCGTGCGCTAACCGACCTCGTGCTGTGCGCATTTACCCCGGCGGCAATGGAAGCCATCGCACCTTTGGGGGACACACAACATCATGGCCTCCGTCGTGGATTGTGCCAGCACATGGCTATGCAGGATCGGCGACTCGTCAATATCGGTCGCCGAAAGGCGAGCGGTCGGCTCGCGCAACTTATCCTTGAGCTTAGCGACAAGTTGTCCGAACGAGGGCTGGCTGATGCGCGCGCCTTTGAGTGCCCGATACGGCGCGAGCATCTTGCCGACGCGCTAGGGCTAACTTCGGCTCATGTGAACCGGACAATTGCTGAATTCGGGCGCAAGGGGCTCCTTGCGATCGACGATCGCATTGTGCGGATACTCAATCGCGACGCCTTGCGGAAGATAGCTGAAGACTGATGAGTCAGATTGAGCTCCGGTACTCGCGCGCTCCAATAAGGTGTCGACCGTATTTCGGTAGCTCTGCCCAGAGAACGCGGTAAAGGCTGACGCACACGCAATAACGGAACGATTGACACCGATGGTGGGTGAACGCGTTTTTTTAGCCGCCAGTGATAGGCATCCGACGCTATGCCGGCGGCAAGTCGCTTGGCGGGGCTTCAGTTCCGGGCGCCGGAGCTGAAGCGGCGGCGGGTTCAACGGCTTCTTTGCCGGCTTCGCAGTGCAAATAGCCTTCGAGAATGAAGCCGCCATATCGGTCCTCGGTGTAGGACCCGCCGTAGCCGTTGGCGCCAGTCGCATACCCAGTGTAGCTCACGACCGGAATTTCAGCGCGAAAGATGTTCTTTCGAAAGTTCGGACCACCGCACAATTCCGCAGCGCGGCGGTCCCAAAATTCGTGCGCCTGTGGCGCGCTGCTCGACACGACGCGCACGGTATAGCTGCCGTCCGCGTTACGCGCGTCACTGTATCCGAAGGCGCCATTGTCGCCGCCAATTGGCCCGTAAGTGATTGGCGTTGCACAACCGAGCAACGCCAATCCCATGACCGCGAAGGCGCCAGTTGCGCTCACCACCGCACGAAGCATGTTCGCCACCCTAGTACCCACTTTCAATGCCGCGTGAGTCACGATTTGGAACCTCTCGTTCCGTGAAAGTGGGTACAGAATCCTACCTTTGTACCGGAACCCGAAATTGTGTGATCGTGGATCACGCAATTTCGATTCCGAGTACTAATCTAGCGCGTGGCTCGCCGAGACGCGGACCTGATAGTGTCCATCCGCTCACGATGTGTGCGAGCAATTCCGATTGTGTTGCCGTATGTCGAAAACGACGTGACATTACCCGCCGACGAAATATACGAGCCCGCCTCCGTGCCGACGCCAATGCGCCGCACAGTCCTGTCGTCCAACGTTGTTGCGAGCAATTCGTCCTGGCCGGTTAAGCTCGGCGCCACCGTTCGGTTCATATCGAGCAGCAAGTAATGTGCGACGAACGCGTGCGCCTGCTCGGTCTCGCGGCGCAACATGGCGCCATCGTCGCGCAACCATTCACGCGTCAGGAAGATCGCGATCTCGTCCTTGCTCAGCCGGTCATCGCGGGCGTTCTCCAATTCGCGCTGCATCGATTGGTATCCGGCCGACCCTTCCGCTGGAAGCGCGCCGTTCTCGTCGCGCGCGCTATCCTGGATCGAGGCGATCAACCGTTCCCGCAATTCCGGCGTCAGCGTTGGCACCGGCAGCTGCGAGGAATAATAGGTGAAAGCGTTGCGATAAACGGGCCCTTCGCGTTCAGCACGGGGGACCGAACCCTCAAAATGATACGGCGTCGCGTAGGGCGTTTGAGCGTTTTGATACATCGCTTGCGCGATCACGCGCAGCGTACTTGAATCCTCAGACAGCGTGTAACGCACTGCGATTTCGACGGCGTCATCCAGAGTATCGCTGGCGATCAGCCGCTGCGCTCTCTCAATGCCGTTGTAGGAAACACCTGTTGCGATTGCCTCGGTCGGCGCAGACACAACAGCGCCGTCAGTGTTGGCGGTGTCAATCACAATGGCCGCGTCCGTGGCGGCGGCTTCAATCACATCGGTCACACCGGCGCCTTGACCCGCCCCCTGCTGGCGCAATTGCTCGGCAAGCGAGGCGTTGAGCGTCTCGACCGACACCAATTCCGCGATTTCGTTTGCCGCCTTCTGCGCGCGGGCCGACGGACCGGCGTTGATGATCGCGTCCATCGCCGTCGTAACCAACACGCCGATTAGTCCGTACGCGGCGCCGGCGGACGCCGTGGTGGTGTAAAACCAGCTCTTCTCAACGCCCCAATTGTTCTCTGACACCACCACACGCGTTGGTCCCATCGCGTCGATGTGCGCCTGTGTCAAAGGCCGCATCGTCGGATATTGCGGCGCTGTCGCGCAGCCCGCCAGTGCAATCGCCAGGATTGCGCCCACTATCGTTCGCATTGTGCCCCCCGAGTGTGCGCTGCCCACGCGCGCCCGGCGATTTTTTTTGCTCGCCGCGGTAAGGTTGTCAAGTCAAGTGGAGCTGCGCCAAACCAGCGGCGGCGACCTCACACTTCTAGGCAAGCGGGCGGGCAACTGGCCCGGCGGGGTCCGCCGCCGCGAACTCAAGCGATACGCATCGACTTCCCCGCGGAGTGAAGAAACGACCGGATCGATCCCATCGCTTCGCGCTTCGCTCACTCAAAATGACAAGGAGGGAGTTGCGGAAATACCCCGGTCGTGTGCAATGACGCATGACCGACGATCCCCACGAGAATTTCAAGGGCGTGAAGCCCGTCGAGGAGCGCCATCGGCTTGATGAAGCTGCGCTCGCGCGTTGGCTTGGCGCAAACGTCGAGGGCTTTGCCGGCCCGCTGACATTGAACCAGTTCAAGGGCGGGCAGTCGAACCCGACGTACCAATTGGTCACGCCGTCGAAGAAATACGTGCTGCGCAAGAAGCCCGGCGGCAAGCTGCTGCCTTCGGCGCATGCGGTGGACCGCGAGTATCGCGTGATCTCGGCATTGTACCCGACCGGCTTTCCAGTGGCGCGGCCTTACGCGCTTTGCCAAGACGAGAGCATCGTCGGCGCGATGTTCTATGTGATGGACATGGTCGAGGGCCGCATCTTGTGGGACGGCGCTCTGCCGGGGTGCGACCCAGCCGAACGCCGCGCCATCTACGAAAACAAGATCACCACCTTGGCGAAGCTGCACACCACCGACTACGCCGCCATCGGTCTGGGCGATTACGGCAAGCCCGGAAATTATTTCGCCCGCCAAATCGATCGCTGGAGCAAGCAATATCGTTTGAGCGAAACCGAAACCGTGTCTGAAATGGATAGGTTGATCGAATGGCTGCCGGCGACCATCCCGCCCGGCGAGCGCACCTCGATCGTGCATGGCGATTATCGGCTCGACAATCTGGTGCTGCACGCCAGCGAGCCGCGCGTCGCCGCCGTGCTCGATTGGGAACTCTCCACGCTTGGCGATCCGATGGCCGACTTCACCTATTATCTGATGAGCTGGGTGCTGCCGTGCGACAATCGCGCCAGCCTCGGCGGGCTTGATCTGGGGCCGCTCGGCATTCCGACGCTGGAACAGGTCGTTTCGCTCTATTGTGCGCAAACCGGGCGGGCCAGCATTCCCGCGCTCGACTGGTATTTCGCCTATAACGCCTTCCGCCTCGCCTGCATTTTACAGGGCATCGCCGGACGCGTGCGCGACGGCACCGCCGCCAGCGCGCATGCGCTTGAGATGATCAAGCGCATCCGGCCGTTGGCGCAAGGCGCCTTTGGATTTGCGACCAAGGCGGGCATGTAAATATGGACCGCCGGCGCCCTCGCCGGCCACTTCCGCGACGTCCGTGGGATGGAGCGCGTCGCCTCTGGCGACGCATATCGCGCCGAAAGAAGCGCGACCGGAGGCCGCGCGCTCCGACCGATGGCTCCGAGTATGCCGGCGAGGGCGCCGGCGGTCCATATTTGTTGGCGCGTAAATGGTTGACCTGCTCTCACGCCGGGCGGAAATTGTCTGAAATCACCGGGGGAAACACATGCTTCGCCGCACACTCTTAGCCGCCGGCGCGCTCGCCGCGCTCACCACCTCCAGCTTCGCGCAAGACACGCCGCAAGTCGCCTCCATCATCCACGCCGGGCGCCTGCTAGCCGACCCCGCCTCCGGCCAGGTGTTGCGTGAGCACTCCATCCTCGTCGGCGCTGATGGACGCGTGATCGGGATTGAGGCCGGCTATGTCACCCGCCCAGGCGCGGCGATTATCGATCAACGCACGCGCTTCGTGTTGCCGGGGCTGATTGACAGCCATGTGCACCTGACGAGCGAACTCGGCCCCAATCAATTCCTAGAAGAAGTGCAACTGACGGAATCCGACGCGGCGATGCGAGGGGTCGAAAACGCGCGCAAAACTTTGATGGCCGGCTTCACCACCGTGGCCGACGTGGGCGCCCCGAACGATTCTATCTTTGCTCTACGCCGCGCCATTGCCGAAAACCGCGTACCTGGTCCGCGGATTATGGCGTCCGGCGCGGCGGTGACGCCGGACGGCGGGCACGGCGACGCCAACGGCTTTGCGCCCGACGTCATCAACGTGTTGCGCAGTCCCGCCGCGTGCTCGGGCGCCGATTCATGCCGGCGAGCGACACGCCGCCAAATCCAAGCGGGCGCGGACTTGATCAAGATCACCGCCACGGGCGGCGTACTCTCCAACACCGCCGCTGGCGTGGGGCAACAATTGAGCGACCCCGAACTCGCAGCCATCGTCGACGCCGCGCACGCGATGGGACGGCGCGTGACCGCGCACGCCCACGGGACTGACGGCGTCAACGCGGCGCTGCGGGCGGGCGTCGATTCCATCGAACACGGCACCTATCTCGACGCGGATTCCATCCGCATGCTGCGCCAAGGCAATCGGTATGTGGTGCCGACCATGATGGCCGGCTGGTGGGTAGGCCAACTGGCCGAGCAAGGCGGCGTGCTCTCGCCGGCGCAAGCGGCGAAGGCGCGCACTGTCGGGCCCGCGCTGGTGGCCATGGTGCGCCGGGCGCGCGCGGCGGGCGTGCGCATCGCTTTCGGCACCGACACCGGGGTGTCCCCCCACGGCATGAACGCACGCGAGTTCCAATTGCTCGTGGAGGCCGGCTACACGCCGCTTCAAGCGATCCAATTCGCCACCGTGGCGGCGGCTGACCACCTGCAGCTGGGCGATGTCGCCGGGCGCATCCAGACCGGCTACAGCGCTGATATCATCACCGTCGATGGCGATCCGCTGACCGATGTGAGCGTGCTGATGAACGTCCGCTACGTGATGGCGCGCGGCGTGGCGCACAAAGCGGACTAACGCGCATAGCGCCGCCCCCTTCTCAATTTCCCCCTTGCAGGGGGGGAGGAGTAGCGCTGGCGCAGCAAAACATGGCACACCGCCGCCATGCTGCGAATCCTTGCCCGCGGCGGCGCTGAAGCCGCGACCTGTACTGACGCTGGCGCGCTCTGGTTCGATCTGGAATCGCCGGACGACGCGGAAGAAGCGCAAGTGGAGGCTGTCCTCGGCGTCGATGTCCCGACGCCCGCCGAGCGCGCCGCGTTTGAGGAATCCGCGCGCTATTACGAAGACGGCGGCGCGCTTTATCTCACCGCGACATTGCTGGGGCGGCGCGACGAGGGCCCGTTCGTGTCGGGGCCGGTGACGTTCATCCTGGCCAAGGACAAGCTCGCCACCGTGCGCCAGATCAAGCCGCGCGCGTTCGAGGTAGGTCAGGGGCGCGCGTCGGCGCGCATCGGTTCGGCGAAAACGGGGGCAGACGTATTTTTCGCGCTGCTCGAAGGCGCAGCAGAACGGCTCGCCGATTTGATGGCAGAAGCCACCCGTGACGCCGGCGCCATCTCCACCACGATCTTCGCCGACAATCACCAGCCGGATTTGCGCACCATTCTGCGCGATCTAGGAAGGGTCGGGGCGCTGGCGGCGTTGTCCCACGACAGCCTCGCCAGCCTGCAACGCCTGCTCGCCTACGCGCAATTGGCCAAGGAGCGCCACGGCATCGACGATGCGCGTGTGTCGGCGCTGGCCCGCGACGTGGCCGAGCTTGAGCGCGTCGCCGAAGCGCTGCAGCCGCGCTTGTCGTTCCTGCAGGACGCGACTTTGGGACTCATCAACGCCGCGCAAACCAACGTGCTGAAAGCGCTGTCGCTGGCCACCATCGCCTTCGTGCCGCCTACCTTGATCGCCTCCATCTTCGGCATGAATTTCGAAGCGATGACCTGGTTCAAGACAGGTTGGGGGCCGTGGGTCGGGTTTTTGCTCATGTTCATGGCCCCCGCCATGCTGTTTGGCATCGCCAAGTGGCGCAAATGGTTCTGATTGCCGCACGTTCAGTGGTCCGTATCTGGCGCAACGACCGCAATCGCGTTAGAGCAGCGCTGATCGGCGCAAGATGCGCCCCACCGAGGAGTTCGGCATGAAGAAGTTCATTGCGACGCTCGCCGCAGTCGGCGCGCTCGCGGCTTGCGGCACGCAAACCGGCGATCGGTTGGCGTCTGGCGCCGCGATTGGCGCTGGCGCCGGGGCCATTGCGGGCGGTGTCGGCGCACTGCCGGGCGCAATCGTCGGCGCGGCTGTCGGCGCCCTCACGACGCCTGAGCAAGTCAACCTCGGCAAACCGCCCTGGAAAGACTGATTAAGCACTAAGCGCGAGCCCGATATTGGAATCGCGCGCATTGGCGCCCGTCTGTGCAGCGGGAGGGCCGAGGACGATTATGGTTGATCTCGAATTCACCCGTCGCTACGCGATGGCGCATCGCCTGTTGGCGACCAACAGCCCCAAGTGCGCGATCCCGCACGGGCACAATGAATTCGTCACCGTGCGGCTTGAGCCTTTGGCGCCATTCCGCTTCGGCAGCGCCAATTCCACCGCGCCGTTCGAAGTCGTCAAGCGGCGCTGGCATCAATGGATCGACACCCATGTCGATCACACCTTGCACCTAGGCGAGGATGACCCGCTGATTGCATTTTTCCGTGAGCACGAGCCCACACGGCTTGCGCAGATCATGAGCTTCCAAGGCGACCCCACCACCGAAGCGCTGGCGGTTTGCTTCTGGCTGAAACTCGCGGCCTTCATCGCCGACGAGGGACTGCCCTTTGCCGTGCGCGAAGTGCGCGTCGAGGAAACACCGACCAACACGGTGATCGTGACGCGCGAGAGCTTCAGCGCCGGCGGATTGCGCGCCGACGCCTGGCCGTGGCGCGCCGACATGAGTATCAATGATTTTTAGTTCAAGCCGCCACGCCAAAGCTCCAAAGCACCCATGGCCCGCCGATCAAGACCGCGACCAGCGTTTCGAGCCCGGCGGAAAACATGTTAAATTGGGTCCTGGCCCCGTCGCGCCACATCGACACGGCGCGGCCAAACGCAGCGCCGGCCCACCCAGCCGCGACGGTCGCCGCGGCGCCCGCCGCGACAGCGCCGACGACAGGCTCGCCGCCCAACATCCATTTCAGCGCAAAAAGAAGCGCCGCCGCGTGCAGGCCGAGAAATAGCCCGCCATAGGTGGCGCGAAATTCCGCAAAGCCGCCGCCCTGCTCGTCCTCCCGCAAGCGCACCAAGCGCGCGGCCCAATGGGGATCGATCAAGCCGCGAAACCCCAACGCCGCGCCGAACGCCAGTCCGAGCGCGCTCAGTATCCACGCAAACAACATCAACGCATGCCCGGCAAACTTTCGCCTTCGGTTTTCGCGCGCTTGCCGGTCCAGCCATACTTGCCGAGCTCTTGCATGGCGATCGCGCGGCAATGCACTTCATCGGGGCCGTCCGCCAGCCGCAGCGTGCGGATGCCGGCGTAGGATTTGGCGAGGCCGAAATCCTGGCACACGCCGGCGCCGCCATGCGCCTGGATGGCGTCGTCAATGATCTTCAACGCCATGCGCGGCGCCGACACCTTGATCATGGCGATTTCGTTCTTGGCCACTTTGTTGCCGGCGACGTCCATCATGTACGCGGCCTTAAGGCACAGCAGCCGGTTCATCTCGATATCGATGCGCGCTTCGGCGATGCGCTGCTCCCACACCGAGTGTTCGGCGATGGACTTGCCGAAGGCGACACGCGTGGTCACCCGTTTGCACATCGCCTCTAACGCGGCTTCCGCCGCGCCGATGGTGCGCATGCAATGGTGGATGCGCCCTGGGCCGAGGCGCCCCTGCGCGATCTCAAAACCGCGGCCTTCACCGAGCAACAGGTTATCCGCCGGCACGCGCACGTCCTTCAGTTCGATTTCCATGTGCCCGTGCGGCGCATCGTCGTAACCGAACACATTCAGCGGCCTGAGGATGTTCACGCCCTTCGCGTCGAGCGGCATCAAGATTTGGCTTTGCTGGGAATGCTTGGGGTTATCGGGATTGGTTTTGCCCATGAGGATAGCGACCTTGCAACGCGGATCGCCGGCGCCGGAGGACCACCATTTGCGCCCATTGATCACGTAGTCGGCGCCGTCGCGGCGGATTTCGCACTGGATGTTGGTGGCGTCGGATGAAGCAACCGCCGGCTCCGTCATCAAGAACGCCGAGCGGATTTCGCCGTTCATCAGCGGTCCTAGCCATTTTTCCTTCTGTGCACGCGTGCCGTAGCGGGCGAGCACTTCCATGTTGCCGGTATCGGGCGCCGAGCAATTGAACACTTCCGACGCAAACACGACCCGGCCCATGATTTCAGCGAGCGGGGCGTATTCGAGATTGGTGAGGCGCGGGGCTTCAAATTCGAAACTGTCATCGACCTGGGCGTGCCCGCTCGATGGCGGCATGAACATATTCCACAGGCCCGCCGCCTTGGCCTTCGCCTTCAGCTCTTCGACAACGGGGATGACTTTCCAGCGCCCGCCTTCCTTTTGCTGGGCCTCGTAGGTCGCCACGGCGGGGACGATGTGATCGTCGGTGAAACATTGAACGCGGTCGATCCAAGTTTTGGCCGTCTCGCTATGTTCGAAATACATGTTGATCTCCCGGGCGCTGGCGACGTTGCAAACCCCACGCTAAGGCTCCCCGCCCTGAGGAGCAACGCGCACGATGGACCTTGCCGCAACGACACTCGCATTCGGACGCGTGCGCCTTGAGCCCTTCGAGGAACGTCACCGCGGCGATTTGACGGCGGCAGGGGCGGATCCCGCCATTTGGCGTCACATGCCCTACCCTGTTGTCGAGCGCGGTTACGGAGCGTGCTTTGATTGGCTGCGCGAGGAACAGGCGGCGGGGCGCTGGCTGCCGTTTGCGATTATCGCGGACGAGCGGGTTGTCGGCCAATCGTGTTACCTGAACCCGCGCCCCAAGGATTCCGCAGTCGAGATCGGCGGAACCTGGTACGCGCCGGAAGCGCAAGGGGGCTTCGTCAACCCCTCCGCCAAACTCCTGCTGCTCGGCCACGCCTTCACTAGCGGCGCTGAGCGCGTGGAGCTGAAAACCGATGCGCTCAACGCCCGCTCTCGCGCGGCAATGTTGAAACTGGGCTGCGTCTATGAGGGCATTCGCCACATGCGCCGCCCCGACGGCACATGGCGTGACACGGCCTGGTTTTCGATCCTGCGGGAGGAATGGCCCGGCGTGCGCAAACGATTGGAAGCGCGACTCGCGGCGTTCGGCTAACTTCGCGCCCGTGCTTTTCACTTGCGGCCAAGCGCCGTGCAGATCACGGCCCGAAGATAAAGTCTCCGCTGGTGAGATTGGCCAGGGTGACGTTTTGCAAGGTCAGCGTTTGACCGGCGCCGAAATCGATGATGGTGTCGGCGCCGATTTGCGTGGCGGCGGCGATGATCTCGGCGAAGCTGTCGAAAGCCGCGCCGAAACCGTGCAGCTGCACTGCGTCGGCGGTTCCCCCGGCGACGAAATCTGTGATCGTGTCCGCGCCTTCGTTCAAGCGAAACACGAACACGTCGTCGCCCAGCCCGCCCGTATAGGTGTCGTCGCCGCCGCGGCCATCGAACACATTGTCCCAGGCATTGTTCTTGCCGATGATCAAATCGGCGAAGGCCGAGCCGATCACGTCTTCGATCGACACCAACACATCGCCCTGCGCGTGGCCGCCGAGGCCTGACCCGGTTTGCAGATTTACCGTCACGCCCGCATCCGACGCGGAATAATCAGCGGTGTCGTCTTGGCTGCCGCCGCCCAACGTATCCGCGCCGATGCCGCCGATCAGCACGTCCGAATCGGCGCCGCCAAGCAAGGTGTCGTTGCCGGCTTCGCCGTAGAGCGTGTCGGTGTTTTCGCGGCCGGTGATGGTCTCGTTGCCGCCGCCGCCCCAGATCGAATTGGCGTTCGCATCGCCGGCCAGCGTATCGGTTTTCGTCGCCGCGCCGATGATGTTTTCGATCGAGGAATAGCTGTCGCCATTGGCCGAACCGCCCGCCGCCGCGCCGGAGAACAAACGCACGTCAACACCGTTCGGCGAGAGCGAATAATCCAATGTGTCGATGCCGGCGCCGCCATGCATCACATCAGCGCCGCCCGTGCCGCCGGAGAGCACGTCGTCGCCGTCGCCGCCGTTCAAGGTGTTGGCGACAAAATCGCGGCCGGTGAGCGTGTCGGCGAACACGGAGCCGATCACGTTCTCAATCGACACAAACGTATCGCCCGCCGCATCGCCGCCGGTGGCGATGCCGGTCTGCAAATTGACATTCGCGCCGGCGCTCGATGCCGCGTAATCCGCTGCATCAATCCCCGCGCCCCCGCCCAACGAATCCGCGCCGGCGCCGCCGATCAAAGTGTCATCGCCATCGCCGCCCGCGAGCGAGTCGATTCCGCCTTCGCCGTTGAGCATGTCGGCGTCGCCTTCCCCTTGCAGCAAATCAGCGCCATCGCCGCCGAAAATCTGATCAACGCCGAACCCGCCGAACAGCCAATTGTTCAGGGTGTTTCCAGTCAACGTGTCGGACTGTGCCGAGCCGCGCAGATATTCGATATTGGTCAGCGTGTCGCCCGCCGCATCACCGCCGGCGGCAGCGCCGTTTTGCAAGTTCACGTTTACGCCAGCCGCCGATGTTGAGTAGTCGGCCCAATCCGCCGCGCCCGCGCCGCCATCCAGCGCATCCGCGCCACCGCCGCCGCTTAGCGCGTCATCGCCAGCTTCACCGTTGAGGGTATCGGCCCCTGCGCGCCCGTCGAGCACGTCTGTGCCAGCGTCACCAAAAATGAAATTGGCACCCGCATCGCCGGTCAGGATATCGTCAAAACCCGACCCCAAAATGTCTTCCATCGCGACAAGCGTATCCATGCCAGCGCTGATCGTGTTTTGCGCGCCGACTATATTCAAGTCGACAATCACGCCAGCTAGTGATCCGAAATACGAAACTAGGTCCGTGCCTACACCCCCATCAATCGCATCATCGCCATCACCACCTTCGATCACGTCATTGTCGGCTTCGCCAAATAAGTTGTCATTTCCTGCGTCACCGAACAACAGGTCAGAGCCAATTTCGCCATGCAGCACATCGTTTCCGGCGGCGCCCCGCATTAGGTCGTCGCCGAGTCCAGCGAAGAGCGTATCGGCGAATGCGGAACCCAGAAAATCGTCAGCCCCGGAAACCAGCAAGTTCGGGCTGGTGATGAATTGCCCTGCCTGCAAATTCAGGCCGCCCAATGCATCAAACACCGCAACAGCGTCTCCGTTGTCGTCGTAAGCGACAATCGCCGCCACCGCGCCAGCTGGCGGCGTCTTCAGAGTGCTCGGCCCTGGGACGAATGTGCTCACCGGGAAAAAGCCAACATACTTGACAAGCCCGGTAAACAATCCCGCATTGAAATGGATCAGCCATCCGTCGACAGAATTGGCGACGACCGTGAAGTTGCTGCTTGTCTGAACCACTTTAAGGAAATTCAGGTGAAGCGCGGACGATGCGCCGTTGAAGGCAACGCCGCCGAACGTCGTGCCACCCAGAAAATCGATAACCGACATCACGCACTCCACGAATGACATGGGACTTCAGCGAACCTGGCCAAACCAGCAATTACGCCACAAATCTTTCAGGTGCTACCCCCGGCTCAAGCTTGACGTTTGTGACGGTTTTAACACGCGCTTGGCCTCGCGGGGAGAAGGAGGCGCTTCCATCGCCAAGCGCCATCGCCTAGCAACGCACGCGTGCCCATGCTCGCCGCGCTCCTCGCCGTCGTTCTGCTTACCGCCACCGTTTCCGGCGTGTTCGGGATGGCGGGCGGGCTCATGCTTATGGGCGGCTTGACGCTCGCCATGCCGGTGGCGGCGGCGATGGTGACGCATGGGGCGGTGCAGTTCGTCTCCAACGGCTGGCGCGCGGTGCTTCATCGCGCACACATCAATTGGGCCATCATCGGCTTCTACGCATTAGGCTCGGCGCTCGCGGCGGGCGCTTTGGCGTTCCTCACTTACAATCCGACCAAGGCGTGGGTGTATCTGATGCTGGGCCTTGTGCCGGGGCTTGCATGGCTGCCGAAGGGCCGTTTCAATCTTGACGCCGCCAAGCCAGCACACGCCGTGGCGTGCGGGTTTTTCGTCAGCGGACTGAATGTCGTGGCCGGCGTTTCGGGGCCCCTGCTCGACGTGTTCTTCGTGCGCACGGAAATGACGCGCCACCAGATCGTCGCGACCAAGGCGGCGACGCAGGCGTTCAGCCACACCATCAAGATGGCGTTCTATGGCGTGCCGCTGTTCGCCAGCGCGCAGGCCACGGGGTTGCCGCCCTGGTGGTTCTTTGTCCTCGCCGCGCCGCTGGCGATGCTTGGCACGGTGCTCGGCGGGCGTGTGCTTGACCGCATGAGCGACCTGAACTTCCTGAAATGGACGCGTTGGATCGTGACAGCGCTCGGCGTCGTCTATCTAATCCAGGCCGCGCTGTTGGCGGCGCGCAACTAGATTTCGCCTTCGGCCCGCGAAGGTTCGCCGGCCTCGATGTCGAGCAGATCGGCCGGCTTGCAATCGAGCGCGGCGCAAAGCTTGGCCAGGGTCTCGAAGCGCACGCCTTTTACTTTGCCGGTCCGCAACAGCGAAAGATTGGCCTCGGTGATGCCGATGCGCTCGGCCAGGTCCTTCGCGCGCATCTTGCGCCGCGCCAGCATCACATCCAGCGTCACCACGATGCGCATCAGACGATCTCGTCGTTCTCGGCCTTGAGCGACGCGGCCACCGCTTCCAGCACGCCGCCAATCATCAGCACGAAGATCGAGAATGCCATCAATGCGATGTCGAGTGGATCGAAGCGCCAGCTGAACGCCGGGCCGCCAAGCAGCGAGATCGCGATCGGGGCGATGAAAATCTCGAGCAGGAACGCCGCCAGCGCAAACAGACCCGCGCGCTTGAACGCTTTGCTGGCGCGCGCGGAAAGGAATCGCCCTGCCTGATATTCAACGAACACCGCCCTGAGCGCGACCACCGCCGCCGCCGCGCAGAGCGCTGGCGCGTAACCGATCAGCTTTACTACAACCGCCAGCGGCGCGCCGAGTTCACTGGCCCATGGCGCGGGATCGGTCGCCGTCAGGTACACGTCGCCGATCAGCGGCAGGCAGATCGCCGCCAACAGAATGGGGATCAACACCTCGCTCAGCGAGCGCATCTGGCCGGCTTGATTGCGCGCAGTGGTCACGAGAAGGGTTTCGTCGCTCATCATACTATCTCATCGTTTTCAGCTTTGATCCGCGCCGCGGCTTCGAGCACGCGGCCAAGCACCATGACGAACCCGGCGAAGGCGATGAGGCCCAAATCGAAGGGCTCCATGTTCCAGATTAAGCCACGCCCTTCATGCGTGATCCAGCTGTACGCTGTCGGCGAAATCACGATCTTGAATGCAAGCGCCCAAATCGCCGCCTCGCCCGCTTTGCGCACGCCGGCGCTGGCGCGGAGCGTGAAGACCTGGCCCTTCTCGTATTCCTTGAGCACACGGCTCAGGTCGAGCAAGGCGCCGGCCAGGATGAAGCTCGGCAGCGCCAGCACCCAGAACACGCCCGCCGCGTTGATGAGTGCGGCCACGCCGGCGAGGTCGGGCGTGACCTCGCGGCCGCGCAACACCTCCGCCGCTGGCGCGACGACCTCGCGCCCGACCGCGCCGATCGTGATCATGATGGCGGCGATGACGGCGAACGTCGCCGCCCCGCCCGCGAGTTTCCGCGCCCGCTCCAGCGGCGCGATAGCGGCCTCGGTCATAACTGGGTTCCTCAAGTAGCACGATAATATCTTATCGCCTTACAATAATTACGTCAAGCCCCATTCGTCGGTCAGTTAATGTTTCGTCAACTGCCAGTCCCGTCCCATGGACTGCTTAGGATTCGGACGGCAAAAAATGCCCATCATTACTCACGCCCTGCTCTATGCCGGATACGCGATGATCTCGCTTACGGTTGGGCTCGCGCTCAACCAGGTGGGCGGCGAGGACACAGCCGCGGCGTTCCTCGGCGGCATTGGCTTGTTTTCGGCCTGCGCGGTGACGCATGCGAGCATCGCCGCGAGCGCCGCCGCCGGCCGCATCGGCGGAACCGAAAAGCGCATCAAGTCCGATATGGAGCGCATCCGCGGTTCGCACCGCGAAATCACCGCCGACATCGATGCGATGCAAACCCGGCTCGACCAATTGGAAACCTCGATCGCCTTCGGCACGCCGCCGCAGCCTCAGATCGAGGCGCAAGCCCATGGTGGCCAGATTGAATTGAAATTGATCGACCAGATCGTCGATAAATTGGGCGCGGCCATGGACGCGCGCTTCCACCACATTCAAGGCGCCGGCAACATCACCCCGATCAACCCATCGGCGGTACGCGGGCCGATGGACCTCGTGCGCGACGCGCTGCTGGAAAACCGCATCGAACTGCACTTGCAGCCGATCGTGCAATTGCCGCAGCGAAAAACCGCTTTCTACGAGGGTTTTACGCGCCTCAAGGATTCCAGCGGTCGGCTCATCTTGCCGCAAGAATTCATTCCCGCCGCCGAGCAAGCGGGGCTAATGTCGACGATCGATAACGTGCTGTTGTTTCGCTGCGTGCAGATTGTGCGCAAATTGATGAAGCAGGATCGCCGCGTCGGTATTTTCTGCAACCTCTCTCCCAGTGCGTTGGCCGACGATTCTTTCTTTCCGCAATTCCTGGATTTCATGCGTGAAAACCGCGATCTCGCCGGTAGTTTGATCTTCGAAATCCCGCACGCTTCGTACGAGGCGCGCACGTCCGTGGAAGCCCGCGCCATGGGAAAGTTGGTGGACCTTGGTTTTCGATTTTCCGTCGACAGGGTGACGAGCGCGGCGATCGACCTGCCGGACCTTGAACGCGCCGGCGTGCGCTACGTGAAAATCTCCGCGCGCGTCATCGCCGAACAAATCCTAAAAGGCGGCGTGCGGCCAAAATCGGCGATCACTCGCGAACTTGCGGCCACCGATGTCGCCGCCGTGTTCCAACGCTACGGCATCGATCTCATCGCCGAGCGCATCGAGAGCGAGGACGAGGTGCTCGAAGTGCTCGACCTCGACGTGCCGTTCGGTCAAGGCCATTTGTTTGGCGCGCCGCGCGCGATCAAGGACAGCCTGATGGAGGAAACCACGCCGCCGCGCGAATTCTTCCTGAAGAACGGGCGCGTGGCGTAAGCTTCTTGCACGGGCGCGAAACTGCGTTCACCAAACCGCCCATGACGCGCATCATCGCCATCACTGGCGGCTCAGGGGCCGGTAAAACCACACTAGCGCGCGCTCTTGGGCGGCAGCTGGACGCGGCGGTGGTCGCGGAAGATGATTATTATCAGTGCGCCAGCGTTATCGCCAATTTCGATGCCGCCACCCACAATTTCGATACCCCGCTCGCCAAGGATCATGCGCTGTTGCTGGAGCACATGACCGCGGCCAGGGCCGGCGTAGCGTTCGACAAGCCCGTCTATGATTTGGCGTCCCACCGGCGCTTGCCCATCCCTGAGCGCATCAATCCTGGGGCATATTTGATTGTCGAAGGCATTCATTTGTTGACCGCCCCCGAACTGCGAGCGGCGTTTGATGTCAGTGTTTTTATCGATGCTGACGAAGCGTTGCGTCTTGGCCGGCGCATGATCCGCGACGTCGAAGCACGCGGGCGCACGCCGCGCGCCGTGATGGCGCAATTCTTCGCCAGTGTGCGCCCGATGCACGAAGCGCATGTCGAGCCGCAGCGGGCCATCGCCGACATTGTGCTCGCCTCCACGGATGAGAGCGGGCCGGGCTCCGCCGCTACGGACGCCGCGCGCGTGGCAGCGGCGCTTGAGGCCCTCGCATGACCACGACGCTTGCAAGGATCGACCAGGTCACCGATCGATACGACGCAATCTTCTGCGATGTCTGGGGCGTCATCCATAACGGGCGGCGGATATTTCCAGCCGCCGCCGCAGCGCTGGTGCGCCTGCGCGGCGCAGGAAAACGCGTCATTCTGCTGACAAATGTGCCGAAACCGCGTGGGCCGATACCCAACCAGCTCGATCGGCTTGGATTTCCGCGCGAAGCCTACGACGCAATCGTGACGTCGGGCGACGCCATCCGCGCTGAATTGGCCAAGCGCGCGCCAGGGCCGATGTACAAGATCGGTCCAGCTTCCGATCGGTCGTTATGGGAGGGACTCGGCCTCCACTTCGCCGGGCTCCAGGAGGCAACTTTTGTCGGCATATCGGGCCTCAATGATTATGCCGAGACGCCAGCGGACTACGCCGACATTGTGCGCCTCGCGCAAGCGCGCGGTCTCGACCTGCTCTGCGCCAACCCAGATATCGTCGTCCGCGTGGGCGAACAACTGATCTGGTGCGCCGGCGCCATCGCCCGCGACTATAAAGCCTTGGGCGGGCGCGTGGTGATGGCGGGCAAGCCGCACGCGCCCATCTATGATCTGGCCTACGCGGAACTCGCGCCTGGAATCGAAAAATCGCGCATTCTTGCGATCGGCGATGGCATCGGCACCGATGTCGCGGGCGCCAACGCACAGGGGCTCGATTGCCTGTTCATCGCCTCGGGCATGCATGGCGAAGCCCTCCGCAGCGATGGCGCGCTAGACGGCGCGAAAGTCGCCGCCGCCCTTGCCGCCGAAGGCGCACGCGCAAGCTATATCATGGCGGACCTGGCCTAATAGCTGCGCACACCCAGGTCATCGAACCTTTGGGCGATGTGGTGGTCAAAATCGCGCGCTTGGTTCATGTCCTCGCGGCCCGCGCCGTCACCAGCGCGTCGGCGCGCCACGCCGCGACCAAACAGGGCGGCTGGGTTTCCGGGCTCCACCTCTAGCGCCGCCTCGTAGGATGCTTGCGCGCCCGCCCAGTCGCTCGCGCGCAATTGCAAGAGGCCACGACAAAGCTGGCCATTAACATTGCGGGGATCGGAGGTTACCGCGGCGTCCCCATCCGCGCGCGCGCGCGGAATATCGCCATCCTCCTGCAACACCCGCGTCCAGCAACGACCGGCCAGCGCTGGGCTCAGCCGCGGATTGATGGCGATGGCCGCATCATAATCGGCGAGCGCGCCGGGATAATCCTGTTGCGTCTGTTTCAAGCCCGCCCGGTTCGCAAGCGCCGGGGCAAAGCGTGCATTTGCCGCAATAGCCGCGTCGTAGGCGCCTAACGCGGCGGCGATATCACCGCGCTGGGCGGCGATGCGCCCGGCAAGAAAATGCGCGTTGTCGCGATACGCGCCGCTGGCGACCAGGCGCTCGACCAGAGGCTGGGCGGCGTCGACCTGGCCGCTATCGATCAGGATCGAGGCCCGGCCCATGATCGCGTGCATGTTCTGATCATCGGCTGCAAGCGCGGCCTCGAAATCACGCAACGCCTGGGTGATATCGCTGGCTACGACGCGCGCTGAGCCACGGTTCGCCAAGGCGATCGCGCGTTCGGATTGGCCCAGTTCGCCAGACTCGATCAGCGTTGTGCACGCACTGATCTGGGCCTCGGTCTCGCTCTCGGCATTTGCGCAAGCCGCGCGCGCAGCCGCCAGCGGGTCGACTTCGCCGCACGCCGCCATTGCTAGCGCGAAGCCCAAGAGCACTAATTTGCGAACCCCCATCCACCCCTCCTCAACATCCGCCTAGTGGTCCGATTCCGACATTTGCCCGCCGATAGCCCCACCCTCCCGAGCAAATGTCGGAATCTTCAGGACCACTAGCAAGTTTAGGATTCTAGTGGAGCTTTTGAATTTGACATTTGAGCGCGAGCTTGGCGGCAAGCGGGACTCAAATGTCAAATTCGCTCCACTAGACCTGAACGCACCGCGCCGCCTACACTCACGCCTGAATACCAGGGAGCAGCACTTTGGCCAATCTGTTCGATTTGACCGGCAAAACCGCCATCGTCACCGGCTCATCAAAGGGCATCGGCAAGGCCATCGCCCACCGGCTGGCCGAACATGGCGCGAACGTCGTGGTGTCCTCGCGCAAGGGGGACGCTTGCGAGGCGGCGGTGGCCGAAATTAACGCGGCGGTCGGACGCAAGGCGGCGATCGCAATCCCCGCCAATATCGCCGCCAAGGAGGCGCTGCAGCGCCTCGTCGATGAAACCAAGGCTGCATTCGGACGTATCGACATCTTGGTCTGCAACGCCGCCAGCAACCCCTATTTCGGACCGATGGAAAACATCGCCGATGAACAGTTCACGAAAATCCTGCAGAACAACATCGTCTCCAACCACTGGCTCATCACCATGTGCGCGCCGCAGATGCGCGCGCGCAAGTGTGGTTCGATCATCATCATCTCGTCCATCGGTGGCTTGCGCGGCTCGACCATGCTCGGCGCTTACGGGATTTCGAAATCCGCCGACATGCAGATGGCGCGCAATCTCGCCGCCGAGTACGGGCCCGACAATGTGCGCGTCAACACCATCGCGCCCGGCCTCATCAAGACTGACTTCGCGCGTGCGCTGTGGGAAAATCCGGCGATCCTCAAGGCCTCCACCGAGCGCACGCCGCTGCAGCGCATCGGCGAACCCGATGAAATCGCCGGCATGGCGGTGTTTCTTGCATCCTCAGCCGGGGCATTCACCACCGGGCAGACGTTCGTGATCGACGGCGGCCAGACCGCAATCTGATCAGAACGCGCCGAGCACCGGCACGAGCTTGTCTTTTAGAGATTGCGCGGTGAAGGGCTTGACGATGAAGCTTGAAGCGGCGCGGCCTTCGGCCTGGGCGCCCTCGTCGGAATCATTGGCCAGCATCACGAACGGGGTCGCCTTGGTGCGGTCATCCGCGCGCACCTGCCGCAACAATTCCATCCCCGTCATTGGCGCCATATTTGAATCGGAAATGACCAGCGCATAATCCTTGCTGTGAAGCTTGGCGAGCGCGGTGTGTCCGTCGCAGGCTTCGTCGATGTTGGAGAAGCCCAATTGCCGCAACAGATTGCGCAAGATGCGGATCATGGTGTTGTAATCGTCCACGATCAGAATAGGCATTGTCATCGACACAGCCACGGCTTTTCTCCCGCATACCGCCCGGCGCTATTATGAGGTGGCGACGCGCCGCCGGATCGGGGTGCGACGATCCGGCGGCGTGACGTTACCGGCTATTGTTGCGCCGTGTTGTGAGGATACAGATAGCAAACATCAAAGAATTTTCGGTAAAACAAGGTTTAATCATGAGTGAACAAATGCGCTTTCACACACGCGACGCTCATGCTTTGGCGACGAACGCCGCCGTGTCAGGCTCAAATCGCAAGGCTTTGTGAACACATGCGTCGCCACCTGCCTCATATGCCCATCCCAGCGGATGCGCGCGGCGCCGCAATCGCGCTCGGCAATTTCGATGGCGTGCATGCTGGCCACCAAGCGGTCATCGCCTCGGCGCGCGCCACGGCGCAAGCTCGCGGCGTGGCGCTTGGGGTGGTCGTGTTCGAACCGCATCCGCGTCGCTTCTTTCAACGCGACGCCCCGCCCTTTCGCTTGCAAAACCCCCCTCAACGCGCGCGGACGCTTGGTGTTCTGGGCGTCAGCGAAGTGTTCGAGATTGCCTTCGACGCCGCCCTCACGCAAATGCGCGACGACAGGTTCGCCGATGAAGTGATCAAGCAGCGCATCGGCGCCGTGCATGTGAGCGTCGGGGACGGTTTTCGCTTTGGGCGCGGACGTGGCGGCGACGCCGGTTCGTTGATGCGTCTGGGCGGCGAGCTTGGTTTCAGCGTCGATGTCGTGCGCCCAGTCGAGTTTGAAGGCGCGCGGATTTCATCCAGCGCGATCAGGGCGGCGATTTGCGCCGGAGATATGCCCGCCGCAAACACTCTGCTGGGGCGTCCGTGGGCGATCGAAGGGGAGGTGCGGCGCGGGTTTGCGCGCGGGCGCGAGTTCGGCTTCCCTACCGCAAATCTTAATCTAGGCGATTACATCCGCCCGCGCCTCGGCATCTATGCAGTGCGCGTGGACATCGGCGATGGGCGCCAAATGCCGGGCGTCGCCAGCATCGGCATCAATCCCACGGTCGGCGCTTTGCCTGAGCCGGTGCTCGAAGCCCATTTGTTTGACTTTGAGGGTGATCTCTACGGTCGTTTGATTGAAGTGGAGCTGATCGCGTTCCTGCGCGACGAGGCGAAATTCGAGGATATCGCGGCGTTGAAGCGGCAGATGGCGGAGGATGCGCACAACGCCCGCGCCGCGCTTATGCGTTAGGGCGGGCCGGTATTTTCACAATAGCCTCGCCTTCGAGCACGACCGTATCACCCACCTTGCACTTGCACGCGAGCTTGGCGCGATTGCCCTTCTCCGACAGCTCCACGATTTCGACGCTGGCCTCGACCGTATCGCCGATGCGCACCGGCGCGAGGAAGCGCAGCGTTTGCGAAATGTAGATCGCGCCTGGCCCGGGCATGCGTGTGCCGATCACGGCGGAGATCAAGCTTGCGGTATAGAGTCCGTGAGCGATGCGACCACCGAAAGGTGTCTTGGCGGCGAAGTGCTCGGAGAGGTGGATCGGGTTGCGATCGCCGCTGATCTCGGCGAAGCCGACAACGTCCGAGGATTTGACCAATTTGGAATGGGCCTCCCGCATGCCAATCGCGAGATCCTCGAAAAAGAGTGATTGGGTGGCGGGGAGCGTCATGATCTGAATCTAGCGCCGCGCCCTGAAGAAATCCTTGAGCAGCGCGCTCGACTCTTCGGCCAGCACGCCGTGCGAAATCGCCGGCTTCCAATGACAAGTGGGCTGGTCGAACACGCGCGCGCCATGCCCGACACCGCCGCCCTTGGAATCGCTGGCGCCATAAACCAGCCGCGCGATGCGGGCGTGGCTAATGGCGCCGGCGCACATGGCGCAGGGCTCCAGCGTAACGTAGAGCGTGAGACCAGGTTTGAGCCGGTAATTCGCCAGCGAAGCCGCCGCTTGCCGCAGCGCCACGATCTCGGCATGGGCGGTCGGGTCACAGGCGGCAATGGGCGCATTGGCGCCTTCGGCGATCACCTCGCCGGCGCCGTCGATGATGACGCAGCCGATCGGAGTTTCGCCCGCCTCCGCCGCCGCGCGCGCCAGCTCCAGCGCGCGCGCCATGTGGGTTTCATCGCTCATGGTCGCCTCAACTCGAGGAGATCGCAGACCACCGGCGCCGCGAACAGAGTTTCAAACGATCCCGGCTCAATGGCCTCGCGGTACATCCGCCGCGCTTCGTCGTCGGAATGGCGCATGCGACTCTCCATGGCGGCCAGCCAAGCGGCCTCATCTGGCCATTGCGCGTAGGCGACATAGACGTTGCCCTCGCCGCGATGGAGCCGCGAGCCCCAGCCTCCGAACTCCTTGGCGATTCGATCCGTGCCGGCGCGCCAACCCTGCTCGAATTGCGCCTCCAACCCTGGTATCACTCGCCAACGATAAATCACGGCAAACATGACCGCACCCTCTTCTCCCCTGTCTAGCGCTGAAGGCGAGCGCATCGCCAAGTTTTTAGCGCGCGCGGGCGTGTGCTCGCGCCGCGATGCCGAACGATTGATCGCCGATGGCCGGGTCAAGCTCAACGGCCAGGTGCTGGCAACGCCAGCGGTGAAGGTGACTGCGCAGGACAAGGTTTCAGTGGACAATCGCCCGGTGGGCGCGGCCGAGCCGACGCGGCTTTGGCGCTACCACAAGCCGTCCGGCTTGGTGACAACGCACCGCGATCCAGCTGGGCGGCCCACGGTGTTCGAACATCTGCCACCCGACCTGCCGCGCGTCGTCTCGGTGGGGCGGCTCGATCTCACCTCCGAGGGCCTGCTGCTGCTCACCAATGACGGGGCGCTGGCGCGGCGGCTGGAATTACCGTCAAACGGCTGGGCCCGCCGCTACCGCGCGCGCGCCTATGGGCGGGTGTCGCAGGAAGAGCTGGATACGCTCAAGGACGGCATCGTCGTCGAGGGCATGCGCTACGGGCCGATCGAGGCGAAACTCGAACGCGCCGCCGCCAATTCCTGGATCACGCTGACCCTAGGCGAAGGCAAGAACCGCGAAGTGCGCCGTGTGCTGGAGGCGCTGGGGCTGAAGGTCAACCGGCTGATCCGGGTCGCCTACGGTCCGTTCCAACTGGGCACGTTGGCGCCCGGCAGCGTGGAGGAAATTCCGCGCAAAGTGCTCAAGGAACAATTGGCCAAGGACGTTTAAGCGTGCCCCCCGAGCCATGTCGGAATTCCCGGCACGTCTTGTGGAAAGAAATTGTGGCCGTCTTCCCAGATCATGCGCGCGCCGGCGAACACAATGATGATGACGCCGACGAAGGCGATCCAACGATGCTGGTGAATGATGCGGGCGATCACCGACGCGGCCAAACCCATCAGCAACACCGACAAAACCAGCCCAAACGACATGATGTAGACGTTGTGCTTCGACACCGCCGCCACCGCGAGCACGTTATCGAGTGACATGGATACATCAGCGATGATGATCGTCAGCAGCGCGCGGCCGAAGGTCTTGGGGTGTTCGCCGCCGGAGGCGATCGCTTCGGCGGCGTGTTCACCTGCCACCGGGTCCATGACCGTAATGGGGCGGTGCGCCCGCAGATCGCTCCACATGCGCCAAGCGACCCAAAACAGGAGCGCGCCTCCGACAAACAGCAAGCCCTGCACTTGCAGCAATTGCGCGGTCACCGCCGCGAACGCGATGCGCAGGACCAGGGCTAGGATGATGCCCCAAAAAATGACCCGCCGCTGTTGCGCTTGCGGCAGGGCGGCGGCGGCGAGGCCGACTGCGACGGCGTTGTCGCCCGCGAGCGCCAGATCGATCAGGACAACTTGAAACAACGCCGCGACGTCAGCGAGTATGAAATCCACGGCAGCGCTTCTCCCTCAACCCCGCGCCCTTGTTCACGATGCGCTCGGCGCTGGTCAAGCGTCCGGCGACAATTGCTTGGCGATCGCGCGACGAGGCGACATATGGGGGCTAGGCGAGGAATGTCGATGCGCATCGTGGGCGGCAAGTTCAAGGGGCGACCGATTGCCGCGCCGTCTGGCCGTGAAACGCGCCCCACCAGCGACCGGGCGCGCGAAGCTCTATTCAACGTTCTCGCACACGCGCCATGGTCGCCCGGGATCGAAGGCGCCCGAGTGCTCGATCTGTTCGCGGGCTCGGGTGCGCTGGGGCTGGAGGCGATGTCGCGGGGGGCGATGTTTGCACTTTTTGTCGATACCGACGCCGCCGCGCGAGGCGTTTTGCGCGATAACATCGAGGCGCTCGGCCTGTTTGGGGTGACGCGCATCCACCGCCGCGACGCAACCGATTTGGGCGACCGGCCGGCCGGCCTGGGCGAGCCGTTCGACCTGGTGTTTCTCGACCCACCCTACGCCAAGGAATTGGGCGGAGCGGCGCTTACCGGTTTAGTGGCCGGAGGTTGGATCGCGCCGGATGCGCTTATTGTGTTCGAATGCGCAGCCGGGGAAACGCCGGCGACAACCGATTTCGAAACGCTCGATGAACGCGTTTACGGCGCCGCGAAAATCCTCTTCCTCAAGCCAGGCTGACTTTTATTGCCCAGGCGCCGGCGCGGGCGCGGGCGCTTGAGTTTGTTCGGGCGCGGTTTGCCGAGAAGGCGCGTCCCGCACGGAGCGTTGACGCAATTGCGGCGCAAGTTCGACGCGCGTGCGCAACGGCACGCGCAGGCGTTGGCAACGCTCGAGCAAAGCCTGGTCAGGCGCGGCGACATCGTGGGCTTCCTGCGCTTGGCGCAGTTGATCGCACGCTTCTTGCGTGCGTCCGCTACGATCAAGCGCGCGCACCAATTGCTGCGCATCGGCCTCGATAACCTGGGCTGACGCCGAAGCGGGCTCACGCGCCACGTCTTGCTCGCGCAATGCGTAGGCCTGCGAGAAGCGGTCACTGGCGGAGGCCCAGTCGCCCCGGCTTTCAGCGATTTGCCCAAGCCCCGACACCACGGGCGCGCGCAATTCCGGCGCTGTCAGGTTCGGCAACGCTTGCTCCAGGCGTGCTTCAGCCACGGCCGTCTGCCCCTGATTTTGGGCCTCCACGCCTTCGGACACGAGCGCCGCGCCTTCCGCTTCCGCGGTGCGATTCGCCCGGCGATACGAACGCGACAGCATCTGCCAGACATCCGCGTCGCCTGGCGTCAGGCTGGTGGCGATTTCGAGCGCGCGCTGGCCAAGCGGATTATTGTTACGTTCGCCGACGGCGCCGCACAGCAAATAGATCTCATCCGTCAGCGGATCGTCCGGGTGCGACTGGGCATAGGCCCACATCGTCTGCATGCCCGCATCCCGCCCATCGGGCTGCGCCAATTGCGCCGCCGCCACGCGCACTTGCGCGTCCGGGTGCTGGGCGACAGCCAAGAACGCGGCGCGGTAGGTCTCACGCGCGGCTTCGTCAAACTGCGCCTCGGAGACAGACGCCAGCTGCACGCTGGGGCTCGTGCTGAAAGCTGGAGAATCGTCCGCCGTCCGCGATTCCGACGCACCTGGAGATGGCGCCGCGGGCGAAGCGCTTTCGCCGGTTGACGCCATTTGCCGTTCACCCAGAGCGCCCGATTCCAGCAATTCGGCCAATTGAATCGCCTGTTCCGGCGTAATCGTGCCCTCGGCCAAGAGCTGCAGCAATTGCGCGCGCAAGTCCGCCTCTGGCGGCGCCAGAAAACTCTTGGCCCCAACGGCGATGGCGACGATCAGCGCCACCACGGTCAACAGCGACACCAAACGAATACGCGCGCCCAAGCGCCGGCGCCGGCGCTCGATGGCCCCCCCATCGACATCACGGCCAGAAAGCTTGGCCTTTAGAACTTCCTCAAGCAGCTGCATCTGTGGCGCGTTCGAACCGCCATTCCAGCGGGTGAAGTCTTCGGCTTGGAACGAGCCAAAGCCGAGCGGAATTTCCACACGGTCGAGCATGACCGGCACCAGGCGCCCTTCGTCACGGGCCCGTCCCGCTTCATCGCGCACGAACGTCGAGGCGGCGGAGCTTTGCGTCCACACCACGATGACGGCTTTGGCTGAGCGCAGCTCGCGTTCGATGATGGCGGTGTAATCCTGGCCGGCGGCCAGCGAGCGATCCCACCAGATGTTGAACCCCAGCGACTGGAGCGCTTCAGCCAGAGGACGCACCCGGGCGCGGTCCTCGCTGGCGTAAGAGATAAAGACGTCCGCCATCTAAGCGCCCCCGGCCTATCGGCGCGCGGGTGGCGCGCCTCGCATTCTGCAACTCGTCCCTCGCCTCTCTTAAGCGCTCATGAGCGCGGCGGGAAGATGACGCTGGTCACAAGGCTGTGGGTTCACAAGGCTGTGGGTGGCGAACGAAAAGGGAAACTTTGGGGATTTGGGCGGCCCCACCGCCCCCATGATGCGGCGGTGCGCGCTATGAGCTAGGATCGGTGTGTTCATTTTGGGGGGTCCCATGAATCTTGCTCCGCTGCTTGCACTCGCGCTCCTGTGCGCGCCGTCGCTCGTGTTCGCGCAACCGGCAATCACCGCCCAACAGCAGAGCCGCATCCAGCGCATCCTGGCGCGTACGCCACTGATCGATGGTCACAACGATTTCGCGGAGCAAGTCCACGACCAATACGGCGGCAACCTTTCCCGCATCGACCTCACCAGCGACACGCGCACTCTTTCCTTTCCCCTCCACACCGACATCGCGCGTTTGCGTCAAGGCCGGGTCGGCGCACAGTTCTGGTCGGTTTATGTGCCCGCCGAATTGCAGGGCGCGGCTTCAGCCGAGGCCGTGCATGTGCAGATCGACGTGATCCGGCAAATGGTCGCCGAACACCGCGATGTTTTCGAGCTCGCCCAAACAGCGGATGATATCGTCCGCATCCACCACGCCGGGCGCATTGCGTCGATGTTCGGCATGGAAGGCGGCGAGGCGATCAACAACAGCCTCGCCGTGCTGCGCGATTTCCGCGCCGAGGGCGTGCTGTACATGACGCTCTGCCATTCCAAGACAACATCTTGGATCGACAGCGCCACCGACGCGCCCCGGCATGGCGGCTTGAGTTCGTTCGGCGAACAAGTGGTGCTGGAGATGAACCGCATCGGCATGCTGGTGGACCTGTCGCACGTATCCGCGGAAGCAATGCGCGATACGCTCGCGATTGCGCGCGCGCCGGTGATCTTCTCGCACTCATCGGCGTTCGCCATCGCCCATCACCCGCGCAATGTTCCCGACGACGTGCTGCGCCTGGTTCATCAAAACGGCGGTGTGGTGATGGTGAACTTCTACCCCACCTTCGTATCCGAGGAGTTCCGTCAATGGGCCGCCTCGCGCACGGCTGAAACCGCGCGCCAAAGGGCGCTCAATCCTGGCGATCCCGATGCCGCCAAAGCAGCGCTTGACGGCTGGGAAGCGGCCCATCCCCATCCGACGGCCACCGTCGCGCAGGTCGCCGATCATATCGAGCACATCCGCGATGTCGCCGGGATCGACAATGTGGGCATCGGCAGCGACTTCGATGGCGTCGATTATCTGCCTGAGGGTCTCGGCGGCGTTGAAGCTTATCCCAACCTGTTCGCCGAATTGATGGCGCGCGGCTGGAACGATTCCGACCTCGCCAAGCTCGCCGGCGGCAATTTGCTGCGCGCACTGCGCCAAGCCGAACGGGTGGCGGCGCGCTGATTCAACGCTCGATGAACAACGCCGCCGGATGCTCTAGCATGCCCTTGACGCGCTGGATGAAAGCGGCGGCGTCATAGCCATCGACCACGCGGTGATCGAACGAGGATGACAGGTTCATCATTTTGCGCACGACGATCTGGCCGTTCTTGACCATGGGCCGCTCGACCAATTTGTTGACGCCGATGATCGCCACCTCGGGGTGATTGATCACGGGCGTGGTGACGATGCCGCCGAGGGCGCCCAGCGACGTGATGGTGATGGTGGAGCCGGAAAGCTCCTCTTTGGTCGCGGTGTTGGCGCGTACGGCGGCGGCGAGGCGCGAGACTTCCGCGGCGCAATCCCAGACATCGCGCGCTTCGGCATGGCGCACGACCGGCACGATCAGGCCGTTCTCGGTTTGCGTGGCGATGCCGATGTCGATCGCCTCATGCCGGAACACCACACCCTGCTCGTCATCGTAGCGTGCGTTGATCTGAGGGAAATCCGGCAATGCCAGCACCAAAGCGCGCATCAAGAACGGCAATAGCGTCAATTTTGGCTGGTCACTGCGCTTGGTGGCGTTCAGATGCGCGCGTAGGTCCTCGAGCTCCGTGAGATCGGATTCTTCTACATAGGCGAAATGCGGAATGCGCCGTTTCGCTTCGGCCATCCTCTCTGCAATCTTGCGCCGCAGCCCGATCACTTTCACCGGCTCGATGCCGCTACGTTGTGCGAGGGCGTTTGCGCCCCGGCGCGCGCCAACACTTGGCACGAGCATGGAATCCAAGTCGTCGTGAGTGATCCGGCCCTCGGCGCCGCTGCCGCGCACCGCCGAGAGGTCGATGCCCAGCTTTTGCGCACGCGCACGCACCGCGGGCGAGGCTTGCGCTTGGCCCCATTCTTTCACCGAGGGCTCGCGCGGCTGAGCCCGGGTGACCGCTTGCGAGGGCGGTGGTTGCGCCGGTCTTGGGGCGGTGCCGGCGGGCATCGCCCCGGCGGGAACCTTGATGCGCGGCTTTGGCTCGGCGGCTGCGGCAGTGCTGGGCGGCGATGGCGGGTGCGCGGCAAGCGCTTCGCTCTCGGCCTCGGTTTCAAACACGGCGAGTGCCGATCCGACCGCGGCCATGTCCCCTGGCTCGCCATTGATTTGCGTCACGCGCCCAGCGACGGGGGATGTCATCTCGACCGTCGCCTTGTCGGTCATCACATCGACGAGGGGAGCGTCTTCCTTGACCATATCCCCAACACGAACGTGCCAGGCGACGATCTCCGCTTCAGCAGTGCCTTCGCCGACGTCCGGCAATTTGAAAACGTACTGACCCACGGCTCAGGCCTCCATGACGCGGCGCATCGCCTTGATGATGCGTGGCGGGGTCGGGAAGTATTCCCATTCGAGCGCGTGCGGATAGGGCGTGTCAAAGCCGGTGACGCGTTCGATGGGCGCTTCAAGTTGGTAGAAGCAATGCTCCTGGACCAGCGCCGAAAGTTCAGCGCCGAATCCGGAGGTGCGGGTCGCTTCATGCACGATCACGCAGCGACCGGTTTTGGCGACCGATTGGACAATCGTCTCAAGATCGAGCGGCACCAGAGTGCGCAGATCGATCACTTCAGCATCTATGCCGCCATCCTCGGCCGCCGCCAGCGCCACGTGCACCATGGTGCCGTAAGCGAGGACGGTGACGCCCGCGCCTTCGCGCACGATATTGGCCTTGCCGAGCGGGATTGCATAATGACCTTCCGGAACTTCGCTGGCGGGGTGCTTTGACCAGGGAATAACGGGCCGGTCGCGGCGGCCATCGAATGGGCCGTTATAGACGCGCTTGGGTTCAAGGAAGATCACCGGGTCGTCGTCCTCGATGGCGCTAATGAGCAGCCCCTTGGCGTCGTAGGGTGTCGAGGGGATCACTGTCTTCAATCCGGCGACATGCGTGAACAGGGCTTCGGGGCTTTGGCTGTGGGTCTGGCCGCCAAAAATGCCACCGCCATAGGGCATCCGCACCGTCATTGGCACGGAATAATCGTTGGCGGAGCGATAGCGTATTTTCGCCGCTTCACTGACGAGTTGGTCATAGGCTGGATACACATAATCGGCGAATTGGATCTCGATCACCGGGCGCAATCCATACACCGCCATGCCGATGGCCGCGCCGGCAATGCCGCACTCGTTGATCGGCGCGTCGAAGCAGCGTTTAGCGCCGTATTTCTGTTGCAAGTGCTCGGTCACTTTGAACACGCCGCCGAAATACCCAACGTCTTCGCCGAAGGTAAGCACGTTCGGGTCGCGGGCCATCATCACATCAAGGGCGGAATTAAGCGCCTGGATCATGGTCATGCTGGCCATGGACTAATCGCGCTCCGATGAAATCTTCGTGACTAGATAAACTCTGGCGTCATCCCGCGCGAGCAGAGCAAGACCCGGGACCCAGCGGCAGAAGCCGCGCCCTTCGATCCCCTGGGTCCCGGGCGCCGCTTCGCGGCTCCAGGATGACGCCCTGAAGTTAAACCGCTCGCTCACGATCCCAGCTCTTCTCGCTGCCGACGCAGGTGCCAAGGCATTTCCTTGTAGACATCCTCGAACATTGAATCGCGGCTGTGTGCGCCGTCGGCGCCCAGAACGCCGACCTTTTCCGCCTCGCGCCCAGTCGCGCGCACGGTTTCGATCGCTTCTTCCTGCGCCGCGCGCTGCTTGTCATCATCCCACTCACTCAATGAGATGAGGTGGCGCTTCAGACGCTCGATCGGATCACCTAACGGCCAGGCGCGCGCTTCTTCTGCCGGACGATAACGGGCCGGATCGTCGCTCGTGGAATGGGGACCGGCGCGGTAGGTGAAATGTTCGATCAAGGTCGGCCCGAGATTGGCGCGCGCGCGTTCCGCGGCCCATTGCGTCACCGCATAGACGGCTAGGAAATCGTTGCCGTCCACCCGGAGCGGCGGCACGCCATACCCCGCGCCGCGCGCGGCGAACGTCGTCTGTTCGCCACCGGCGATGCCTTGAAACGACGAAATCGCCCACTGATTATTGACGACATTGATGATCACCGGCGCGCGATAGACGGCCGCGAACGTCATCGCCGCGTGGAAATCGCCCTCGGCCGTCGCCCCTTCACCGACCCAGGTCGAGGCGATGCGCCCGTCGCCCGAATAGGCCGACGCCATCGCCCAGCCGACAGCTTGCGGCAGCTGCGTGGCCAGATTGCCGGAGATCGTAAAAAACGCGTCCTTCTTGGAAGAATACATCACCGGCAATTGCCGGCCCTTCATCGGGTCACTGCTGTTGGAATAGATCTGGTGCATCATGTCGATGAGCGGATAATCGCGCGCGATCAAAATGCCTTGCTGGCGATAACTGGGGAAGCACATGTCGTCGGGATTGAGCGCCATCGCTTGCGCGATCGAGATCGCTTCCTCGCCCAGGCATTGCATATAGAACGAGGTTTTGCCCTGGCGCTGCGAACGGTGCATGCGCTCGTCGAAGGCGCGGGTGAGCAGCATATATTTCAACGCGCGCCGTAACATGTCAGGCGCCAAGTGCGGCGCCCAGGGGCCAAGCGCGGCGCCATCCATGTCCAACACACGAATAAGGCCATAGGCGTACTCGCGCAGCTCAACGGCGCTCTCATCGATAGCCGGACGCGGCGTCGCCCCGGGCTCGGGAAACGTCCAGCCGTCGAAATCCGGTTTGTCGCCCGGTCGCGCGCGCGGCGCGGGTATGTGCAGATCAAGCGCGTTCGACTTGCGGCTCATGCGTTCCCCTGGTTCGGTCGGGCCGCTGCGATGCGCGCGCGCACGATACGGTCGGCGGCGACGTGCGGGGGAAGGTTGTCGCGCTTCGCTGCTTCCAGCACGCTTAACACGCGCCCCGGAATAGCCTGCACGCGCGCGTCCACCGCTTCCATGCTCTCGCCCAAATACTCCGCCGACACGCTAATAATGCCGCCGGCGTTGACGACATAGTCCGGTGCGTAGGTGACGCCTCGTGCGACCAGCCGCGCTCCGTCTTCCTCGGTCTCGAGCTGATTGTTCGCCGCCCCGCATACGATCGGCGCGCCGAGTTCCGGGATGGTGCGCGCGTTGAGCCCCGCGCCCAGCGCGTTCGGCGAAAACACATCGGCGGCGGCGGCGTGAATGCGATCGACCGGCGCCGTCCGCGCGCCCAGCGCCTGCGCACGCTCGAGATTGGCCGCGTTGACGTCGGCGACGATGAGTTTGGCGCCCTCCTCAACGAGGAGCTTGCACAGCCCGTAGCCAACAGCGCCCACGCCCTGCACGGCGATTGTGCGGCCCGCGACCGAATTGTTGAGCAACGCCTTGATCGAAAGGTGCGCGCCGAGCGAGGTCCACGGGCTGGGGTCGCCGCCCGCTTGGCCCTGTTCCTTCGGGATGCCCGCGACATAGGACGTGCGCCGCGCTATGGTTCGCATGTCCGTGACGCTTGCCCCGACATCCTCCGCCGTGACGTAGCGCCCGCCCAACGCCTCTACCGCGTCGCCGAGTTTCTCGAAACAGGCGCCGCGGTCGGCGCCCAGCTTGTAAATCACCGCCTTGCCGCCGCCGAGCGGCAGTTCGGCCATTGCGTTTTTATAGCTCATGCCGCGCGAGAGCCGCAGCGCATCGGTCAACGCATCATCGTCGCGCGCATAGGTCCAGATGCGACAACCGCCCGCGGCGGGGCCAAGAGCGGTTGAGTGAATCGCGATGATGCCGGCGAAGCCCAAGGCTTCATCGCCTACGAACACGACGTCTTCGTGCCCGTCGAACGCGGGGTGCGTTTTCCAGTTCATCATTGAATGGACTCATCCAGCAACAATTGACGCGCAAAACGCCCTGGCGGCGAGCCGTATGACAGCACCCCGTCATGGTAGCGTTTGAGATTGAATTCCGCGCCGTCCTTGGCGCGCGCCGCGTCGCGCGTTTCCAGATGTTCCTGGAAGCCGACAAAATAGGTCGAGAGCTGCGTGAACGAAAGCTGCGCGCGCCGCCACTTGCCGGCGGCTTCGCGCTCCTCCTGGAACGCTGTTTGCGTCAACAGGCGCATCATCTCTTCCTGGCTCATGCCATCGACATGGATCGCCTGGTCGATGATGGCATTGGTGATGGTGCGCAATTGCACTTTGAGCTGGCTGAGCCGGTAGAGCGGATCGCCGGCGCGGAACCCCTGCTCGACCATCATCTCCTCGGCGTACACCGCCCAGCCTTCCACGAACGAACCCGAACTCAGCACCGCGCGCAGCGTCGAAGGGTAGCGATTAGCGTGCCAGATCTGCACGTAATGGCCGGGCATCGCTTCATGCACGGCGATATCGAGAGTGCCGCGATTATTGTATTCGCGCAGGAACGAAACGGTCTGCGCCTCGGTCCAATCGTCGGGAATCGGCGAAACCGCGTAAAAGGTTTCGAGATCGCGCTCAAGCGGGCCAGGGCTGTCACAATACGCGACAGAGAAGCCACGTTGGAATTCGGGCATCAAGATAACGCGCACGGGCCCATCGGGCAGCGTGATCAGATCGTGCGTTTGCACAAACGCGCGCGCTTCCTCGACGCCAGCGGTCGCCGTCTCCACAAGTTGACTACGCGGCGGGCGATCGTTGGCGGCTAGATCGAGCGCGGCGCGGATTGCGGCTTGCTGTTGCTCAGCGCTTGGATTGTCGGGTGTCGCTGGCGCATCCGCTCGGCCCGCAAGAGCGAGCTTGGCGACACGGTACATCTCGCGGCGCACGCTGACGACGGCCGCCTCGGCCCGCTCGCGAATTTCGGCGCGAGAGAGCGTGGATTGAAGCGTAAACGCCAATTGCTGGTCAAAGGCTTGCGCGCCGGCGCGAAAATCCCCCCGCGCTTGGGGAACCAGCGTGCCTTCGATCCACGCCTGGTGTTCGTCGATCGCCGCGTTCCAGCGCACGATCGCCGCCTCTAGCCGCGCCCGCTTACGCGTATTGAGCAAACCTTTGTGCGGCTCGATCATATCGGCGACAATGCTCTTCAGGCCTCGGTTTTGCGCGGCGTAGGTTTCAGCATGCGGCGCCGGCACGCGCGCGGGCTGCAATTCAGCGCGCGCCTGGGCGAGCAGGATGGGCAAACGTTCCATACGCGCGGTCGCCGCTTCGAGGCGCCGCGGCAAGGGCGCGAAGGCGCGCGCCATCAGCCCGTACAGAGCTCCGCCCGCGAGCGATTGGTAATAGAGTGGGTTCCAAGCCCAGCTCTGCGCGCTTTCTGTCTGCCAAATCTGCGCGCGCAATGAATTGGCGAGCATCGCCGCATCGACTTGGTTGGCGCGCGAGAGCTGCGCGGCATCAATCGCTTCGATGGCGCCCAAACTGTCGCGCGCAAAGCGAAGCCCCGCCTCCCTGCCCGCCGCGCTGACATCGTCGATGCGCGCGTCAAAGCGATGGTCGCCAATCGACGTCGCCGAAATCGGCGACAAACGCATCGACCGGTCGAGCCAAGTGTGGCCCAAGGCTTCGAAGGCGCGGTCGGCGCGTGTGGAGCCGCGGCTCTTGGCGCCCGCGCGTTGAGCCCAAGCCGGCGCGAGCGGGACGAGCATGATAGAGCCGAGCGCTGCAACGACCCGGCGACGCGATGTGTTCATGGTGGCGCTTCGCTCCCTGGCGGCGCCTTCAGCTGGCGCGCGCCGTTATTGCGCGGCAAAATACTCACGCGCGCCATTTCCGCAACATGGCGGGTGAGAGCCGGCATAGGTTGGCCGCCCTTAGCGAAAATGAGCAATATCCTACCCCGGTCCGCGATGACCCAGCCGGCTCAACCCCCGCCTTGCCACCGCCCCAGGTCGCGGCTATGCACACCCGCTTCGCGCCCGTAGCTCAGCTGGATAGAGCACCAGACTACGAATCTGGGGGTCGGGAGTTCGAATCTCTCCGGGCGCGCCATAAAATCAATAACTTCGCTATCCGTCAGCCGAAAGCCGCCCTGCTGCCAAGGGCGGTGGCGCGAGCCATCTCGAAACGCCGCAGTCCAGCAGCAGTGACGCGGCGGCTTGGAACGGCGTTAAACCGATGGCGAATAACTGAAATTGAAGGAGTGCGTGTGCCCGTGGCGCACCGGGTCGCCTTCAATTCAAGGAAATTTATCCCGGTTTACTGGAATCGAATAAACTGCCATAAGGTCCCTCAATATGGACCCTCGCCTTAACCCTTATGCCCCCGGCGCTGGCACGCCGCCCCCCGAACTGGCCGGCCGCGACGGCCTCATTGAGAACGTCTCCATTGCGCTGGACCGCATCCGGGCGGGCCGGGCGGCCAAGAGCGTGATCCTTGTCGGCCTGCGCGGCGTGGGCAAGACGGTTCTGCTCAACCGGCTCCGTCTTGACGCCGAGCAGGCCGGGCACGTCACGGTGTGGCTGGAAGCGCCGGAGGATCGTTCGCTGCCTGGCATCCTGGCGCCGGCTCTTCGCGCTGCGCTGTTCAAACTCGATCGGATCGCAGGCGTCACCGATGGCGCCAAGCGCGCCCTTAGGGCGTTGGCCGGATTTATCTCGGCCATGAAAGTGAAGTTCGGCGATGTCGAGGTTGGGCTTGAAATCGATGGCGAAGCGGGCCTTGCCGACACGGGCAATCTCGAAAACGACCTCGCTGACTTGCTTGAGGCGACCGGGCAAGCCGCGCGCGAACGAAACATCGCGTTCGTCCTCTTCATCGACGAACTTCAATACGTGCCCGAAGAACAATTGGCGGCATTGATCAGCGCGCTGCACCGCTGCGCTCAACGCCAATTGCCGATCACGCTGGTCGGCGCCGGCTTGCCGCAACTTGTCGGACAGACCGGTCGGGCAAAATCCTACGCGGAGCGGCTCTTCGATTTCCCCCAAATAAACACATTGACGTCAGACGCCGCGCGCGCCGCCTTGGTCGTTCCAGCGAGCAAGCTCAACGTCGAATTCACAGACGGCGCGCTCGCGGAAATCCTGAAGCAGACCCAAGGTTATCCTTACTTTCTCCAGGAATGGGGCAAGCACGCATGGGCCGCGGCGGATGCTTCGCCAATCGAAACCGAAGACGCCCTGAGAGCGACAAACGACGCACTTGACGACCTCGACGCGAGCTTCTTTCGCGTGCGCCTCGATCGGCTGACGCCCGCGGAAAAGCGCTATTTGCGCGCGATGGCGGAGATCGGCCCCGGACCGCACCGTTCCGGCGATATCGCCGCCGTTTTGAAGAAGGGCGTAACCACCGTCGCCCCCATCAGATCAGGGCTGATCGCCAAGGGCATGGTCTATAGCCCCGCGCACGGTGATACCGCTTTTACCGTGCCGCTGTTCGACGGATTTCTACGGCGGACAATTCCGGTGCTCTAGGATGGCAGGCGCGGGGCGGCCTTGAGTGCTGCGACGGCCAGCGCTCCTGCCACGGCGGCGGACCATTCCTGGCGCAAGCGCGCGCGCGCGGCGGTTGTGATGGAGGGCGCCCAGCGACCACCGGGAGCGGCGCGCGCGGCGTCGAGCGAGGGGATCAGCCCAGCGCCCAAGGCCGCGAGCTTGGCGGCGCCGAGCGCTGTCACTTCCTGGAACGCGGGCCGCGCGACTTCGACCGCACAGATATCCGCCAAGAACTGCATCGCCCAGGAATTGGAGGTCATGCCGCCATCGACCAGCAAAGCGCCGATCTCGGCGCCGTCGGCGCGCAGCGCGTCGAGCAAATCGGCGGTCTGGTAGGCGACAGCTTCCAGACCGGCGCGCACCAAATGCGCGGCTTTCGAATCACGCGTGAGCCCGACGATGGTCCCGCGGGCCTCGGCGTTCCATTGCGGCGCGCCAAGCCCGGCAAAGGCCGGCACGAGATACACCCCGCCATTGTCGGCCAAGGATGCGGCGATCGCCTCGGACTCCGACGAAGACGCAATCAGCTTCAGGCCATCACGCAACCATTGCATCGTCGCGCCAGCGGAGAAGATCGATCCTTCGAGCGCGTAGGCGTGCGCATCCTTGGTTTGATAACCCATGGTCGAGAGCAAGCGATTGGCTGAGTGCGGGGGCGATGCGCCCATGTTCATCACCAAGAAACAGCCGGTTCCGAACGTCGCTTTCGCCATGCCGGGTTTGAGGCAGCCGTGACCGACGAGCGCGGCTTGCTGATCGCCGGCCATGCCGTGGATCGCAATCGCGCGGCCAAATAGCGCCGAGTCGGTATCGCCGAAGTGCGCGTCACAAGGCGCGGTTTTCGCCAGCAGCGCGCGCGGCACATTGAACAGCGCGCACATCTCCTCGCTCCACGCGCGTTTGGCGAGATCGAACAACAAGGTGCGGGCCGCATTGGTGACGTCGGTGACGTGCGCGCGGCCTTGCGTCAGCCGCCACACCAGGAACGACTCGATCGTCCCGAACGCCAGTTCACCGGCTTCGGCGCGGCGACGCAGGGCCGGATCCTGATCCAAAACCCAGGCGATCTTGGTCGCGGAGAAATACGGATCGAGCAGCAGGCCCGTGATGTCTTGCACCCGGGGTTCATGCCCCGCGGCGCGCAGCGTGGCGCAGACCTCCGAGGTGCGTCGGTCCTGCCACACGATGGCGCGATGCACGGGTGCGCCGGTCTGGCGATCCCAGATAATGCTGGTTTCGCGCTGGTTGGTGATGCCGATAGCGGCGATGCTCGCAGAGCCGCCGACCGCAGCGATCGCCTCTCGGCAGACGCTTAAAGTGGCCGTCCATATTTCCTCCGGATCGTGCTCCACCCAGCCGGGTTGGGGGAAGTGCTGCGTGAGTTCGACTTGAGCGGTGGCACGGGCACGAAACTCAGCGTCGAACACGATCGCGCGCGTGGATGTGGTGCCCTGGTCGATGGCGAGGATGTATGCGGCGGTGTTCATGGGCGCGCATCAAAAGGGCGGGGAGGCGCCGGGTCAACCGAAGACCGGGGGGGGCGCGGCTTTCGGCCCCCAGCGCCTCCCCTATGCGGGGCTAGGCTGTGCTTGCCTCCGCAGTCTCAAGCGCGGCGCGGAACGCCGCTGACGCCGTGCGTACGTGAATGATCGCCGCGTCCAGTTCGCCGGGCGTTACGGCGCGCCCGGCCGCCGCCATCGCTTCCACGTCGCCGCGAATTGCAGCCAGCTTGCGTGCGAGGTCATCGAGATTACCGGCGATGGTTCCACCGACCGCCAGCGCCCTGGCCGCCACATCGAGGAATTCCGCCGCGCGTCCGCGTTGATCAACCGGAATCAGGGGCAAGAGAGCCGACAGAGCGGTGAGCAACATTTGCAATTGCATCATCAAATTGAGCATGGTTTTTCCTTCAGCCGCGCCGCGCACGAACGAGGCTTTGCAGTTCGGCGATTGGCGCCTTGGCGGCCCCAACGGCTTCGTCCAAGCGCCGCGCCGTGATGGCGAGGGCCAGCGCCGCGTGTTCGAGCGTGGTTTGATCTTGCCCCGACGCGGCTTCGAAATCGCCGCGCGCGCGAACATAGGCCGCCACCGCGATCCCCAGCGCCTCGGCCGCCGGCGTCGCCATGCGCTCGGCTTGACCAAGCGCGCGAGTTAGAGCGAGCGGCGTGACCGGATCACGGACGACATCGGTGGCTTCCTCGATCAATACGGCATAAGTCTGGAGCAAGGCGTACGCGCGCTGATCCAGGCTCGTTGCCGCGGCAATGGGATTTTCGATCCGCGTTTGCCCTAGTTGAAGCGAAGCGCAGGCTGGCGCCAGCGCGAGAACACACGCGAGCGTGAATGTGCGCACACGATGGCGCATCGTGGTCTCCTTTTGCTTAGACAATGGGTCCACGCGCGCGTGAGCGGCCGACAGCGACCCCAATCAGGCCGAGCGTAACGATGAGATCGACGAGCGCGCCGGCGAGTTCTTGCGCGGCGCCGGTCGGCAGAATGAATCCGAGCCGGCTCGCCACAAAAGCAATGGCGATGGCGGCGGCGCTTCGAAGCGTCAGCGACTGGATCGCCGCACGCTCTAGCGGTGGGGTTGTGTTGTGGGGTTCGCTCATGGGCTCCTCGTTCGATACGAGAGAGCTTAGCCGCGCCGACAACCCCGTCGGATTGATTGTGCCGGGAGGCTTTGTTTATACGGAAATTCAGCCGCCAAGTGGGGGATTGGCGGCACACAATCCCCGCTTTGCCGCTTCATATTCGCGCTTCAAACGCGCCACGAGATCTGCGGTGGGTGTCACTTCATGCACCGCGCCGACGCCCTGCCCCGCGCCCCAGATATCCTTCCACGCCTTGGCCTTGGAAGAACCGCCAGCGAAATTCATCGCGCTCGGATCGCTTTGCGGCAAGTGATCGGGATCGAGGCCGGCATTGCGGATCGAGCCCTTGAGGTAGTTGCCAAGCACGCCGGTGAAGAGATTGGTGTAGACGACGTCCTCGGCCGCGCTTTCAACGATCATGTTTTTGTAGCGTTGGTCTGCATTGGCTTCGCTGGTGGCGATGAACACGGAACCGGCATAGGCGAGGTCCGCGCCCATCGCCTCGGCCGCCAGAATCGAACGGCCATGCGCGATGGCCCCAGACAACAGAAGCGGCCCATCAAAGAATTCGCGGATTTCCTGCACCAGCGCGAACGGAGAGAGCCCGCCCGCGTGCCCGCCAGCGCCGGCGCAGACCGCGATCAGCCCGTCCGCGCCCTTTTCCAGCGCCTTCTTTGCGAAGGTCACGTTGATGATGTCGTGCAGCACGATGCCGCCATAGGAATGAATAGCCTCGTTCACCTCGGGGCGCGCGCCGAGCGAGGTGATCACGATCGGAACTTTGTGCTTCACGCAGGTGGCCACATCCTGCTCAAGCCGCTCGTTGGTTTTGTGCACGATCTGATTGACCGCGAACGGCGCCGACGGCGCATCGGCATGCGCCTCGTCATAGGCCGCCAATTCATCGCGAATGCGCAATATCCAATCCTCCAACACAGGCTGGGGGCGCGCGTTGAGCGCGGGAAACGCGCCGATGATGCCGGCGGCGCACTGGGCGATCACCAAATCAGGGTTCGAGACAATGAACTGGGGCGCGCCCACGAGGGGCAAACGCAACTTGTTGAACAGAGGCGGCAGGGCCATCATCGTCTCCTGGATTCACTGACGCCTAGCCGCTACAGGCTTGCGCGTCGATCTTGACTTTGGGTCAAGCGGAGATGGGTGTGGACGAGACCGCCTTGAGCTTGGGTGAGCCCGCCGACGAGGCCGATTGGCGGGCGCTGGTCGAGCAAGGGCTGAAAGGCGCTGACTGGCGCCGGCTCACCAGCACAACCGCCGATGGCCTGGCGATACAGCCGCTCTACCGCGAGCCGGATATGCACACGGCTGAGGATGTGTCCGGCTTCCCCGGGGCCGCGCCGTTCGTGCGCGGGCGCGCGGGCGGGCCTTGGCTGATCCGGCAAGCCTTCGAGCACCCCGATCCAGAACGCAGCAACCACGACATTCTCGCCGACCTTCAGGGCGGCGTCGGCAGCGCCGAACTGGTAATCGATCCAGCGGGCGAGCGCGGCATCGCCTTGCGTGACGCCGCCGATCTCGACCTTGTTTTGGCGAACGTGATCCTGGAGGCCGCGCCGATATCACTTGACGCGGGCGCCCATGGATTGTGGGCCGGCGAGCTGCTTAGGGCCAAGCTCAAGGGCGTCGCCGCCGCGGGCACGGCGTTCAATCTTGATCCCATTGGCGTGCTGATGCGGATCGGCGCGATCACCACCGTTCATCTCGCGCAAGCCGCCGCCTTTGCAGTGCGCGTGCGCAAGCAACTTCCCCTAGCGACAAGCCTTCGCGTCGATGCGCGGGCCGTGCACGAGGCGGGCGGCAGCGAAGCGCAGGAAATCGCGACCGCGCTGGCCAGCGGCATCGCATATTTGCGCGCACTGAGCCAAACGGGACTTTCCATCGCCGACGCGGGCGCTTGCCTCAACTTCGCGCTCGCCATCGGCCCAGAAATATTGGTCGAGACCGCGAAATTGCGCGCGCTACGCCTGTGCTGGGCGCGGGTGATGGAAGCGGCGGGCGCGGCGCCCGAAGCGCGCTTCGCGCCGATCCATGCCTTCACGTCTCGCCGCATGCTCACACGCTATGACGCCCATACCAACATCCTCCGCGTCACCACTGCTGCGTTCGCCGCCGCCATCGGCGGCGCTGACGCCATCACCACGCGCCCGTTCACCGATGCGCTCGGGCCGCCCACGCCGTTCGCCCGCCGCGTCGCGCGCAACACACAGAACGTGCTGTTGGAAGAGAGCCGCCTCGGCCATGTCGCCGACCCCGCTGGCGGCGCTTGGTTCGTGGAGAAACTGACGCGTGAGATGGCGGAAAAAGCATGGACAATCATGCAGGAGATCGAAGCGAAAGGCGGGATAGTTGCGACGCTACAAACCGGATATTTGCAGGACATGGTGGCGACAGCGCGCGGGGTGCGCGAGCGCGCTGTCGCCACGCGGCGCGAAACCATCACCGGCGTGACCGACTACCCCCTGCTCAGCGTGTCAGCGCCGGAGATCGTGCCGCCGACGTTTCGCACCTCCAAACCGGCGCCGCCGGAGTCGAGCGGTGACATCAAGTCCGAACCGCTGGGCGCCGTTCGGTGGGCAGCGCCTTTTGAAGTTCTGCGCGCGCGCGCTGAACACCATACGCCCCGCCCCGCAGTGTTCTTCGCCAACCTCGGCCCGCTCGCGAGCGCTGGTCCCAGCGCGCAGTTTGCGCGCAACCTGTTCGCGGCGGGCGGCGTCGGCGCGATCGGCGAGGAGGCAGCTTACGCTTCGCGCGATGTGATGATCGAAGCGTTCCGCGCTTCGGGGGCGCGCGTAGCAGTCATCTGCGGCGCCGAAAGCGCCTACGCTGACGACGCCGAAAACGCCGCGCGATTGCTGAAGGCGGCGGTGGCCGATTGGGTGATCCTCGCCGGCAAGCCGGGCGAGCGCGAGGCGGCGCTGTGCGCTGCGGGCGTCGATCAATTCGTTTTCGCCGGTCAAGACGCGCTGAATGAGCTTGATACTCTGCACGCAGCGCTGGGGATTTTGTCGTGACGGCCTCCGGCGAGGGAGAAATGCGCTGGCATGACGTGTGCCGCACTGGGCGGCCGGGGCGTCAGCGCGCCGTCCTCATCGCGCTCGTCATTGGCGTCATCGCACTGCTCGCCGCCATGGTTGGCTTATTCGCAGGCTGGTGGACGCCATGGGCCGCGCGCTACGCACTGGGCGTTGACGTCTCGCGCCATCAAGGCGCCATTGATTGGCGCGCGCTCGCCCATGACAACGTGACCTTCGCCTACATCAAGGCGAGCGAAGGCGGCGACCATGTTGACGAGCGGTTCGCCGCGAATTGGGAGGGCGCGGGCGCGGCGGGCCTCTATCGCGGCGCCTATCATTTCTTCACGCTCTGCCAGCCTGGCGCGAGGCAGGCGGCAAACTTCATAGCGGTTGTGCCGCGCGCGCCGGGCGCGCTGCCGCACGCGCTCGACATGGAGCATATGGGGCCCTGCCGTGAGGGCCCGACCATGACCGACGTCGTCGGAGGAATGCGCGTATGGCTTGATCTGGTGGAAGCGCATTATGGCGCGCGGCCGCTCATTTACACCACGCGCGAATTTCACGACGCGTATCTGCGCGACGTGCGCGGAGAGCGCTTCTGGATCCGCTCGCTCGGCATGCGGCCTCGCTTTCGCAAGGATGAGTGGATCATCTGGCAACACCACAATCGTGGGCACAGGGCTGGCGTGAGTGGGCCGGTCGATCTCAACGCGTTTCGCGGCGACGCGGACGCTTTTGCGACGTTTGCAGGAGCGCCATTGTGATGCGCGTGCTGACAGCGAGCACCCTCTCCCTCCCTCGGGAGGGAGAGGGCAGGGTGAGGGTGGAGCGCCGACGTTTGCCCAGCAACCATGCGCCGGATGAGCCAGCGCGCCACCTTCACACCCAAGCGCCACCCCCTCACCCTACCCTCTCCCCCGCGCGGGGGAGAGGGTATGCGTCAGAGTGATCAAATGACCCTCCCCGATTTTTCGAAACTCACGCTCGATAGCAATATCGCGAAAGCACCGCCGCCAACGGGCGAACCTTGGCTCACCCCCGAAGGCATCGCGGTGAGGCCCGTCTACACCGCCGCCGATCGTGCGGGGCTCGATTTCGTCGACGGCTATCCGGGGTTGGCGCCGTTCGGACGCGGACCCTACCCCACCATGTACGTGCAGCAGCCCTGGACGATCCGGCAGTATGCGGGGTTCTCGACGGCGGAGGATTCCAACGCATTCTACCGCCGCAATCTAGCGCACGGCCAACGCGGCCTCTCCATCGCCTTCGATCTCGCCACGCACCGCGGCTACGACTCAGATCACCCGCGCGTCGTCGGCGATGTCGGCATGGCGGGCGTGGCGATCGATAGCATTCTTGACATGCGCACGTTGTTCGACGGCATCCCGCTCGACCAGATGAGCGTGTCGATGACCATGAACGGCGCGGTGCTGCCGATCATGGCGCTCTATATCGTGGCGGGTGAAGAGCAAGGCGTGGCGCACGCCAAGCTCTCCGGCACGATCCAGAACGACATCCTTAAAGAATTCATGGTGCGGAATACTTTCATCTATCCGCCCAAGCCGTCGATGCGCATCGTCTCGGATATTTTCGCTTACACCGCTCGCGAGATGCCGAAATTCAATTCCATCTCGATCAGCGGCTATCACATGCAGGAAGCCGGCGCGACGGCGGACCTGGAACTTGCGTACACACTGGCCGACGGCGTCGAATACGCGCGCGCAGGCGTGGCGGCGGGGCTCGACTTCGACGCCTTCGCGCCCCGGCTCTCGTTCTTCTGGGCCATCGGCATGAACCCGTTCATGGAGATCGCCAAGCTGCGCGCGGCGCGTTTGCTCTGGACAAAACTCATGCGCCAGTTTGATCCGAAGGACGCCAAATCGCTCGCCCTGCGCACGCACTGCCAGACCAGCGGCTGGAGCCTCACCGCGCAGGATGTCTACAACAACGCGGTGCGCACCTGCGTCGAGGCGATGGCGGCGGCCTATGGCGGCACACAATCGCTGCACACCAATTCACTCGACGAAGCTTTGGCGCTGCCGACGGATTTTTCCGCGCGCATCGCCCGCAATACGCAAATCCTTTTGCAGAACGAAGCTGGGATCACCCGCCCCGCCGATCCGTGGGGCGGTTCGTACTACATAGAACGTCTCACGGCCGACCTTGCCGCGAAAGCGTGGGCGCATATCGAGGAAGTGGAAAAACTCGGCGGTATGTCGGAGGCGATCGACCAGGGCTTGCCGAAGGCGCGGATCGAAGAGGCCGCCGCACGCACGCAAGCGCGCATCGACACCGGGCATCAAACCATTGTTGGCGTGAACAAGTACAAACTGGATGAAAAGGAAGACGTGCCAGTGCTGAAGGTCGACAATGCTAAGGTGCGGGCGATGCAGCTGGAAAAGTTGACGCGATTGAAAGCCGGCCGCCACGGCGCGGACGTGAAAGCCTCGCTCGAAGCGCTAGTGACCGGGGCGCGGGGCAAGGGCAATTTGCTCGACCTCGCGGTTAACGCGGCGCGGGCGAAGGCGACGGTGGGCGAGATGTCGTCTGCGCTGGAAGCCGCGTTTGCGCGGCACCAGCCGCCGATCCGCCTGGTCACCGGCGTGTTCGCGCGCGAAGCGGGGAACGATGCGGCGGTGGAGCGCGCGCGCCAGAGCGTGAGCGCCTTCCAGGACGCCGAGGGCAAACGCCCGCGCATTCTCGTCGCCAAGATGGGCCAGGACGGGCACGACCGCGGGCAAAAAGTGATCGCCAGCGCCTTCGCCGATATGGGCTTCGAGGTCGAGATCGGCCCCTTGTTCGCGACGCCCGAGGAAGTGGCGGAACAAGCCATCGCCAAGGACGTGCACATTGTCGGCGTGTCGTCATTGGCGGCGGGCCATTTGACGCTGACGCCCGCTTTGCGCGCCGCTTTGGTGGAGCGCGGACGGGGCGACATCATGATCGTCATCGGCGGCGTCGTGCCCCCTGAGGATGTGGCGACGCTGAAAGAAATGGGCGCCGCGGCCGTGTATCCGCCAGGCAGCGTGATCGCCGATATCGCGCAGGACTTGCTGGCGGCGCTGAACGCGAAGCTGGGGTATGCGCAACCGGCGCGGCGGGACTAAGGATTGGCCGCGCAAGTTCTCATCGCGCTCAAATCGGTTGAAGTGATGCCTCTGGCTCTCCTCGCCCTCTCGGCCATCCTCGCCATCGCCTACGGCGCGTTCGGATCGCCTCCAGCATCGTCATCCTTGGCGTCATCGCAATATGGACCGCCGCCCGCGAGACGTTGCAGCGCGTGTTCGGCCATGGCGATTTTCGCGGGCTGCAGGCGGACGTGATTGGCGAAGTGCTGGCGGGCCGCGATGTGATGGCGGTTTTGCCGACGGGCGGGGGCAAAAGTTTTTGCTACCAAATCCCCGCCTTGTTGCGGCCGGGCGTCGGGCTGGTGGTGTCGCCGCTGATTGCATTGATGGCGGATCAGGTCGCGGCCCTGCGGGCGGCAGGTGTGAAAGCCGCGCGGCTTGATTCCACGATTGCACCCGATGAGCGCCGCGCGACGCTCGATGCGGCGCGCGAGGGCCAGCTCGATTTGCTCTACCTTTCGCCCGAGGGCCTGTTTGCGCCGAACTTTCTCGACTTCCTGCGCGAATGCCCGCTCTCGCTGATCGCCATCGACGAGGCACATTGCGTCAGCCAATGGGGCCACGACTTTCGCCCCGATTATCGCGCCCTCGGCAAACTCGCGGAGATTTTCCCAGGCATTCCGCGCATCGCCGTCACCGCCACCGCCGATCTGAAGACGCAGGCCGATATCCGCGCTCAATTGCGCCTCGAACATGCGCGCGCTTTCATCGACTCGTTCGACCGCCCCAATCTCGTGCTCGCCGCCGAACGCAAGAACCGACCTGGCGAACGTGTGTTGGAGCTGGTGAAGGCGCGGCCCGGCGTCAGCGGCATCGTCTATGCCGGCACGCGCGACGGCGTGCAGACGCATGCGGATAATCTGCGCGCGAACGGCATCGATGCGCTCGCGTACCATGCCGGGCTCGATGCAGGCTTGCGCAGCGAGCGTCAGCATCGCTTTCAGGAGCAGGATAACGTCGTCATGGTGGCGACAGTCGCGTTCGGCATGGGTGTCGACAAGCCGGACGTGCGTTACGTGATCCACGCCGACCCACCAAAGAGCATCGAGGCCTATTGGCAGGAGGTCGGCCGCGCCGGACGCGATGGCGACACCGCCGAAGGCATCGCGCTTTACGGCGCGGGCGATCTGCGGCGGGCGCTGATGTTCGCGGGGCAATCCACAGCGAGCGAACAAGTCAAAGCCGTGCAAGTGAAGAAGGCGCGTCAGCTGTTCAATTTCCTCGACGGCATCACCTGCCGCCGCGCTGGCGTGCGGCGCTATTTCGGCGAGGAGAATGTCAGCCCGTGCGGCGTGTGTGATGTCTGCGCCGAGCCGCCCACCTCCATCGACGCGACGGAACTCGCGGCCAAGGCTATCTCCGCCGTGATGCGCATGGATCAGCGTTTCGGGCGCGGGCGCGTGGTGGGCCACCTCCTCGGCAAGGCGAACGACGCCTTGGACGAGCAATATGCGACACGCACGACCTTCGGCATCGGCAAGGACACGCCGGAAAGCATGTGGCGCGCGGTGATCGAGCACCTGCTCTTCGAGGGCGTGCTCAGCGAAGAGGAAACCGAGCGCCCCACCCTACGCATTGGCGATGACGAGGCCGCGCGCGCGATCTTCAAGAAGGACATCGTCATCCGCATGCGCGAAGCCGCCAAGAGCGGTGGACGTCGTTCCAAGGAAGAGCGCCGCGCGACTCGCGACGCCAAACGCGGCGCGCAGGCGGGTTTGAGCGGCGACGATGCAAAACTGTTTGAGTCGTTACGCGCGTGGCGGCGCGAGGCGGCGCAAGCGCTGGGCGTACCACCCTATGTCATTTTTCACGACGCCACCTTGGCGGCGATTGTTGCCGCCAAACCCGCCGACCTCGCAGGGCTCAGCCATGTCGCGGGGATCGGCGAGGCAAAACTCAAGCGCCACGGCGCGGCCGTGCTGGAATTACTGCGCGAGACGACTTAGGCGTCTTCCTCCGCCAGCATTCGCCGCGCGGCATCGACGCCGCCGCGCGAGAGATCGCGCGCCTGCTCCACCCATTCTTCGTCATCTATGCGCCCACGCAGGCGCAAATACTGATCAACCCAGGCGACATTTGCTGGCGTCCATGCGGCGATCTGGTCGAAATGGAAAACGCCGATCGAATAGAGCGTGGTCTGTTGCAGCACGCTGACTTCTTCGATGAGCGTGAAATCATCGGGCGCGCCATTGCGGGCCGCTGGCAGCACATGCGGTTTCTCGCGGTGCGTCGCGGGAGGCGATGAGTCTGTCGGCGGCTCGGCCTTGGCGCCAGGCGCGGTCTCGGGGAGAGCTTGCGAAACGCGGCGCGGTTCCAGGTGGCGCACGCGCGCCTCCAGATAGCGCGCGCGCCATTTCCACCGCTCAGCCGCGGGATCGACCGCCGGCTGCGCTGTCTTGTCCTGCAAGTACGCGACACGGCGCTCCAGATACAACAAACGCCAGCGCAACAAGACATCGACCTCGGCATTGGCCGCGAACGGCGACTCGGTTGTCTCTCGGCTTGCCGCCGAAAGGGTTCGCACTTCTTGTTCCAGATGCGCCGCGCGCGCCTCCGCTTCGCGCACACGCCACTCGGCAATAGGGGGCTCCACAGGGGCCACGTCCACCGGTTCCGGCCGCGCCGCACCTTCAAGGTAGCGCACGCGTTGCTCGAAATAGCGAAGCCGCCACGCCTGCAGGGCGATGGACTCTTCTTCGGTCACATCGTCAGCAACCTCGATCTCGCGAGCGCGCTCGGTTTCATGCCGCGCCACCAGTGTGCGCAAGTGGGACAATTCCTCGTTCTCGGAAGCGCTTGCCGGGCCGGTGCGCTGCAATACAGCCACCCGGCTCGCGGATTCATCAGCGCGCGCGCGCGCCGCTTCGAGCGCATGCTCCAATTCCACAATCCGACCGTCACGGATTTCGACGAGACGGCGCATCGCATCGGCTTCGCGCTCCACCTCCACCTCGCCGCGATCATCGCCCCCCGCGCCAAGGCGGATGATGTCGCGCACAAGATTTTCGCGTTCGCGGCGCAACACGTTTTCGCCCGCGGCCACACGCTGTCCCGCCCAACTCCATCCAGCAAACGCCGCGAAAGCCGCCGCGAGCAGCAGAAAGAGCCACAATTGCCCAATGAGATAGATCATGCTCGCGCCTCAGCCGCTGACATAGAACTCGATCCTCCGGTTCACCGCTTGCCCCGCCGCCGAAGTGTTCGGAACGCGCGGACGATCGGGGCCATAGCCGCGCGCGCTGAGGCGTGAACGGGCGACCCCCTGGCCGGCCAGGTACGCGGCGACCGCGTCGGCGCGCTGGCCTGACAGGCCCATGTTCAACTCGCGCCCGCCCTGATTGTCGGTGTGGCCCGCGACTTCGATGGAGAAGCGATCGCAGCGCAGCGCCACCGTCGCCAACCCGTCGAGCACCCGCCGGCTTGAGGGATCGATGACCGCCGAGCCGGTCGCAAAATTGATGACGTTGCCTTCCATCAGGCGGTCGAACGCACGCTCGCAGGTTTCAGCGTCACCGCTCGCGAGGTTTAGCCCCTGCAATTCGGGATGTTCTGGGTCGAGCCCATCGACCGTTACGTCCAGGCGCACCCGGAAGGGCGCCGGGGGATGAGCGAAGGCCGCGCGCAGGGCGCTTACGCCTTGGGGGCCGCCGTCGCCAATGACCACGATCTGGCCGTCCACAATACGCGCCTCGCCGCTTTGCAATCCCGCCAACATGCGCACCGCCGTGCGGGCGACATCGGCAAAGAAAGGCGACGGCGCTCCGCCCACGACCCGCATCTCATCAATCGCTTCCGCGCCAGCAAACGCCTGCGCAGCCTCAGCGAGCAAGCCAGCGCGCGCAACCTCGCTTGGCGCCGCTCCAGAAAGGACCACGCGCGAAGCCTCGCGGCGAACGCTCCAAACATAAGGCCGTTCGAACGCGCCAACCCCGAGCGCCGAAACGTTAGCGCTGGTCACGCCGCCCGCCCACGCACCGCCCGCGCCGGCCGAACGTAGCGCCACATCTTGGGCGCGCGCGATATCTGCTTCGTCCTCGACGATGCCGCGGAGAATGACATGCTGGCCATCCATTTCGACGTCGAGCCCCGCGTATCCGGAGGTCAGCAAAGCGGTTGCGACCCTCCCCTCAAGAACACGCGGCACGCGCCACAGCGCGCCGTCGTGCGGCGCCGCCATGCCCAGCACTGCAGCGAGCCCCGCCCCAACCAAGCCAATTATGGGCGCCAAGCGGCGCTGCGAGGAAAGGTCGCCATCCTGATGCGTCATGGCGCCCGCGCGCGCCTGACCTGCGCATCGCTCAGAGCGTGGCGCAAGTGCTCGACTTCGCGTTCCTCCAAGCGTCGGCGGCTTTCAGCGCCGACCATGTTAAGGCGCCAGCCGATGGCGAAGCCAATCAGCGCCGCAACCACGAACAGGATCGCCTCGGATGCGAACAGGCTGATCATTTTTCCCGCGCCACGCGCACATCGTGCGCCTTTGCACCCTTCTAATGCCGAACGAATTGGGCGAAAACCAGAAAACCCCGCCGGGCGAGCGCGACAAGCATCATGGTTCACCACATCACCAGCGCCTCCAACCCGCTGATCAAGACATTAAAGAGCCTGCACGCGAAGAAGGAGCGCGCCGAAACCGGGCTTTTCCTGGCCGAGGGCGCGCGATTGGCGCGCGAAGCCGCCGACCTTGGTGTTTGGCCGGAAATTCTCGTGTTCGCCGCCACGGCGCTTGAGCGCGGCATGGTGAGAGGCCTTATCGACGAGGCCGAGCGTCACGGTGTGCGGATCGTTGAAACGTCCGAAGCGCTACTCGCCCAGATCGCGAAACGCGACAATCCGCAAACATTGATCGGCGCCTATCGCCAGCGGCTTGAACCGATAGATGCGCTCGCGGGCGAGTCCATCGTGGCGCTTGAGGGCATCCGCGACCCCGGCAATCTGGGAACCATTCTCCGCACCGCGGACTCCGTGGGCGCCGGCGGCGTTGTCCTTCTGGGCGAAAGCTGCGACCCGTTTTCGGTCGAGGCCGTGCGCGCGAGCATGGGTTCGGTGTTTGCGGTGAAGATCGCCCGCGCTTCGTTCGGGGATTTGATGCGCCTGAAGCGCGAGCGCGGCGCAAGCCTTGTTGGAGCGTCCCTCAAGGGCGCAGCGCTTGACGCGGCGGCGGATGTCGGCGCACGGGCAATACTCCTTATGGGCAATGAACAATCGGGCTTGCCCGCGGAGATGGAAGCGGCATGCGATTTTTTGGTGCGCATTCCAATGCGGGGCCGTGCCGACAGTTTGAACTTGGCGGTAGCGACAGCGGTGATGCTCTATGACCTTTGGCGGAGGCGGGGTTATGACGGCGCGCGCGCCTGAGATCTTGATCGCTGACGATTGGGCCGATTATCGCCTGCTCGATTCCGGCAATGGCGGCAAGCTTGAACAGGTCGGCCCTTACACGTTCGTGCGCCCCGAGCCGCAAGCGTTGTGGACACCGGCGCTGAGCGCCGCCGCGTGGGATGGCGCCGATGCGATTTTCGCGCCGGCCAGCACGGACGATGACGAGGCCGGCCGCTGGCGCTTCAACCGCGAACTGCCGCAAAGCTGGGAGCTGCATTGGGACGACATCGCCTTCCTCTCGCGCCCCACCCCGTTTCGTCATTTGGCGTTCTTTCCGGAACACTCGGTGCATTGGCGCTTCGCGCGCGATTGCCTCAAGGCGCATGGCGGCGCGCAGCCGGAAGTGCTGAACCTGTTCGGCTACACTGGCCTCGCCAGCCTCGTCTGCGCCAAGGCGGGCGCGCGCGTCACCCATGTGGACGCCTCGAAGAAAGCCATCGGTTTTGCGCGCGACAATCAGAACGCCGCCAGCTTGAGCGAGGCGCCGGTCCGATGGATCTGCGATGATGCGCTCACTTTCGTGAAGCGCGAGCTGCGGCGCGGGCGGCGCTATGATGGCATCATCCTCGATCCGCCAAAATTCGGGCGCGGCCCGGACGGCGAAACCTGGCGGCTTGAGAGCGACCTGCCCGCGCTGCTGGAGGCATGCCAGGCACTTCTGCGTACTGACGCCAACGACCGCGCGAGCGCCAAGGGTTTCATGATCGCAACCGTTTACGCCGTGCGGCTTTCGTACCTGGCGCTGGCGCAAACGGCGCAGCAAATGTTCGACGGCTGCGGGGGCGCTTGGCAGCTTGGCGAGATGGCCTTGCCGCACGCGGAACGCGATTTGTTGCTGCCGACAGCCATTTTCGCGAGGTGGCGAAGCTAAGCTGCTTCGCCGGCAGGCCCGATAGAGGTGGACGCGGAGTGACGTTCCCTGTATGTTCTTATGTATCGATTCCTCTCCCGCTAGGCGAAGCATGCTATTAACAGCCTCACGCCCGATGACTTACGCTTACACCCTGTTCGACACCGCCATTGGCCGCTGCGGCATTGCTTGGGGCGCGCGCGGTGTCATGGGCGTGCAATTGCCTGAGCGTAGTGACGAGACCACGCGCACGCGGGTCATGCGCCACTGCCCGACGGCGGAAGAGGCCGCCGCCCCGCCCAAATCCATCCAACACGCCATCGACGATATCGCCGCGCTCATGCGTGGGGAAAAAAAGAGCCTGCGCGCGATCTCGCTCGATCTGGTGCGCGTGCCGGCTTTCAACACCCGCGTCTACCAGACCACCCGCGCCATTCCCCCCGGTCAAACCCGCACCTATGGTGAAATCGCCCGCGCCATTGGCGAGCCGGACGGCGCGCGCGCCGTGGGGCAAGCCTTGGGGCGCAACCCGTTCGCGATCGTTGTGCCGTGCCACCGTGTCGTCGGCGCGAACGACAAACTCGTCGGCTTCTCCGCCAATGGCGGCATCGCCACGAAACTGAAAATGCTCATGATCGAAGGCTGGCGTGCGGACGAGCCTAGCTTGTTTGATGAGATGGTTTGAGGCGCCGTCAGCTGCTGCATTAGCCCGTCGGACCCAACTGGGCGATGCGCAGCACTGATGACAAACGCGCCTCCTGTGGATAAGTCTCCCTCTGGACCCCGTGGGAGCGCGCCGCATGGCTGCGAAAGTGATCGCCGTCTCAAACATGAAGGGCGGTGTAGGCAAAACCACCGTTTCGGTCGCCCTGGCGCAGGCGCTTGCGACGGGATCCGGCGCTGGTCGCGAAGCCAAGGTCTTGGTGATTGATCTTGATGCGCAGGCCAATGCTTCGTTTTGGCTCTGCGGCCAGGCCAATCTCCAGGCTCACATCGAGGGTGGCAAGACCATCGACACGTTCCTGGAAGACGCCATCGTATTCGGCAAGTCGGTCTCGCTGAAAGACAACGTGCGCCCGGCCAAGGCTGTCTCTGACCGGCTCTTTGTTGTTCCGTCCAGCCCGCACCTCCGTCTCATCGAGCGGGAGTTGATCGTCTTCCTCTCGCGGCGGCACCGCAATCTTTTGGAGGTGGAGCGCGTGGTCAGCGATTTGCTCGAGCAGCAGCTGCTGCATCTTCGCGCGCAATACGACGTCATCATCTTTGACACCGCGCCGGGAATTTCGGCGTTGACCGAAGCGGCGCTGCGGTTGTCGCAGGTGGTCATGGTGCCCACTGTTCCGGACTACGTTTCCAATCTGGGTCTCCTGTCCTTCTGCCGGACTGTCAGTTGGAGCAGCAATGATCCAGCGACGGCGACAAAACGACTGCCTTGGGTGATCGTGAACAAAGTCAAGCCGACCACGCACCATCAGCTCATGCTTCAGGAGATGCGCGCCGCCTCATCCGGCGCGGACCGCGAGTTCAATATGTTCCGCACGGAGATTCCCAGTTCCCCCCGCATCGACGAGATCGCGTCAGGTTTGGACATGGACGGCGAACTTGGTTTCGATTCCGAAGGCGCGGAAGTGTTCTCCGCCTTGGCCGCGGAGGTGATGCAGCTCACCCAACAGGCGACCGACTGCCGCGCCGCTTGATACACTTTGGGGTCGCGCGCGATCACCGCCCCGTCGGCAAATCCTTGAAGGCCACGCCTTTGTCGGCGCGCTGATCCTGAGGGAGGCCGAGCACCCGTTCGGCGATGATGTTCTTTAGGATCTCATCGGTGCCGCCGGCGATCCGTAGGCCTGGCGCGAACATGTAACTTTGGTGGAAGGCGCCTTCCATGGGCGCGAGGTCACCATCGTTGATGATGCCGAAATGGTCGAGCGCTTCAATGGCGGTGTTGCCGATATCCATCATTTGGTTGGCGTTGATCACCTTGCCGATCGCGCTCTCCGGGCCCGGCGCTTGCCCGCGCGACAGGGCCGTCATGGTGCGGAACTTGGCGAGCTTGTAACCCTCCGCGCGCACGATCCAATCGGCGAACTTCTGGCGGAACGCTTCGTTTTGGATGAGCTGCCCGGCACCGGTTGGCGAAGGCAAGGTGCGGGCGAGATCGAGGATTTCCTTGTAGTCGGGCCCATAGGAGCCGCCAACGGCGAGGCGTTCGTTCATCAGCGTCACCAGCGCCACGCCCCAGCCTTGGCCTGGTTCGCCAAGGCGGTTCTTGTCGGGGATGCGCACTTCGGTGAAATACACTTCGTTGAAATCGCGCCCGCCCGACATCTGATGGATCGGCCGCACCTCAACGCCCGGCGCCTTCATGTCGACGATGAACATGGTGAGGCCCTTATGCTTCTCCACGTCGGGATTGGTGCGCGCCAGCAAAATTCCAAAATCGGAAAATTGCGCGCCGGTGGTCCACACTTTCTGGCCGTTGACGATCCAATCGTCGCCCTCGCGCACCGCTTTGGTTTTCGATGCGGCCACATCGGAGCCCGCGCCCGGCTCGGAGAACAGCTGGCACCAAATTTCCTCGCCCTTGAGCGCCTTGGCGACATATCGGTCTTTAGTCGCGTCGTCGGCGAAGGCGATCACAGTGGGCACGCACATGCCGAGGCCAATGGCGAACGCCTGTGACGGCGCGTCGAACTTGGCTTCTTCTTGACCGAAGATGACGTTGAAGATCGGCGCCATACCGCGCCCGCCTTGCGCCTTGGCCCAAGTGATGCCGGCAAAACCCGCTTCGGCTTTTTTCTTCTGATAAGCCTTTGCCGCCTTCAGATACTCAACCGGCTTCAGTGATCGCGACACGCGCTCGTTCTCGGCAGCTTTGGGTTTACAGGTCGCCTCCAAGAACGCGCGCGCCTCGGCGCGGAAGGCGGCTTCTTCGGGGGTGTCGTTGAAATCCATGCTCGCTCCGATTCAGATTTCCAATGTCAGCCGCCCGCGCGCGGGCAGCGCACTCCAGGCCGCGGCCAGCCGATCAATCTCCGCGCGCATTGCGTCGATGTCTTCGTAGCTCAGCGGAAACGATTTATCGCCGCGCGCCGCGCACGTGGTTTCAAACATCGCGATCACTTCGGCTGCGGGCGGGCGTCCGCTCCAGCTGTCAGCTTGCATAGTTTCCACCAAGCGCTCCACCGCCTCGCTGGTTGCTTCACGCTGCATGCGGAAGCCGACGCCCTCGCCGCTGGCGGCACGGTGCGCGAAGCCGCGCAGGCCAATCACACGCTCGACCGCATAATGAAACATGTCATGTGGGATCGGCGTTTGCTTCGGGCACGGTACTTCCTCCAGCATGCCGCCGCGCACAACGAACATGGCGTCACACTTGCCCTCGCGCTTCTCGAAGATAAGCGCGCTCATCACGCCGCGTTCCTACGTTCGAGACGTTTCACCAACTTCTCCTTCCACACCGCCGGGCTCCCCGCTTGCACGGCGAGCAATTTGGCGCGGCGGAAAAAGAGGTGGCAATCCACCTCCCAGGTAAAGCCCATACCGCCGTGGGTTTGGATGTTTTCCTTGGCGCACATGTAATACGCGTCGCTTGCGGCGGCGCGCGAGGCGGCGGCGGCGAACGGCAGCTCGGCAGCCTCGCTCGAGAGCGCCCAGGCGCCGTAATAAGCGTTCGAACGCGCCACTTCGATGGCGACATACATGTCGGCCAGCTTGTGCTTGATGGCCTGGAACGAACCGATGGGCCGCGAGAAAGCGTAGCGCGACTTTGCGTACTCGGTCGCCATTTCCAGGCACGCTTGCGAGCCGCCGACTTGTTCGAACGCCAGCAACACCGCGGCGCGGTCGAGCACGGCTTCGGCGAGGTCCCAACCTTGACCCGCTTCGCCCAGCCGTTCGGCTTTGGCGTGTTTGAACTCGATCTTGGCGTGGCCACGGGTTGGATCGAGCGTCTTCAACGTCGTGCGGGTCACGCCCGGCTGGTTCAGATCGACCAGCAGCAACGACACGCCCGCGCCCTCCCGCGCGACGACAATCGCGAACTGGGCGCAGTCGCCATCGGTGACCGGAATCTTCGCGCCCGTGAGCGTCCCATTCTCGAACTTGGCCTGGATACTAAATGGCGACGGCGCGCCCGGCCCTTCGGACACCGCGAAGCAGCCAATGACATCCCCAGCCGCCACCTTCGGCAACAGCGCGGCTTTCTGAGCGGCGTTGCCGGCGAGCATCAGCGCCTCGGCGAAAAAATAGACGGTTGAGGAAAACGGAATCGGCGCGACCGCGCGGCCCAGTTCCTCGGCCAGAACGCACAATTCAAGGCGCCCAAGGCCCAGGCCGCCGTGCTCCTCCGGGATCGCCGCGCCCAGCCAACCCATCTCGGCAACGCCGCGCCACAGCGCCTCGTCATAGGACACCGCCGCATCATCCAAAACGCGGCGCGTTACTTTCGAACTCGCTTTGTCACCCAAGAATTTGCGCGCCTGGTCCTTCAAGCTCTTCTGGTCGTCGGAAAAATCGAAATTCACGCTGCGCCTCCGGGCATCTTGGTTGATGGGAGCTTAACGCGCTTCGCCCACGGGCTGAAAGATTGTCTTGGCGTCAAGGTCTTCACGAAGGCTCAATCGAGCCTGAGGTATGGTTCCCCGGAATTTTGGGGTGTGTTCATGGCGAAAGCGGTCTTCCACAAGGGCCAGCGCGTCTACGTCAGGCCGGTGGCGACGTGGGCGGTGGTCGAAAGCGTCAACCCGCAATGGGTCAAGGGCGTCGAAGAACCCCTGCGCGTGACCTATGACGCGGGTCTGGGGCGGGAATTCCAGGCGCACGAACTGGCCGCCGAAGACAAGGAACCAGCCAAGCCTGATCTGATCGAAACCGAAAATTGGCGCATCATCCGCACGGTAAACCGGCTCAGCGCCGACGCCCGCGATCCGCGCCATCCTCATCCAGGCACATTTCCGGTGGTGGTCACCGATGAGCAAGATTGGGGCGGCTGGCGCGTGCCGATGGCGGAGTACGATCGCGACCCCGATCGCATCGAGCATCAATCGCGGCTCATCGCCAACGCGCTGCGCTTGTTGCGCGTGTCACGTGAGCTCATCGAATTTACCCGCGACTACCCCCACGAAACGCCGGCGCACTTGCTCAATCTCTCCCAGCAGGCCGAAATGGTGTTGGCAGCGATCTACCACGAATCGTCGCCGCGACCCGAAGGCGTCATCGCGGCGGAATAGCGCGCATTGATTTTTGCACGCGCGCAGCTCATGTCAGGGCGTCCCCTGGAGCTGATACATGCGCGACGCCGAGATCACCCGCCTCTGTGACTACGCGCCGCCTGATTATCTGATCGACGAGATCGCGCTGGTATTTTCGCTCGACCCTAACGCCACTCTGGTGGCGGCGCGTTCGCATGTGCGGCGCATTGCGGGGGGCCCGGCGCCGCTCGTGCTCGATGGGGAGCGCCTCGAACTGGATAGCATCGCTATCGATGGCGAACCGCTCAAGGCGGATCAATACCGCCTGGAACCGGGCAAGCTCATCATTGAGCGCCCGCCGGCGGACTTCCGCCTCGACATCGTCACCCGCATCAAGCCAGCCGCGAACACAGCCCTTGAAGGACTCTATATGTCGGGCGGGCGCTTCTGCACGCAGTGCGAAGCCGAGGGCTTCCGCGCCATCACCTTCGCGCTCGACCGCCCAGACATGCTTGCGCGCTACGCGGTGCGCATCGAGGCTGACAGAAACGCCTATCCGACGCTGCTTTCCAATGGCAACCTCACCGAAAGCGGCGACTTGGAAGGTGGACGTCATTTCGCGGTGTGGGTCGATCCCCACCCCAAGCCTTCATATCTATTCGCGCTGGTCGCCGGGCGGTTCGATGCGATCAATGATCACTTTGTCACCATGAATGGACGGAAGGTGACGCTTTGCATCTACGTTGACCCAGGCGATGGGGAGCGCGCGCGCTACGCCATGGGCGCGTTGAAGCGCGCCATGCGCTGGGACGAGGATGTGTTCGCCCGCGAATACGATCTCGATCTCTTCAATATTGTTGCGGTGCGTGACTTCAATTTCGGCGCCATGGAGAATAAGGGCCTCAATATCTTCAATTCATCGCTGATCCTGGCCGATGCCGAAACGGCGACCGACGCGGATTTTGAAGCCATAGAAGCGGTGGTAGGCCACGAATATTTTCACAATTGGACCGGCAACCGCATCACCTGCCGCGACTGGTTCCAGCTTTGCCTCAAGGAAGGCCTGACTGTTTTTCGCGAACAAGAATTTTGCGCCGACCAGCGTTCGCGCCCTGTGCAGCGCATCAAAGATGTGAAGCGCCTGCGCGCGCGCCAGTTCGGCGAGGATGCCGGACCGCTCGCACATCCGGTGCGTCCAGCGAGTTACCAGAAGATCGACAATTTCTACACCGCAACGATCTATGAGAAAGGCGGCGAAATTATCCGCATGCTCCAGCGGATAATCGGCGCGGACACTTTCGCGCGCGGCATGCAGCTTTATTTTGAACGGCGCGACGGCACGGCATCGACAGTGGAAGATTTCATCGCATGCTTCGAGGAAGCCTCGGGTCAAGACCTTTCCGGGTTCATGAATTGGTACGATCAGGCCGGCACCCCAGCGCTGACGGCGCGCGGGTCCTACGATGAAGAAGCGCGCACATATTGCCTGACGGTGTCACAGCTCACCCAGCCTACGCCGGGGCAAACGGAGAAAGAATCCCTCCCGATCCCGTTGCACATAGGCCTGATCGCCACGGACGGCGCGCGCCTACGCACCACGGTCGAAGGTGAAAGTGCCCCGCGAGAGGAACATGCGCTTGTGCTGAGCGATGCGCGCACGACATTCAACTTCGCCAATGTCGAGGCGCCGCCGATCCCCGCGATCTTGCGCCATTTCTCGGCGCCCGTGACACTCAACGACGGGCTCACGATCGAGCAGCGCCTGTCTCAGATGGCGCACGACCCGGATCCGTTCACGCGCTGGGAAGCCGGCCAAAGCATCGCACGCGCAATCATGCTGAGCGGCGCAGACATGCACGCTTCAGCGTTGGCGGCGGCGCTGGGGAGAGAATTGGATCGCGCCCAGGAAGATCCCGCGTTCGCGGCGCTGGCGCTGCGCATGCCTGATCTTTCCGAACTCATTCTAGCGGCGCCGACGCCCGATCCTGAAGCGCTGTTCGCCACACGCGAGGCGCTGCGCCGCGAAGTCGCGACCGCGCTACGGGCCAGGCTGGAGGCGATCGCGCGCGCTAAGGGCGACGCATCATTTTCGCCGGACGCGGGCGCGGCGGGCTTGCGCGCGCTGAAGAGCGCCGCGCTCGATTTGCTTGCATCGCTGGGCGAGGAAGCTGGCGATGTGTTTGAAATTGCGTTCGCCACGGCGGCCAACATGACGGAAGCGGTCGCGGCGCTTGAAGCCCTTGGCGCTTCTGGCAGTCCAGCTTTCGACCCCTCGCTTGTCCAATTCCACGAACGCTGGCGCGCCAATCCGCTCGTCATCGACAAATGGTTTGCGATCCAGGCCGCCGCGCCGCGCAACGACGCGCTGGAGCGCGCCGAACGCTTGCGCAATCATGCCGATTTTAATCCCCGCAACCCAAACCGCGTGCGCGCGCTCGCATCCGCCTTCGCCATGCGCAACCCGCGCGCATTCTTCGCCGCTGACGGCGCCGGTTATCGCTTTGTCGCCGCACTCGCAGCGGACATAGACCCGCTCAACCCGGCGCTTGCCGCAAGACTCTTGACTCCGTTCGAATCGTGGCGTCGATTCGACGCGCAGCGTCAGGCGCACGCCCGTTCCGCACTCAGCGGACTGACAGCATTGCCTGACCTGTCGAAAAACACCCGCGAAATGGTCGAACGCACGCTCGGCTGACGCTTTTGAGCGACGCCTCCCGACAACGGGGGATAGCGGCTCACCGCCGCCTCGACAGCGCGTTTATGAATCCGTTACGTTTAGGGCCCTCCAGGAAGTCGAACGGCGATTCGGGGCAGCCGGGGAATTCTTGTGTCTGACATCACACAACACGAGCCCAGCGCTGGCGCGCCGGAAAAGGCCAACGGCCCGTTCATGGCGCTCGTCGCGGTGTTCGTGTTGGCGTTCGTAATCGCTATCGGCGCCCAAATCACCGCCCACCACGACAACGCCAAACAAACAATCGTGGCGGTCCAGGGCGCCGCCAGCGGCCTTATCGCCGAACGTGTAAGCGCGAGCCTCGCCGGCGCCATGGGCGCCGCTGCTGGCGCTTTAGAACTTGCACGCGCGGGAAGCGTGGATGCTCAAGACTTGGCGGAGGCGATTGCGCGCGCGCCGCCAGCCAACGCCGCGGCAATTATCAATAGCGCGGGTGAAATTGAAGCGATCACGCGCCCCGAATTGGCCGAACTCGCTCTTGCAGCCGTGCAGGCCGCGGGCGGCGCACGTCTCTGGGCAGGCGCGCCGGATATTGGCGTAACCGCGCCAACGCTCGTCAACAGCGTGGGCGCACGCACGATTGTGACGATCATTGATCCAAACGCCCTGCTCCCTGACCTTGCCGCCAGCGCCCGCGTCGTGATCACGTCCGCGTCTGGCGCAACGCTCTATGTTTCGCCGACAGTGCTGGAAGCTGGTGAGGGCGCTCAACAACAAATTCTCGGCGCGGCGCGCCAAGACGGCGGCGGCGCGCTCTTTCACGACAGCGCAGGGCAAAATTGGGTCAGCGCCGAGGCAATTGTCCCGCTTGGCGGCTTTCATGTTGCGGTCGCCGTCGCCGCGCCCAGTCCATCGGCGCTTTGGATGGAGGCGCTGACGCGGTTTGCGTTGTTGGCGGCGGCGCCGCTCGCCGCCCTGGGCGTGCTCTACTTGTTGATGCGTCAAAATGGACAACGTGCGCGGTTTGCGGAAGCCGAAGCGGCGCGCGCTGAAACCCATTTTCGCGTCGCCGCCGACGGCGCCAAAGTGGGCGTGATCGAATGGCGCCCCGCCGACGATGAAGTTCAATTGTCCGAGCAGGCCGCGCGACTCCTTGGCACGCCGCGCGACACGCTGACCTTGGCGGAATTCCTTGACCTCATTCTCAACGAGGACCGTTTCGGTGTTGACGAGGAGTTTCGCCGTGCACGCCAATCGGGCGTGCTCGACGCCCGCTTCCGGGTCGCGCGCGGGGCGGGCCTCGCCTGGATCGAAGCGCGCGGCGCGGCGGTCGAGGACGCACGCGGGCGCGTGGAAACACGCGTCTTCGGTTGGGTCGTCGACGCCACCCAGCGCCATGAAACCGAAGCGCGCGTATCGCGACTGGAACGCCAGTTGCGCGCGGCGATCGAGAATTTCTCGGGGCCATTCGCGCTCTGGGATGCGCGCAGGCGCCTCCTGCTCTGGAATCACAGCTTCGCCGACGCCTTCAAGCTCGGTCCCGAATTGCTGCGTCCGCGCGCCTCATACGAAGCGATCAATGCGGCGGCGGCCGCCAACATCCGCCGCGAAAAACACGACGCCAGCAATCCGGACGTGCGTATTGTGGAACTTGTCAGCGGCGAATGGCTCCACATCGTCGAACGCCGCGCGGCCGACGGCGGCATTATAACGGTGGGCGTGGACATCTCCCCGCTGAAGCACAAGGAAGAAGAACTCGCACGCAACGAACGGCGCCTTACGGATGCGCTCTCGCGCGCCGAGAGCCAGGAATATCGCATCAAGGCGCTTGCCCGCGAAGCGCATGAGGAGCGGCAAAAGGCCGAAGAGGCCAGCCGCGCCAAAAGCACGTTCCTCGCCAATATGAGCCACGAACTGCGCACCCCGCTCAACGCGGTGATCGGGTTCTCGGAAATCATGGCGAAGGAGCTCTTCGGCGCCTTGGGCAACCCACAATACAAGCAATACTCCGCCGACATCTACGACAGCGGAAACCATCTGCTCGAACTCATCAACGACATTCTCGACATGGCCAAGATCGAGGCCGGCAAGCTGACTTTGTCGCCGCGGCCGCTCGATCCAACCGTCGCCATCGAACAGGCCGTGCGCTTGACCAAACGCAAGGCCGAGGAAAAGGGACTCTCTATCGTCGTCGATGCGGAGAATTTGCCAGAAATCGAGGCCGATCACCGCGCGGTCAAACAGATCTTGCTCAACCTGTTGTCCAACGCCGTAAAGTTCACCGACCAGGGCGCCATCATGGTGCATGCACGCGGCGGCCCCGCGGGGCTGACATTGCGAGTCGTTGATACTGGCTGCGGGATACCGCCAGAGCACCTTCCCCGCCTGGCGCGCCCATTCGAACAAGTCGAGCAGGAATTGTCGCGCAACCATTCCGGAACCGGCCTGGGACTTGCGCTCACCAAGTCCCTGACGGAAATGCACGGCGGCACGCTCGCGCTTCAAAGCGAAGTTGGGCGCGGCACTATCGTTACGGTGACGCTGCCGCATAGGTTCGGCGGCAATCGCGCAGCTGAAGCCACCGCCGCTGAGTAATCATTGTGCTCGGCGCGAGCGCCTGCGTTCGCCGATCTGGCGGCGCGCCGGCGGCGCCCGCCGCAACGCCTCAAGCGCCGCGCGCCGGTCTTCCAGGGACAGCTCCGCGAAGGCATCGGCGATGTTGTCATGGAACACGCCCAGCGCGGCCTGATCGGCAGTGCGCAGGCGCGCGAACGCCGCGCGCACCCGCGCCGCATCATAGGGTTCGACCGCCGCCGCTGCAAAGGCGTCACGCCGAGCTTGCAGTGCGGCTTGGCGCAGGGTGCGCGAGTCCGCCCAACTCCGCGCTAGGTCCTGACGTACTTTGGCTCTTGTCTCGGGCGGGAGCGCGGTCAAGAACGCGCGCGGTCCGGGTATGCGTTCGACCAACGCTTCCGGCGCCTCGCGCTGTATCCGCACGCCGGCCCCGAGAGCGCCGACGACGGCGCCAAGCACGAGCAGGTTAACCGCTGCCGAGACGAACAACAGCGAGCGCCAGGGGAAGCGGCGTTCGCTCATCCCTCCTCTCCCCGCGCATCGAACGGCGATTCCAGCGCCATCACGAAATAGGCCTCATCCACACCTGCCAGCGGCGCGAACATGCCCCCGCCATAGCCTATCGCAATTCCAAACAACGCGCATGCCGCCAGCGCCCAAGTGGCATAACGGTCGATCGCCGGGCGTTGGCGCTTGGGGGCGAAGGCCAAGATGCGCGCCGCCAACAACGACGTATCGGCGTCATTCACGCGTGTTCCGTCGAGCGCCGCATCCAAGCTGCGGGCCTGTTGCATGGGGATGGCAACGTGCTCGGCGCCTACAAAGGCCGCCGCCGCCGCACGCTCGTCCGCTGGCCAACGACGATAATCCGCGCCGTAAGCTTCAAGCAGATGTTCGAACCGGGCCTGGTCCATCCTCGTTCCTTCCTCGTCAAACCCGCGAAGCGCCATCGGCGGCGCCAATCAAATCTTGCGCCACGTCAGCGAGCCCGGTCTTGAGCGCACGTCGCCCGCGCGCCAACAGCGACTCAAGCGCTTCAACGCTGACCTCGAGCATTTCCGCGGCCGCAATGTTGCTCAAGTCCTGAAAGTGGACGAGCGCAATGGCTGCGCGCTGGCGATCGGGAAGCTGGGCGAGCGCCGCATGTACCTTGGCGGTGCGTTGCTGCTCGAGCCAAGCTTCGCTCGCCAGAGGGGCGCCATCCGCCACATAGAGCCCGGCCTCGGCGTCGGGCCGTTCGCGATTGTGCCGCAGGCGGTCGTAACAAAGGTTGAGCGCCACACGGTGCATCCAAGTGCCGAACTTCGCCGCGCCCGGCTTCCAGCGCGGCGCTTCGCGCCAAACCCGCAAGAACACCTCCTGCGCCACGTCCTCGGCCTCGTGCGCATCGCCCAGCATCCTGCGTGCAAGGCCAACCATGCGCGGCAAATGCCGGTGCACGAGCGCCTCGGCGGCTCGGGCATCCCCAGCCCCCGCCTTCCGGACGAGGTCGGCGTCCGGGTCGATCATGCTTGGCTGGCCTCCCCGATACTTTCACCAAACTTTCCTCTAGCCCCCGTCGCCAAGCACGCCAACGGTCCGGCGGCATCAACACCTTCATTCGCTCAGGCCCATGATCAGATATGCAACGCGCGAGGCGCTTCATTCCGTCGCTAACCCGCCGTGGGCGCCGCCAATCCTAGAAAGTCGCGGCGAACCGCCTCTTGGGTCACCCGCATCGTTGCTTCCAGGGCCTCCCAATCGACCGCGCCCGCCAGTGCTGCGAACCTCGCCTGAAGGGGCGCCGGCGCCAGTTCCGCGTCCAGAGTCCCTTCGACACAAATGCGCTGGGTCTGCTGCAAATCGCTCCACAAGCGCCAAGCCTTTGAAAGGCGCGCGGCCACGTTCGGCGCCAACGCCCCCGCCGCCGTAAGGCGCCCCAACGCTTCGCCGGTGTTGGTTGAGAGCACCTCCGGCGTGCGCGCAGCCCAAATGAGCTGCAAGGCCTGGGCGATGAACTCGATATCGACAAAGCCTCCGGGCGCGAGCTTCAAATCCCACACGTTTCGGCCCGGCCGTTCTCGATCCATGCGCGCGCGCATATCCGCGACATCCGCCAAAGTCTTCGCCGCATCGCGCGGCCGCGCTAACGCCGTTTGAATAGTTTGAGTCAATTGCGCCGCTAGGGCTGCATCACCCGCCACGGGACGCGCCCGTGTCAGCGCCAGCATCTCCCAGGTCCAAGCCTCTTCCTCATAATAGCGTGCGAACGACGACAGACGCACCGCCACCGGACCCTTCGAGCCTGAGGGTCGCAGTTTTATGTCGATGTCATAAAGCGCGCCCTCTTCGGTGGGCGCCGAAAGGGCGCTGATCAGACGCTGCGTCATGCGCACGTAGAAATCGCCAGCCGGGAGACCCGCCCCATCGTCGGGCGCATCATAAACCAAGATCACATCAAGATCGGACGCTTCCGCCAACTCACGTCCGCCAAACTTCCCCAACGCCAGCACAACGAATGCGCCAGGTTGGGGGCCGTGCACGCGCTCAACTTCCCTAAGCGAGGCCAGCGCCATCGCATCGACGCACGCCTCGGCCAATTCAGCATGCGCGCCGCCCGCATCGGCAGGACTCACCAGACCTTCAAGCACCTGCACACCAATCCGAAATGCCTCCTCGCGATGAAATCTACGCGCCGCGTTCAGCGCTTCCTCGAAGCTCCTCGAGTCGATCAGTCTTTCTCTCAATTCAGCGCGCAGCGCCCCGGGCGGGTCTTGCGTCAGAGGAGAGGCGAAGCGCGGTTCAATCAACGCGTCGAGCAAGGCAGGGCGCCGCGCAAGATTGTCGGCCAGACGCGGCGCCAAGGTAAGAACGCGCGCCAAAAGGCCGAGCAAGGCCGGGCGCGCGTCGAGCAACGCCAGCACCTGCACACCCGCCGAAAGGCCCGCGAAGAACGAAGCAAAGCGCGCAAAAGCCTGGTCGCAATCGCCAGCGCCGGAAAGCGCGCGCAAGAGCTTCGGGGTCAACCGCGTCAACACTTCGCGCGCGCGCTCCGAGCGCATGGCGCGGATGCGCCCATGGTGCCACCCGCGGATGGTCTGGCTGACAAAGGCAGGCTGGCGGAACCCCAGTTTCTCAATCGTGTCTAAGGTCTCGGCATGGTCCTCAACCCCAGTGAAAATCAGGCTCCCCAAGGGATCGGCGAGGCTCTCGCCACGACCGAACAATTGGTGGTCGATCTCGGCGACAATGCGCCGGTGTTCCACCAGCGCCGCGTCGAAATCGGCGAGCGATTCAAAACCCGCGAGCGCGGCGACGCGCGCTCGTATCTCTGGGTCGGCAGGTACGCGATGGGTCTGCGCGTCCTCCAACATTTGGATGCGATGCTCGACCTCGCGGAAGAACGTGTAGGCCTCGCACAGCTCGTCGCGCGCCGAGCGGGCGATGGCGCCAGCCTCGCTCAGCGCGTCCAATGCCGCGATGGTGCCCTGGACGCGCAGCTTGCGGTTGCGCCCTCCCAAAATCAGCTGCTGAGTTTGCGCGAACAATTCCACATCGCGAATGCCGCCGCGCCCAAGCTTGACGTCAAACACCGGGTCGCCGAGCTCGGCGCTTTTGTGGGCGGAGAGGATTTGACGCTTGATCGAGTGAACGTCCTCGACCGCCGCGAAATCGAGGTGCTTGCGCCAAATGAACGGCTCGAGCGAAGCGAGAAACGCACGCCCGCAATCGCGGTCACCGGCGGCGGCGCGCGCTTTGATGAAGGCCGCGCGCTCCCAATTTTGGCCGAGCGTCTGGTAATAATGCTCGGCCGAAGCGATCGACACGGCCACCGGAGTCGATCCTGGGTCGGGACGCAGGCGCAGATCGGTGCGGAAGACGTAGCCATCAATGGTAACCTCTTCGAGCGCGCGCACCAACGGCGCCACCATGCGCACCGCCGCCACGCGCGGCTCGCGCGCGTTCGCGGCGGCCAATTTCTCGGCGTCAAAAAACACCGAAAAGTCGATATCGCTGGAATAGTTGAGTTCACCCGCGCCCATCTTGCCCATGGCGATAAGCGTAAATCCGGGCGCCGCCCCATTGGAATCATCGAAGGCGGCAAGTTTAATATCACCGCGCCGCGCACACTCACTGGCGGCCATCGCCAAGGCGGCGTGCAGGGCCGCGTCCGCGAAATCCGTCAGCGCGCCAGTCACCCGCGCGAGCGGCCAGGCGCGCGCGAGATCGGCAATAGCGGTCGCCAAGTGAACGGCGTCTTTCGCGCGGCGCAAGGCGCGCATGCCTTCCTCGATCGGCGGAGGCGCCCGCGTAATGTCTCGGGCGATCGTATGCGCGCTCTGCAACAAGCGCTCTGGCCAATCAGCGTCGATCCCCTCCAGCAGATCTACTCGGCGCGAGGCGAGGCGCGCGAGATAAGGTGCGTGCGCGATTGCCGCGGCAATCGCATCGCCCCAAGGCGCGCCCGGCCCGAAGGACTGCGCTGGGCCGAACGCCGCGCTCACTGTTTGCCTCATGGCCGCACGCCATTGTCCATCGCGGGCGCCACGAATGCGGCGCACAAACCCTTGCGCTCGCCTTCGCCCAGGCCATCGCGCAGGTGCAGGCCCCCGCCGTGCAAACGCGCGACTGCGCCAACGAGGCTCAAGCCCAAGCCTGCGCCCGGGGTCGCACGCGTACCCTCGAGGCGCACGAACCTCTCCATGACGCGGTCACGGTCGGCGGGAGAGACGCCGGGGCCGTCGTCGATCACGTCCACTTCGATGCGCCCATCGGCGCGGCGCATCGCGCGCACCTCCACCCGCCCCCCTGACGGCGTATATTTAAGCGCATTCTCGATCAGGTTCGACACAGCTTGGGTGAAGAGCCCGCTATCGCCCCGCAGCGCCAGGCCCTCGCCAATCTCACTCGCGAAATTGAGGCCTTGCTCCTCGGCTGCTGGTTCGTAAAAATCCACGAGCTCACGCAAGATATTGGTGGCGTCGATCGGCTCGAACCGCCAATTGCTGCTGGCTTCCACGCGCGCCAATTTCAGCACGCCCGCGAACATCTCCATCAACCGGTCCGCCTCGTCTGCGGCTTTGCGCAACGCCGCGCGGTCCGAGTCCGAATTGGGCGGCGCCTCAAGCGCGGATTCCAGCCTTTGCCGAAAGCGCGTGAGCGGAGAGCGCAGGTCGTGAGCGATGGCGTCCCCCGCGGTGCGCGTGGTCTGCATGAGCTGATCGAGGCGATCGAGCATTGCGTTGATAGCTTCGGCGAGCGCATCAAACTCATCTCCCTCGCCGCGCACGGGCGCACGCCGGGTCATGTCGCCGGCCATCACGTCACGAGCGGCGTTCGCCAGATCCTCGGCGCGTCGAGTGGCCAGCCAAGAAGCTATGAGACCACTCGCCACCGACAGGATCACGCCAATGATGGCGACCGTCCACAACACGCGGGTGATGCGCCCGGCGATAGCGGAGCTGTCCCCAAGGTCGCGCGCGACCAGAAGGATAGGGCCATTGAGCAATCGCCCGACTTGCCCGCGCGCGCGCCCGCGCTGGGGCGCCCCCGCCGCGTCGGTGCGCTCGAAATTAAAATCCAGCCGCTGCGCCGTTTCGGCCGGCAGCTGCGGGAGTTGCTGAAAATCTCCGGCGATCACCACGCCATTGCCCTCGGCCAGCACGTAGAGCAGCGGACCTTCGCGGGCGACGCGTTCATCCACTTCCTGATTGAGGCCGCGTATCCCCCCCTCGGAGTAGACGCGCTCCAGGGCGGCGTACTCCTGATCCGCGAGCGCATCAGACTCGGCGATCAATTGCCCGATGGTGGCGAAATAAACGTACGCCAGCAGCGCGACCACGAACGACAGCACCAATCCGGCCTGCGCAAGCGCAAGCCGGAAGGTGGTGGTGCGGAAGAGCGCGAGGCTTGGCCTCATGCCTCCAGTCGATAACCCGAGCCCCTCACCGTGTGCAAAAGGGATTGCGCGAATTCACGGTCTATTTTCGAGCGCAGGCGCGAAATGTGCACATCGATCACGTTCGTTTGCGGGTCGAAATGATAATCCCAGACATTTTCCAACAACATCTTGCGCGTCACCGTCTGGCCGGCATGGCGCATGAGATATTCCAGCAGGCGGAACTCGCGCGGCTGCAAATCAAGCTTCTTGCCATCGCGCTTCACCGTACGGGCGAGCAGGTCCATTTCCATGTCGCCCACGCTCAGACGGGTTTGCGGCTCGCGCCCGCGACCATTCCAAAGCGCCCGCACGCGCGCCAGCAATTCGCGGGTCGAGAACGGCTTGCCGAGGTAATCGTTGGCGCCGGCGTTCAGCCCTTCAACCCGGTGATCCTCGTCGTGTAGCGCCGACAGGATCAGCACCGGCGTTGAAATGCCGCCTTCGCGCAACTCGCGCACCACCGAGACGCCGTGCTTTTTCGGCAGCGTTCGATCGAGTACTATGACGTCGAACCCACCCTCCATGGCCATGGCTTGTCCGGTTTCGCCATCGCCAGCGATCTCGACACTATGTTCGTCGGCCGCCAGCGAGGCCCTGAGGCTCTCGGCCATTTCGGCATCGTCTTCCACGAGAAGCACGCGCATTGCGTCAGCTCCCTTTCCTTATTCCGCGCCGACTTGCGCCGCGAGAAAACGACGCCCCCCACGGCCATCGACTTGTAACAACAGCGGGCGGCCGGCGCGTCGCGCCGCATCCGTCGCCGTGTTGAGCTCCTGCACCGTACGCACGCCGCGCCCACCGGCTTGCAAAATGATATCGCCGGGGCGCACGCCCTTGGCGGCGACATCACTCGCCGCATCGACATTCGTCACGACCAAGCCTGCCTCGTTGGCGGCGAGTTGGTAACGCGTGCGATCTTCGGCGGTCAGCGGACGCACCGATACGCCGAGCGAACTTTGTGCGCCGCCGCCGGGGGTTTCCGGCGTTGCGTTGGGCGTCGGAGTGGCGCTGGCGAGAGTTTGTTCAGATGGGCGCTCGGCAAGGCGCAGATTGAGCGTGCGGCGCTGACCGTTGCGCAGGACTTCGACGCGAGAAGTGCCGCCAACCACGGTAGCGCCCACGCGCCGTGTCAGATCACGGCTGTCTTCGATGCGTTGACCATCATAGCTGAGGATCACATCGCCCTGCTGGATGCCGGCGCGCGCCGCCGGGCCGTCGGCCACCACGCTGCCAACGAGTGCGCCGCGAGGTTCCTCCAAGCCCAAGCTGCGCGCGAGGTCCGCGTCGAGACCTTGGATCGACACGCCAATCCAGCCGCGAGTGACGTGTCCGCCCCGGAGCAATTGCTGGACGATAGAGCTGGCGGTGTTGGCGGGAATCGCAAAGCCGATGCCGACATTGCCGCCCGTGGGCGAGAAGATCGCGCTGTTCACGCCAATGACCTTGCCGCTCAGATCAAACGTTGGGCCACCGGAATTGCCGCGATTGATGGGGGCGTCGATCTGCATGTAATCGACATATGACGACGAGCCGGCGTCGCGCCGGCCAATGGCCGAGACAATTCCTGCGGTGGCGGTGCCGTCGAGCCCGAATGGATTGCCGACAGCCACGACCCAATCGCCTACGCGCACGTGACTAGCGTCGTCGAACGTCACAAACGGAAACCGACCACCGCCGCGCACTCGCAAAACCGCGATGTCGGTCGGCTCATCAGAACCCACGATATCAGCCTGAAGGTCGCGCCCATCGCTGGTGCGAATAGTGATTTCCTCGGCGCCTTCGATGACGTGATGATTGGTGACGATGACGCCGCTCTCATCGACGAGAAAGCCTGAACCCAATGCCGTGGGCGCCGGTCCTGGCCGACCTGGACGGCCCCGGAAAAACTCCTCGAAGCCCGGCGGTAGACCTTCGGTTTCCGGGCCGGTCGCTGCATCGGGCCGCTGGCGCACCGAAATCGACACAACCGCGGGACGCACGCGCTCGATCAGGTCCGCAAAGCTCATGGGCGCGCCGTTTGGCGCGCGGACGGGAGCGGGCGTGATTTCCTGGGCGTCCGCCGGGCGCGACAGCAGCGCGGGCGCCGCCGCGAAGCCTGTGAACAACGCAATGGCGGCCCCGCCCGCGATCAGGGTGCGGCGGAGGAATTTCATTGGAAGCGCGTCAGACATTCAAGACCCTCAAAAGACTTCCCGGATTGGAGGCAAAGGCAGGCCCGGTTGCAAGCCCCTAAGCGCGAGACGGTCCAGTACGGACCGTTTAGGGCGAAGTTGCGATCAATTGGGACAGGACGCGGCGGCTTTTTTGCGACCGAGCCAGGCGCCCAGCGACAAACGGGGCTTTGGGCACGACGCTTAGCGTTCCCCTTCCTCGGGCTCAAACCCAGGGACAGAAGGCCTCGTTCTGGGGCGGATCGCCATAACGGCCGCCAAACCCCCGCCCAAAAGCAGGAGCGGCGCCGCCCAAAGCGCCCAAGTGCGTGCGTCCCAAGGGGGGCGAAACAGAACGAAATCCCCATAGCGCTGGCGGAAGAAGGCGCGGATTTCTTGATCACTCTCGCCAGCGGCGATGCGTTCTCGCACCAGCACACGCATGTCGGCGGCCATGTCGGCGGTGGATTGCGCGATCGGCTCATTTTGGCACTGCACGCAGCGGATTTCGCGCTCCAGCGATTGCGCCCGCGCCTCTTGGGCCGGATCGGTCAGCACGACACTCGCTGACGCGGCGAAGATCAGGGCGAGCCAACTCATGGCTTGCTTGTCCGCCGCCGGGCGAGCGCAATCAAGCTCAAGAGCCCGCCGCACGCCATCATCAGGGCGCCGAGGAAGATCAGCTGCACCAGAGGATTGTGATAGAGGCGCACGGCCCATGCGCCCTCTTCGCCGCGAACCGGCTCGCCGAGCGCGACATAGAGATCACCGTCCAGTCCGCTGAGAATGCCCACTTCCGTGGTTGGTGCGGGCGAGGTTGGGTAGAAGCGCCGCTCCGCTGAAACCACTTGCACCCTGCCCGCTTGTTCGACGCGGAAGTTCGCGCGGGTGGCGGAATAATTCACGCCCTCTATCTCGCCGACTTCGAGCAGAGTGAGCCTGCGTCCGGCGAAATCGACACTTTCCCCCGGCGCCAACGCGACCCCTTGTTCAACGCGAAACGCAGTCTCGGCGATGGCGCCCAGCGTCAATACTCCGGCGCCGACATGGGCAAGGCTCATCGACCACACCGCCAGCGGGAGCAGCGCGAGCTTGCGCAGCGCGCCACCCTCACCGCGCTGCAATCGCGTCCACAGATAAACCCCACCGCCAGCAATGAGCCACACGCCGATCGCCAAACCGAGAGCGGGTGTGGCGCGCCAATCGGTGAGCACTAGCGCAGCGAGCAGCGTTCCCAGCGCAAGCGCCGCCGCAGGCGCTAAGCGCAGCAAGGCGCCGCGCGCATCGCCCACGCGCCACGAGAGCATGGGTCCCAGGGGCAAGAACACGAACAATGCCCCCAGCAACGGCGCGACTGTCATGTTGAAGAAGGGCGGCCCAACAGAAATAAGGCCGCCGCCGGCAGCCTCGACGATCAGCGGATAAAGCGTGCCGATCAGGACGACTCCGGCCGCCACCGCGAGCCCGAAATTATTCCATACCAACATGCTTTCGCGGCTGATGGCGGCAAAACCGGCGGGCTGCGCGAGCTTGGGCGCACGCCAAGCGTAAAGCCCAAAACCCGCGCCCAGAGCAATCGCAAGCAGAACCAAGACGGCAATGCCGCGGCGCGGATCGACGGCGAAGGCATGGACAGAAGTCAGAACACCAGAGCGCACCAGAAATGTTCCGAGCAGCGCCAGCCCGAAGCCCAGGATCGCCAGCAGGATGGTCCAACTCGCAAGCGAACCGCGCCGCTCTGTCACGATCGACGAATGCACCAGCGCGCACGCCACCAGCCACGGCATAAAGCTCGCGTTTTCGACGGGGTCCCAAAACCACCAGCCGCCCCAGCCGAGTTCGTAATAAGCCCAGTAAGAGCCCAGCGCGATGCCGAGCGTCAAAAAGGTCCACGCCGCAAGCGTCCACGGGCGCAGCGCCCTGGCCCAGCTTTGATCAGCCCGCCCCTCTATGAGCGCAGCCAAGGCCAGCGAAAACGGCACGCTCATGCCCACATAACCAAGATAAAGCAGGGGGGGATGCGCCGCGAGCGCCGGGTCCTGCAGCAGAGGATTGAGCCCCGCGCCTTGCATCGGCGCGGGGTCGAGCCGGGCAAAGGGATTGGATAGGAACAGCGTGTAAATGAACGCGCCGGCGGTCACCAAACCCTGCACGCCCACCGCGCGCGACCACAAGCCGAGGCTCTGCGCACCGCGCGTGGAGGCGAGGATTGCGCCGCACGACGCCGACACCATGCACCAAAGCAGCATCGAGCCTTCGTGGTTGCCCCACGCGCCCGCGATCCTATAGATCAGCGGCTTGTCGCTGTGGGAATTGGCCGCCACGGCCGCCAGCGAAAAATCCGAACGCACGAACGCAAAAATCAAACACACGAAGGCGAACGCACTCATCGCGCCCGCTGCTTGCGCGATTGCCGCCGTCGCCGCGGCGCGCGAGTCGCGCGGGGATGCCGCGAGCCCAAGCAGGCCTTGCGCCAAGCTCAACGCCAAAGCCAGCGTCGCCGCGAACGCGCCTATTTCCGCGATCATGGCGGGGCGGCGCCCTTCCAATCTCCGCGCTGCTTCAGCGCCTCGGCAACCTCGCGGGGCATGTAGGTTTCATCGTGCTTGGCCAGCACGCGTTCCGCCTCGAACGCCTGCCCAGGATGCCAGCTGCCTTCAGCCACGACACCTTGGCCCTCGCGAAACAGGTCCGGCAGAATGCCGCGATAGCGCACGTCCACCTGCACGGCGCCATCGGTGACCGCGAAGGTCATGGCGCCATCCTCGCCGCGGCGAAGCGTGCCTTCGACAACAAGTCCACCCAAGCGGATGCGCTGTCCGGGCGCCGCTTTTTCGGCAAGTTCCGAAGGCGCAACAAAATAGACGACGGACTCGCGCAAACCCGCGAACGTCAGCGTCATCGCCAGCACCAGCACGGCGCCGGCCGCGCTAATCATCATCAAACGTTGATCCCGACGGCGCACGTTCCACTCCACTTCGCGCGCGACCATAGCGGGCGCCCCTCGCCGCGCCAGCCCGTGATCTGCGCCCTATCGCCCCGCCTCGGCCGACATTCGGCCCGCCATCGCGCGCCGGGGATCATCCGGCGCCATACGTGCGAGCGCCTCCGCCCAAAGCCGGCGCGCATCGGCGCCGCGGTTTTCCTGCATGGCGGCGGTGGCCTGATAGAGCCAAGGCGCGGGATCGCTGATGAGGCCGCCCGCCCGCTCAAACAAAGCCAGCGCCTCGGGTGTCACGCGTCCATCCTCGATCTGCACCATGGCGCGTCCAAGCCCCAGCATGGCCTCACCAAATTGCGGTTGGCGGCGCAAGGCTGCATCGAATGCGCGCGCGGCTTCCTCGGCGCGACCCTCGCCGTTCAACACCTGACCTGAATAAAAGTGCGGCAGTGGATCGTTTGGATTGTCCCGAGCGGCCTCGGCGAGGACAGCCAGCGCCTCATCGACACTGTAGGTCGTGGGATCGCGCTGCTTCAGCGCCTCCATGCGATCGCGATAAGGTGCGTCCGCAAGTTCAGGGCGCCCGATCACCAGATAAAGGCCAAGCGCGACGAGCGCCACGGCGCCGCACGCCGCTACCGCCAAGCGCGGCGACGTTTCGCCCCCGCCCGCACCACGGTAAGCGCGCAGCACCCAAAACGCCGCGCCAGCCGCGAGCGCCGCCGCGATCAGAAGAACTGGAAGTTCGGTCATTCCTGGTTGATTAGGCCGCTTCCGCGCCCAGCGAAATCAGCGCCGGCGCCGCAGGCCTTAATCAGTGGCGGGTAGACGCAGCCGCGCCCTCAGGCCGCCCAAGTCGCTCCGCTCGAAAATCAGCGCTCCCGCATAGAGATCGACTGTTTCCTTGAGGATGGACAAACCGAGGCCTTGCCCGGGCGCCGCCTCGTCCAACCGCGCCCCGCGCGCCATGGCGCGGGCGATATCGGCCTCGGAAAGCCCAGGGCCATCGTCCTCAACGATGATCTCAAACAAGCCGCCGCCCTGGCGCGGCGGCTCAATATGCACAACCACGCGGCTCTTACCGTACTTGCAGGCGTTATCGATCAGGTTCGCCGCCATTTCGAGCAAGTCCTCGCGCTCGCCGCGAAAGGTGACGTCCGCCTCCGCCGCGATGGAAATATCGACCGCTTTTTGGTGGTCGTATTTCTGCTCCATCATGAAAACGAGGTCGGCGATATTCTGACGCACCGGCGTGCGATAAGCGATGGTCGGCGCCTGGGCGCCGGCATGGGCCTCCGCGCGCGCCGCGACCCGCGCCCGGCGCAATTGGCGCTCAACAAACCCTTCCATCTCCTCAATGCTTTGCTTGAGGACGCCATCTCCGGTCTTGCCGTCCGCCGTCGCGTTCTTCAGCACCGCGATGGGCGTCTTGAGAGCATGAGCGAGGTTGCCGACATGGCGGCGCGCGCGCTCCACCACTTCGCGATTGTGATCAACAAGGGCGTTGAGCTCCTGCGTCAGCGGCTGAAGCTCGGCGGCGTAATCGCCAGACAAACGCTCCGCCTGCCCGCGCCGCACGTCGGCGATGTCGCGCCGCAACTGACGCAACGGCTCCAGCCCGATGCGCACTTGCAGCACCGTCGCCGCCACCACCATCAGCACACAAAAGGCGATGAACACAGAGAAGGCGATTCCCACCAAATCGGCCGCTGGCGCCAAAGTCGCGCGCGGCTCCATGCCCACCAGGAATAGGTAGCGCCCCGGCATAAGCGGCACCTCAACGATGCGCGCCATCACACGCAACGGCTCGTTGTCAGGGCCCTGGATGGTGAGATAGCGTGCGGTGAGCGGCGCATCCGGCGCGGTCAGTTCCGCGCGCAATTGGGGATCAAGCTCGATGGCGACATCGAAGAGCGAGGGGGAAATCACCGCGACGTCGAGTGCGCCATCCACGCCAATGCGGGCAATCTGATAATAACGCCCGCTCAATGGCTGCAAATAACGTGGATCGTATGGCAGGTCCTGCAACACAATTTCGCCAGCAAGGCCAGGCCCGGCATTCCCGATCAGATTGTCGGCGACGCTGAACAGCTCCGGATCGATCAGCAAGCGCAGGAGCTGGCGGTTGAATTGGGCGTAGGCAATCCAACTCATGGCGACGAGGCCGATGACGCTGACCATGGCGATGGTGAACAAACGCGCGGCAAGCGAGCGCCGGAAGAGGCCGCGGAAACGGCCAATCCACCCTTCGTGCGTAGGCGTCACTTTTGCTCGGCCGCGGGGTCAATCAAGCGATAGCCGAGACCTTTCTCGGTGATGATGCGATCGGTGCCGATCTTGCGCCGCAAGATGCCGATAAACACCTCGATGGTGTTGGAATCGCGCTCGTGATCCTGGCTGTAAATTTTTTCGGTGAGTTCAGTCCGCGACACGATGCGCCCGGCATGGTGCATCAGATAATCGAGCACTTTGTACTGGTAAGCCGTCAGCTTGATTGGCGCGCCGTTCACTGTCACCTGGCCGGTCGCCGCGTTCAGGCGCAAATCCCCAACTTCGAGAACCGAGGATTGGTGATCGGTTTGGCGACGCACGTTGGCGCGCACCCGCGCCAGCAACTCCGCCATGTGGAACGGCTTGGTGACGTAATCGTTGGCGCCGAGATCAAGGCCTTCGACCTTCTCGCTCCAACGATCACGCGCGGAGAGGATCAGCACCGGCATGGTGCGCCCCTCCTTGCGCCAGGCCTTCAGCACCGTCATGCCGTCCACCTTGGGCAGACCGAGGTCCAGGATCGCGAGATCATAGGGCTCTGTTTCGCCGAGGAATTGGCCGTCCTCGCCATTGTCGGCGCTATCGACAGTGTAGCCGGCGTCAGTCAGCGCGGACGCCAGCTGCTCGCGCAGGTTCTTGTCGTCCTCAACCACCAGCACCCGCATGCGCGTTTTCCTAGCGGATCTGTCCGCTGACTGCGTCGACGCGGAGATCGCGAACCTCATTGTTCGGCATCCGCCAACGCAGCACATAAAGCGGCCTGGCGCCGTCCTCAAGGCGAGCGCTGATGAGATCGCCCCCAAATCGGGCGCGCACGCCGTCTACAATGTCCCGCAGCGAGCGAATTTCCTGCCGGTGGTTCTCGCCGCGGTCCTGGGCGGGCATCACCCAACCCGGCTCTATCGTAGGCCCACGGCCTTGCGCTGACGCGGAGCCAGCAAAGGCGTTGGCCGCGACAAGGGCGGCAAGGAGGAGTGTTCTAACCCACATGGCTTTTCCCGTTTAAGGGGAGCGCACTGAATGGGCGCTGAACGGCGCGTGCATATCACCTTAACCAGCCGGCCTGGGCGGCACATAGTCCCGCTTGGACCATTTTTTCACGAACTTCCGCAGGTCTTCGTCGGGCGCCTCGGGCAGCATCACCTGCAACCGCACCAGCTGGTCGCCCTGGCCAGCCACGCCCTTGCCCTTGAGCCGGAGCACTTTGCCCGTGTTTGATCCGGCGGGGATAGTCAGCGCCACCGGGCCAGCCGCTGTCGGCGCCTGGACCCGGCCGCCGTCCACCGCCTCGGTGAGCGAGATGTTGAGGTCCATATGGATATCCTGGCCCTCGCGGCGAAAAAAAGCGTGGGGGCGAACCTTCAACTCAACCAGCGCGTCTCCGGCCAAGCCGCCCTGGACCCCGGCGCCGCCCTGATTTTTGAGGCGCAGCACCTGGCCGCTTTCGACGCCAGCCGGGATATTCACGTCGAGCGTTCGCCCCTCGGCCAACGAGATGCGTCGCTTGGCGCCGTTTACGGCGTCAAGGAAATCCACATCCAGGGTGAAGCGGATGTCACGGCCGCGCATGCGCGCATGCGAGCGCGCCCCGCCCACGCCGGCGCCAAAGAGATCGGAAAAGATATCGCCAAGATCAAACGCGTCCTGTGGCCCAGCGCCCGGCGGCGCGCCAGCGCCAGCATGAGCGCGCGCGCCTTGCCTAGGCCGTGGACCAAAAGCCATGCGCTCGTTGCCGTCCGCATCGATTTCGCCGCGGTCGAAACGGGTTTTGAGAGCGGGGTCTGAAAGCAGATTGAAGGCGGCGGTGGCGCGCTTGAAGCGCTCTTCGGCTTGTTTGTCACCGGGGCGAACGTCGGGGTGTAGCTCCTTGGCGAGCGTCCGGTACGCGCGGCGAATGTCGTCGGCGGTCGAAGTTCGGCTGACGCCGAGGGAGGCATAAGGGTCCCAGCTCAAGGTGTCAGACTGCGCTCCGGCCCATTCTGGCCCAACTGAAAATGGCAGCGGCTCGGCCAGATTCGGTGGAATCAGCCTTGCCTCGGCCAGAGCACTATAATGTTATGGTTAACTCCGTCTTCAACCCTGTAGCGCCCGCGCCGTCCACTTGTCCTACTCGCAGGCGCAACGAAGCCGGCGGCGAGCCGAAATCCGCCGTTTGGGCGGCGGCTGTGTAAAGGTATGACGACGCACTTGTCGCGACTGTCCGTTTCACCACCACGCCGTCGAGAACCTCCAAAACGTACCCTTCGCTCGGCGCGCCCAACGGCGGCTCGCCCGCTCCCCACGCATCCCCGCCACTCCGCGCGCAACGCACCCAAGAGATCTCAACATCATTGCCGGCGGCGCGCGTGGCCCTGACGTGCGCCGGCGCCCATGGACGCAGAGCCGCGTGCGGGAGAATTACGTTCGCCAGCGCCGCCCGAGCGTCAGTCGCGAGCCCTCCCGCGGGAGGCGCCGAGAACGCCAGCGCCTCGGCCCATTCATGGGCGCCGATGTCCACGCGCGCGAGCCCCACATCGAGTTTGATGACGCGCGAGCCGACAGGGTGCGGCGCGCGCATGGCATGAGCCGACCCCAATCGTCCGCGCAGAAAGCCAGACAGCTCGTATTCGTTCGGCGCAACGAGGACGCAATTGCGCGCCTGCACAATCTCCCACTCGCCGTTTGATTCAATGGCGAACACATTGGCGCCGCCCAACACCGCGTCGGCGGTCGCACTCGCCAAACCGCCGCCGTAAAGCTTGATGCGGATGATATTGCCATCATCCCAGCGATCCACCGGCCCCGGCCACAAAGCCCACAACAATTCACCTACGACACTCGGTTGCGCGAGCGTCGCCCGGCGCGTCAGTGTCGCGCCCGCGTACAAATTGTGTGCGCCCAGCCATGGCGAAGCAAACACGGCGGCCAACGGACGCTCGTCTTCTTCCGCGCCTGGCAATGGCGGCAAATCCAGCACCGAGAATGCCGGCGTCGGCGCTGACGCCGGCGAGGGCGGCGCGTTCGGTTCAGCCAAGCCCAGCTGCGCGGCAGCGCGCGCGCGCGCGCGGCGCAGGTCGAGACGGCGCGCCTCGGCATCTTCTATGCGGGTGATTTCAAATACGTCCGCGCCACCGCTTAGCGTAACGCGGTCGCCCGGCTCCAACGCCAGGTGCGCGGGGCCGACTTCGATGCGCAGAGTTTCAGCGCCGGCGCGGCGGTCGGCCAGCACCAATTGCGCCAATGTTTCGGCTGCCTCCACCTCCAGCACCAGCGGCGCCTCAATGGTCTCCACTCCGCCTTCGGCGCTATCACGGCGCCGCGCGCTGACACCCGCCAGCAGATAATCACGCCCAGGATCCAAAAAGCGGACCCGCGCTTCGATGGGCGCTGTTGCGCTGTCGCCGCGCTGCGCAAACGCATCGCCCGCGCTGGCGGCGGTGAGATCGGCAATGCCCACATCGATCGGCTCACCCGCATCGCCATGGAAAAACACGACCCGCCCCTCGCGCTCCACGGCGGCGAAGTCAAATGCCGCCATCAACGGCTCCAGGGCGCCGCGCGCACTGGCTGGGGCGTCAACGATGTAGCCGCTGACCGCGCCCGTAAGCGCGGACGTCTCCGTTTCGCTCACGCCCGCGCGCGAACACAGATCGCGCACAACTTCGCCCAGTCCCGAAAGGCCGGCGCGCCCGTTCAGCCAATGCCCGAGCCGCCAGGATGCGCCATCGGCCCACACGTCGGTACGCGCGGGAAAGGCAGGGTGCGGGCGCGCGTCCCAACACCAGAGCATCATCTCTTCGATCATGCGCTTGCCGTTGACCGTGGAGATGGGGTTATCGGTGCTCACTACGTCCCAGTGACGCAAATACGCATCCAACGCACGGCGCTGAATCAGATCGTCGCGCGCGCCGGTGGAGAAAGGCGGCGGCGCGCTTTCATCGCTCTTGGCGTCAACAAAAAGGTTCGGCGCGTTGGGGCCTTTGTCGATCGCCGCGCAGCCCAATTCAACGAACCAGATCGGTTTCGATTGCGCGACCCATGCGGTGGGCGTGGATGCGCGCGTCCCGCCAGGGCGGTCATAATGCGCCCGCGCCCAGAAATTGCGCACATCCTTGGCGCGGTAAATCCACGGCTCGGAATGGGCGCTGTCGGTGATGGACGTGCGGGTTTGCGCGATGCGGGCCGCTTCGCTTGCGTAATAAAAGTCGTAATTCTCCCCCGCTTCGATGCGGCCCTCGAGATAGCCCGGATCGTGGATGGCCCCAGCAAGCGCCGCGTCAAGATGCGTCGCGCCCGCACGCCAATCGGTGAGCGGTGGGTACCAATCGACCCCCACGACATCGATGTTCGCGTCCGACCACAACGGATCGAGATGAAAGAACACATCATTGGAACCGTCTTGCGGTTGGTGGCCGCCATACTCGCTCCAATCGGCCGCGTAGGTGATCTTGGTCGCTCCACCCACCATCGTGCGAACGTCCGCCGCAAGAGCCTTGAGCGCGGTGACGGAGGGATAAGCCGTCGCGCTGTTGCGCGCGGTTGTGATTCCACGCAGCTCCGAGCCGATGATGAACGCATCGACGCCCCCCGCCAGCGCGGCGAGTTTGGCGTGATGCAAAACGAACCGCCGGTAGGACCACTCGCTCGGCCCGGCATAAGTCGGCGCGCCGCCGCTGGCGCCAAAATGCGCGGGCGTCGCCGTGCCGAAGAACGCGTTGATCTGCGCGGTCGCGGCGCTTGTTTTGTCTGGCGTGCCCGGTTGACCAGGCGCGGGATGCAGACTCACGCGCCCGCGCCACGGATACGCTGCTTGCTCGCTGCCGCCATAAGGATCGGGCAGCGCGTTGCCCGCGGGCACGTCCAGCAGCAGGAACGGGTAGAGCCCTACTTTGTAACCGCGCGCTTTCAACTCGGCGATGGCTTGCAGCACGCAATCGTCGCTTGGTGTGCCGCCATAGGCGGGCGCGCCCTCGAACTGACTCACCACATGCGCGCCCGCGCGGGTCACCCCGCCCGCACGCCAAAGCAGAGGCGTGGTGTCCTTGGTGGCGATCTCAACGCCCGGCTTGATGTCGCACGAGCCGCAACGCAGATCGTCACCGAACCAGGCCACCACCAGCATCACGGTTTCGCAATTGGGGAAATCCGCTTCGAGCTGATCGAGCGAAACCAGGAGGTTGGCGCGGTCGCGCTCAGCGTGGACGTTTTCAGCGACTTCTTGTCCGGGGCCGATTTTGCGCAGGATCGGCGCCGTCGCGTACACAAATTCGCCCGAGCCGGGGATCAGGCACACGCCCTTGACGCGCTGCTCAAAGCGTAGCTCCGATGTCGGCGCCGGGCGTACAATTTCGAACGACAGCTGCGGGATGGTGTTGCCGAACCGATCCAGCGGCAGATCCTCGAACACGACATAGGCGAGCCCGCGATAAGCAGGCGCCGTGTCCGCGCCCTCGATGGCTTCGATCAACGCGTCCGGCGCCTGATCTTCCGCGCCATTGTGCAAACGCCACGCGACTTGCGACACATCGAACGGTTCGCCGTTCGCCCACACCCGCCCGATGCGCGCGATTTCCCCCTCGCACAAACCCACCGCGAACGACAGAGAGTAGGAATAGCTGGTCGTGCTTACGCGCGGACCGCCGCCACCTTTGCCGCCGGTGCTCGTCTCGGTGGTTGCGACGTGCTCCTTGAAGCGCGCCGCCCAGACCACCTGGCCGGCGATGCGAACGCGCCCATAAATGGCGGGGATGGACGCCCCTTCCGTTGATCCTTGGATGTGAAGATCGGTGAGCCGGGCGCCCTCACGACGCAGGTTTTCGCCGAACAGGCGCTGGTCGATCGAGCGTCCTAGCGCGGCGCCGCCCGCGCGGCCAAGCGCGGCGCCGATGGAGCCCAAAACGCCAGGCAAACGCGCGCCGATAGCTTGGCCAATCGTCGAAAGCACTAACTCGGCCACGGACCCGCTCCAGGAAAAGAAAAAGCGGCGGCGCAACGCGCGCGCCACCAATGCGCAAACCGCGAACGCACCACCGCGCGTCCCCAATACGCGTGGATCAGGCGTTCATCGGCATCGAGGATGGCCGCGTGCTTGATCGGCGAGCGCGCATCCATGCGAAACAAGAGCACGTCGCCGGGCGCCGCCGCATCAGGCGTCGCTTCCAGCAAGTGGCGGCGCGCGGCATCGAGCAAGGTTTCCGCGCCGTGGCGCTCAGCCCAGTCTGGCGTGTAAGCGGGCGCGGGTTCGGGTTCGTCCCCATGGAACGCACGCCACACCCCCCGCACGAGGCCAAGGCAGTCACACCCGGCGCCCTTGGCACTGGCCTGGTGCACGTAAGGCGTGCCAATCCACTCACGCGCCTCGGTTAGAATCGCCTCGCGAGAAATCATGAAAAGCGTGAGCTTCCGTCGAGCAACTCGCCGGCGACAGGGCGCGACTGTACGGCGTCATTGCCGGGCATGTGGGGGTAGCCGCGGAAATTAAGCGTGTTGGCGAATTTGGCGCGGCAGGTCTCAAAGCGTTTGTCGCAACCCGCGTAAACCGTGAACGCCGCGCTGAGCGCGAGCGCTGACCCCGGTGGATCAAGCAATTCCAGCACGGCATCCCCGCCCTCGACGCGGTGCGCCGCCACCTCGTTCTCCCCGCCCGCACTCCACACCAGGCGCCCACGCGTAAACCAACCTTCGGCGAACGCCTCCAAACCATCAGCACGAAACGCTCCATCCGTGAGCAATGCCGTGACAACGCCAGTTCCGCGAAACACCGACGCCTCAATGTCCTTGCCGCAACGCGCATCGCCCAGATCAGCATCGCAGAACCGAGAGAATACGCGCCCCACCGCGACATTGAGCGGCGCTTGCAGGCCTCGCACCTCGGCCTCGAACGCCTGCGCGCCGCGCCGCACTTCGCCGATGCGACCCGCGAACACATGCGCGCGTTGCGCGGTGTCGGTCCAGTCCACGCGGTAGAGCGCGACCCGCGCGCCATCCCACAATCCCAGCGCCAGATCTTGTTCAGTGACGGCCTCGGAAGACAGCGCTCCGATAACGCCGGCTGAATCAACGCCGAGCCCCAAGCTCTTTTCGGTGGCGCCGGCGTTCAACCCAGATATGGGCTCGCATATCAGTGCGTCGAACGGCAGCGACCGGTCGTGGTCGGTGAACGCGAACACTTGCGCATCGCGCCTTGTGATGAGCCAAACGTTGGCGAGCGTGGTTACGCCGCTCGCCAGGCTCGCGGCAAGAGCGACTGGAATGTTGCGCATCAGATCAGCACTTCAACCAAGGGCAGCGCTAGCGCGCGCCCCGCGCCAAACCCATCCAGCGACAGATCGAGCCGGTCGATATCGAAGCGCACGGGCGTGTCGAACAGAAAGCCAGCGCTGACGATCGCGCCCGTCGCGGGCGGCGAAACCAACGTCACTAATCCGGTCGTTGTATCCGCGCTGAACGCCCCGTCGCCGAGTGCAACGCCGTTCACCGCAACCAGCACACTTCCCGCCACCGGCTTCCTGATCGGGCGCGAATAGGCGTCCGCGCCCGCGCCATAGAGCTTGACCAACTTAAAAGCCGATGCGCCCGCGTCGCCCACACCGATCGCGTGGTCGAGCGCGGTCGGCGTCCGTGAAGGCGCGCAGGATTTGCAGTCAAACGGATCGCGAAAGCGGAAGCCGTGCAATTTGCCGCGTCGCGCTTCGAAGAACGCGGTCAGCGCGTGGAGCGCATCCAGCGTGCGCACGGCGCCGCCAATGTCATAGCGCCGCCGCCCGTGCGCCCATGGCGTGTTGCGCGACTCGAAACCGGAACCGAGGGCCACAATATCGACGCGCCGCTCCGGCCCGCCGCTGGCGCCGAGCGCAAACGGCAGTGGCAGCGACACTTCGTGAAAGGCGGTCACAGATTGCGTCTCCCGTAGGCTACAGCGCGCGCCACGGAAGCGGCGATCTGGCTTTGGTGGCGGCTGATGGCATGTGCGTCCGCGCCGGCGCCGAGATGGAAATGCACAGACACCGCCCCAGATTGCTGGGCGATGGCCCCCGATTGGCGCGGGACGAACACCTCGGGTCCGCGCTCACCGACAAGATAGGCCCCGCCCATATTGACAGCGCCTCCCGCCGCCTTGGCCCCAAAGAAGGACGGCTGCTTGCCGCCCTGGCTGAATATCCGCTCCAGCGCGAGCTTGGCCAATTCCTCAAGAATCACCTTGGCCAGGCGTTTGAACGAACCTTCGCCGTCGCTTGCGGCGCGGCCCAATGCGGTGGCGATGCGCTGCCCAGCGCGCTCGAACGAAGAGCCGACATCGCTCGCGGCGCGACGCGCCGGTCCTTGCGCGAACTCCTGCAACGCCACGGAAGCGGCCCCCAGTTCGGTCTGGAAGCTGACGAGGTCGAACCCCGTCTTGTTCTCATTCATGTCAAATCATCCGGAAAATGTTGCGCCAACGCGGCAAACCCGGCGCGCGAGAGCGTGTCGTCGCCAATAGGCGCGATCAGCGCGCGCCATTCCTTGAGGCTCAGACGCCAGAAGCAGGAGGGCGGCACGCCAAGGCGCAACGCGACTGCGAGCATGGCGGGCCACGGCGTTGCTTCAGGTTTCATCGTCAAAGGCGACGCGAAAGGCGCTGGCGACGGCGGCCGCCGCGGCTTTCGGATCGATGCGGGCTGCGGCAATTTCAGCGCTGCTCATGGGCTCGCCGCCGCCGGCGGTCAGCGCGGAAATGACAACGATCAAGTCCGAGGCGGTGAGTTGCGCCAGGCGCTCGCCCAGTTCGCTCAACGCGCCGACATCGAACGCAGCTTCCAACTCCGCCAACACGCCCAGGGTCACGCAAAGCCTACGTCCACGCCCATCGATGCCAAGCAGTACCTCGCCGCGCGCGAGATTATGTGGCTCCCGCATCTCAAGTCGCCGTGAAGGTGATTGCGCCTGCCGAGGCAAGCGTTACCGCGAATGTCGCCTCGCCATCATGGTCACCGGCATAGTCCAGCGCTTCGATCAGAAACGGCCCCTGCAGAATACCGAACGCAGGAATGACGAGCTGGAAATTGCGTACGGTCTGCGCGAAAAACGTCGCCTGCATCGTCGCATCGGACGCTGCATCTTTGAACACGCCCGCGCCGCTCACGCTGGCGGATTTGACGCCGGCGCCGGCAATCAGCTCACGCCACGCCGATGGGCTCTCCCCGGACGTGCCGTCAACCGAACGCGCATTGAGCGAAATGGTTTTGGCGCGGATGCCCGCGACCGTGGTGAATACTTCAGTGCCGCCGCCGTCGCCGATCTTGATCAGCACGTCGCGGCCTTTTTGGCCTGCCATTTTGAGTTCTCCTATTCGAGTTCGGTAAGTGCTCTAAGCCGCAGCACAGCGTGCGTGGTTTGCCCGTCGCCGGAGCGAAACACGTCGGCGAATTGCGCAAACAGCAACACGAGCCTGCGGCCTGTGACCGTGAGCGGTGCGTCATGCAACGCCTCGCGCAGCGCGCCAATAATATCTAGCGCCTCGGCGCGGCCGCCATAGCGCGACCATGCATGCAGCGTCACCGCATGCTCGATGGCTTCAACATCGCTGGAATCCACAGCGCGATTTTCCACCCTCGCGAGTGTCACGTAAGGAAACACCGCGTCGGGCGGAGGCTCATCGTAAAAGCGAGCGCCGATTAGAGCCTGTACGCTTGCATCCGCGAGCGCGGCGGTGCGCATGGCGGCAACCAGGTCACGGTCGGCGCTCATCGGATCTCCTCTTCGCAAATAAGTTCGATGCGCGCGCCGCCCTGGTCGCGGGTGCCAAGAATGCGAAACACCCGCGTCGTCCACACAACGCGCCAACCCGCGCGCACGTCGGCGCGGCGATTTATGATGAGCGTGTAGGTGCTAACCGATAGCGCGGCGTCGAAGTCGGCGCCCTGACCCGCCCCGCTGGCGATAATCTCGGCCCACACATCACCTTGGTTTGCCCAGGTGATCGCGGCGCCGCCTATATTGTCGCCGACGCGCGTAGGGCTCTCCAGCCGCACCCGCGCGCGCATGACGCCAATAACGTCGGTCATAGCCGCGCCGGCGCGAACGGGGCCATCAACGCGCGCGCGGCCTGGGGAATGCCAGCTTCACCGAGCCGCGCTTCGTACAACGCGCCGACGACGTGCAACGTCGAGAGTCGCAAACCGACCGGCAAACTCGCCGCGTCGGGCGCAAAGCCGGCATCGTATTCGATCTCGATGCCGCCGGCCGATCGCAACGTCGCCGGCACACCGGCTTCGAACACGAGGCGTGGGCGGTCGCCGCCCCCTTCAAGGCGGTAGCGCGCGGGATCGATCACGCTCTGGGCGCCGTTGCTGGCAATAAGGCGCACCGCGACGATGTTGGTCACCGGGCCCACGCCCAGCACCGCGCCGCCCACCGCATCGCGCCGCCAAATATCAAGGCTCTCGCGCACGCGCCGTGTAATCAGCGCGCGCCCACATCCGACCTCGACGGCCCCGCGCGCCGCGCCGATGAGCATGGTGATGAGGCTGTCCTCGGCAGTTTGGTCGACGCGCAAAAACAGTTTCGCCTCGGCGAGCGAGATGGGCTCGGCTGCCGGAGGCGTGACGATTGTGATGGTCATGATCAATCCTCCCCCTCCCCCTGTCTCT
>JBEBHQ010000037.1:0-29885 GCA_040080805.1 Terricaulis sp. | reverse complement strand
GGCGTGGGAAGCGCAGGCGGTGGGGCGGGGCGCGGCGAAACCCGAATTCTTGTGATTTCGAGGCCATAGGCCTGGTCCGTCCCTTCGCTCAGCGCGCGCAGTCCGATCGCGTTGGCCGCCGCGCTTGCGGGCAGCTCGAAGCGCAGCCTTCCTGGCTGCGGCGGCACGGGCAGGCTTACCCAATCGGACGCGCCATCGCCGCGTAGGCTGACCGCAAGGCCGGTGGCGGCGTTGATGGGGAGGGGGTTGTACGAAACTTCCACGACCAGTGGCTTGCCTTGGAGCAGAGCCGCGCTGGCCGGGGCCAGCATCAGGCGCACGCCGTGCTCATCGCTGGCTGGCGCGGGCTGGTTTGGCAATTGAGCGATGCGCAGGGTCTGGGGCCGGCCCCAGAAATCGCGAGTTACGGCCATGTGCTGCCCCGCCCCAGGGTCGGGCGTATTGAAGGCGTCGCGCTCCAAGACCAAGGTTTCTTGCGTGATGGCGCCGGTAACCGGCGCGGGTGGGCGCGGCCAGGCCTGCGGCTTCAGGCTGACGGCGACGACAAACGCGGCGAACAGCGCCGCCAGCGGATAGAAAATGACCGGGTGAAACAACCAGTGACGCATGGGGCCGGATGTAAAGCTTGGGAGCGCGCGCGCAAAGCGACTTCCGCTCTTGACGGCCTGTCTTGGGGCTGAAACTGAGGCCCCATGACCTTTGTCGCCCTTTTGCGCCACGGCCAGAGCCAGTGGAATTTGGAAAACCGCTTCACCGGTTGGGTGGACGTGGATTTGACGCCCGAGGGCGAGCGGCAGGCCCGCCGCGCCGGTGCGCTGATCGGCGCAAGCGGGGTCGCTTTCGATAAGGTGTTCACCTCAGTTCTGAGCCGCGCCATCCGCACCGGCGACGTCGCATTGTACGAAGCTGGGCTGTTGTGGCTGCCGGTGGAGAAGAGCTGGCGGCTGAACGAACGCCATTATGGCGCCCTGACAGGGCTCAACAAAGCCGAGACCGCTGCGCGCCACGGCGAGGAGCAAGTGAAAATCTGGCGGCGCTCCTACGATGTCCCCCCGCCGCCGCTCGAAGCGGGAGGCGAGTATGATCTGGCGAACGATCGCCGCTATGGCGGCGTCGTCGATCTCCCGCGCACGGAATCGTTGAAGATGACGCTCGAACGTGTGCTGCCCTATTGGAATGAGGCGATCGCGCCGGATCTGCGCGCCGGCAAGAACCTCATCATCGCAGCGCACGGCAATTCGCTGCGCGCCATCGTCAAGCATCTGTTTGCGGTGCCGGACGATGAGATCGTGCACGTCGAGATGCCAACCGGCAACCCGTTGCTGATCGAACTCGACGCGGGGTTGAAGCCCATCTCCGCGCGCTACCTGGATGAGGCGCGGGCAGAGAAGCTGCCGCCGATTCCGCGATGACGGAAATTGTGTTCATGCAGCGTGCGTTGGAATTGGCCGCGCCTGGAATTGGCCACACGGGTGACAATCCGTCGGTGGGCTGCGTGATCACAAAGGATGGCGCGACCATCGCCGAAGGCGCGACGGCGGCGGGCGGGTGCCCGCATGCGGAAGAACGAGCCTTGGCGCAAGCAGGCGCACGCGCGCGCGGCGCGACAGTTTACGTGACTCTGGAGCCGTGCGCCAAGCGTACGAGCGGCGCGCCATCATGCGCCGACTTGCTGATCGCCGCGGGCGTGGCGCGCGTTGTGATCGCCGCTGCCGATCCTCACCCGTTCGCGGCAGGCGTGGGCGTCGAGCGCTTGCAGGCGGCGGGGATCAACGTCGAGAGCGGCGTGATGGCGGATGAGGCGCGGGCGCAGAATTTGTCGTTTCTCTCGCGGTTTAACGATCTACCCGCGCATATCGCAAATTCGGCTCGCCGCGTGCAGGCAATGCGCGAACTGGTGCCACTGGTGACGCAGCTTCATGGACTCGATTGCTTTGCACCGGGCTGGCGTACGGAGTCAGAAGGGCTGACGAGGGTCAGCACCGAAACAGGGCTAAATATCTTCCGCGACGCCAAGGATCACAATTGGGTTGTGTTTGACGATGCAGATGTCGTGGCTCGCGTTGAGGTCGACATTTCAACCTCGTCCGTCTCGAATAAGTGGTCTCCCTATGAAGAGGAGGAAAATCTCAGGGCTTGGATCGAATGCTTCTACGATGCGCAAGGCGAGATGGACAGGCTTTTAGGAGGGCCGCCAAACTATGTGGGTTACTTTGAGGATTCCAAATTCCCTGAGAACGAACAGGCTCTTCATCTCGCGCTGTGGCAACACGATTCGGCGCGGTTCATGTTGCAGTTCAGCGGCTTGGAATATTTTGGATACCCCAACAAGCGTTTCAGATTGTACCTTGTAACCTCGCGCGGAGAGTTTTCCCGGAAGTCAAGTGACCTATGGCGAGCTCGCAAAATTGCGCCGCTCAAGGTGTCCCCTTAGCACCGCCCCACAATCAACGGATCGCCTTCCTTCAACAGCCCGTCGAAGTAGGCGATGGTCTTCTCTAAGCCTTCGCGCAATTGCACCTTCGGTTCCCAACCCAGCACCTCGCGCGCCTTGGCGATATCGGGTTGGCGCTGTTTGGGATCGTCGCTGGGGAGCGGGTGGAACACCAGCTTTGACTTCGCGCGGGTCAGGTCGATCACCGCTTCGGCCAATTGCAGGATGGTGAATTCGCTTGGGTTGCCGAGATTGATCGGCCCAGGCAGATCGCCCGGCTTGTCCATGAAGGTGATGAACGCCTCGATCAGGTCATCGACGTAACAGAACGAGCGCGTCTGCTGGCCGTCGCCGTAGAGGGTGATGTCCTCGCCTTTCAGCGCTTGCACGATGAAGTTGGACACCACGCGCCCGTCATTGGGGTGCATACGCGGGCCGTAGGTGTTGAAGATGCGGGCGACGCGGATATCGAGTTTGTGTTGGCGATAATAATCGAAGAACAAAGTCTCGGCGCAGCGTTTGCCCTCGTCGTAGCAGGAGCGCGAACCGATCGGGTTGACGTTGCCCCAGTATTCCTCCGGCTGTGGATGGACGCTGGGATCGCCATACACTTCCGAGGTCGAGGCCTGGAAGATGCGCGCGCGTAACCGCTTGGCGAGGCCCAGCATGTTGATCGCGCCGTGAACGCTGGTCTTGGTCGTCTGCACGGGATCGTGCTGATAGTGGACCGGACTTGCGGGGCAAGCGAGGTTGTAGATCTGATCGACCTCGACATAGAGCGGGAAGGTGACGTCGTGCCGGGTGAATTCAAAATTGGGTTTATCGAGCAGATGCGCGACGTTGCGCTTGCGGCCGGTGAATAAATTATCGACGCAGATGACGTCGTCGCCGCGCGCCACCAATCGGTCGCACAAGTGCGAGCCCAAGAATCCGGACCCGCCGGTGACGAGGATGCGTCGTTCAAACATGGTGTGAGCCTTAGGGGCAGTCGGCGCGGTGCGCAATTCTGCGTTAGCCCTCACCGAGCACGGAGCGAAGCGCCGCGCCGGGCGTTGCGCCATCGATATGAATGCGTGACCAAAGGCCCAGGAACAGCAGCGGCCAGCGCCGCGCGGCGTGCGCGTCGTCAGCGAAAATGCGGCCCAGATCGTCGCTACCGCACACGGTCCGCAGCACTTCCACGTCGGCAAGGCCGCGCGCAAGATCGGCCGCGCGCGGCGCGATCCAGGTCGCCACGGGCACGGTGAAGCCTTGTTTGCGCGCCCAGGGCGAGGCGGCGGGGCAATGGCGCTCAAGCCATTTGCGCAGCAGAATCTTGCCGAACCGGCCACGCACCTTGAGCGCATCGGGCAGGTGAAACGCGAAGGCGGCGACCTCGGGATCGAGAAACGGCGTGCGGCCTTCAAGCCCGTGCGCCATCAAGCAGCGGTCGAGCTTGAGCAATAGATCGTCGGGAAGCCAGGTGGCGATGTCAGCCCATTGCGCCTGCTGCAGCGCCGACAAGCCGGCAGGCGGCGCGGCGGCGGCTCGCCAAGCCGCAAGCGCCGCGCCGCCAGCATCGGTTGAGATTTGTGGCTCGGCCGCTCGCCCACCGAGCCAGCCCGGACGCAGCGCGCGGCGGTAGCGGCCATAACCGCCAAACAATTCGTCGCCGCCCTCGCCCGTAAGCACAACGGTCAGCGATTGCTTGGCGGCTTGCGCCAGTTTGTAGGTCGGCAGGCAGGCATAATCGGCGACAGGGTCATCAAGCGCCCAGGCGACTTGCGGCGCGACGGCCCAGAAATCCTCTTCGGTGAAAGTAGTTTCGCGCCAGTCGAGACCAAGCGCGCGCGCCACGCGCTCGGCGCCGGCGCGTTCGTCACGTGCGCCGGGGGCTTCAAAACCGCACGTGTAGGCGATAACTGGGCGCTGGTTGAGCCGCGCCATCATTGTCGCGATCGCCGCGGAATCGATGCCGCCGGAGAGGAACAATCCGTAAGGCACGTCCGCGCGCTGATGCACGAGGACGCTGTTTTCAAGTACGCGATCGAGCGCTGCGAGAGCGGCAGTCTCGTCGCTGACCTGCGTGATGGGAGGGGGAATCGCGGCGCGCGGTTTGCGGGGCGCCAATGCGCTGCCGATGACTTCCACAATGGCGCCGGGCGCAAGACGGGAGACGCCGTCCCATGCAGTCTGCGTTCCGAGCGCGTAATTGAGATTGAGGACTTCGCCGAGCACGCGCGCGTCAGCGTGCGCCTTGCCGAATGCGCGCGGCTCCGAGGCGAACGCCACCGCGCCGCCATGCGCGCGAATGTAAAGCGGTTTGATGCCGAAGGGATCGCGCACCAGCCAGATGCGCCCATCATTGCCAATGAGGCAGAACGCGTACATGCCGCGCAAACGCGCGAACGCGCGCTCACCTTCGCGTGCATAAAGATGCAGCAAGGGTTCGTAGTCGGAGCCGGTGGAGAGTTTGTCCTTGAGTCCAAACTCCTCGGCGAGTTCCAGATAATTGTAGATTTCGCCATTGCCGATAATGGTGGAGCCGGCGGCGTGCAGGGGTTGCCAGCCGCCCTCAAGGTCGATGATCGAAAGCCGCGCGTGCGCCAGCGAATGGCCGCCGACGCTTTCGACGCGAATGCCGTTGGGGCCGCGGTGCGCCAGCGTCTCGATCAGTGCGCGCGCGCCTTCAGCAGCGCCAACAATGCCGGCGATGCCGCACATCAATCGCCTCCGTATTGCGCAAACACGTCGCGCCAGCGCGCCACGACCGCAGCCTCGGAGAAATCCGCGCCGACGCGGATCAATCCAGCATTTGCCACGGACTGACGCAAGCTCGCATCCGCCAACACCAAGCGGGCTCTGTCCGCCAATGCTTCAGCATCGTCGATCGGCGTCAAAAACCCATCGATTCCATCCTTGATCAAGGCCGCTGGCCCCTGGGAAGCAGCGGCGATGATCGGCAGACCATAGGCCCATGCTTGAATCACGACGTTGCCCAAGGGCTCAAAGCGGGAAGGAAACACGCACGCGTCGGCCGTGCGGTAGAGCGCGGGCGCATCGTTGCGCCAACCGAGAAAGCGCACGCGCGGGGCAATGCCCAGTTCCTTAGCCAGTGCTTTCAGCTTGGCTTCATCGGGCCCGTCTCCGGCGATCCAGAGATAGGCTTCCGGCAGCAGCGCCAAAGCGCGCAAGGAAACGTCATGCGCCTTCGAGGCGTGCAATCGTCCCATGCCGAGCAGCAGCGGCGCGTCCGCGGGCGTATCAAAAGCGGCGCGGCTCAGGGGCGGCGCATCCTGCGCGGCGGCGAAATTTGGAATGTAGTGCGCCCGCGCCGCCGGCCAGCCCTCGCGCACCAGCCAATCGACGATGTCCTGCGTGTTGCCCACCAGAGCATCGAAGCCGCGATAATTTTTCAGTTTGTAGTACCCGCCCAGTCGTCCAATCCGCGCCCACGGGCCTGCCGGCGTGCGGGAGGCGGCGCGGTTCATCCAGGCGAGGATGATCTTGGCGCTGTGCTCGCGCGCCATCGCCGCGATGGCCGGCGCGGTGGTGAAGTCGAAGGGCTTGGCGAAAGGCAGCGTTTTTGCACTTACGCCAAGCGCCGCGAGCGCCGCTTCGCGCCCTTCATGCGCGCGAATCGCCGCGGCTTGCGCAAAGCCCGCGCGCGACAGTGCGCCGGCGAGGCTGACAAAATAAGTCTCGGCTCCGCCATTCCCCGCCGCGCCGAGTGTATGGAGAAGGTTCATTCCGCCGCGATGGGCGTTTGTTTCGCCAGCTTGTCGAACGCCATCAGATCTCGCACCAGATCTTCAAGCTCGTCGAACGGCACCATGTTGGGGCCATCGCTTGGCGCATTGTCCGGATCGGGGTGGGCTTCAAGGAACACCGCCGCCACGCCAATCGCCACCGCCGCGCGCGCCAGCACCGGCACGAATTGGCGTTCGCCGCCGCTGGTGTCGCCGCGTCCGCCGGGTTGCTGCACGGAGTGCGTCGCATCGAATACCACCGGCGCGCCGAAGCCTTTCAGGATCGGAAGCGCCCGCATATCGGAAACCAAAGTATTGTAGCCGAAGCTCGCGCCGCGCTCGCAGGCCATTACGTTGGGATTGCCACTGTCGGTGATCTTGGCCAGCACGTTTTTCATGTCCCAGGGCGCCAGGAACTGTCCCTTCTTGACGTTGATCGGCTTGCCGGTTTCAGCCGCCGCTACCAGCAGATCGGTTTGCCGGCACAGGAACGCCGGGATTTGCAGTACGTCCGCCACCTGCGCGACTTCGGCGCAATGCTCCGGCAGATGCACGTCGGTCAGCACCGGAATGCCGAGCTTGGTGCGGATTTCCTCGAAGATCGGCCCCGCTACCGAAAGCCCAGCGCCGCGTTTGGTGGACAGGGACGAGCGGTTGGCCTTGTCGAAACTGGTTTTGTAGATGAAGCCCGCGCCGACGCGGCCAAAGATGTCGCGCAGAAACTCCGCTGTTTCAAGCGCATGGCCCCGGCTTTCCAACTGGCACGGCCCGCAAATGAAAGTCAGCGGAAGGTCGTTGCCGATCTCTATCGGCGAACTCTCGATGCGGGGGATGCGGATGACGTGCGCGGGGGTGCTCATCAGAACCACATAGGCCCCCGCTCGCCCAGCCTCAACGGGCAGGGGCATTTTAGCGCGTCCGGTGACAAGCGCGGCGGCGCATGCGAACACGGCCTGGCATGAGTATAATCGCACCCGCCGCCGCCATCGCCGCCGGCCAGGAAACCATCCGTGCCGAGGCCGGCGCGCTTGGCCAACTGGCGGACGCGCTGGCCGAGGCGCTCGCCGCGCCGTTCGTGCACGCGGCGAGTTTGCTGGCGGACGCCAAGGGCCGGGTCATCGTTTCCGGTATGGGCAAGTCCGGTCACATTGCCCGCAAGATCGCCGCGACCCTCGCCTCCACTGGCACTCCGGCGCAGTTCGTCCATCCGGCGGAAGCCAGCCACGGCGACCTTGGCATGATCGTAGAGCAGGATTGCCTGCTGGCGATTTCGCGCTCGGGCGAAACGGCGGAACTTTCGGACCTACTCTACCATTGCCACCGGCTTGGCGTGCCGATCATCGGCATGACCTTCAAACCGGACTCGACCCTGGCGAAGGCATCGACGGCGGCGCTTGTCATGCCCGATTGCGGCGAAGCCAGCGAAGAAGCGCCGGCGCCGACGATTTCCACGACCATGTGCCTCGCTTTGGGCGATGCGCTGGCGGTGGCTTTGCTGAAAGCGCGCGGGTTCACCGCCGACCATTTCGGCGCGATCCATCCCGGCGGCAAGCTCGGCGCGGCGTTGAAACGGGTTCGCGACATCATGCGCGTGGGTTCGCACGATCCCTTGATCGCGCCGGAAATTTCGGTGCCTGAAGCGCTGAAAGCCATGAGCCGCGACAGCTTGGGGTGCGCCGGCGTCATTGAAAACGGCAAATTGGTCGGCATCATCACCGACGGCGATCTGCGCCGCCGGCTGACGCCCGACATGTTCGCCCGCGACGCACGCGCTTTGATGACGCCAAACCCGCTCACCATCGCCTCGGACGCGCCGATAGCCGACGCCATCGCCATCATGAACGCCAAACGCATCACCATCCTGTTCGCGGTTGAAGACGGCAAACCGGTCGGCGTGGTGCACATGCACGATTTGCTGGCCGCGGGCGTGCGGTGAGGATCGAACAGAAACTATGGTGTCGTACAAACCCCTCCGTCATTCCGGACGCGCGAAGCGCGATCCGGAACCCAGGGGACGGTAGCGCAGTACATTTACATCTGGGTTCCGGGTTCCGCCTGCGGCGGCCCCGGAATGACGGTGTTTTTTTTTGGTGTCGGGGAAGATGTGATGCGGTGCATAGCTCAATTAGTTCTCGCAGCATCGCTGCTTTTTACCCCACCCGCGCAAGCGCAAACCGCGTTCGCCGCACCGGTGGAAACCTCAATTGCGCAGGTGCTCCCGCGCATGGTCGCGTGGCGGCGCGATTTTCATGAGCATCCGGAGCTGAGCTACGAAGAGGTGCGCACAGCCCGCATCGTGGCGGCGCATCTGCGCGGCTTGCGTCTGGACGAAGTGCGCACGGGCGTGGCGCTCACCGGCGTGGTCGGCGTGCTGCGCGGGGGCCGGCCTGGGCCGGTGATCGCCTTGCGCGCCGACATGGACGCGCTGCCAGTGACCGAGGAGGGCAATTTGCCGTTCGCCTCGCGTGTGCGCGGCACATATAATGGCCAAGCCGTTGGCGTCATGCATGCGTGCGGGCACGACACCCACACGGCTGTGCTGATGGCGGCGGCGACGGTGCTTGCGCAACGCCGCGCCGACATTGCCGGAACCATCATTTTCGTGTTTCAGCCCTCGGAGGAAGGCGCGCCTCCCGGCGGTCTCGGCGGCGCCCGCCGCATGCTCGCGGAGAATGTGTTCGGCGACCTGCGCCCCCAAGCGATCTTCGGCCTGCACGCCTGGCCGGGCGAATCCAGCACGGTGACGATTGCGTCGGGCCCGTTCATGGCCGGCTCTGATCGCCTGCGCATTAGTGTGAGCGGGCGCCAAACTCACGGCGCGCAGCCCCATCGGGGCATTGATCCTGTTGTGGTGTCGGCTGAAATCATCCAAGCGCTGCAAACGATCCCATCGCGGCAGATGGATCTTGTGCGTTCACCCGTCATCGTCACCATCGGTTCGATCCATGGCGGGGTCCGCTATAATATCATCCCCGATCGCGTCGAACTCGACGGCACCATTCGCTATTTGAACCCCCAGACGCGCGACGATCTCTATGCCCGCATCCGCCGCACCGCCGAGCAGATCGCCGCAAGCGCGGGCGCCACGGCTGAAGTGTCGATCGAGCCGAACGCGATCCCAGTGGTGAACCCCGCCGGTCCGACAGCGTCCGCCCGCGCCGCATTGGTGCGGGCGCTGGGTGAGGACAAAGTGCTGACCGATCAGCCGAACATGGTGGCCGAGGACTTTGCTTATTTTCAACAGCAGGTTCCGGGGGTGTTCTTTTTCTACGGCGTCAATGCGCCCGGAATCGCCACCGCCGACGCCGCGCCAAACCACAGCCCACTCTTTTTCGTGCATGAGCCAGCGATGGAAACCGCGCTGCGGGCTTTGCTGGCAGTGACCTTTGACCGGGTGGATGGCGGGCCTGGCCGGTCTTGACACCACCCAGCTAGGCGCGCCCTATGCGCCCCGGACTAACCGGTCGAGACGTTCCGACCGTGCGCCTCAGTTCGCGCCGGCTTTCGTTCTACCAAGCAGGTCCACCGGATGGTCGCTTGTGGCCCCGGCGCAGTTCTTGAGGAGTGAGATGCATGGCCACAGGTATCGTCAAATGGTTCAATATGGCCAAGGGCTTTGGCTTTATCGCGCCGGATGAAGGCGGGCAGGACGTATTCGTGCACGTGAGCGCGGTGGAGCGTTCGGGCCTGACCGGATTGCGCGAAGGCCAAGCGGTGAGCTTCGATGTCGAAAACGATCCGCGCAAGAACAAGCCGTCGGCCGTCAATATCAAGCCGGTTTGAGCCAGCACTGACATTAGCAATTTTTGATCGCCGTGCGGTTTGCCGTGCGGCGATTTTGTTTTGCGGGAGATTTTTATGATTGCTCCATTCCGCCTCTACGGCGCGGAGCTTTCGCCGTATTCGGTGAAGGTGCGCTCGTATCTGCGCTTCAAGGGCCTGCCGTTCGAATGGCGCCAGCGCAGCCAAGCGCGCCAAGAGGAGGTCGGGCGCTATGCCAAGCTGCCGCTGGTTCCAATCCTCGTCGATGCCGACGACAACGCGATGCAGGATTCAACGCCGATGATCGAGGCGCTGGAGCATGAATTTCCAGAGCCATCCATCGTCCCCGAGAGCCCCGCGCTCGCGTTCGTCGCGGCGCTGTTGGAGGACTATGCCGACGAATGGCTCAACAAGGCGATGTTCCACTATCGCTGGACTTATCCGGCTGACCAGGAAAGCGCCGCGCGCCGAATTGTCGAGATGATTTTCGAGGGCGCCGAAGTCCCGGCGGGCATGGAAGCCTCGGTGCGCACCCGCATGGTTGGGCGTTTGCACCACGTCGGCTCCACGCTTGAAACCGCGCCCGTGATCGAGGGCTCGTTCACGCGTTTGTTGGCGGCTTTGGACCCTTTGCTGTCGGGGCGCGCCTATTTGTTCGGTGCTCGTCCCAGCATCGCGGATTTCGGTCTTGCGGGTCAGTTGGCCCAACTTCTCTCCGATCCGACGCCCGGCGCGCAGATGAAGGCGCAAGCGCCGAATGTCGTGCGTTGGGTCGATCGGATGGAAAATCCTGACGTCGAGGGAGCGTTCGTCAGCTTCGATGTGGCGGCTGCGGGATTGACTGAGCTGCTGCGTTCGGAAGTGGCGAATACGTATCTGACGTGGATGTCGGCGAACGCGCATGCGGTCGCGGCGGAAACACCCCATGTCAGCGCCGAGATCTCGGGGCAGCTATTTTCCCAACGCCCGCAACGCTACGCGGCCAAGGCCTATGCGGAATTACGCCGCAAGCGCGCGCTCGTGGTTGACGAAGCGCTCGCGGTGCTGCTCGGCGAATCCGGGTGCGACGCTTTTTTGCGTGCGCCGCCAGCCCCTGAATTTGAAGCCGATGCGCCTGACTCCGACGATGAAGACTGAGCGTCTACCTACGTGCCTGAGAAAAGCAGCGCGCGTTCAACACGCGCGCCGCTGAAGGCTGCTCTGGGGAAAATGTGCTCGCCGCGCGGCGCGGGGAGGGGGGATGGCCGCGCGGCGAGCGGGAAGCGGTGGTTAAGCCGCTTCTGTTTCGTCGTTGGCCGCTTGAGCCTCGACCACCTTTGATTTCGTCTTGGCTACGCCCGCATTTGCGTTCGAGATTGCGATCTTGCGCGGCTTCAACTGCTCGGGCAGCTCACGCGCTAGCTCAATCGTGAGCAGGCCGTTCTCAAGCTTGGCTGCGGCGACGCGCACATGGTCAGCGAGGCCAAAGCGGCGCTCAAAACTGCGTTCGGCGATGCCGCGATGGATGTAATTGCGCTGCGCTTCAGGTTGCTTGCGGGCGCCGGCGACAATCAACGAATTTTGCTTGTACTCGATCGACAGATCATCTTCGCCAAAACCAGCGACAGCGAGTTCAATGCGGAAGGCGTCTTCGGAGGTCTGTTCGATGTTGAACGGCGGGTAGCCCGGCACCGTGTCCAAGCGCGCGGCCTGGTCCATCAAGCTGGCGATGCGGTCGAAGCCGACCAAAGTGCGGTAGAGCGGGTTAAGTTCAGCCATGATTGTCCTCCTTGAAGCGACATTTCAGCGGTTCGCGAGCGTTTCCCGTCCCCGAAGGCGGCGGCGATCTCGCGACGCGGCCCCATTGGGCGCCGCGCACAATTCAGATAGGGACGCCTTAGGCCGGTTCAAGGTGGTTACGCGTTTTGACAAAGTTAGCGCTTCTCGCTTAGCGCTGCACACCATGCAGCACCCCACCCGCCGCCGCGCCGCCTTTACCCTTGCCGCCTTGGGTGGGCTCGCCGCTTGCGGGCGGGGAAGCCCAAACACCGCCGACTCCCCGCCCGAGGGCACGCTTGGTTGGGCGCTCGCCGGTCCCTGGCGCATCGAACCCGCGCGCGACCAATGGCGCCATCCATTGCAGACGCTGCTGTTCTGGAGCCTTGAAGGCGACAAGAGCGTGCTTGAAGTTCTGCCGGGCCGCGGCTGGTACACGTCCATCCTCGCGCCGTATCTCGCCGCCAATGCCGGCCGCCTCGTGGTGGCGAGTTTCGATCCCCACGCCGATTCTTTGGCGCAGCGCGAGGTACTAGCCGATTTCGAAGCGCGCTTCATGCGTGATCGCGCGTTGTATGGCGCCGTCGAGCGCACAGCGCTGACCTCGGGCGGCGGCGCCTTGGCGCCTGCCGGCAGCATCGATCTCGCCATCCTTGCTAACAATGTGCACACGTTGATGGCCGAAGGCATAGCTGAACGAGTGTTTCGCGACGTGCTCGCGGCGCTAAAGCCGGGCGGCGGCTTCGGCATCGAGCAACACCGCGCCGCTTCCACTGGCCTGCAAGACCCGCTCGCCGGCACCGGCTATGTGCAAGAGGCCTATGTGATGGCGTTGGCGCAGGAAGCGGGGTTCGAGTTCGTGGCCGCAAGCGATGTCAACGCCAACCCCCGCGATACCCGCGACCATCCGTTTGGCGTGTGGACCCTGCCGCCGACATTGCGCACCTCGCCGCTGGGCGAGCCTGATAACCCAGCGTTCGACACTTCGCCCTATGAGGCCATTGGCGAGAGCGACCGCATGACGCTTCGGTTCCGCAAACCCAGCGGCCCTTCCCCAACGGCGCCGAACGCGGGTCAATTGCGTCCTTGACGCATCCGTCACCCTTGCGGGGCGCGCCGCGCTGGTGTGTAAGGGCATAAGCTCAAGGCCCCGGAGGACAAGCCGATGACGTTCGATGAAATCCTGAACCGTTTTTCCAGCGCTAGTGTCACCGTGCCCGGCAAGAGGGTGAAATTTGACTTCGGCGATGCCGGCAAGATTTTCATGGATGGCAATGCCGGAACGGTCTCGACCGAAGACGCCGCCGCTGACACCACCATCAAGGTGAAGCTCGAGGATTTCGTCGATATGGCCGGCGGCAAGCTCGATCCCACCGCCGCCTTCATGCAAGGCAAGCTTCGCGTCGAAGGCGACATGGGCGTGGCCATGCAGCTGCAAGGCGTCATGGCCAAGCTCAGGGGCTGAGGGCGAGAGCCGATGGCGTTCGTCCGCGTTCCTGGCAACGACGTTCCTGGCGGCGCGGAGGAGCATTGGCTGGAAGGCCGCGGCGGCGTGAGGGTGCGCGTCATGAGCGCGCCCGCCACGCGCGGCCCCGTGCGCGGCTCGGTCATCGTTGCGCCGGGGCGCACCGAATTCATCGAGAAATATTTCGAGGTCATTCACGAATTGCAGGGCCGCGGCTTTGCCGTGTTTTGCATTGATTGGCGCGGGCAGGGCCTATCGGCGCGCGAAGTAGAGAATGGCCTCAAGGGTCATTTCGTCAGCTTCGACGACCCCGTGAACGATCTCTCCACTGCGCTCAAATTGCTCGCTGACAAGCTGCCGCGTCCCCACATCGGCCTTGCCCACTCAATGGGCGGCACCATCTTGTTGCGCGCGATGCAAACTCGGCGCGTTGAACTGGAAGGCGCGGCGTTCGTCGCGCCCATGTGGGGCATCGCCAGTCTGAGCGACTTGGCGAAATCCTACGCCCGTTTCATGACATCGGTCGGCGCCGGCGGACAATTCGCCCCGAGCGTCGAGACCAAATGGAAGCGCGAGAATTTCAAACGCAACCCGGTCACCAGCGACAAGGATCGTCACACCCGCTGCCAAGGGCTGATCGCCGAGGAGCCTCGTCTGGCGCTGGCCGGGCCGACCAATGGATGGGTCGCCGCCGCCGCTGACGCCATCGAGGCGCTAGGCCTGCCCGGCGCCTTCGCCCATCTGCGCGTGCCGATCCTCGTCGCTACCGCCGGCCAGGAAGTGCTGGTGGACAACAAGAGCCACGATTCTGTCATCGCCCAATTGCCGGACGCTACGCACATCGTTGTCGCCGGCGCCAAGCATGAAATCTTGATGGAGCGCGACGAGTTCCGCGCCCAATTCTGGGCTGCCTTCGACGAGTTGGCCCAACGCGTCGCTCCGGCGCGCGGATGACACGAAAAGGAGATTAGTTTGGCTAACGAATTGGTTCTCGTCACTGGCGGGTCGGGCTTCATCGGCGCGCACTGCATTTTGCAATTGCTGCAAGCCGGGTATCGCGTGCGCACCACGGTGCGTTCGCTCGGGCGCGAAGCCGATGTGCGCGCGATGCTCAAGACCGGCGGCGCTGAGCCGGGCGAGGCGCTTTCATTTGCCGCTGCTGATCTGACCTCCGATGCCGGTTGGCCGGAAGCGGCGGCTGGCTGCGCCCATGTGCTCCACGTCGCCTCTCCTTTTCCCCCCGCCGCGCCGAAGCACGAGGACGAACTCGTGGTTCCCGCGCGTGAAGGCGCGCTCCGCGTGTTGCGCGCGGCGCGGGACGCGGGCGTAAAGCGCGCGGTTCTAACATCATCGTTCGCCGCTATCGGTTACGGGCAGAAAGCGCAGGCCGAGCCATTTAGCGAGGTGAACTGGACCGATCCGAATGGCGATGACGTGCGCGCCTATACTAAATCCAAAACGTTGGCGGAGCGTGCGGCGTGGGACTTTATCGCACGAGAGGGTGGGGCGCTTGAGCTCTCCGTCGTCAATCCGGTCGGCGTGCTCGGGCCCGTGCTCGGGCCCGATTTTTCGACCTCAATCATGATCGTGCAGCGTTTGATGGATGGCGCCATGCCAGGGTGCCCGCGGCTTACGTTTGGTCTGGTCGATGTGCGCGACGTCGCCGATCTGCATTTGCGCGCCATGGTCAATCCTGCCGCCAAAGGCGAGCGTTTCTTGGCCGTCACCGGCGACTTCATCTCGATCCAGGATATCGCCCTGGTGCTCAGGGCCCGTATGGGCGATGCGGCGCGGCGCGTGCCAACCAAATTGCTGCCCGATTGGCTGCTCCGCCTCGTGGCGCTCGGCGATCCCGCCGTCGCGCAGATTGTTCCGGAATTGGGCAAGTCAAAGAACGCCACCAATGAAAAAGCCAAGCGCGTGCTGGGCTGGGCGCCGCGTTCCGCCGAGGATGCGATTGTCGCCACGGCTGACAGCATGCTGCGGCTCGGCCTGCTGAAGGATTCACCGAAGCAGGCGGCGTGAGCTGTCCGCGCGGCGCGGGCGCGGAGCATCCAACCCTACTGGGCGCTCCGATTTCTCGGCGCGACGTGGCCGTGCGGTCGAAGCCCGCGCGGCGTAAGACGAAGCCATCGCACGGGGACATTCGCCCAGGCCGGCAATTGTTTTGAGTCCCCCTATTTACATACTGTGCACCGCACTGTAGTGTGCAATCCATGGTACTGGACGACACCTTCCTCAAGCTTGAGGCCGATCTGCGCCGCAGCATGATCGTGCTGGCCACGCTCTCGCAGCTGAAGACCGCGCAATACGGCTATTCGCTCCGGCAAACGCTCTCCGAGCACGGCATGGAGATCGAGGAAGGCACGCTCTATCCGCTGTTGCGGCGGCTTGAGACGCAGGGGTTCCTGACCAGCGAATGGCGGATCGAGGACGGCCCGCCGCGCCGCTACTACATGCTCAGCGGCGAAGGCCGCCGCCTGTACCCAAAACTAGTGAAGTCATGGCGCGCTCTGACCGGCGTGATGGAAGATCTGTTCGAGGAAGGAAAAGCGAAATGACGCCGCAGGACATGATTGCGCGCTATGCGCTAGACGTCGCCCGCCGTCTGCCCAAGCAGATGCGCGCGGACGTGCGCGCCGAACTAGAAGCGCTGCTGATGGACAGTTTGCGCGAGCGCGCGGCCGGCGGCGCGCCCACCGAAGCGATCGCGACGGAATGGTTGCTTTCGTTCGGCGCTCCGCGGGACGTTGCGTTGCGCTATCACGCGCCGCCCGCGATCATCGAGCCGGCCGACACGTCCTTGTTCAGCAAGATCGCATTCGGGCTTCTCATCGCGCTTGGCGTGCTGGCGATCAGCGTCATCCTCTCTGCGCCGCACGCATCGCAGTCCGAGTGGCGGCTGATCGCAAACGGGGTCGCGGAGGATTATGTGCGCTCGTCGCTGCTGGTTCTGGGGATTTTGTTCGCCTTGTTTTGGCTCCTGGGCGCGGCGCGCCGCGCGCATCCGGGACTCATGGCTTGGAAGCCAGGGTCACTGCCGCCGGTGCGTGATCCAGATCAAATCAATCGGCTCGGCGCCGTCGCCGCGTTAGCGGCCTGGGCTTTAGGCTTTCTGATCTTGATGCAACCGGTCGCGTCTTTTGACCTGCTGTGGGGCGGTCAGGCGCCGGCGGCGCTGCGCGACGCCTTTGCCTACGACGAAACCTTCAGCCGCGCGCGTGCGCCCATCCTTTGGTCCGTGCTCGCCGCGAGCCTGCTCGTCTACGCGTGGGCGACGGTCGAGGGCCGGTGGCGCAAGCTTACCCGCCGCATTGACTTGGGCTTGTCGGCGGCAATCGGCCTTGTGAGCGTGTGGGTCATTTTGGCGGGCGCCATTTTCGAAGCGCCGATGACTGATCAAGCGACGAAGTTCTGGATGGCGCTGATCGCGGGATTCACGTTGATCGATGTGTGGCGCAGAATCGGCGAGGAGTGGAGCGAGCGGATGTCGCCGCCGATGGCTGGCCGTTCAGTGGGGGCATGAAACTCCCTTCTCCCCCGGTGCGAAGGCCGGCACACAAGGGGCCGGGGTTCAGGAAGAGGCGCGCGAGCCGATGCAGCGCCGCACCGCCCCTGACGCGGCCCCCGTCACCCGATTTGCTTTCGCAAATCGGCCTCCCCGTCTTGAGGTAGGTGTTTCGCGCTACTCTGGATACGCGCGCGCCAGCTCCCGTTGCGCCGCGTCCAGCAAGCGCCTGAACTCAGCATCCCCATGCAGGCGCGCGATGGCAGCGGCGGCGACGGTGCGCCCGGCTTCGACGTCGCTCGGATAGTGCACGCCGCAGACGACGCGGCTCCAGGTGAAATCGCGGCCGCGTTCGATGATCGCGTCGGCGCGCGAGGGGATGAGTTCGGCGAGCACGAGCGCCCAGCCGAAGCCGAGAGCTGCGTGGCCGGACGGATAGGAGAAGCTCGCGCGCAGGCGCTCGTCATTGGCGATGCACGGTGTGATCGCACCATCGCTCAAGAACGGACGCGCGCGGCGGTGGGCGAACTTCACCGGATCGCCCGCAAAGCCTGCCGCGCGTCCGGCGCGGTCGAGCACAGCGGCGGTCGCCGGCAGCGCCGCTTCGTTGAATTGCAGCCCAAGCACGGAATCGAACGCCGCGAACGGATCGATCGCGTTGTCCTCCAAGGCTTGCCGCCGGCGCGCGGCGCTCCAGGGCCCGCGCACGATCGCGCGCTCGGCCAGCTCTAGTGCGCCATTGGCCTCGGGCGGCGGCGGCAGGAACACCAGCGCATCGACCTGCACCGCCGGATTGCGCTCGGCGGTGACCGGGTGCGTAGGTTGGGTTGAGGGCGCCGGAGTGGGGGTTGCGGTCGCGCACGCGGCGAGCGCGAACGCGGCGAGCAAGGCGAGCTTAAGTTTGGTCATGGTCCCCCCGGGGCGCTTTTGTGTAAGTTTGATGACGCCATCAAACAGCACTTGGCGCGGCCCGGCAAACGGATTGCGATAGGCCCTCTCACTGGACAGGGAGAAAGGGCAGGAGGCGGCGCTGAGACGCCGCTGGCGAAGTCGCCTCGACAGCCCTTGCGGCTATCCGCGCCGCGCGGCCTCAATGGCAGCGACGTCGATCTTCTTCATTGTCATCATTGCGTCGAACGCGCGCTTGGCTTCAGCGCCGCCGGCCGCCATGGCCTCGGTCAGGGTGCGCGGTGTAATCTGCCAATTGAGGCCCCATCTGTCCTTGCACCAGCCGCACGCGCTTTCCGCGCCGCCATTGCCGACGATCGCATTCCAATAGCGGTCGGTTTCTTCCTGATCTTCGGTGGCGATCTGGAAGGAGAAGGCCTCGGTGTGCGGAAAAATCGGCCCGCCATTGAGGCCCACGCAGGGAATGCCGCAGATTGTGAACTCAACGACCAGCACATCGCCTTGCTTGCCGGACGGGTAGTCGCTGGGCGCGTGATGCACGGCGCCGACGGAGGAATTGGGAAAGGTCTGCGCATAGAAGCGCGCGGCGGCCTCGGCCTCGCCATTGTACCAGAGGCAGATGGTGCTTTTGTTCATGGGTATCTCTTGAAGCCCGTGCTTACGCGCCTGGAACGGGCAGAAGCGGCATAACTTCCACGGCTTCGCCGGGAAAGATCGTGAAGTGCGGATGGCCTTCGAACAGCTTCGCCGCGGCTTCGTGCGAAGGCGCGCGCACGATCATGAAAACGGCTAACTCATTGGCGCCGTCCGCCACGCCATCGCGCGACGCGCGCTTGGTTTTGCCAAGCGGCCCGCCCGCGTTGACGATGGCGGCCTGATGTTTTTCCACCCAGGCGCCCCAGGCGGCGCGGCCTGTCTGTTCTTTCGCGTGCCGTTCGTCGTCGGGCATTGCATCCCAGGCCTTCCGGCGAGGACTGGTCTTTGTGCCGGTGAAGACCGCGAGATAGGTGTCGTTCGTGCTCATGTGCGCGCCTTTCCTTTGCGCTTTCGCGGGTTGGGTTCGTGTCTCGCAAGTGGACGCCGGGAAGGTGTATCAGTTCCCGACGTTACCGCAATTGTCGGAAATGACATCGCTGGACCGTCCTGATCAAGGGGCCCGACAAATGACTATCACCATCACCGCCATTGAAAGCTCGGCTTGTATGAGGTGATGCGCTATTGGGACGAGGATCGGCCTGAGTGGGACGCGCCGGAGCGCGCCTTTGCAGAGGCGTGGCGGCGCCAGCCGAAATGGGTAGTGTCACGCTCGCTGAAGTCGGTGGGCCCGAACGCGACGCTTGTCGGCGAAGATTTCGAGACCGTGATACGCGGGCTGAAAACTGATCGGGGTGGCCGGATCGACGTCGGCGGACCAAAGCTCGCGGCGAGGCTGATGAGGCTTGGGCTGGTTGATGAGGTTCAGATTTGCTTGCGGCCGGTTGTGCTTGGGAAGGGCAATCCGTTCTTCTCCGAGGCGCAGCCGCCGCTGCGGCTCGTTGCGAGCGATCGTGTTGGGGAGGATGCGTTGCGGTTGAGGTATGTTCCGAGTTAGGCGACTGGGCCGAGCCCCGTTCACCACCTTGGTTTGTGGCCGTTAACCTCCGATTTGTTCATTAGGTTGAGCTATAGTGCTGCTCCCTGCTGGAGGTGTTCATGTTCGGTTTCAAAGCGAGAGCTCGGGCTCGCGCGGCGACGGAAGCCGCTGAAATATCTGCTGCTAGGGTGGCGGTGCATCAACGCATGAGCGCCTACTTGGCGCAGGTGCTGGCAGAGTTCGACCAGGGAGAGCCTTACGCATCGTGCGCCTACGACATGCAGCTTGGGCTTGACGCTGTGCTCCTCAACGGCGCCGAAGTATTTGGACCGGAGATCGAAGCAGCGGGCGAGCATGTCAGTGCAGGCGCGATGCTCGCTGGCGCAGCGCTGGGAACGGCAATTTTTACCCGATCGACCGAACACCCCAAATATATTGCGGACATGAGATTTGTAATGAGCAAGCTCAGCCCCTAACTCGCTCCGCCAGCAGGCTTTCGATTTCCGCTATCCATCTGCGTAGTTTCTCGATGTAGGCGACCGATCCGTCAACAATTCGACCGCTAGAGTCAGTCTCAAAGAGTTTCACCCTTCCGGACTCAAAGTGTCCAAGCGACTGCTTGTGCTCTACGAGTATTTCTTCGAGGTTTTTCATGCGGACGAAGGTAGCCCGATTCGGCCCTTCTTGATTTGGCCGACTGTGTTCGTCGTTATAGGTGTCCTCTCATAACCTTCTGCCGCAAATAAAAAGGCCGCCCCCGTTCGGAGCGGCCTTCGTGTTTCTTGGCGCGAACCCTCTCCCCCGGGAGGGGGAGAGGGCAGGGTGAGGGGGCGGCGCAGGTGGTTGGCATTTGAGCGCGAAGCGAGCGCGCAAAATTTGCTGACGTTAGCGCTCCACCCTCACCCCAACCCTCTCCCTCCCACAGGAGGGAGAGGGGGCGATGGCGTTAAGCAAACAGCTTCGCCCAGTTCCGCGCCGCGCGCTTGCGCCAGCCGCCACGATGATACGCATCGCTCACAATGATCGGCGCGACGCTGGTCGCTTCGGCGAACACCATTTGCTCGTGCACGGTGCTCACTTTGCCCCAGCTTGCGGCTTCTTGCAGCGTTGAGGATGAGCAGGCGCCGTCGCGCACGTCGGCGACCGTGATTTGCACGGCGTATTTGTGCACTTCGACATCCTCGTGGCCGAGAATTTCGGCGCACACGACGGTGTCTTGCGCGAAATTCTTCGGCACGCCGCCGCCGACCATGAAGAGGGCGGTGGTGCCGGCGGCGAGTTTGATCTCGGTCAGTTCGCGGAAATCGCCGCCACTATCGATGGTGAGGTAGGGCTGCTTGGCTTTGCGCCGCTCGACCTGGTGTTTGACGATGCCGAAGCCGGCCGAGCAATCCGAGAACGCCGGCACAAAGATCGGCACGCCCTTTTCGTAGGCGCGCTGGATTAGCGAATCCTTTTTCTTGGCGTTGCCGGCGGCGAGCCATTTGCCGAGCTCGTAGATGAATTCGCGCGACGTGTAGGGGCGCGGCTCCAGCGCGTTGCAGATCTCGTAGATCGTGCCATCGACGTGCTGCAGCTCTTCTTCGTCGATATAGGTGTCGTAGATGCGGTCGATGTAGAGCGAGCGCAAGATATTGTCGTTGGGGATTTCGCGTGCCTGGTAGTGCTTGAAGCCGAGCGCTTCGAGGAAATCCATGTCGATGATGCAGGCGCCGGTGGCGACGATGGCGTCGGCCATGTTGTACTCGACCATGTCGCGCCACACATGCAGGCACCCGCCCGCGCCGGTGGAGCCGGCCATGATCAGCCAAGTCGAGCACTTTTCGTCCTCAAGCGCCATGTTGAGGATTTGCGCGGCGCGCGCGGCGTCGCGGCTGGTGAAGCTCATCTTGCCCCACGCATCGATGATCGGGCGCGCGTCGAAGCTGGCGATATCGATGTGCTCGACGGGGTGCGCGAGCAGTTCGGCTTTGCGGTTGTCGGTGATCTTATCGGCCATCGGATGGAGCTCCATCGGCGGCGTCGGCTAATGGCCAATCGCGCGGACGCTCCGCCCACGCGCGATCGGGGTGCGTTTAGGGCAAGCGCGGCGGAATGCAAGTCAATATGGGCCGCCGGCGCCCTCGCCGGCAACGATGCTTCAGCGTGTTCAGCGCAAGAGTGCGCGGCGCCGGCCGGCGAGGGTGCCGGCGGTCCCTATTGCGCTACTTCGTCTTACGCGCGCGCTTCGGCTTTGCCGCTGTTGCTTCGCCGTACATGCTCGGCCACGGCGCGTCGCGCGACACCACGGTCACGGCATCGCCGAAGCCGTTGAAGCGGGTGGCCATGGCCATGCCGTAGGCGCCGAGCGAGCCGATCTCGATCAAATCGCCTTCGCCGATGTCGGCGGGCAGCATGAACGGGCCGGCGGCCGCATCCATGCTGTCGCAGGTCGGGCCATAGAGCCGGAACGGCGCGAGCCGGGCCCGGCTCGGTTCAGTGCGGAGCAATTTCGCCGGGAACGACCAGTTCAGGTGCGTTGCGTCAAACAGCGTGCCGAAGGCGCCGTCGTTGAGATAAAGCGCATCGCCCTTGCGCAGCTCGACGCGCGCGACCGTGGAGCCAGCCTCCGCGACCAAGGCGCGGCCCGGCTCGGCCCAGAGTGTCGCGTTCTGAGCCACGAACATTTCTTCAAAGCCAGCCTTGATCGCGTTCACATACTCGATCATCGGCGGCGGGTTCATGCCCGGATAGATCGCTGGAAAGCCGCCGCCAATATCGACGATATCGGCCACCACGCCAGCCTTGACGATGGCGCGGTTCACCATCGACATGGCGTCGCGATAGGCGCTCGGCCGCATGCATTGGCTGCCGACATGGAACGAAACGCCCAACATTTCCTCGCTCGCGCCGCGCGCGCGGCGAAGCAGGGCGGGCGCTTCTTCCGGCGAGGCGCCAAACTTGCGCGCCAGCGGGTAGGCCGAGCCCTCGCCAGACACCGCAAAGCGCACCAGCAGCGTCAGATCCTTGGCCCCGCCGGTTTCGATCAGGATTTTCTCAAGCTCGTCCTCGCTGTCGAGCGCGAAGGTTTTCACGCCGAATTCGTGGAATGCGCGCGCAATCGCGCGGCGCGATTTTACCGGGTGCATGAAGGCGATGTGCGCTTTCGGAAAGCGCGAGGCGACCAATTCGACCTCGGCCTCGGAGGCGACGTCGAAGCCCTTGATCCCATTGGCCCACAGCGCATCGAGCACCCAAGGCGCGGGGTTGGCCTTTACGGCATACAAGACGTCCCCCGGAAAGTTCGCGCTGAACCATTGCGCCGCGACCGCGACGCGGTGCGGACGGGCAATGGCCACGGGCCCTTCGGGGGCGCCGCGCGCGGCTAGATCCAGAGGCGAGAGGACGTGGTCCATCCGGCAGCTCCCATAAAATCCGCAACCGCTTTCGGCGGTGCAGTTTCAAACCCAGGCCGGCGTTAGTCGGACATGCTTTAATGTCAGGTCCGCCCTTGGGAGCTTACGCCAGGCGACCGCCTAGGAAGCATCCTGCTTCCCGTTGCTTGCGATCGCCCAGTTGGCCTGGGCCGAGGGGGCGTTAGTGGACGCTGTTTCCAGGTCCGCCGGTGATTTGCGAGATATGGGCAAGCTTCCCCAATGTAAAGAGCCATTGATGGTTAATTTCCCCTGGGGGCGGATCGTTGCGTCCCCGGCGCTACGTCACAAAATTGAAACGCAAACGTCGCGCAGCCTTCACGGCCCACCTTTAACCCCCGCTTCGCCTGGCTGGCGAAGCTCAGCCGCTCAAGCGTTGGGCAGGGTTTTTCAAGGGGGTCTTCCGATGTTGAAGAAGCATACAATTACAAAAGCGGCGCTCGCCGCTTTGGCCACGGTGACTGGCGTCGCCATGAGCGCCGGCGAAGCCGGGGCGCAGACCACCACGAGTTGGACAGGGACTGTCGGCGAAGACCGCGACGCGGCCTCGGGCGGTCGCTTCAAGATGCGCGGTCGCTTCCAGTACGACATCTATTCCAACGATTGGGATGCCTCGTCCGAGGACGGCACGCGCTCTTACATCCGTCGCGCGTTTATCGGCGCGCAAGGGCGCCTCAGCGAGCATTGGCGCTACAAGATCGATTTCGTCCTCAACCCAGGCGCAACCGAAGCCGCGACCACGGCCGGTGCGGACGATGTCGCGGTCGATGATGCTTATGTCGAATACGCAGGCGATTTCTTCTCGTTTGTCATCGGCGAAAACAACGTCACTGCGCCGCTGGAAGACCGCACCTCCTCGCTCGACATTCCGTTTGTCGAGCGCTCCAGCCTCATCAACACCTTCGCCTATGGTCGCGCCGCCGGCGTCGCTCTGCTCACCACCGGCGCGAATTGGACCGCATCGGTTGGCGTTTATGGCGACTCGCTGAACAACCAAGACGCCAATTTCGCCAACGACGAGGCTGCTTCTGTCAGCGGCCGCTTCACCTGGGCGCCGATCTTTGAAGCTTCGCCCGACGGCTACACCTTGGTCCACCTGGGCTTCACCGCCCGCCAACGTTACATCAGCGATGACGGCGCAAATCGCTTCCGCACACGTCCGCTGAACGGTCGCGGAACGCGTTGGATTGATGCTGGCTCTGCGTTGGCTGGCGAGAGCGACACGACCTTGGGCGCCGAGTTCGCGCTCCAGTACAATCAATTCGGTCTAACCGCCGAGTACGGCCAGCTCGAAGGCGAAGAAACGTCGGCGGCGGGCGGTTCGGAATTCTCGTTCGAAGGCTATTATGTCGATGCGTTCTGGTCGCTCACGGGTGAGCCGCGCAATTATCGCGGCAACACCGGTTCGTTCGGCGCCGTGGCGCCGCGTCGTCCGATCAATGCGGGCGGCTTGGGTCATTGGATGCTCGGCGCGCGCTACGACTATATCGATCTCTCCGATACAGCCGGTACGGTTGGAACCCGCGGCGAGCAATCGGCTTACGCCGTTGGCCTGGATTGGATCCCGCTCGACCACGTGCGCTTCAAGCTCAACTACGCGGTGAGCGACATGGATCGCACGGGTGCCGGCACAGTCGATGACGAAGCGCAAGTCGTCACCTTCCGCTCGCAATTCGACTTCTAACTTTGGGCTTGGCGGGGGTGGGGCGAGAGCCGCATCTCCGCTGCCATCAGGCGCTGTGCGTGTCATCGATCCGTCACGCAAGCGTCATCTAGGTTAAATTCCCGCATCGTAACTGGCGGGCGCGAGGACTGGGGGCGCTAGGCTCCACCGATGCGCCGGCAATCGCTTCTCGGAGGCAATACATGAATACGAATTTTCTCGGCACACTCGGTAAGGTAGCGGCGATTTCCGCTGCAGCCATCGCCATGGCGACCGGTTCCGCGCTGGCCCAAGCGGCCGGCCAACCTTTCACCATCCAAATCGACGGCTCCTCGACGGTGTTTCCGATCTCGGAAGCGGTCGCCGAAGGCTTCCAAGGAACCACCCAGGGCCGCGTCCGCGTCACCGTTGGTGAATCGGGCACGGGCGGCGGTTTCCGCAAGTTCTGCCGCGGCGAAACCCACATTTCGGATGCGTCGCGCCCGATCACGCTAGGCGAAATGGCGACCTGCGCCGCCGCCGGCATCCAATATATCGAAATCCCGGTCGCGTTCGACGCGCTGACCGTGGTGGTGCATCCGTCCAACCCGATCCGTTCCATGACGGTGGCGCAGCTGCGCCAAATCTGGCAGCCGGAAGCGCAGGGGCGCGTCACGAACTTCAATCAAGTGAACGCGGCCTGGCCGAGCCTGCCGATGCAATTGTATGGGCCGGGCACAGCTTCCGGGACTTTCGATTATTTCACTGAAGCCGTGAACGGTCGCTCACGCGCATCGCGCTCGGACTACACGCCGTCGGAAGATGACAACGTGATCGTCCAAGGCGTGGCCGGCAGCCCAGGCGGACTGGGGTATTTCGGCCTTGCCTATTACGAAGAGAACCGTTCGCGCCTGCGCGCGATCGCGGTCGATAATGGCAACGGCCCCGTTGAGCCCAGCCTCGAAAATACCGTCAATGGCTCCTACGCGCCGCTGTCGCGCCCGATCTTCATCTATGTGAACGCCGCCGCTTTGCGTCGTCCGCAGGTGAACCAATTCGTGCAATACTACGTCAATAACGCCGCCGCGATTTCGCAGCGCGTGGGCTACATCCCGCTTCCGGCCGCCGCCTACGCCACCTACCTGCAGCGCGCGCAGCGCCGTCAAGTGGGCACGGCCTTCGGCGGTCGCCAGGCCATTGGCCTCACGATCGACCAGCTGATCGCGCGCCGTCTGGTGCAAACGCCAACGTCTGACTAAGACTAAGACATGAGTTTGGTCGGCGGGCGGCCCTCCTAGGTCGCCCGCCGTTTCTTCTCGATTGGAATTTTCGAGCGCGCCGGGGCGCGCTTTCGCGTTGAGGCAGGGGGGCGGGATTGGAACTCGATTTCACCAAGAAGCGCGCCCGCCCGCTTGAAGCGATGATGGAAAGCCTGCTGTTCGTGGCGGCGGCCTTTGCGGTAGCGATCGTCGCCGGCATTGTTTACGTCGTTGTTTCCGAATCGGTGAAATTTTTCGCCCAGGTTTCTGTTCTCGAGTTCGTCACCTCCACGGTTTGGACGCCAACTTTCGACAATCCCCAGTACGGCATCGCGCCGCTGCTCACCGGCACCTTCATGTCGACTTTGGTGGCGCTCTCCGTTGCTGTCCCGCTTGGCCTATTGGTCGCGGTGTATCTGAGCGAGTTCGCCGGCCCGCGCGCGCGAGAGACGATCAAGCCGACGCTCGAATTGCTCGCCGGCGTCCCCACGGTCGTCTACGGATATTTCGCGCTCCTGCTGGTGACGCCAGTGCTGCAAAATGTGCTGCGCCCGTTTGGCGTCGAGTTGCCCGGCTTCAATCTGCTATCCGCTGGCATTGTCATGGGGCTGATGATCATTCCCTACATCGCGTCGCTGTCCGAGGATGCAATGCGGGCGGTGCCGCGGGCAATGCGCGAGGGCTCGTTCGCGATGGGCGCGACCAGGCTTGAGACCTCGCTCCGCGTGGTGTTTCCCGCTGCGGTGTCGGGCGTGGTTGGGGCCGTGATCCTGGGCATGTCGCGCGCGGTCGGTGAAACCATGATCGTGGTGATCGCCGGGGGGCAACAGCCCACCATGGTGTTCACGCCGACCCAGCAGGGCGCGACAGTCACGGCCTTCATCGCTCAGGTCGCGTTGGGCGACATTCCGTTTGGAACTCTTGAGTACAGCAGCATCTTCGCCGCCGGTCTTGCGCTGTTGCTGCTGACACTCGTGTTCAACTTCATTGCGTTCGCGCTGCAGCGCCGCTTCCGGGAGGCCTATTGATGACCGCCATCGAAGCCGGCAGAGGCGACATAACCGACCACCCCAAAGGCCTAGCGTTTCGCAAGTTCAAGGATTCCAGCTTCGTTGTCTGGGGCATCGTCGCGACGCTGATTGGGCTTGGCACGCTGGTAGCTCTGGTGTGGCAGCTCGTCGGCGACGGCGGCCACCGCGTCACGCTCGATTTCTTCCTGAGCTTTCCGTCCTCCGATCCCGCTGAAGCCGGCATTCGCTCCGCCTGGGTTGGATCGCTGCTGGTGATCTTGACGACGGCGACATTCGCCATTCCGATCGGCGTTCTCGCGGGCCTCTACCTTGAGGAATATGCGCCAAAGAATGCGATCACGAGTGCGATCGAGATCGCCGTCAATAATCTGGCCGGCGTGCCCTCAATCATCTTCGGCTTGCTGGCGGTTGGCTTGTTCGTTCAAGTTCTGAACCTCGGCCAATCCATCCTCACCGCCGGCATCACTCTGTCTTTGCTTATCCTTCCCGTGGTGATCGTGGCGACGCGCGAAGCCGTGCGCGGCGTGCCGCAGGAAATTCGCCATGCCGCCCTGGCCGTGGGCGCCACCAAGTGGCAAGCCACCCAACATCATGTGTTGCCATACGCGTTGCCTGGCGTGGTGACGGGAGTGATCATCGGCATTTCGCGCGCCATCGGCGAAACCGCGCCGCTCATTCTAATCGGCGGTCTGACGTTCGTGGCGTTCCTGCCCATCACGCTGCCGGGGGACGCAAGATTTACCGTGATCGGCGCCGTCGATGAATATGGCGCGCCGGTGACGCCGGACGCGACAGAGAGCATCCGCATCGCCAATGACGGCGTGGTGGTGATGCCCGATTTTACCGAGCTGCCGGTGACGGCGGGGCAGGTGCTGGACCTACCCCATGGCGCGACTGTACAGACAGTATCGACCTTGAGCGACGCGGCGGCGAGCTGGTCGCCCGCCCATTGGCTGGGGTCCGAATTCACGGTGATGCCGATCCAGATGTTTAACTGGACGTCGCGTCCACAAGCGGAGTTTCTTGAAATCGCCGCCGCCGCTGGCTTGGTGCTGCTGGCGATCACGCTGCTGCTCAACGGCTCGGCGATTTGGCTCCGCTATCGGTTGCGCAAGAGCATCAAATGGTGACGCGGCGCGCGCGTTAAGTTCGCGCCGCCTTGCGCGCCTCACGCGCTTCACGGGCGATGCGACGGCGTTCGCGGGCGCGGGCGCGGGCGTCGGCGAGACGTTTCCAGAATTTCTTTTTCTCGGGCTTCGGCAACGGTTCAAGGTTGCGGCGAAATTCCTCCGCGCAAGCGCGCCATGAATAGCGCTCCGCCAGCTTGCGCGCGTCCGCGCGATTGAGTTGCAGCGCGTCCAGGCAGGCTTTCTTCAGATCGACGTTGACCACGCCGGCGCCCGTGCCAGGAAGAATATCCTTTGGACCGGGCGCGACGAAGCCCGCCACGGGCGTGCCGGTCGCTGCGGCTTCTAGAATCACAAGCCCAAAAGTGTCGGTGAAGCTCGGAAACACGAATACGTCGGCATCGGCATAATAACGCGCCAATTCCTCGCCGAATTTCGAGCCGGGAAAGTGCGCCCGCGGATATTTCTCCATCAGCTCGGCGCGCGCCGGCCCATCGCCGACGATAACTTTGGAGCCCGGCAGGTCTAGCTTCAAAAACGCTTCGATGTTCTTTTCCACCGACACCCGGCCGACATAAGCAAACACCGGCTTCGGAAGGTCCTTGTAGACGCCGCCATCGGCGCCGCGTTTGTTCGGATGAAACAGGTCAACGTCAACGCCGCGGCTCCATGGCGCGACGTTTCTGAATCCGTTTGCGTGCAGCACGTCCACCATGGTCGGCGTCGCCACCATCATCCGCCCCGACTTGTCGTGGAAAGCGTGCATGTAGCGATAGCCCGCCCACAAGGGAATCCATGGAAAGCGCGCCGTGACGTATTCGGGAAATTGGGTGTGGTAGCTCGTTGTGAACGGGAATTTGTGCTTGAGGCAAATCGCCCGCGCGTCCCACCCGAGCGTGCCTTCGGTGGCGATGTGGACGGCGTCCGGCGCGAACGCGAGGAAGCGATCTTCCACGTCGTCACGCGCGCCGAGCGCCAGGCGAATTTCCGAATAGGTGATGAGCGGCACCGTCTTGTAGCCGTCTGCCGGCGAAACCACCTCGATTTCGCAGCCCATTGCCTGCAATTCGCGCATGGTGTTGGCGAGCGTCCGCACCACGCCGTTGACTTGCGGCTCCCAGGCGTCGGTGACGAGCATGATGCGGGTCGCGAGCGGGTGAGACCCGTCCGCGCTCTCGGTATTCGCCGCCTCGGCGGGGGGCGCCAAATTTAATGCAGGAGGGGCTTCGCTGCTCACGGCTCGCCTTCCACCACGGGGGGCCGGTAAGCGCAAGGCCCCGCTTGCCCTGGCCGCCGGAGGCGCGCAAATGGCGCCCATGCAGAACGCCTTTACGCCGCACCCAGCCGCCGTCATGGATTGGGACGCGCTCGACGCGCTGAAATACCAGGACGAGGATGCCGCGGTCGCGGCCCTGATCTCCGAACCGCCGCTTGATCTCGCCGCCCGCGCTAGCGTCGCCGCCGAAGCGCGGGCGCTGGTTACGCGGGCCAGGGGCCTGAAGCGCCGTAAAGGCGTGATGGAGAGCTTCCTCGAAGAGTTTGGCCTCTCCAATGCTGAAGGGCTGGCGCTGATGTGCCTCGCCGAAGCGCTGCTGCGCGTGCCGGACGAGGAAACCGCCGACAAGCTCATCGCCGAGAAGATCAGCAGCGGCCAATGGGGCGAACATCTCGGCAAGTCCGACCATTGGCTGGTCAATGCCGGCACCTGGGGGCTGATGCTCACGGGGCGCATCGTCAACCTGCCGGCGGACATGAAGGGCGAGCCCGGCAAGCTGGTGGCGAACCTGGTTGCGCGCTTGGGCGAGCCAGTGGTGCGCACCGGCGCCATGCAGGCGATGCGCATCCTGGGCGAACAATTCGTGCTCGGGCGCAACATCGAGGCGGCGTTAAAGCGCGGCGCGGGCATGATCCGCTCTGGCCTCGCCACCCGCTATTCGTTTGACATGCTGGGCGAGGGCGCCCGCACCAACGATGACGCCGAGCGCTATTTGCGCAGCTACGTGAACGCCGTCGCCGCCGTGGGCGAGGCTTCGGCGGGACAAGGGCCGCACGCTTCGTCGGGTGTATCGGTCAAACTCTCGGCTTTGCACCCGCGGTATGAGGCGCGGCAGGAGCAGCGCGTCTTCGCCGAGCTTTATCCGCGCATGCTTGAACTCGCCGAAGCGGGCAAGAAATGGAATATCGGCCTCACCTTCGATGCGGAGGAGGCTGACCGCCTGGTGCTGTCGCTCAAATTGTTCGAACGTCTTGCACTCGAACCGTCACTGAAGGGGTGGGAG
>JBEBHQ010000036.1:0-29909 GCA_040080805.1 Terricaulis sp. | reverse complement strand
GCGCAAGGGGGGAGGGCGCGTGAAGGGCGGATAGGCGGTTGGCCACAACTCCGAACCCATGTAACCTTGCGTTGCGGGGGCGGAATTGCCGTTGGAACAAGCCTTTCAGACCTATTTGACGGCGTTGCGGAAGCACGCCCTGGCCGAGAAAACCGAACATACCGATCGCGGCGCGTTGGAAACGTTGCTGCAAGCGGTTGCCGACGATTCAAGCGCCGCGACGAAGGTGCAGCACGAGCCGAAGCGCGCGCAGGACAAGGGCGCGCCCGATTACAAAATCACGCGCACCGGCGTGATGGTGGGCTACGTCGAAGCCAAGCAGATCGGCGCCAATCTGGAAGCCGTGCTGAAAACCGACCAGATCAAGCGCTACCTCGAACTCAATCCCAATCTCATCGTCACTGATTATCTGCGCTTCATCTGGATCAAGGACGGTAAGCTCAAGGAAGCGCTCTCGGCGCGGCTCTGCGAATCCGGCGCCATCGAGGGCAAGCAGCCGCTGAATGCTGAGAAGGTCGCCGAGGTCGAGCAGCTGCTGCGCGGCTTCTTCAAAACCGAGCCGAAAGGCGTCAAACGCGCTTCGGAATTAGCGGAAGCGCTGGCGGTGCGCTCCAAGCTGCTGCGCGATTTTCTCACAGAAGAGTTGGAGCGGCAGCAGAAAGAGGAAGCGCAAGGCAAGCTGCTCGGCCTTTACAAAGCGTTCAAGGAGCAGGTGAGCCACGAACTCAAGCTGCAAGAATTCGCCGACGCGTTCGCGCAAACGCTCGCTTACGGCTTGTTCCTGGCGAAGCTCAATGTGAAGCCCGGCGTAACCATAACGCTGTCCAACGCCGACGAACACGTGCCCGGCGGGTTCAGCCTGATCCGCGAACTGGTCGGCTTCCTCAAGGTGCTGAATCAGGAGGAATATCGCGACATCAAATGGGTGGTGGAGGAAATCCTCTCCATTGTGAACCATCTGAACGTCGACGCGATCCGCGAGGACTTATCTTTCAAGAAACGCCGCGCCTATTCACGAGACGTGCGCGCGCGCACGGAGGAGGAATGGCGGCTCTTTTCGAAGGACCCGTTCGTTTATTTCTACGAGGATTATCTCGCCAAGTACGACAAGGCGATGAAGAAGGCGCGCGGGGTTTATTACACGCCGCCGCCGATCGTGAATTTCATCGTCCGCGCCATCAATGACATTCTGAAGGATACGTTCGAGATCGAGCAGGGCCTGGCCGATCGCGAGCGCGTCACCGTGCTCGATTTCGCCTGCGGCACCGGCACGTTCCTGGTGGAAGTGCTGGAGCGGATATTCGACGAGATCGGCGGCCCGGAATCAGGCATCGCACCGCTGATCGTGCGCGAGCACATCCTCAAAAATATCTATGGTTTTGAATATTTGATCGCACCCTACACCATCGCGCATCTGAAGCTCAGCCAATATCTGGCCGAACTGGCCGTGCGCGCGAAAAACCCAGATTTGGCGCTGAAGGAGGGCGAGCGCTTCCAGGTGTTCCTTACCAACACGCTCGAGCCGATCGAGCCGCAGAAGAATTTCCTATTGCCGGAACTGACGCACGAGACGGAAGCTGCGCAGAAGGTGAAGGACAAGCAGATTCTGGTGATCACCGGCAACCCGCCATATTCGGGGCACTCGAAGAATATGGGGCCAGCGGCGCGCGCATCGGTTGAAAAGTACCGCGAAGGCTTTCCCGAGCTGAACAAGCCGGCCCAAGGCAAGTGGCTGCAAGACGACTACGTTAAGTTCATCCGCTTCGCGCAAATGAAGATGGAGCCGGTCGAGAACGGCGTGGTTGGCGTGATCACCAATCACTCATTTCTCGACAACCCAACTTTTCGCGGCATGCGCAAGAGCCTGATGGAAACATTCGACCAGCTTTACCTGCTCGACCTCCATGGGAACCGCAAAAAGAAGGAGAAGGCGCCGGACGGCTCCGAGGACGAGAACGTCTTCGATATCGAGCAGGGCGTTTCAATTGCTCTGTTTGTCAAGGGCGATAGTCTGAACAAATGCATTCTGCACGCAGACGTGTTCGGCAAACGCCAACTGAAATACCAAAGCGCGGTTGATAGCGAGATCTCCAAACTTCAATGGAGTAAGTTGGAGCCCCGCGGTCCGATGTACCTCTTCGTACCGCGAGACGATGATGCCGAAGAGCTTTATAGGAAGCACTGGTCGATACGAGACATATTTTCACGCGCAGGTGATCCGGCGCCTGGCATAGTAACTACACACGACGAGTTTGCGATTTCGTTCACTGCCGATGAGGCTGTCGAAAAAGTTCGCCGCCTGGTGGCTACAAAGTCCGAGCAAGAGGCGCGAGCGCTGTTCCGACTGTGTTCACAGGAACAATGGAACTACGACGACGCGAAGTCGGCGCTGGCGGAAACAGACCTGAGTGCGTTGCTGGAGCAGGTCTTTTATGCGCCCTTCGATGTGCGATGGACCATTTGGAGTCCGCATGTCGCGGTGCACAGGCGGGAACGTGTTATGCGGCACATGCGCTCGTCAAACATGGGTTTGGCAGCGATTCGGAAGGCCGATGTTGCTGGTGAATACGACTACGCGATGATTGTTGATCGCCCTATGGGGCATCATGCTCTTGCGATGAAGGAGGTCAATTATCTCTTTCCTCTTTGGCTCCAAAGCGAAGTTCGCATCGAAAACCTCTCCCCCGCTTTCCGCGCTTTCATCGACGCGCGCTACGATCATCAATATTTGCCCGAGGAGATCCTGGGGTTCATCTACGCCGTGTTGCACGCGCCAACGTATCGCAGGCGCTATTCTGAATTCCTGCGCATCGATTTTCCGCGCGTACCGTTCCCGGACGCGCGCGAACATTTCGATGCGCTCTCCGCGCTCGGCTGGGCGCTGGTCGAGGCGCACCTGCTGAAGCGCAAGACAACGACGAAGCTCGCGCAATTCCAAAGCACGAAGAGCGGCGAGGGGCGCTACCGGGTTGAAGCCAATCCGCGTTACGTCGAAGCCGAGCGGAAGGCCTACATCAACGCCGAAAGCGCCTTCGCGCCGATCCCGCCGGACGTGTGGGGCTTTCACATCGGCGGCTACCAGGTGCTCGACAAATATTTGCGCAGCCGCAAGGGCCGCGATCTCTCCCTCGATGAAATCGAACACATCGCCAAGGTCGCCGATGTGTTGGCCTTCACGATCACCCAGATGACGGCGATCGATGCGGCGTACCAACAAGCGTTTCCGGCACAAACCTAAGTTCCGTCATTCCGGGGCGGCCGCAGGCCGAACCCGGAACCCAGGGGCAAGAGCACAGCCCGGCGACCCCTGGGTTCCGGATCGGCGCTCCGCGCCGTCCGGAATGACGGAGCTGGTGCTTGTGGATTGTCTTGCTGTGTTGCCGGCAAGAACGAATCTCGTCCATTCTCGGACGATGGCCCAGCAAGATCTGTTCGGCGGCGAAACCAAGCCAGCCTACACGCCGAAGCTTGAGCACGTGCGCAATCGGCTGGAAGCGCTTTTTGCCGAGATGGCGGCGGCGCAGGCTTGGCCCTGGGATGAGTCCGTTGTGGACCTGCATCGGGACCGCACGGTGCCCTATCTGCTGAACCTGCTTCCCGACGCCGCAGAGGCCGCCGACTGGCGCTCTCGGCTCGAAGGCGAGATCGACCGCCTGTCCAAGGCGGCTTAAAGCCCCAAAATCTACCCCATCCCCGGTTGACCCAGCGCCCCTGGTTCCTTTATATCCCCGCTCCCCGCCCGGGCGAGCTTCGTTCGGGCGCCTTATTTTATTGGACGAGCAGATGTTCGCGGTCATCAAAACAGGCGGCAAGCAATACCGGGTCGCCAAGGGCGATGTGGTTGTGGTCGAGAAGCTCGACGCCAAGGCCGGGGCTAAGGTCAGCTTCGACACGCTGTTGTCCAGCGATGGCAAGGCCGTGAAGCTCGGCAAGGACGCCGCCAAGGTGACCGGCGAGCTGGTGGAAACCAAAAAGGGCGACAAGGTCACGGTGTTCAAGAAGCGCCGCCGCAACACCTATCGCCGCAAAATCGGCCATCGTCAGGCCGAAAGTCACGTCAAGATCACGGCCATAGGATAAGAGGCAATGGCTCACAAAAAAGCTGGCGGTTCGTCGCGCAATGGTCGCGATAGCCCGGGTCAACGCCTCGGCGTGAAGCGCTTTGGCGGCCAGGCCGTCAATGGCGGGGAAATCCTCGTGCGCCAGCGCGGCACCAAATTCCATCCCGGCTCAAACGTCGGCCTTGGCCGCGACCATACGTTGTTTGCCCTTTGTCAGGGCCAGGTCGCGTTCGCGACCAAACGCGACGGCCGAACTTACGTATCGATTAATCCGATGCAGGTTGCGGCCGAATAGGCGAGACGGAACAGTTTTCCGGATCGCCTGCTTCAACAGGGCGATCCGGTTCCCAAGAGTGCGTGGGGCGCCCGGATCAAGGCGCCCCATTTTCTTTGCCCCGCGCGACACCAGAGCCAGGAGGCTTGGCAATGCGCGATGTGCCCAGACTGCCCGACCGGATCGAGACCAAGCGGCTGAGCTTGCGCCCGCTGCGCATCAACGATGCGCCGCGCATCGCCCGCTTTTGCAATGACCCGCGTGTCGGACGCAATTTGGCGATGACGCCGCTGCCGTACCTGCAAGCCGCCGCCGAAGGCTGGATCATGACGCTGGCCGCGCGTGCGGCCTTGGGCGAGGATTTCGTGTACGCCGCCGAGCTCGAAGGCGAAGGCTTGGTGGGGGTGATCGGCGCGCATGGGCGCGGCGGCGAGGCGTTCGAGGTCGGCTATTGGTTTGGGCGCCCGTTCTGGGGGCAGGGCTTGGCCACCGAGGCGCTGCGCGGCTTTGTCGGGCAAGCCGATAAACTCGGCCCCCTGCAATCAGGCCACTTCATCGACAACCCAGCCTCCGGCCGTGTGCTGGAGAAAGGCGGCTTCGCCTATACCGGCGATACCGAGCACTCGTTCTCGATGGGGCGCGGCGCACGCGTCACCACCAAGCGCATGCGCTACGCCGCAACGCGCGCTGACGTCAAATGCCGAAGCGTTGCCGCGCAAGGTCAATGAGGTCACGCGCTTGGTCGGGGAGCGTGTCAGGATGGAGGGCGCCGGTTTGGATAGCGAAGAACAGAGCGTAACCGAGCATGAACAGCACCGGCATCGCCCGCTCAAGCGAGAACCAACGCATGGCGCGCCGCTTGCCATGGAGCGCCGCCCATTCGTCGCGGATCGGGTGCATGCCGAGCTGGTCCTCGACCGCGTAGATGGCCTTGTATTTGGCCGCCAGCATATGCGTGTAATAGGAGTTCGAGGTGCGCCAGATCACGCAGGTGAGCACCAGCGCGAAGGCGAGCATGGGCAGCAGCGCCGGGTTCAAGGCGCCATTGTCGCGCGCGATCAGGCCAAGCGCGCCGAAGCCGGCGATGTTGAGGGTGAGGAACATGTTGGAGAGCTCGCGGCGGGCGCGGCGCGCCTCGCGCACCTCCTCGACCATGAGGCGATAGAGCTCAAACGTTGTGTCGGCCACGGCCCGGCCCCCCGTTTCCTAACAAGCAATCTAGGCCGACTTGCGCGGGAGTCTAGCCTTGGAAAAGACGCCGAATTTCCCTACTTAACAACGATGAGCGGCGCGTGCGCCGCGGGAGAGGAATTATGAGTTTAAGGGTCGCGGTGGTCGGCGCCACGGGCGCCGTGGGCCGAGAGATGCTCTCGATCCTGGAGGAGCGGCTGTTTCCGGCTGACGAAGTGATCGCCATCGCCTCGCGAAAGTCGCTTGGCCAGGAGGTGAGCTACGGCGATCGCACGCTGAAATGCAAAGATCTCGAACAGGTCGATTTCAGCGGCATCGATCTCGTGTTGATGAGCGCGGGCGGGGCGGTGTCGAAGCTGTGGTCGCCGAAAATCGGCGCGACCGGCGCGGTGGTGATCGACAATTCCAGCGCTTGGCGCATGGATCCGCGCGTGCCGCTGGTGGTGCCGGAAGTGAACCCAGACGCCGTCATGGGCTATGACAAGCTCAACATCGTCGCCAACCCGAATTGCTCAACGGCGCAATTGGTGGTGGCGCTGAAGCCGCTGCACGATCATGCCAAGATCAAACGCGTCGTGATCGCGACCTATCAAAGCGTCTCTGGCGCCGGCAAGGACGCGATGGATGAGCTGTGGACCCAGACGCGCGGCATCTTCGTCAACGACGAATTGGTAAAGGAACATTTCCCCAAGCAGATCGCTTTCAACGTCATCCCACACGCCGGTGATTTCATGGATGACGGCGGCACCACCGAGGAATGGAAGCTCATGGTCGAGACCAAGAAGATCCTCGACCCCACAATCAAGGTGAGCGCCACCTGCGTGCGCGTGCCGGTGTTCGTTGGGCATTCTGAAGCGGTGAACATCGAGTTCGAAAACCCGATCACGGCCGACGAAGCGCGCGACCTCCTGCACGAAGCGCCTGGAATCGTCGTGATCGACCGGCGCGAGGACGGGGGTTACATTACGCCGGTGGAGTGCGTGGGCGAATTCGCCACGTACGTGTCGCGCATTCGCGAGGACAGCACCGTCGACAATGGGCTTTCACTGTGGGTGGTGAGCGACAATCTGCGCAAAGGCGCCGCGCTCAACGCCGTGCAAATCGCCGAACTGATGAATAATCGCGGGCTGTTCCGGCGGCGGGCGGCGTGATGGCGAGCGTCACCTCTCACCGTCCCGGATTTCATCCGGGACGGTGAGAGGATCTTGGCTCTGAAACACCCAGTCGCAAATCGTGCGCGCGTGAGCCGATGACGCGACGCGCGCAAATCTCTATCTGAGCCGAGCAGGGGATGCATGGCCGTACGCATCGTTATCGAACAACCGACGGATCCCGACATCGATGTGATCCACGCTGCGCTGCGAGAGACCTATTGGTCGCCCGGCATTCCACGTGACGTGGTGGCGCGCGCGTGCGCCAATTCGATGTGCGCCATCGCGCGCGACGAGGCGGGCAAGCTCATTGGTTTTGCGCGTCTGGTCACCGACAAGGCCACGTTTGCCTGGCTCTGCGATGTGATTGTGCTGCCCGGCCGGCAAGGCCGCGGCCTCGGCCGCGCATTGGTGGCCGTGTTTCGTGAGCATCCGGACTTGCAGGGCCTGCGCCGTTGGCTGCTTGGCACCAAGGATGCGCACGGCGTTTATGCGCCACTTGGTTTTACGCCGCTGACGGCGCCGGGCCGGTTCATGGAAATCAAATTGGCGAACCCTTACGGAAAGCCAAGTGCATGACCTCCGCCGCGCTCACGCCCTCGGAAGCAGACCGCCGCGCCGGCTTCATTGCCGCGGCGAGCGCATACGTTATGTGGGGTTTTCTGCCGCTTTATCTAAAGCTGCTTGCGTTCGCCGATGTGCGCGAGGTGTTGGGCCAGCGCATTTTGTGGACCGTACCCGCCGCTTTCATTGCTGTTTTCGCGTTGAGTGGCTGGCGCACCGGGGCGCGCGAACTCGCCGCCGCGTTCAATCCGAGCATGCTTGGCACGCTGGCGCTGTCGGCCTGCTTCATCTTTTTCAATTGGGGCATCTACGTTTGGCTGGTGATGGACGAGCGTGTCATCGAGTCAGCGCTTGCGTACTTTTTGGCGCCGTTGGTGAGCGTCGCTGTGGGTGTCTTGTTCTTCCGCGAGCGCATCACTGCCGCGCAGATCGCGGCGCTGGTGCTTGCGCTCGCGGGGGTTGTCGTCCAGGGATTCGCGCTGGGCGCGCCGCCGTGGATGGCGCTGGTCTTGTGCGCGACATGGTCGGTCTACGCCGTCATTCGCAAACGCGCCGCTGTGCCCGCCGCCGCCGGACTGCTGATTGAAACGGTGACCTTGGCGCCGGTGGCGATCGGCCTGCTGATAAGTGCCGCCAGCGCGGCGCCGTTGGCGTTCGCAGTTGATTGGCGCCAGGCGTTGCTGTTGGCGCTGGCGGGGCCGGTCACGGCGCTGCCATTGCTGGCGTTCACCTTCGGCGCACGGCGCGTGAGTTTTACCGCGCTGGGCATATTGCAATTCCTCGCGCCCTCGCTTCAATTCGCCACCGGCATCGCCTTCGGCGAGCCGTTCACATTGCTACGCGGAGCCAGCTTTGCGTTGATTTGGACTGGCCTCGGATTGTTCTCTTGGGACATCGTGCGTCGGTCTCGATTGGCATGAACGCACGCGCTGCGTCGCGCTGAGCAGCACGAGCCACGCGGCCATCGGGCAAAGCGGCAGTGGGGCCAGGAAATGGCCGATCGGCAGCGAGAGCCCAGCGCCCCAGGCGAAAACGAGCGCGGCGGTCTCCAGCCGGTCGCGCGGTGCGCCCAGGAGCGCCGCACCCATGGCGAGCAGCGTGAAATCGTAGAAGAACAGGTACGGCGAGATCAGCAACGTCGCGGCGCACAAGCTTGCGCCTTGCGTCCGCCAGTCGCCGCGCCGGAGCGACCACGCGGCAAGAGCCAGCGCCGCGATGGCGCTGACCGTGTGCGCGCCGATCGCAAAGGTTTGGCCGAGATGCAGTTGCAGCAAATTGGCGTAGAGGCTGGCGTAGGAGGGCGTGGTGATGCGCTGGGCGGAAATGAGATCGGCCGACGCCGAGAGGTTGTCGAAGAAGCGAACATAGGAATCCGCGCCGAACACGAAGGCGGCGAGCGCGCCGAAGGCAAGGGTTGAGATCGACGCCGCGGCGAAGGCGCGCCAGCGCCCGGTCAGCGCAAGCAGGAGCGGCCAGAGGATCGCCAAGTGCGGTTTGATCGCCAGCAGACCGACAAGAGCGCCCGCAAGGCGCGGACGCTTGTCGAGCCAGGAGAGCGCAAGGCCTGAGATGCCGGCGACCAGCAATCCCACCTGCACCGTTCCCAGATGGTACAATGCGGCCGGCGCGGTGGCGGCGAAAATCAGCGCGCGCCGGTCCGGCAACAGACGTCGTGCGACGAACAGGTAAAGCGCGCCGGTGGCGACGAGAAACACAAGCGCCGACACCGGAAACGGCGCGAGCGCGAGCAGCGCCGCGACCAGCAGGAACGTCGGCGGCGAGTTCCATTGCGCGTAGAAGCGGATCTCGGGGATGGCCTGTTGGTGGTAGGCGAACATCGCCGCGCGCTCGTGCACCTCTGCGCCGTGGCCCTCAAGCGCCGCGCGCCCGGCGCTCCAGAAAGCGATGAAATCGCCAAACACCGGCTGGCCGCTGGCAAGCGCGAGATTGTCCGAGCCGATGAGCAGCCAGATCAGGATCGCGACGATGCCTAGCGCGATGAGTACGGCGCCGGCTTCGAACCAAATGCGCTTCAAAGGCATGAATAAAGCGCGTCGATAAGTGCCAAGGAGCGCGGATCGCCCATGATGTGGTGCGATTGCTTGTTCATCACATACCCAGCGGAAACGCGCGCGTGTGGATCGCCAAACCCGCACGATCCGCCCATGCCAGAATGGCCAAGCGCCTCAAGGTTCGGCCCGTAGAAGCGGTTGGAATTGCCGATCACGCCGGTGCGCCAATCGATGTGGAACGGCAGCACCAGATCGTCGCCCGCCCAGCGGCGCGTGGTCAGCGCGTCGAACGCTTGTTGCGAAAGGAAGCGCTTGCCGGCGATTTCACCTTCTGTTGCATAGATTTCAAACAGGCGCGCTACGCTCAACGCATTGGCGTGCCCGTTGGCGGAGGGGATCTCGATTTTGCGCCATTGCGCGCCGCCGCGTACTGGCGCGGACCATGGCGAAAAGAAAGCTGCTTTGCGCGGGGGCGTGATTTCGCCGAAATCGCCGCCGCGCGAAGGTTTTTTCATTTCGGCGCAACGCGCGTGCTCGCTTTCCGGCGTGCCGATTTGAAAATCGAGGCCGAGCGGCGCGCACATCTCCTCGCGCAGGATGGTTCCCAGCGAGCGCTCCGCCGCGCGCAACGCGATTTCGCCGGCGATGTAGCCCCAGGTGAGCGGGTGATAGCCGCTGGCGCTCCCGGGCGGCCACATCGGCGCCAACGCCGCGATCGCTTCCGCGCACGCGGGCGGGTCGAGCCACAAATCGGGATCGATGCGTTCAGTGAAACCCGGCACGCCGGCCTGGTGCGCGAGCGTCTGCGCAATGGTGACGCGGTCCTTGCCGTGTGCGCCGAATGCGGGCCAGAGCGCGGCCAAAGGCGCCTCGTAGTCGATCAGGCCGTTGTCCATGAGCCACGCCAAAACAATTGCACTCACGCCCTTGGTGGTGGAGTACACAGGCACGATCGTGTCGCGCGTCCAGGGCTGTGTCTGATCGCGGTTAGCCCAACCGCCCCAGAGATCAATCACGACTTCGCCATCGCGCACCGCGGCAAATCCAGCGCCAAGCTCATCCGGTAGCGCGGCGTCAAACGCCTCGCGCACGCGCTCGAAGCCGGGCGCCACAAATCCCTCGGCCATCACGTCACCTCCAAACGCAACGCGCGCGGCCACGTCACTGGTTCGACCAAGAGGTCCTGCGCGCCGGGCAACAGCAATTCATCGCTCTCCGCCGCCAGCGAACGCACGATCACGTCGAATACCGCGCCGGTCGCCGCTTCCAGCGCCACCGCCGGCGCGTCCCCGCGTGCGCGTCGGGCAGTGAATAGCGCGCTGAGCAAATCGCCCGCGCCTTTGGGCGCGCGCGGCAGCCGTGTGGTTTCGCTGAACCAATCGCCGCCGGGCGCGGCGAAAAGATTGCCAAGGCCAGTCGCGGTGCGGATCGAGGAAATCAGCATCGGCTTGCCGAAGCGCCGCGCCGCGCCGCGCGCCGCGTCCAGGCCTTCAATGGCGCGCCCGGCGATCAGGCCGAGCTCGAACGCGTTCGGCATCAGCCAATCGGCGCGCGGCGCCAGGCCGGCGAGCACAGCATCGGCTATGGCTTGGTTTACATAGAGCTTGCCTTCATCGCCCAGCACCGGATCGCACACGAACAGCGCGTTCGGATTGGCGGCCTTCACGCGTTCGACCATGTCGAGGATGGGCGCGGCTTGCTCGGCATCGCCTAGATAGCCGGTCAGCACGGCGTCGATTTCGCTTAAGCGCCCGTCAGCGGCGAGCCCGTCGAATAAGGACACCAAAGTCTCAGCCGGCAGCGGCCCGCCGCCGGGTGGGCCGTGGTCGGGCCGGCGACCGAGCAGCGTGGTCGGCAATTGCCAGACCCGCACGCCCAGGCGCTCCATCGCAAACGCCGCGACCCCATTGCCGACGCGCGCGCCGACGACCTGGCTCTGGATCGACAGAATCGTCTTCGGGCGGCTAGGTTCGCTCATGGTCGGCGATGATCGCTTGCGTCGGCGCGCCAAGCAAGGAAGCGAACTGGAAATGACCGCCCGCCCACGCCGATCGTGCCTCTATATGCCCGGCGCCAATGCCAAAGCGTTGGAGAAGGCCAGGGGCTTGCCTGCTGACGTGTTGATCTTCGACCTGGAAGATTCCGTTGCGCCCGAGGCCAAGGGCGAGGCGCGCGGGCGCGTGGTCGAAGCGCTCCGGGCCGGCGGCTATGGCAAACGTGAGATCATCGTGCGCGTCAACGCGCTGGCGACGCCATGGGGCAGGGACGATATCGCCGCGGTCGCGCAGGCCGCGCCTGCCGGCGTGCTGGCCCCGAAAGTGGAAAGCGGCGCGGAGATCGTCGCGCTCGACGATGTGCTGACCGAGGCGGGCTTCAGCGAGGAAGCCGCGCTCTGGGTCATGATCGAAACGCCGCGCGCGATTTTGAACCTCGCCGACATCGCCGCCGCCGCCCGTGCAACGCGCCTCGGCTGTCTCGTCATGGGCACGAACGATCTCGCCAAGGAAACCCGCGCACGTCTGTTCCCGGGACGCGCGCCGTTTCATGCCGCTTTGGCGTTGACAGTCACCGCCGCGCGCGCCGAGGGCCTGGTCGCCATCGACGGCGTCTACAATGACATCGCCAACGCGACAGGTTTCGAATCAGAATGCCGCCAAGGCCTGGAATTCGGTTTCGACGGCAAGACCCTGATCCATCCCAGCCAGCTCGATGTATGCAATTTAGTGTTCGCGCCGAGCGCCGAGGAAATCGCCCGCGCCGAGGCAGTCATCGCCGCCTTCGCCGCGCCAGAAAACGCCGGCCAGGGCGTGATCAAGGTCGACGGTAAGATGACGGAGCTGTTGCACTTGGAGGAGGCGCGCCGCGTTGTTGCGGTGGCGGAGGCGATTGGAGGTGCGCGTTAGCGCAAAGCATTCAGGTGTGCTTCAGCGCAGCGCGGTTTCTGTTGGCGCGGGGAGAAACGCACATGATCACCAGACGCATTGTCCTAGGCGCAGTCGCGGTCGCCATCGCGGCGCCTGCCGTCGCGCAGCCGTTGCAAACCCGCCCGTTCCGCATGGGTGTGACGCGCTGGCCCCCCGATCTGACGCTGGAGGCTGTGGCGGCCACCGATCGCTTCATCGCCGACGAGTGCGACATGGCCGCGCCAATGATCCTCGGCGGCGTGCCGTGGACGGAGGCGCTCAGCGGCGCGCCGTTCAGTCAAAACCTCAATACGGAGTTGGCGTATCGGCCGCCGCAGGGCCACAAGCTGCTGTTGTCGATCGGTCCGTTAGACACATCGCGGCGCGCCATGGCGCCGTATTGGGGCCAGACCGACAACCGCCCCATTCCCGCGCCCTTCGCTGGATTGACCTTTGACGACGCGCGCACCATGCGCGCCTACTCTAACTTCGCTATCCGCGCTTGCGAAGCGACACGGCCAGACTGGCTGGCCATCGGCATCGAGTCCAACTTGCTGTTGCACAACGCGCCCGCGTTGTGGCCCGCTTACAAGGCGCTTCACCGCCACGCCTACGAGCGGATCAAAGCGCGCTTTCCTAACCTCCCGGTGCTTTTCACCATGGAGGTCTCGCACTTGCTTGGACTGTCCGAGCACGCCGATGGCGCCTTGCAGCGGCGCGAGATGCTGGATCTCATGCGTCATAGCGATCTTGCGGCATTCAGCGTCTATCCGCACATGAGTTGGGAAATACCGCGCCCGCTGCCAACGGATTTCTTCGACTTCGCCAAGCGTTTCGCGGAAGACGCCGGCGGCAAGCCCATCGGCGTGACGGAAAGCGGTTACACCTCACGCAATGTGATGATCGGAACGCTGCCGTTGTTTGGCTCGCCGCGCGACCAGCAACGGCATTTCGAACTGTTGCTGGAAACCGCGCATCGCGATCGCTTCGCGTTTATCGTCAACTTCGCCAGCCATGACTTCGAGCGCCTCACGCGCCGCCTGAGCGGCCAGATGCAGACGTTGTCGCGCATCTGGACCTATACCGGCATCGTCCGCGGCGATGGCCGTGCAAAACCGGGAACCGCTGTTTGGCGCCGCTATCGCGCAATGCGCTACGCTAGAACAGCGTAAAGCTCGGCTGGGCGCGCATCAGCCAGACGATCGCAAGCACGGAGAAGAAGGCGGGAAAACCACAAAGGAACCAAGCGCGATAGAGTTGGTGATAGCGGGCGGACAGAGGCGCGTTCGTGCGCGCCGCTTCGGCGGCAAGGTCGCGCATCTTCGCCTGCATCCACACCACGGGCAGCCAGAACGCTCCGGTGACGACGTAAAGGATGAGCGAGAGAAGGATCCAGCCTTCGCTCCAACTCCAGCCGGCAGCATGCACGAGCGCCGCGCCGGTGATGGGCTGGGCGATCACCGCCGAGGCGGTGAACAGCCAATCCGCGATCACGACAATGCGCGCGGTGTGGGCGATCAGGGCAGCCTCGCCGGTGCGATGCGCCATCACCATGAAGAAGGCGATGCCGGCGCCCGTGCCGAGCAGCACACAGGCGCCGATGACGTGCGCCCAGCGCAGGAGCGGGATCCAGTCCATTTCAGCGCTCCTCCAGAAGCACGGCGCAGACAAGCGCGAGGAGCGCGGCAGGTAGCGTTTTCACCAATGGTCCAAGCGGGTCGGCCCACAGATGCGGCGTCAACAGCGTGCCCGCGACGAGGTAGGCCCCCGTCAGCGCGATCATGCCGAAGCAAGCCGCGCGCGCCCATGGCCGCCAGAGCAGGGCAAGACCCAGCGCGATGTCGGCGAGTGCGCCGATCAGAACCAGGCTTGCGGCGTGCTCGGTTCGCCCGGCGAGCACAGCGCCCGCCGCTTCGCTGCGCGTCAAGCCGATGAGGCCCGACGCGATCCAGAACGCGGACAAGGTGAGCACGGCCAGCGGCAACAGCAATTGCATGCGCGCGAACAGCCGATCCTGCCGCGTCGCGGGCCGCCGCTTCAGGCTTTCGCGGAAGGTTGCCGTGGGCCAGCCCGAGGCGTCGCCGATGACGCCTTGTTCGAGCGCGCGCAAGGATGTGGTCCGCAAGGGCGAGCGCCAGCCCAGCCAGCCGGCCAAGTCGGCGAGGTACGCAATCAAGCCGCCAATCGCGCGCGCAACCTCGAGGCGCGCCGCCGCCGGCGCAAACCCGTGCCAGGCGCGCACTTGCTCGACGATGTCGGCGAGCGTGCGCGGCACCGGTTCAACCAGATCGATGTCGGCGCCGGCGGCGATGTCTCCGGCTACGGCGGCGACGATGGCGGCGGCGACATCGTCGATATCGGCCATTTGCACGCGCGCCCCGGCCAGCACCAAGGGCTGCACGAGAGGAAACGCCGAAAGCATGCGCACCAGGGCCGTGCCGCCAGCGGCTGTGCGTCCCCAGACCAGTCCAGGGCGCAGGATCACCCACGTCAGCGCGCTCGCTTTCAGCGCCGCATCGGCGGCCGCCTTGGTGCGGAGGAACCCAGTCGCGGATGCGGCGTCGGCGCCGGGCGCGCTGATCTGGACGAAGCGCTTGACGTCGGTGCGTTCGCACGCTGCGACCAGTGCGCGGATCGCCGTGTCCTGCACCGCTGTCAGATTGTCGCGGGCGCTATCTTGCAAGGCGCCAGAGGCGTTGACGACGACATCGACGCCAGTAAGCAGCGGCGCCCACTTTTCAGGCGTGTCCAGGCGGGCGATATCGGCCTCGATCCACCGCGCGCCAGTAAGCACGCGTTCGCCGAACGCCGAATGGCGGCCGAGCGCGGCCACGTCATGCCCGGCCGTCATCAAGGCGCGCGCTGCTTCAAGGCCGATGAAGCCATACCCGCCAAGGACAAGGATGTGCATAGGGAACCGCTGTGCGCGCTGCGCGCCAAAGTCAATGCGGCGCGCTTGACCAAGCCCGCGCCGCGCCGCAAATGTCGAGTCATGAAATCCAATCCCGGCAACTTCTTCGAGGACTTCGCGCTTAGCCAAGTCATCGCACACGCCGCCCCGCGTACGGTGACGAGCGCTGATGTTGCGCTGAACATCGCGCTCACGGGGTCACGGACGGCGTTGTTTTGCGCTGATACCTTTGCGCAAGCTTGCGGCTTCCCGCGCGCGCCGATCGATCCGCTGCTGGTGTTTCATATCGTGTTTGGCAAGAGCGTGCCGGATATCTCGTTGAACGCCGTCGCCAATCTGGGCTATGCCGAGGGGCGGTTTCTGGCGCCGGTTTATCCCGGAGATACATTGCGCGCCTCGTCCGAGGTCATTGGCCTGAAGCAGAATTCAAGCGGCAAGACCGGTATCGTCACCGTGCGCACCAGCGGTCTCAATCAGCACGATGTCGCAGTGCTCTCCTATGTGCGCTGGGTGATGGTGAACAAGCGCGAACTTGGCGCGCCGGCGCCCGATCCTGTGTCGCCGCCGCTGGCTGAAGCATTGGCGGCGAGCGACCTCGCGCCGCCGCCGAACCTGGATTTCAGCCGTTACGATTTCGCGTTGGCCGGCTCGCCGCATGCGTTCGAGGATTACGCCATCGGCGAGAAGATCGACCATGTCGATGGCATGACCATCGAGGAGGCCGAACACCAACTCGCTACGCGACTCTACCAGAACACCGCGAAAGTGCATTTCGACGCGCTGAGCCAGCGCGAGTCGCGCTTCGGCAAAAGGCTGATCTATGGCGGCGTGGCGATATCGCTCGCCCGCGCGCTTGCGTTCAACGGCCTCGCCAATGCCGGCTTGATGCTGGCGATCAATGGCGGGCGCCACGTGAACCCGCTGTTCGCGGGCGACACGCTTTATGCGTGGTCGGAGGTGCTGGACAGAGCCGATCTCGGCGGTGCGAACAAGGTTGCCGCCCTGCGCCTGCGCCTGGTCGGCGCCAAGAACCGCGCCTGCGCCGATTTCCCGCTGAAGCTGGACAGCGGCGAATACGATCCCGCAATCGTGCTCGACTTCGATTATTGGGCGGCCATTCCAAAACGTTGACTCGGGCGGCGCCCGGCCTAATGTCCGCGCCAGATTCCACACTCCGCAGATTCCCCCGAAAGAGGCGCTCATGGCCGGCGCGATCCGTCCGGAAGACAGACCCGTATCGCCGCATCTGACGATCTGGCGCTGGCATATCACCATGGCCAGTTCGATCTTTCACCGCTTGAGCGGCATCGCGCTCTATGCGGCGGCGATTGGGTTTTCGGTGTGGCTGATGGCGGTGGCGGCGGGGCCGGAAGCCTATGCGCCGCTGGGCGCATTGCTCATCGCGCCGCTCGGGCAGGTCGCGCTCTACCTGATTGTCGCGGCGTTCGCATTCCACCTTGCCAACGGCATTCGTCATCTGGTGTTCGACACCGGCGCCGGCATGAAGCCGGGTGACGCCGAGACCAGCGCCTGGTTCGCCATTCTGTTCGCGATCGTCGCGCCCCTTGGCCTTTGGGTCTTGCTGAGTTTCGGAGGTTGGCGATGAGCGGGCGGGGCATGCGTTCGGCCTTGGGACGTGTGCGTCATCATGGCGCCAGCGGAGAGGGCACGGGGCATTTCATCGGCCAGCGCGTTTCAGCCATTGCGCTTATGTTTCTCGCGACCTGGTTTGTGCTGAGCGCGGCATTGTCGATGACAGAGCCGAGTTATCGCGCCGCCATCGATTTCATCACTGATCCGCTCAATGCGGTGGGCGTCATCTTGCTGATCGTGGTCTCGCTCTACCATATGCGCCTCGGCATGCAGGCGATCGTCGAGGATTACATCCACAAGCCTGTGGCCAAGATTGTGCTGTTGTTGCTCAACACATTGGTCCCGCTTGCGCTCGGCGCCGGCGCGATCTTCGCGGTGTTGCTCGTGAATTTTGGAGCTTGACGCGTTGAAATCCTATAATTGGGTTGACCACACTTTTGATGTTGTTGTTGTCGGCGCCGGCGGTTCGGGCTTGCGCGCCGCGCTCGGCTGCGCACAGGCAGGGCTGAAGACTGCGTGCATTTCCAAGGTGTTTCCCACCCGCTCGCACACCGTCGCGGCGCAAGGCGGCATTTCCGCCGCGCTCGGCAATATGGGTGAGGACCAATGGCAATGGCACATGTTCGACACCGTCAAGGGGTCGGACTGGCTGGGCGATCAGGATGCGATCGAATACCTCACCCGCAACGCCCCCGCGGCGGTGTACGAGCTTGAGCATTGGGGCGTGCCGTTCTCGCGCACCGAGGAAGGTAAAATCTATCAGCGCGCCTTTGGCGGCATGACCCGCAATTACGGCGAAGCGCCGGTGCAACGCACGTGCGCCGCGGCTGACCGCACCGGTCACGCCATGCTGCACACGATGTACGGGCAATCGCTGCGGCATGCGGTGGATTTTTTCATCGAGTACATCGCGCTTGATTTGATCATGGAGAACGGCGCCTGCCGGGGTGTCACCGCCTGGAAGCTTGAGGACGGCACGCTGCATCGCTTCCGCGCGCAATCCGTGGTGCTCGCCACCGGCGGCTACGGACGCGCGTATCTTTCCTGCACCAGTGCGCACACCTGCACTGGCGACGGCAACGCCATGGTGCTGCGTGCGGGTCTGCCCCTGCAGGACATGGAATTCGTGCAGTTTCACCCCACCGGCATTTTCCCCGCCGGCTGCCTGATCACCGAAGGCGCGCGCGGGGAGGGCGGCTATCTCACCAATTCGAACGGCGAGCGCTTCATGGAGCGTTACGCGCCGACGGTGAAGGATTTGGCGCCGCGCGACATGGTCTCGCGGGCGATGACGCTGGAGATCCGCGAAGGCCGCGGCGTTGGCCCCGGCAAGGACCACATCTTCCTGCACCTCGATCACCTCGATCCGAAGCTGTTGCATGAGCGCCTGCCTGGCATCTCCGAGAGCGCCAAGATTTTCGCTGGCGTTGACGTGACCCGCAAGCCGATCCCGGTGCTGCCGACCGTGCACTACAATATGGGTGGCATCCCCACGAACTATCACGGCGAAGTGCTCACCAAGGCGAACGGCGACCCTGATTGCGTGGTGCCCGGCCTGATGGCGGTGGGCGAAGCCGCGTGCGTTTCGGTTCATGGCGCCAATCGCCTGGGCTCGAACTCTCTGATTGACCTTGTGGTGTTCGGGCGCGCAGTGGGCTTGCGGTGCGGGGAGCGTTTGAAAGCCAACGCCTCGCAACCTTCCTTGCCCAAGGGTGCGGGCGATGCGCACCTCGCGCGCTTCGACAAATTCCGCAACGCAAGCGGCGCGACGCCAACCGCGGCGCTGCGCGACAAGATGCAGCGCGGCATGCAGGAGACCTGCGCGGTGTATCGTACCGGCCCGGTGCTGGCCGAAGGCGTAGCGCGCATGGCCGAGGTGTGGGCGGGCGTGAAGGATATCCGCGTTACCGATCGTTCGATGATTTGGAACAGCGATCTGGTCGAGACCTTGGAGTTCGACAATCTGATCGCCCAAGCCATCGTCACCGTCAATGGCGGCTTGAATCGCACCGAGTCCCGCGGCGCCCACGCCCGCGAAGATTTCCCCGACCGCGATGACGTCAATTGGATGAAGCACACTTTGGCGTGGCTCGATCCAGACACCGGCGCGGCGCGCATCGATTATCGCCCCGTCCACACCAACACTATGACGAATGAAGTTGAGTACATTCCGCCGAAGAAGCGGGTGTATTGAACGCGATGGTGAAGCTGACTCCCTTCTCCCCATGAGGGGAGAAGGTGGCCCGAAGGGCCGGATGAGGGGATCGCGGCGTTTACGGTCGCGCGCGCAAACCCCTCACCCACGTCGCAGATGCGTCGCCGCCGGCGTTTGCGATCCCTCTCCCCTCAAGGGGAGAGGAGCAAGGCAGAGCGCTCGATCGGCGGAAGCGTCCCTTCTCCCCTTGAGGGGAGAAGGTGGCCCGAAGGGCCGGATGAGGGGAACGGCGCCATGCTTGCCGGTCCGCGCCTATACCCCTCACCTGAACTGCTGCCGGTCCCGTGGACACTTTCCTAAGCTAACGCCTCCTTCTCCTCGAACGCAATCGGGCTGAGATAGCCTAGCGTCGAGTGACGCCACGATGGTCCAAATCGTGTTTCCCGTCCCCTCCTCATTCGACATCAAGCATCCCAATCTCCTTTCGCAAGATTTGCTGCACATGCACACAGAAGCGCAGGTGGCGTTTGTCTCTCAGAACAACACCGTAGTCCCCGAGTAATGGCTAAACGCACTAGAAAATCAGCTTGCCGTCGGCGGTGTAACGCCTGCGACCTAGCCGTACCTCCCGGCGAAGCTAGGCTTTCTGAACAGGGATCTGCAATTTGAGCGAATAGTCCAAACTCAACAAACCGTAGACAAGTTCCTAAAGTTCGCGGATAGCTTCAACCACTGGAGCTGGGGAAATCCGATGGCAGAGGAAGATGGTGTTCCTGCGGTGCGGAGTGCCGCTGGGTCGTTGGCGGTTGACGCTACCATTGCCTGCCCCTTTTGCGCTGAGCAAATTCAACCTGCCGCAAAGAAGTGCCGTCATTGCGGTGAAATTCTTGACGCCGTAATGCGTAAACAGCAGGAGGGCGCAAGGGTTGGCGGGCCCGGCGCCGCCGCCGCTTCGGCATCGTCTACCGTGGTAATTCGAGACGGCCACCGCGGAATGAACCACGCGCTGCACGTCCTATTATGCTTCGTCACTTTAGGGCTATGGATACCAGTCTACATCGTCATTGCGATATTGCACGGTATGAACCGGAATAATTGATGGACTTCGGCGGGCCTGAACGCCCGCCTCGGGCCAGATGGGCCGTCGCACGATGATCCGAGCAGAAGAACTTTGACGACACGCGAACAGAGTACCTACAGCAATCAGGTTGGCGGGTGATCCGTTTCACGAATGCCGAGATTTACGACGGCATCGAAGCGGTTGAAGCGCTGATTGCCAAGGCGCTTGGTGATTCGTGAGTAGCGCCAACCCTCTCCCCCTGCGGGGGAGAGGGGGTCGCGAAGCGGCGGGTGAGGGGACTTGTTTTCTCCCATCATCGCAACCCCCTCATCCGGCCCTTCGGGCCACCTTCTCCCCCCAAGGGGAGAAGGCTAGGCCAAATCGAAGCGATCGAGATTCATCACTTTGTCCCATGCGGCCACGAAGTCGCGTACGAACGCCGCTTGCCCGTCGCCGCAGGCGTAGACTTCCGCGAGCGCGCGCAGCTGGGAGTTCGAGCCGAAAACGAGATCGACAACACTTCCCGTCCACTTGAGTGCGCCGGTCGCCCGATCGCGCCCTTCCAGGATGCCCTCGCCGGATTTTTTCCAGGCGGTTCCCATGTCGAGCAGGTTGACGAAGAAGTCGTTGCTCAGCGTCTCCGGCCGTTTCGTGAAAACACCGTGGGCGGTCTTTCCGACATTGACGTCGAGAACGCGCAGGCCGCCGAGAAGGACAGTCATCTCAGGCGCGGTGAGGGTGAGCAGATTTGCCCGGTCCACCAGGAGTTCCGCTGCGGCGCCTTGGACGTCTTTCTTGAGGTAGTTTCGGAAACCGTCGGCGATGGGCTCCAGGACGGCGAACGAGTCCACGTCGGTCTGCTCTTGCGAAGCATCCGTGCGCCCTGGCGAGAAGGGAACCCGCACGCTCTGCCCGGCCTTTTTCGCCGCTTCTTCGACCGCCGCGCAGCCCCCTAGAACGATCAGGTCGGCGAGCGAGACTTTTTTTCCGCCGCCATTGAAATCCTTTTGGATCGCCTCAAGCTTTTGCAACACCGCCGCCAATTGAGCCGGCTGGTTCACTTCCCAATCTTTTTGCGGGCTCAGGCGAATGCGCGCGCCGTTCGCGCCGCCGCGTTTATCGGAACCGCGGAACGTTGACGCCGACGCCCAGGCGGTCCCGACCAATTGCGAAACCGAGAGGCCGGACGCCAGAATTTTCGCCTTCAGTGCGGCGATGTCCTGCTCGTCGATCAGCGGATGATCGGCCTTCGGAACAGGGTCCTGCCAGATCAATTGCTGCTTGGGCGCGAGTGGGCCGAGATAGCGGGCGACCGGCCCCATATCGCGGTGCGTCAGCTTGAACCAAGCCCTCGCGAACGCCTCCGCAAACTGATCCGGATTTTCGTGGAAACGCCGCGAAATTTTTTCGTACGCCGGATCGAAGCGCAGCGACAAATCAGTCGTCAGCATCATGGGCGTGTGACGTTTCGACGGGTCGTGCGCATCGGGGACCGAATTGGCGCCCGCGCCGCCCTTGGGCTGCCATTGATGCGCGCCCGCCGGACTCTTGGTCAGCTCCCAGTCGTAGCCGAACAGATTCCAGAAGAAGTTGTTGCTCCATTTCGTCGGCGTCGTGGTCCAAGTGACTTCAAGGCCGCTGGTGATCGTGTCGGCGCCTTTGCCCGTGCCAAAGGCGTTCTTCCATCCGAAGCCCTGTTCCTCAATGTCGGCGGCTTCCGGTTCGCGGCCGACATTGCTTTCGGGGCCTGCGCCGTGGGTCTTGCCAAAGGTGTGGCCGCCGGCGATGAGCGCGACGGTTTCCTCGTCGTCCATCGCCATGCGCGCGAACGTCTCACGTATATCGCGCGCGGCGGCGATTGGATCGGGATTGCCGTTCGGGCCTTGCGGATTGACGTAAATCAAACCCATCTGAACCGCGCCGAGAGGGTCTTCAAGTTGGCGGTCGCCGGTGTAGCGCTTGTCTCCAAGCCATTCAGCTTCGGGGCCCCAATAGATATCTTCTTCGGGCTCCCAGACGTCCGCGCGCCCGCCGGCGAAGCCGAAGGTTTTGAACCCCATCGATTCCAGCGCGACGTTGCCGGCGAGGATCATCAGGTCCGCCCATGAAAGCTTGCGACCGTATTTCTGTTTGATCGGCCAGAGCAACCGGCGCGCCTTGTCGAGGTTGCCATTGTCTGGCCAACTGTTCAGCGGGGCGAAGCGCTGCGTTCCCGTGCCGGCGCCGCCGCGTCCGTCGGAAATGCGGTATGTGCCTGCGCTGTGCCACGCCATGCGGACGAACAGCGGCCCGTAATGACCGAAATCAGCCGGCCACCAATCCTGCGAATCCGTCATCAGCGCGTGGAGATCCTTGATTACGGCGTCGAGGTCGAGGGTCTTGAATTCGTCGGCATAGTTGAACGCCTCGCCCATCGGATCGGACAGCGGCGAGTTCTTGTTGAGAATCTTCAGGTTCAGCTGATTGGGCCACCAGCCTTGGTTTGACCTCGCCCCGACTGCCGTGGGTTTTTGAACCGGGCATTTGCTGTCGCCGTCCATGTCAGCTCCTGTCGCGTGTTGCATTGTTCTGTTTCGACCGCGTAGCGCCCCGGCGCCTACCGGTCCAATCAATTGGGCAAAGTCGCACTATAGAACGCTCCTATGGGGAGCAGGCGTGCAAGCGCGCGATCTGCCCGACGCCACGTCATTCTTGACGCTCGCGCTCGCCGTGCGAAACCTTGGTTCAGCATTGCCGCGCCAAGCGGCGAGGGGAGCGAACGTGATGGCGTCTGTCGGTTATGTGTGTTTGGGAACCAACGATTTTGATCGCGCGTGCGCGTTCTATGATGCGCTTGCCGCCGAACTGGGAGGCAAGCGCCTGTTCCCGACGCCGCACGGCCTCATGTATCGCCTGGGCTCAGGCGCCATGATCATGGTTACGCGGCCCTATGACGATCAGGCCGCGGCGCCTTCCAATGGCGGCATGCTGGCGATCAATGTCGATAGCGCGGACGATGTTGCGCGCGTCCACGAGAAGGCGCTTGCACTCGGCGCGACCTGTGAAGGCAAGCCCGGCCCGCGCGGCGCCTTTGGCGAGTTCGCGTATTTCCGCGACCTCGACGGCAACAAGCTCGCTGTTTATTATAGCGAGCGGCAAAAGAAGCAGTAGCTCGGGTCACGTCTCTTACTTATCCCCGGATGACGCGAAGCGGCATTCCGGGGCCTATAAACGCGAACCGTCTATGTTTATGGGTCCCGGGCTCGTTGCTTCACAACGCCCCGGGAATGGGTGGTGTTTCAATTTTAAGGCGTTGGCGCTGGCGCTGGCGCGGGCGGGGTTGGCTCGGCTGGGGGCGTTGGGCGGGTTGCGCGACGCAGGATATCCTCCAGCGGATTGCGGCGCGGTTCCTCGGCGGGCGGAGTTGTGGCGGGCGCGGCGCCTCCCTCCGGCGTGGTTGGCGTTGCGGCCGGCGGTTCCACTGCTGGCGTGCGCCCGAACAACGCATCGCCCAAAGTCGCCAGCGGACTTCCAGCGGGTTGGTTGCGCAGCACGTTCTGCGCTCGTGCGCGCAATTCGTTTTGGACCACGTCGCCGAGCGCTGGCGCAAAGCGCACATGCGCCCACGGCCCCGAAACGCGGAACGGCACGCCGAGGCCGGCAACGCCGAGATCGCCGCCTTGGCCTTGCGCCGAGCGCACCGCGCGCGGGGCGATGCGCATGTCGATCGATTGTCCGCCGATATCGATCAGCCCGGTTCCTTCCAGGCGCACGAACGGATTGAGCATGCGCATGTCTTGCGTCGCCGCGACTCCGCCCGCGACTTGGAGCGTCGCCGCCAGTTCGGCGAAATCGGTGGCGCCGCTTTCGCCGGCCGCCGCCCCGGTCAGCGCCGATTGCACGGTGCGCGCGACCTGCGCAAGGTTGACGCCTTTCCACTGCCCGTCATTGAAATTGAACGCGGCATTGCCGCTGAGGCTGCGCATGATGGCGGCTTGCGAGGCGCCTTGGCCGACCAGCGACGCCGTCAAACGCCCGCGCCCGACGATCTTGTCAAAGCCGATGGCATCGCGCAGCAGCGTCTCGGCTTGGATGTTGCGCGCGTCGATTTCGACGGCCACGCGCGCCGTTGCGCCAGAGCCATCCGCGATCAGCCGCGCCGTGCCGCCGCCTTCATAAAGCGAAATGCGGGTGAGCCGCGCATCGGCGGCGCCATTGGCGATGCGCAGGCCAAGCGCGACGTCGGTGAACGACATACGCTGAAATTTCAGCGCGCCGAGCGTGAGATCAATGTTGGCGTCGAGCGCCCGCAGGCCGCTGAGGTCGAGCGGCGCCGCGCTCCAGGCGGTATCCACTTCGACGCCGCCCGCCGCCGCGCCCTGCGTGGGGGCGGGCAGGTAGGTGTTCAGATCGACATTGGCGGAACTCAAAGCGCCGTTGACGCGTAAGCGCCCGTTTTCCTGGTTGATCAACGTAAGCGCGCCGCGCGCATCGATCGTGTCGAGCCGGATGCTCGCGTCCGTGAGCGCGGTTTCCTCGCCGGCGTGCGCCATTTGCGCATCGAGCCTGAAGGCGCCGAAGCCGCCGCCTTCGCCTATCGGCGAACCAAACCAAGCCAGCAGCTGGCGCACGCTCGCGCCATTGGCTTGCAGCCGCCCGGAAAGCGCACCGGTGGCGGCGTTGAAGACGCCGTCTAGGGTCGCGGTGAGCGGATCGGAGGCGATGTTGGCGGTGAGTGGTGTCTCGCCTTTTTCCAGCACCGCGCGCGGCAGGCCGATCGTGCTGGTTACGTTCAGCCGCTCGCCGCGATAATCGAACGCCGCTTCAAGCTCTGCCGGTGCGTCGAGCGATTCCAGCGCCAGGCTTGCATCGACATGCTCAAGCATCATCGGCGCGCCGCCGCCCGCGCCCTGGAACGAGATTAAACTGTCGACCAGACGCACGTCGTCGAGCCGCAAATCCTCCAAAGTGGTTTGTTGCTCGGGCGTGTTGGCCTCGGTTGGGAACGTCCAATTGACGGCGCCGTCTTCCTCCGCTTGCAGACGCAATTGCGCTTGCTCGAAGATGAGCTGTTTGACTTCGACATTCCCGCTTAGCAGCGGCAGCACCGCTACCGCGAAGACGATGCGATCGGCGGCGATGAAATGTTCAGCGGCGTCAAAGCCCTCGGGGTTGGAGAGCGAGGCCTGCTCCACCGAAAATCCAAGCGCCGGCCAGAACGAGAGCTGGATGTCGCCGCCGAGCACCAGATCGCGTCCGGTGGCTTCCTCGATCCGCCGTTCGGCTTCGCGCGCGGCGAGGTCCTTTGGGAAAAACACAAAGAACAGCACAAGCGCCAGCACGAGAACGCCAAGCAGCGCCGCCAAGCCAAGGCCGAGAGTTCTGAGATTGAATGTCATGGGGATGACTTTACGGGGCCCGGGCGGCGAAATCGAGCCATGCCGCGCTTTGCCGCAATCGCGACCTAGGCTACGCCGCTTCGGTCATGGGCGGATTTTTTTCTTCTTTGTTTTCAGAGATGGGCGCGCGCCGCCGGCGGCTGCGCGAGGCTCTAGGAGACCGTGGCCAGGCGTTCGCGGAGTTTTTGGTGTTGGGCGGGCTGGCGATTGGCTCGCTCGGCCTGTTCGTGCGGCCATGGATGCCTGAGGCTGCGCCATGGGGTTTTTGGCTGCCGCTGGTTTTCCTGGTTGGCTTTCTGCTGATCGAAGCGCGCAGGCAGGCCGCGCGCGCGGCGTCGTCAGAGAGCGGCGGGCCGGGATATGATTGGGCGGCATTGCTGTGGTCGTTTGGCTGCGCGCTTGCGGGCGGCGCCGCTTTTGTCATCGCCTGGAGCGCCGCCCCGCCGGCCCCCGCCCAAGAACATATCTGGGCGCCGCCAGAAAGCGCCGTCTCCGTCGATATCTCGCCGTGATGTGAGCGATGACTAGACCACATGAGCGGGCCCGAGCCGGTCCGCTGGGAGGGAATTTCCGTGTCGCAGAATCCGATTTCTGGCCTGATCCCGCGTGGATCGCTGGGCCTGAAGCTGCTGCTTGTCTGTTTGCTGGTGTTGGTGATGGGCATTCCGCTCCTGCTGGTCGGCTCGCTTGTCGGCGAACGGCAGGTGCGCGCGGGGCAGGTGACGTCGGAAATCGGCGCCAAGGCGGGCGGCCCTCAAGTCGTGGGCGGCCCGATGCTGCTTGTGCCTTATCAGCGCGCGGTCGAGACCACTGACGAGCAAGGCCGCACCCAGCGGCGCACCGAGCGTGGCTCGTTCGTGGTGTTCGCCGACACCGGCGCCGCCGATACCACGCTTGTTGTGCAGGACCGCAGGCTCGGCATCTACCGCGCCGCCACTTACACCGCGACCACCGATTTCGACGCCAGCTTCAGCCCCGCCGCAGCCCTGGCCGGAATCGATCCGGCGTACCGCTTTGATTGGAACCAAGCGCGGATTGTGATGTTCGTGCGCGACAGCCGTTCAATCCGCAACGCCGCCGAATTGCGCTTCCCCGACGGCGAAACCGCGACCTTGGAGCCGATCTCGGATTTGAGCCTTGCCGCGTCGTCACCGGGGGCCGCGTACGTTCGCCCCGACATGAGCTCGGCGCCGCAATACCCGCTGCCCTCGAATTTGCAGGCGTTCGCTGCGTCAGCGGGCTTCCATGGCGCACCTAACAACTTCACCGTTGAAACAAGGCTCGAACTCTCGGGCGCGCAACGCTTTGCAATCGCCGCGTTCGCGCAAGATACCGCCGTCACCATACGCGGTGATCGCAGCGACACGCGCGCGGAGGGCTATTTCCAATCCACGGAAGCGCTCACGCCGAACGAGCAAGGTTTCGTCGTCTCCTGGCGGGTGCCGTTCGTGGCGCGCGGCGTGGAAAAAGCGGCGGACTTGAACAGCTTCAATCTTGGTCTCGCGGCCGAACGCGACATGGCGGTGAGTTTCGTCGCCTCCGACGATATTTACCAGGGCGTCGCGCGCGCGGTGCGCTATGGCATCATGTTCATCGGCATCGTGTTCCTGGCCACGCTGATCTTCGAAGCGGTCAGCGGCAAGAAGGCCCACCCCGCGCAATACATCCTGGTGGGTCTGGCGCAGTGCGTGTTCTATTTGCTGCTGCTGTCGATGACGGAATTGATCGGCTTTTCGCTGGCCTTCACCATCGCCGCCACGGCGACCGTGGGCTTGCTTGCCTTCTATGCTGGCGCGGCGTTTAACTCGCGCGCCGTAGGGATGCGGGCGCTGGCGAGCCTGGCCGCGCTTTACGGGGCCATGTACGTGCTGATGACGCTGGAGGATTTCGCGCTTCTGGCGGGTTCGGTAGTGGCTTTCGCCGTGCTGATGGCCGCCATGGTCGCGACCCGGCGGATCGATTGGTACGGGAAGGGGAGCGCGGCTGGTGCGGAGTAGGAGGGGCAATCGGCGCGCTTGACGGGCGCGCCGACCCCCGGCAGTTTCGCGCGCCATGGTCGAACTCACGCTGCCGAAGAACTCCCAGGTCAAACAGGGAAAGCGCCACCGCGCCGCCAAAAGCGCAAAGCGCGTTCGTACGTTCAGAATCTATCGCTATGATCCTGAAGGCGGCGAGAATCCGCGCTGGGACAGCTACGAAATTGACCTCGACAAATGCGGCCCGATGGTGCTGGACGCGCTCATCGCCATCAAAAGCGAGATCGACTCGACGCTGACGTTCCGCCGCTCCTGCCGCGAAGGCGTGTGCGGCTCGTGCGCGATGAATGTCGCCGGGCGCAACACGCTCGCGTGCACCAAGGGCATCGACGAAACGCCCGACGGGCCGATCACGATCGCGCCGCTGCCGCACCAGCCGGTGCTGAAGGATTTAGTGCCCGACCTCACCAATTTCGTCGCTCAATACGCGGCCATCAAACCCTTTTTGCAGACAGAAACGCCCGCGCCCGACGCTGAACGTCTGCAAAGCCCGGAGGAGCGCGCCAAGCTCGATGGCCTCTACGAATGCATTCTGTGCGCCTGCTGCTCGACCTCGTGCCCGTCCTATTGGTGGAATTCCGATCGCTTCATGGGGCCAGCGGCGTTGTTGCAGGCGCAGCGTTGGATCGCCGACAGCCGCGATGAGCACCAGGGCGAACGCCTCGATGCGCTCGACGATCCGTTCAAACTCTATCGCTGCCACACCATCATGAATTGCGCCCAAGTTTGCCCCAAGGGGTTAAACCCGGCCAAAGCGATCGCGGAGATCAAGAAGGCGATGGTGGAGCGGAAGGTTTAGGCCAGCTTCAGCCCGCAATGCTTGGCGAAGTGGCGGAAGTCGCGGTCGCGCGCGATCAGCGCGACGTCGGCGTCAACGCAGCTCTGCGCAATCAGCGCATCAGCAAGGCGTGCTTTCAGGCGCTTTTGAATGAGCTTCGACCGAGATTCCGCCACCCTGATCCAGTAGTCGGGCAAGATATCCAAGACACACACACCATGGATCAGCGCTTTAGCGGCTGCGTGCGTTCCGGGGTTAGATAGGATTTCGGCAATTGCGGCGGGCGGTAGCGCCAGGGTCCCATCCCTCAGTGCAGCCGCCAATTGATCGACATCCGCGCCACTGGCGCCCCCGAGGAGCGCCGCAAACGAACTAGTGTCGCACGCGATCATTCCTCGTCTTTGTCCTTGCGCAGTTCCTCCAAATCCAGACCCAGATCGAGCTTGCCGCGCATGGCGAGAATTCGCGCGCAGGCGCGCTTGTGCGCCAAATCGCGCAGCGCCTCGCGCACGGTGTCGGCCAAGCTGTCGCCCTCGCGTACTGCGATCTCAAGCGTGTCGGCCGGCACCTCGACGGTAATCTTCTTCATTTCACCCATGAAAACAGGATGCCATATTTTGACGCCAGCTTCAAGGCCCATGTTTCCAAGCTGGCTTGGTTTGCCGGCGAATCTACCCAGGGTTTGGCGGTCATAAAGCGGGGAGACCGGGCGGTGTCGCGGAAGTTCGCCGCCGTTTAATTTCGCCGTGAGCGCTAGGCTGGCTTTGGCGGATCGCGCCACGCGCATTCTGGGCCTTCGGGGTCGAAGGGGATGTCCGGCGCGCCGGGCAGTACGCGCTCCACGTAATGCTTGATGCGCCGCGTGACGCTGGTTGCGTCGCTGGCGGCATGTTCGGGCGGAATCAGCGGCCCGAAGGTGAGTTGGTAGGTTTTGCCCTGCTTGTTCAAAAGTTCGTGGAACAGGGTGATGTCGCGCAGCTCAGCTGAAAAATGGCTGAAGGTGTGGAACCAGAACGCGTATGGCCCTGCCACGTGGCACGGCAGGATCGGCAGATTGTATTTGCGCGCGAGGCTCACCGCTGTCGGCATCCATTCGGGATCGGTGAGCAGGCCGTCGCGTACGCGCCCGAGCCGCCCGGCGGGGAACACCATGAGCGGCCTGTTTTCAGCGAACGCCTGCTCCGTCATTTTCAACGTCACGCGCGTGCGTTCACGCGTGCGCTTGGCCTGCACCCATTCGACGGGGATCAAGGCTTCGTTGAAGCGCGAGCACACGCGCTGCGCATCCGAATTGGCGTAGATCGCCACGTCGGGCCGGGCGCGTTTCAGCGCGTCATAGACGGCGATGCCGTCGGTAATGCCGGTGGGGTGGTTGGCCAGCAGGACGAACGAGCCCGAAGCAGGGATGCGCTCGGCGCCGCTCATGTCGAGCTGCACGCTGAGCAGGTTGGAGATGTATTCCAGCGCCTCGTGGCCACCCATGGGCGCGATCGCGTCCGCCATACGCACGGCTTTGTCGTAGTTCAGCAACGACAGCAGCGGCGGGCGCACTAGCGGCCAAAGCGGCCCACCCGAAAGTTTGGGCGCGCGCTCTTCGATCAACACATCGACGATGTGCTTTGGCGCGGAGGTCCGGGCTGGGAGCGCCGTTGCGGCGTCAGCGGGCGACTCAACCGTCATGGGGATTCATTGGCACGGGCGGCGCCGGGGGAAAAGAGGCTTGCGCTTTGACTGGGTCCCGGCTTCTTTCGCGCGACATGCTGGCAGCACAGAGTTTTTTGCATTCCGCACACGCGCCCGAAATGACGCGCCTCCCCCTCCCCTTGAGGGGAGGGGGCAGGG
>JBEBHQ010000035.1:0-30218 GCA_040080805.1 Terricaulis sp. | reverse complement strand
TCGCGCGCGAACTCAACTCACGCCCACGAAAAACCCTTGGCTATAAAACCCCAGCCGCTATCTTCGCTGAAGCTGTTGCCGCGACCGGTTGAATCCACCTTCTTACCGTTTCTGATTCTGAATGTCCGCTCAGCGTCGCAACCTCACGCGCGCTGGCAATATCCCAAATCCGCGTTGTTCCATCTTGCGAAGCGGTGGTAAGGTGCCTGTTATCCGGGCTGATGGCGATGCTGGTGAGACCGACGCATCTCCGCGCAGCACAGCGACCTGCTGGCCGCTCGCGAAATTCCATACCCGCGCGACACCGTCCGCGCCCCCGGATGCCAGCAGGCTTCCGTCGCTGCTGAGGTCCATCGCAGAGACGTCGGCTTCTTGTGCGAACACACGTTCAAGCGGGGAGTCCGTCACCGCCCGCCGAAGCTCCGCTTCCGCCGCGGCGCCGTCGAATTGAACGAACGGCCAATTCCATCCCGTTAGGGCCGCGCGCGCGAACCGCGCACCGCGTGTGTAGTCGCCCGAATCCGTCGCCGCGTGCGCCGCTTCTGCCAATGTGTTCGACCGGTTCTGCAACTGCACCGACGCAACGACGCAGGCCGCCGCCGCAAGTCCGAACGCTAGCAGCACGCCGACCAGACTCATCTGCAGGCGCTGCACGCGCCGCCGCTGCGCGTCGCGATCCGCCAGCGCGCCAGCGTTTACGCCGATAAGTCCCGCGACGACTTTCAGCCACGCGTTGCGAAAGCCGTCCTTGCCTTTGCGCGCATCTGCCGCCAACGGCTCGATCGAGCCGTCGCGAAACGCTGCGGGAAAGCACGCGGGCGTCGCATCGGCGCCGTCCGCAGCACGCAACGGCGCGCTGTCAGGAATGATCGTGAACACGCGGTCCTGCCGGCCGAGGCGCACGAAATACTCGATCTCCTTTTGCACCCAGGGGCTCGCCGCAGCGTTCAGCGAGCACACCACAATGAGAGCAGCGGAGGCGCGCAAATTGGCTTCGATGACGTCGCCGAGGTGACCGGCGGCGAGTTCTTCGCGATCGCGAAAGACGGGAAAGATGCGGTTCTCCTTACCGCCGTTGACGATATCAAACAGGCCAAGCGATTTAGGGATCGTGTACGTCTCAAGCGCGCGATGAAGGCGCTTTGCAAAGGCCGCGTCTTTGCTCGAATACGAAATGAAGGCCGCGTAACGATAAAGCTCAGCCATGGCTCGTCCCCCGGACGAGCCACAGACTAGTACCGGGATGCAATGCTGTCGAATGGCTGGAATGGGCCAATCCGGCTCTGATGGCCACACTGTTGCGAATGGCCGGCTCTCTCAAGACTTGCCATCCCCCCGGAGACAGCGGACCTGCGCGAGTTGGCCGATTTTGAAATGAGACACTTCCTGCGCTTCCGAAGCGCTTCCCATGATCGGGCGAAGCGGGCTAGGTTGGGGGCGAAACGGGGAGGAATCCATGCGGGGAACAGCGGCGGGCCTCGCGGCCTTCGGGGCGGCTTTGGCGCTCGCGCCCGCGGCGGAAGCGGGTGTCGATGAAGTGCATGTCGGCATCATGGCGCACAATATTTGCGTCACCGATTGCAAGAATGCCGGCAAGGAAGAGGGGCCGAATGTCGAGTTTCAGGTCTCGTTCGACTCGCCAGGCTTCCTGGGTTGGGCCGGTGCGCCGCAGCCCTATGTGGTGGCGTCGGTGAACGTCACCGGCGACACCAGCTTTGGCGGCGCGGGTCTCGAATGGCGCTGGAACTTTGCCGAGGGCTGGGCGCTGGAGCCTGGCGTCGGCTACATCGTCCACGATGGCGAACTCACCAATCCCTTCGCCAACGGCACGCCGGAAGCTGCGGCGTTCGCGGCGGAGCATGTGCAATTGGGCTCGCGCGATCTGTTCCGAACCTCGCTCGGGCTCACCCGCGATTTCGAAGGCCCGTGGGAAGCGGAATTGTTCTTCTCACATCTGAGCCACGGCCAAATCCTCGGCGAAGGGCGCAATCAGGGCATGGATCAGCTCGGCGTGCGCTTCGGCTACCAATTCGGCGGCTGAGCGCGGCGCGTTGCGGCGTCTACTGAACTTGCACTAAACTCGGCCCACTCCAGAAGGGGGATGTGATGGGTGAACATTTGCGCGCGCGGTTCAGGCAACCAGGGCCGAAGCGCATCCTGGCGCTCGATGGCGGGGGCTCGCGTGGTCTGCTGAGCCTCGGCGTGTTGGCGCAATTGGAGCGCCACCTCGGCGAACGCAGCGGCGATGCGGCCAAGTTTCGCCTGGCGCACTATTTCGACCTTATCGGCGGCACCTCCACTGGCGCCATCATCGCCACCACGCTCGCGCTCGAATGGAAGGTGCGCGACATCATCGAGCTTTATTTTAAGCTGCTGCCAGCGATTTTCGCCCGTGCGCAAGTTCCAGGTCCGCTGCGCGTTCTGATCCCGGCGTTCAAGAACACGGCGTTGACGCAAGCGCTGAACGAGCACCTGGGTGACCGCGCGCTGAGCTCGCCCGATCTCAAAACGGGCCTTGCCATCCACTCCAAGCGTATCGATTCCGGCAGCTCCTGGGTGGTCGCCAACAACCCCGATTGGATTTATTACGGCGATATCTCGAACCGCGTTCCAAATTCGGATTTTTATCTGCGCGACCTGGTGCAGGCGAGCGCCGCCGCGCCAACCTATTTTGACGATGTCCGCATCGGCCTGGCGCGCAACAAGCGCGGCGCGGTTTCGTCCTACGCGCACTTCTTCGATGGCGGCGTCAGCCCCAACAACAATCCGGCGCTGCAATTGCTGCTCACCGTCACCGAGCCGGCGTTTGGTTTCAACTGGCCGGTGGGCGAGGAAAATTTGCTGATCTGGTCGGTCGGCACCGGTTACGTGCGCAAGCGTTTCCAAAAGCGCAATCGCAAGCGCCGCTCCAGCGCCAAGCCGATCGCCGATTTCCGCAGGCTGATGTATTCGAGCAAGGTGATGGCCGCGCTCGAGGGCTACAATCACGATATCTGCCAACAGCAGATCACCACAATGCAAATGCTCTCGCGGCCGCGTTTTCCCTGGTACGTGAATTCAGAAGTGCGCATGCAAACGCAGACGCCGCTGCTGACGCCGTCGCCAGCGTTCACGTTCCAGCGCTACGACGTGCGGCTTGAAGTCGATGAGCCGGAGTTTCGCCGCCCGGAACACATTGAGAGCCTGCTCGGGCAGGAGATGAGGGCCAAGGACGTCGAGAAATTGCGCAAGCTCGATATAAATGACCCTGCGCTGCTCGATATCTTGCTCCGGGCCGGCGAAGCGCTGGGCGCGGCTCAGCTCATCCACCGCGATACGCGTGACGAGAAAAACCCGCTGAAAGGCGCCGCCATCGCCGCCGATTGGCCCCCGGCCGTGTTCAATCCGCCCGGCTGGCGCACCCCGGCTTGACGGGCGCGCGCGAAGCGGACACCCAGCGAGGGTAAGGAGAGCCCATGTCCGCAGTCGTCGTGGTCGGCGCCCAATGGGGCGACGAGGGGAAAGGCAAGATCGTCGATTGGTTGTGCAACCGCGCCGATGTCGTGGTGCGCTTCCAGGGCGGTCATAACGCTGGCCATACCTTGGTGGTCGGCAATGTCACCTACAAGCTCGCGCTGCTGCCCTCGGGCGTGGTGCAGGGCAAGCTCTCCGTCATCGGTAACGGCGTCGTTGTCGATCCGTGGGCGCTGATCGCTGAAATCGAGAAAATAACCGCGCAAGGCGTGGCGATCACGCCCGACAAGCTCGTGCTCTCGGACCAGGCTTGCCTGATCCTGCCGTTCCACCGCGATCTTGACGCTGCGCGTGAAGCGCAAGCAGGGGCGGCCTCAATCGGCACGACCAAGCGAGGCATCGGCCCGGCGTACGAGGACAAAGTCGGTCGGCGTGCGTTGCGCGTGGCTGATCTGGGCGATGCCGAGGCAGTCGCTTGGAAAATCGAGCGGCTCACCGCGCACCACAATGCGCTGCGGCGTGGGCTCGATCTGCCGGAGATAGATGTCGAAGCGCTGAAAGCCGAACTCGCGGACGTCGCGCCGAAAGTGTTGCCCTACGCGCGGCCGGCTTGGCGGGTGCTGGACAAGGCGCTGCAGGAATCCAAGCGCATCTTGTTTGAAGGCGCGCAGGGCGTGCTGCTCGATGTGGACCACGGCACCTATCCGTTCGTCACCTCGTCCAACGTGGTGGCGGGGCAGGCGGCGGCGGGTTCCGGCGTCGGTCCGCGTGCGATTACGTATGTTTTGGGGCTGGTGAAGGCTTACACCACCCGCGTGGGCGCTGGGCCATTCCCCACTGAACTCAATGATTCAATCGGCAAGAAGCTCGGCGAAGTCGGCCACGAATTCGGCACCAATACGGGCCGCCCGCGCCGGTGCGGCTGGTTCGACGCAGTGCTGGTGCGCCAATCGATCGCGCTTTCCGGCGCCGACGGCATCGCGCTCACCAAGCTCGACGTGCTCGACGGCTTCGATGAGATCAAGATTTGCACGGGCTACAAGCTGGGCGAACGCGTGCTCGATTATTTTCCCGCCGCGCTCAAGGAACAGCAAGCTGTCGAACCGATTTACGAGAAGCTGGAGGGGTGGAAAGCAACCACGCGCGGCGCGCGCTCCTCGCGCGACCTGCCGGCCAATGCGATCAAATACATCCGCCGCATCGAGGAACTGATCGGCTGCCCCGCCGCGCTCGTGTCCACCAGCCCCGAACGCGACGACGTCATTTTGATGCGCGACCCGTTTAAGGCGTAGAGCGGCGAGGTCCTTCAGGCCCCGCCGCTCTCACCTCAACAGACATACCTTATTGCGTCGGCGGTTGAGCCGGCGTTTCAGTCGGAGTTGGCGTAACAGCGACCGCCGCCGCGGACGCAGCTTCCAGTTCCATCGTCACCATAAGTGGGTTCGGAACGAGGTTTTGCGTTGCGCCGTTATTGCCATCGATTGCCGCGCCAATGATGCCGCCGACCAAGACGTTGCCCGCCATGGCCGCGCCGCCGCCGCCAGCGGTTTGGTGTGTCACGAGGTGCGTGGTGGTGCGGTAGCCGGGCTTGGAAATGGTCACCGAAAACTCGGCTTCGCGGCTGATCTGCGGAAACGTGCAAGGTGTGGCATTGCACTCTTGGCCGCTGCTGAGCCTAACATACGCGCCGGATGGAATGGTCTCCACCACAAAAGCTGTTCGGGTCCCGCGCGTAATCGTGGCGCAGGAGGCCAGCGCGACACAGGACGCCAGCAGAATAATACGCAACATGGATTCTCCCCCTTGGTTGAAGTGAGACCGTAGTTTCCCTTGGGAAGGATCGCAATGCCACGAACAGGCATTAGCCAGTGAATGTTGCGTGGCGCGGGGCGGCGGGCGGGGTTAGGATTGCGCCAGGAGAGACCGATGTCAGCCGACAATGACGATAAGCCAGAGGGCGCGGCGCACCGCTTCACCATGGAGGACGCGCGCGCGCGGGCGCGGGAAGCCCTACAAAAATCCGAGCATATCCTTTCGCGGGCCTATGGCCTGTTGCGTGATCCCAAGGCCGAGTGGGAACAAATCCGCGCCGAGGAAACCACCGTCCCGAATATTCTGGTCGGCTATGTCGCGCCGTTGGCGGCGATTCCGCCTCTATGCGATTTGATCGGCTCGGCATTGTTTGGCGGCATGCTCCAGCTCAATCCCGCCGACGCTTTGATCCGCGCCGTCGTGACCTGGCTCGTCAGCGTGGCGCTGGTGGGGCTCTTGGGCATTTTGATCAACGCCATCGCCGATAATTTCGACGCCCAGCGCAATGATCTCTCGGCGCAAAAGGTCGCCGCTTATTCGCTGACGCCATCGTTCTTGTCTGGCGTGTTCTCGCTCTGGCCACCGCTGTGGTGGCTTTCTTTGTTTGCCCTCGCGGCGATGGTGTTCTTGATGTACCGGGGCCTGCCGATTTTGATGAAGGCGCCGGAAGATCGCGCATTGGGCTATGCCGCGACCGTAACGATCGCCGCCTTGGTGTCGTTCGTCGTGCTGTTCTCGCTTGCAAGTTGCGTGACGTGAGATGCGCCGGTTTTTGATTGGCCCGGGCGCTCATCGCCCCTAACATAGCGCCCGAGTCACCAACAGGGATAAGAGCGATGACCATTGACCCGACCAATGCAGGCGCGCCTGGCCTCGTCGAACGTGTTAGGAACATCTTGCTGCAGCCGCAGGCGGAATGGGACCGCATCGCTGGCGAACCCGTGAATGTGAGCAAGCTCTACACCGGCTATGTGCTGCCGCTGGCCGCGCTGGCGGCAATCTGCTCCTTCATTGGGCTCTCTGTCTTCGGCATGTCGGCATTCGGCGTCACGGTGCGTGTGCCAATAGTGAACGGCGCGGTCGGGGCCGTGGTCCAGGTGATCACGGGCATGGCCGGTGTGTACGTGCTGGCGCTGATCACCAACGCGCTCGCGCCGACTTTTGGTTCGACGCAAGATCAAGGCCAAGCCCACAAGCTGGCTGTCTATGGGTCCACCGCCAGCTTCCTGGCCAGCGTGTTTGCTATCTTTCCGCCGATCGCGATGTTGAGCATTCTGGGCCTCTATTCGCTCGCGCTGATCTTCATAGGCCTTCCTCGCTTGATGAAGACGCCAGAAGACAAGCGTGTCGGCTACATCGCGACCATCATTGTCGTGGCGATTATCGTTGGCATCGTCATGGGCGCGGTTGCGGGCGTCGCGCGCGGTGCTCTGGGTGGGCTTGGCGCCATGCCGGCCTATACGTTGGGTCAACCCACGACAGCGGCAAAACCGTAGGGCGGCAGCGTGGCCTAGCCGGACACGGGGTCGCGCGCTGACGGCGCGGCGCGTGAAACCCATGCCGGTCGAACTTGTACAGCGTTCCGGGCCTAGAATTGGGAATAGTCCGGCAGGCGGTCGCGAATTTCGCCCATCCGCTCGTAGCTCAAGAACGCCAGCATGAAGAGCTCGCACACGAAGCGCCAATAAACCAGCGCCACCGCGCCCACGGCGGGCGCCGCCAGCGCTTGCCCAAGGCCGGCGCCAAGGTTGCCGCCAAGTGCCGCGAACAGGCCGGTGAGCATGGTGATGAGGATCAGGCCGAGGATCGCAACCGCACCAAAATAATAGACGATCTTGACCAGGGCCGGCCCCAACAGCCGATCGAAGCCCAGAAAGCGTTGCAGGATGGATTGCATGGTTTGCTCCGCGATTCGCGCGACGCCATTCGATCAAAGCGCGTCGGCTGCGTCTACAACAAGGGCGGCGCCGGATTTTTGCGCCCGCAACAAAAGATTGACGAGCCGCACCACATCATCGCCGTCATAGCGCGCCACCGGCGCCGGCAGCCGCGCGACCTTTTCAAGCGCGGCGGCCTCGGCGCCCGCCTCGCGCGACATCTCGCGAAAGCACGGCGCCCTGCGCGCCGCCGCCGCGTCGGATTTGCCAAGCGCGATGGCGTTGACGCGCACACCAGCCGCGTCGCCTTCCTTGGCCGCCACGCGGAGCAAGGGCAGCAAGCCTTGGCTGGCGGAATCGGTCAGGGTTTCGCAGGTGGTGGTGAGCACGATGGCGCCGCCTTGCGCGTTGGCGCTGAGGAGGCGCGTGAGGGCGCGTATGGAGAGGAAGGCGGCGTCCATATCGGCGGTGGGGCCGCGTTTGCGATTTTGGAGGCGTTTGTCGGTGAGCACGGCCGCGCCGTCGCCGACATTGATCACCGCGAAGTCGAGGCGTCCGTACTGGGCGCCGATGAATTCGGCGGCCTGGGTCCATCGCGCCTGGTCGGCCACGTCGAAGGCGAGGGTGGAGACGCGCTCGGGGGCGCCTTCGAGCGCGTCGGCGGCGGCGTCCAGCGCGCCCGCTTCAGCGTCGACCAAGACCAAGCCGCCCGAGGCGCTTGGCGCGAGGTCATGCGCGCAGGCAGCCCCCAAACCCGAGGCGGCGCCGGTGACGAGCACGACCGGATTGAGGCGATCGAAATCCATGGGCTCATAGGGCATGGAGGCGCCCGAGTTTCAACTCGTCATCGCCACGGCAGGTCGGGGGCGCTATACCGGCGCTCGTCATGACCCGCTTTGCGCTCCAGTTCGGCCAAACCCAGCCCGGGCTCACCTATCTCGAGCGCATGAGCGCTTACGGTATTTGCCCGCGCGGGGAAGCGCAGATCGCCATCGTCCAGATCGGCAAGCGCGCGCCCTATGAGTACGACTTGCCGGGGGGCGGCATCGAGGCTGACGAGGACGAGGCGGCGGCGCTGATGCGGGAGTTCGAGGAAGAAACAGGCCTTACCATCTGGCCTACGCGCGTCATCGGCAGGGCGGGGCAATTCTGGATCAACAAGGGCGAGCCGCGCAATTCACTCGCTTCGTTCTACGAAGTGGAATTGTCCGCTGATGACGGCGCGCCGTCCGAACCCGACCATGCGCTGGTGTGGATGAGCCCGGGGGAGGCCTTACTCAGAGTGCGCCACGAAGCACACGGCTGGGCCGTCATGCATTGGATGCGAACCCGGCGGAGTAGCTAGCCGTTGTTGACGATGCGCAGAGGGTTGAAGCTCTGCAGCCGCTCCATCAACGTTGGGTCGCGGATATCCAATTGCTCAAGCGCTGAAAGCTCCTGGAGTTCGATCTCAACGCGGGCCTCGAGTGGCATTGCGCGCGCGGCGTAGGAACGCACGATGATGTCGTCTTCAATCGAGGGCGGTTCAAGGACGTCGAGCGAGCCGCCCATCCCGTCGTCAGAATCGGTAACCTGGGCTTGTTGTTCAATGGGGGTCGGTTGTTCGAACCCGTCGTTGGCGCGCACCAGAACGGCGCCGCCCACGGCCGCGACACTGACAAGCCCTAGCGCCATCGCGGCGTGCATCGCCGGCGCTTTTGGCGGCTCAAGCACGCGCGCCACCGCGCGCAGACGGTCGTTCAGCGTCACCCAAGCGCGGGCGCCGCGCTCACCGCGCCAATTGGCGAAGTCGATCACCGGCGAGCGCCGCTCCAGGCGCGGCGCGCCCGGTGCGCGCGCGACTTCAACAAGCCGCGAGGGATCAATCGTGCGCGCCCATTCCAACATGTAATGCTGGCTCGGCGCATCGTACGACCACACCAACAGCACCGCTTCGCGAAGCGCGCGCGCGGCTTCCAATTCGTGCAGAGACTGGCGCCCGAAGGAAAGACGCACATTGTGTTGCTCCGCACCGAGAAGGCGCGTCAGCTGCTCCGCGAACGGGACCGCGTCGTGCGTACAGACAATGCGAATATTGATCATGATGGGGGCCGATCACATAAGTGGCGGACGATTTACCACACTCGTTTGCCCCCAGCACCGCGCGCCTTAGCGGCATTTGTGAGTAAGTGCGAATCGATTTTTCGGCGTTGCAGCCACGCCCCGCTCGCTGAGCCACGCAGGCGCATTTGAACAAGCCAAGAACAACCTCGCCCTAGCGGATAGGCGAGCCAAGTTCTGGCGCCAAGTCGGGGAAAAGCAGCGTTGCTTCGCATTACTTTGTTGCAATCTTGATTGTGTATCACAGCGGCGCCCCTATGCTGGCCTCACGCCGCGCGAGTGCCGCGCGCGAGGTAAGGGGAAGCACACCATGGATTTGGTCACGATCCTGCCATACGCCGTCCAAGCGCTTGGCGGCGCGGTTGGCGGCAACATTCTAGGCGCGTTGACGCGCGGCGGCGGCGGCGTTGCTGGACGCAGCATTATCGGCGCGCTCGGCGGCATCGCCGCGGGTTTCGCCGGCGGCAATGTGGAAGCTGTCAGCAACATCACCACGATGTGGTCTGGCCTCATCGAAGGCGAGAACGGCGGCCATTTGTCGAACCTGATCACGGGCGCCGCAGGCGGCGGCATCCTCGGACTCGTCGGCGGTCTGTTGATCCGCCCGCGCAACTAGCTTTGAGAGTCTGGCGAGGGGGCGCCCCGCGCTCCCTCGCGTCTCACAAATCGCGCCACACCAAGGTCAGGAAGTGCGCGTCCGACCATTGCGTGCTGGCCGCGTCGGGGCGCGTCTGACGCACGATAACCAGCCCCTCTGACGGTGAGAGATAAAGCCGCTGACCGCTCTCGCCGACGGCCATCGCCAGATCGAGCGGCGCCGGCGAAGACGCGCGCCATAAATCGCTGTCGATATTGAGTTCCTCGCGCGAGCCGCGCCCAGCGCCGGCCAGCCAAAGTCCAAATCCCGCGCGCGCTTCCGCGAACGAGCCGCGCAAGGCTTCGCGCAAAGCGCCGTCGTCGGCCAATTGCTGAGCGCGCCAAACCCCTTCACGGCGGATGAGTTCACCTGCTTGCGCCCAGCCGCGCGCGGATACAGCCGCGCCGTCGTCAAAGCGCGGCGCCCCGCCAGGCGCGCGTGTCCAACCGATCGGCACGCAGCCGATCGGCAACAAGGTGCGCGCGGTGAGGTAGCGTGCGGGATCAGGCTCGCGCCCCGCCGCTTCAAGCTTGCGGCGGGCGATTTCGGCGATGAGCACGTAGGGCGCGGAATCGGTGCTGAAGCGTACGCCCGGCGCTTCGGCAGGCTCGATCGCGATCGCGGCGGCAAGATCACGGGGACCACGCCGCTCGAACACGATTCCGCTGGCGCCGCTCAAAAGCGCACGGATTGAAATGATGCTCTTGACCGGATGCGCGCCCCAATCGCCGAGTGTGAGTGCCACCGGTTCATCGAGGCTCATCAGCCGATCCTCGACCAGGGATGCCGCGAGCAGGGGTGTAAACGCCCGCGTCCCCGCGCCGATGGGCCAGCGCGTCTCGGGCGCGCCGCCTGGATAATCCTCGCCCAGAACAATGCCGTGGCGGGCAACCAGGAAACTCGCGCCGCCATGCTCGGCGCTGAAGCGGGCCGCGGCCGCAAAGCGCGGCCCGGTTTGCGCCCGCGCGATTTGCGCTGAAGCGCTGAGGATGCTGCAGGCGGCGGTTGCCGAGAGAAAGGCGCGGCGGTTCATAATAACTCCCCAGCCCATTGTCGCCGCCTTGGACCAAAGCGACAAGCCAAGTGTACCACCCGTATGCGTTACATTATGCTTTTCCCGGCGCTGGTGCTGCTCGCGGCCTGCGCGTTGCAACCCACCGCGCTGCCCGTCGCCATGCACGCGCTTGGGTATGATGTCACCGCGCTGGTCTGGAATGAGCGTTAGCGGCTTAGCTCCCGCATCGCCCCATCCAACCCTTGGATGGTCAGCGGGAACATGCGGTCGCCGATAATTTCGCGCACGACTTGGATAGAGGGCGTGTGGTCCCAGTGCGCGCGGGGGGTGGGGTTGAGCCAGACCAGGCGCTCGTAGATGTTCGCGACGCGCTGCAGCCACAGCGCACCCGGTTCTTCGTTCCAATGCTCGACTGAACCGCCGGGATAGGTGATCTCATAGGGGCTCATGGTGGCGTCGCCGACGAAGACGATGCGATAACCGTGCGGAAATTTGTGCAGCAGATCCCAAGTCGCGGTTTTTTCGTCATGGCGACGGCGGTTGTCCTTCCAGACGCTCTCATACAGACAATTGTGGAAGTAGAAGAAATCGAGGCTCTTGAATTCGGTGCGCGCGGCGGAGAACAATTCCTCACAGAGTTTGACGTGGCTATCCATCGAGCCGCCGATGTCGAGGAAGAGCAGCACCTTCACGGCGTTGCGGCGCTCGGGGCGTAGCACGATATCGAGGTAGCCCTCACGCGCGCTCTTCCGAATCGTGCCGTCGAGATCCAATTCATCGGGCGCGCCGGTGCGGGCGAATTTGCGCAAGCGCCTGAGCGCCACCTTGATGTTGCGCACGCCGAGTTCGACTGAGTCGTCGAGGTTCTTGTATTCGCGCTTGTCCCACACCTTCACGGCGCGGCGCTGGCCCCCTTCACCGCCGATGCGGATGCCCTCTGGGTTAAAGCCGCCATTGCCGAACGGGGAGGTCCCGCCCGTGCCGATCCACTTGGAGCCACCCTCGTGGCGCTCTTTTTGTTCTTCGAGCCGCTGCTTCAGCGTCTCCATCAATTTGTCCCAGCCGCCGAGCGCCTCGATCTGCGCTTTCTCTTCCTCGCTGAGGAATTTCTCGGTCAGCGCTTTCAGCCATTCCGCCGGGATTTGCCCGTCGAGCGCTTCAACTGTGCTGTCGAGTCCCTTGAACACGTGGCCGAACACGCGATCAAATTTGTCGAGGTTCTTCTCGTCCTTCACGAGGGCCGCGCGCGCGAGATAGTAAAAATCCTCGACCCGTTGCGGGATCGCATTTTTTTCCAGCGCCTCGACCAGCACAAGGTATTCCTTGAGGCTGACAGGCACGCGCGCGGCGCGCAATTCGGTGAAGAAACGTTGGAACACGTGGCGACAATAGCGTGCGCTTGTGCGTGCGCCAGCTCTTCCGCTGCGTTAGGGATTGGGCGGGGCGATGATCTCGCCGAGGGCGCCGGCGAAAATCATGGCGGAGGCCTGCTCACCTTGGCGCGCGGCTTCATCGTCAGACGCCAGCACGGTGTACCGCTGCTTGATGACCCAGGCGCCGACCTGAGCAATGCTGACGCGCGTGTACATGCGCACGCCGTCGGCGCGCCACACGAGGAATTGCGATGTGCGTATAGGCGGTGTGATCGCGTCCATCGCCATCCCCTGCGTTGCGGGGTAGGGTTGGGTGTTGGGAAAACGGCTGCGGATGGCGGCGTCGGCGCCGCCGAGGAGCTCTTCGAGCGTCGATGGAAACGGCAAGCGCGTGGCGTAGAGCGTGATGCTTTCGCGCCCGTCGGTCATGTCGCAAGCGACATCATCGCCGCGCGGCAAGCCCGAAAACAGCATAACGCGTCCGCCGGCGCCGTCGCGCACGAAATGGCACCTGAGCCCGCTGCCGAGATGGCGCACGCTGACTTGGCCGTTGTGAACAATATCGAACACGCCTATCGCGTCGGCGCGTTCGAGCATGCCGATGGCGATCGAGGCAGGCGCGGCGGTGGGTTCGCCCTCAGGCGGATCGGCAAATGCCGGTGTCGCCGCGATCGCAATAACCAACGCGCACAAAAGCCGCCGCATGCTTCGACCTCCTGAAGCCGCACCCTATTTCCGAGAGCTGCTGGTGTCGATGGCATGGTCGTGGAGTTTCCCGCGCTGACCTCGCACTATCCTCCGGGGTCAACCGGTGGAACTCATTCCGCAGCGCGCAGCTGATCGATAGATTGCGGTGCAGCTGAAGTCGCACCGAAGATAAGAATCGTCGAGGCGTAGGCGGCTGTCAAAAATGCACGCATCGCTAGCTTGCCCCCCCCCGCTGCTCCCGCCGCGCCAGGAACGCCAAGCGCTCGAACAGCATCACGTCGGCTTCGTTTTTCAGCAGCGCGCCGTGCATGGGTGGGATGAGTTTGCTGGGGTCGCGCTGGCGCAAAGTTTCCGGGTCGATATCGTCGGTGAGCAGGAGCTTTAGCCAATCCAGCAATTCGCTGGTGCTCGGCTTCTTCTTCAGGCCCGGCACCTTGCGCAAGTCGTAGAAAATCTTCAGCGCCTCGTTGACCAGCCGCGTCTTCACGCCTGGAAAATGCGAGTCGATGATGGCGCGCATCGTGTCCTCGTCGGGGAAGCGGATGTAGTGGAAGAAGCAACGGCGCAGGAAGGCGTCCGGGAGTTCCTTTTCGTTGTTGGAGGTGATCATGACGATCGGGCGCACTTTCGCCTTCACCGTGCGGTCCAATTCGTAAACGTAAAATTCCATGCGATCGAGTTCTTGCAGCAGGTCGTTCGGAAACTCGATGTCGGCCTTATCGACTTCGTCGATCAGCAGCACCGGGCGCTCCGCGCTCTCGAACGCCTCCCACAGCTTGCCGTGCTTAATGTAATTGGCAATATCGGTGGCGCGCGCGTCGCCGAGCTGTGAATCGCGCAGGCGCATCACCGCATCGTATTCATAGAGCCCTTGTACTGCCTTGGTCGTGGACTTGACGTGCCACTCGATCAGAGGCGCACCCAGGGCCTTGGCCACCTCGATCGCCAACATGGTTTTGCCGGTGCCGGGCTCGCCCTTGATCAGCAGGGGGCGCTCAAGCGTGATGGCGGCGTTGACGGCGACCTTCAGATCTTCCGTAGCGACATAGTCCTTGGTGCCTTCAAACCGCATGCAAGCCTCTGAATAGCTGTTTCGACGCCCGAACCGTAGGGCGCTGGCGGTAGGCGAGGCAAGGCGCGCGAGTGGCTCAGTTCGGCTGGCGGCTCCGCGCGCGCAGCAATTCGATGACCCTTTCGCGTATCGCGGCAGGGTCCGGTGGCCGGACAAGCCCCCCGGTGCGCCCATTCGGCCGCGACCAGGCGCGCGCCTCCGCCAGATGCGCCAAGTCTGGATCATCGGAGCTCACGGGCCGATTGCAGGGGCCGCGCACCTCGGTGATGCGCCCCAAGAAACCGCAGGCCATCGCTACCATCAGCCCCTTGCCGGTTTGATCGCGCAGCACCCAGAATTCGGCGCTGCCATTGCGCAGGCGCGTGCCGTATCCGTTAATGGTGCGCCGCGCCAAACAGTTACGAAATTCGCGACCGACGGCCCATAGCGCACTCACCGACACGATGCGGCGCCAAATACGCCCGGGCGCCGCATAGATTTCCGCGTCGGCGAACAGGATGAGCGTCGCTTTCTCCTCGTCGAGCCGCCGCCTGCGCTCGCGGGCGAATACGCCCGCCCGGGCCGCTACGATTTCGAACGACGCACGGTCGATCTTGGCGATGAACTCGGCGGCGGCGTGGTGGATGGCGTGTTGGCGGGCGGAAAGTCCCTCGCGGATCGTCACGATATGGTCGAGTTCGGCACAGGTGTCGGCGAGGGCGCGGGCGGTGCGGCGTAGCCGCGCGACGACCGCGCGGTTGAGTTCGAACACGGCCACTTCGCGGCCAGCCTCGATCTCGCGCCGCGCCCAGGCCGCCGCGGACGACAATTCATCAGGCCGCGCCGCGCGGAAATTCCGCTTCTCGTTCAGCATCTCCTCGAATGCGAGCTTGGCGAAGCGGGCAGCGGCGCCCTCGTGTGGAATCTTCGCCGCCATCTTCCGCGTGAGCGCATCGATCGGAGTGGCATCAAGGACATTTGGCATCGGGACCCTCCTTTCTGGGTCGAGCGGGGGAGCGCGCACGCTTACGCTGTCTCGCCCCGTCCCTTGCGTTGTTTTGCGGTACGAATTTGCTTGGGCCGGCCCAGCGCTCGGGGACGGTAGGAGTGCGATTTAGCGAGATCAATTCGCAGGCGCAGCGATCCTCGCGAAAGAGGGCGCCGTGCGGCAGCGCCAACACGAATTATCCTCACCAAGGCGGCGATCAGCGGACGTGCGTCGCAACATCTCGTTAACGTTCGGGGGCGAATGTTCAGGGGTTGGACTCCCAGAATCGGGGGGAAGAGGGCGTCATGCCATTGAAACTGTCCTTGCGACCGGGCGAGAAATTCGTCGTCAACGGCGCCGTTGTGCAGAACGGAGACCGGCGCGCCGCCCTGGTGCTGCAAAACAAAGCTTCAGTGTTGCGCGAGAAGGACATCTTACAGCCCGATGACGCCGATACGCCCGCCAAGCGGATCTATTTTCCGATCATGCTTATGTATCTGGACGACACTGGCCGCGACAAAGCTCAGGTCGAATTCGCCACCCGCTTGGCGGAATTCATGGGGGTTGTGCGCGACCCTGCGATTCTCGTCGAATGCATCGGCGTTTCCAAAGAAGTAATGGCTGGCGAATACTACCGAGCGTTGATGCGCTGCCGGAAACTGATTTCCTATGAATCCGAGCGCCTGGGGATGCGGGATGTCGATCAAAGCCTACCAGCGCGTAGCCACGCAGGCTGAGACGCCCCGCGAACTCGAATACCGCGCCTTTGGGCAAGTGACGTCCGGTTTGGTGCGGGCCAAGGAGGGGCGTGCGCAGCTTCCGCTGCTTGCGGAAGCTATTGACGCTAACCGTCGACTTTGGGGCCTCTTGAGCGCCGATTGCTCGGTGCCCGAGAACCAATTGCCGATGACCTTGCGTGGGCAGATCATCTCGCTGGCGCTATGGGTGTCGCGCTACTCGAGCCAAGTGCTGCGCGAAGGCGCGGACATTGAGCCGCTGATCGATGTCAACCGCTCAATGATGGAAGGCTTAGCCCCACGTTAACGAAAATGGCGGCGCCGAATCAACCGCGCATTAACCTCTTTCGGTTAGGCATAAATGCAGAGGCGCAAGGCGCGTGTGCGAGCATGCCAGCTAAACCGTCTTAAGACGCCGGGCAAAATGCCCAACCGGAAGAAATTCCGGCTACATAGTCCAGAAGGACCAGACCAATGGCTAGCGTAAATACAAATTATGGCGCCCTCGTCGCGCTGCAAAGTCTCAACAAAACCAACCAAGAACTCGAAATGGTTCAAAACCGGATCAGCACCGGTTTGAAGGTGGCCACCGCCAAGGACAACGGCGCCGTGTTCGCCATCGCCCAAGAACAGCGCGGCCGCATGGCGGCCCTCGGTTCGGTCGTGGATGGCATCAACCGCGCCACGTCGACCATCGACGTCGCCCTCTCGGCGGGACAATCGATTTCCGACCTGTTGATCCAATTGAAGGACAAAGCTGTCGCGGCGCAGGCAGGCGATCTCTCGACTGACCAACGCGCTGCATTGGAAGCGGATTTCTCTTCGCTGCGATCGCAAATCAATCAGATCGCCGGTGCGGCGACCTTCAACGGCGCAAATCTGGTTTCCGCGGGCGGCGCCAACATATCGGTGCTGACCTCCGACCTGTCCACCGGGAGCACTGGCCGTCAAATCCAATCGGTCGCTGTCGTGGGTTCGGTTCCATCGCTCTCGGGGTTCGTCGTCGGCACCGAAAGTGTCGCGGCGCTTGACGATTCGACCTTTGAACTCAACGGCGTCGCCATCGGCACCGTCGATATCACAGCGACCACGACCGTCGCCGATTATTTGGCGGGCGTGTCGACGGCGACTGGCGGCCGGGTGTCGGCATCCTACAATCAAAGCACCGGCCAGTTCACCTATCGCGCCGCCGAAGCGGTTGCGCTCACCAACGAATTGACCATCACAACGACGGGCACCGCCCGCAGCTGGCTCGGCCAGGGCGAAGCCGCCACCGCGGTGACTTCAGCAGCCGTGACCACCTCCATCACCGACCGCGACTTCACTGTTGATGGTGCAGGCGCACTGGCGAGCGTCACCTCGGCGCTCACCTTGTCGAACATCGCCAACGCGCAGGCGGCGGCCTCGGCCATTGAATCGGCGGCGACCACGCTCAACTTGCAACTGGCGACCATGGGCTCGCAATCGCGGGCGCTGGATACGCAAAAGACGTTCTTGGGCAAGCTGTCTGACTCGATCGAAGCCGGTATCGGCAACCTCGTCGACGCCGACCTCGCCAAGGAATCGGCCCGCCTGCAATCGCTGCAAGTGAAGCAGCAATTGGGCGCGCAAGCCTTGTCGATCGCCAACTCGGCGCCGTCGATCGTGCTGTCGTTCTTCCGTTAAGCGGAGACTAGGAAGAGGCGGGAGGCTTCGGCCTCCCGCCGATTTCCAATTGATACAGAGCATGCGATATGGGCTCGATTGCTCCCCCCGCTCTTGAGACGTTGGTGCAAACCCCGCCGCGCCCAGAGCAAGACTCGCGTTTGAAAGAGTCCGCCCCAGTTATTTCATCCGAAACCCCAGCAAAACCGATCGCCCGCGCTGACGCGGCAAAAGTGTTGTCGGTCCGTATGGATGCGGAAGCGGGACGTTTTGTACAGGTCTTGACCGATGCCGCCAGCCAGGAGACAATCTGGCGTTACCCGAGCGAGACGCAATTGGCGTATTCCCGCGCAGTGATGGCTTATCTGCACGCTCTCTCGGGGCGGTAAACAAATCGTAAAAATAATCGTTCTGGAGGCGTTATCGTTAACGTTTCATTAACGATTCTGGGGTTGTCTCCGCCCTGCGGCGAACACGCCGTGCGAGGCGCCATGTGTTGGCGCGCGCACGATCGATATCCGAAGGAGCGCACATCATGGTTTCCAGCATCGTCCCGGGCAATGTTTCTGGCGCGGCGGGCTCGCTGGGCGCCGATGCGCGGCTTCCGCGCCCCGCGTCGAGCGGCGTGGTGCGACACGAGGATGCCGCTTTGGGCGATCGTGTTGAACTCAGCGCGGCGTCCCTGGCGGCGGTGCGCGACAGCGTGCGCGCGGCGGTCGCGCAAGTACAACAGGCCCTTGCGATCGGGCATGACGCGCAAACCATGCTTGTTGAAGTGCAGTCGATTGCCCGCAATGGCGGCGGGCAGGACGAGTTGGATGCGGTGTTGCAGGCCTTCACCCGCCGTGTCGAGGGCGCCTTGGACCAAGGCGCGCGCTTAATCGCTGGAGAGGATGTTTCCGTTCAAGCCGAGCCGGGCGGCGCGCCTTTGACCATTTCCGGCGTTGATCTTCGCCTCAAGGATGGGCCCGGACATGGCGATATTTTCAGCGTCTCCGCGACGGCGGACGCCGCTGACCGCAGCCTGCCGCAAGCCGCTCAGCGTTCGCTCGACGCGCTGCAAACGGCAATGGGGAAGCTGTTGGATTCCGCGCGTGCGCTTGAAGCGCATCAAGGATTTCTCGGCGCCGTGGAGGGCGCGCTCGCGGGCGTCGTGCGCAATGACCTTGACGCCGACGGCGCGCGTTTGCTGGCGTTGCAGGTCCGCCAAGGCCTCGAAGGCGCCGGCGCCCGGCCCATCGCCAATGCCGAGCCGCAAGCGGTTTTGGCCCTGTTCCGAGCGTAGCGGATCTAGAGCGGACGCCAATTGCTGCTGAGATCGACCAATTCGCCCTCGCCGTCGTCGTCATCGCGCAATCGCAGCCAGACGCGTCGGCCTGTCTGGTAGGCCTTGAACGCCACCATGAAAATGAGCCCCGCAAGAGCGGCGGCGGCGACCGCGATGGCGGCGGTTAAGTCGCGCGTGAAAGTGAGTTCGCCATGCGCGGCGTGGAGCAAGCGGCCATCGCGCTGAAGACGCTTGGCCGCCGCCGCCGCCCGGTCGCCCGCGCTTTGCGCGATCAGCCTCAGCTTTGGCAGGTCGCGCACTTGGTTTGCGTGGGTGATGAGCGCGACGGCAGTCGCATGGGAAGAGGCCTCGCTCATGGCGCCGATTTCTTCGAGCATTTCTCGCACGCGCGCGGCGCGCGCGGGATTGACGGCGGCGCGGAAGGCTGCGGCGGCGTTGTCATATGCGCCAATTGCTTCGCCTTGCGCACCGGCGCGGGCGGCGACACGAAAGCCATCGATCGGAACCGATGCGCTGATCAAGTCGGCGACCTCGACGCCGAACGCCGATGGATAGTCGTCTCGGCGTGACGCCTCGATCAGCGCCTCCGCGCCGCGCGCCGCGCGCGGCGTGAATTCGCCAGCTAGGCCCAGGCTAAAACCGGTGAGGATGAATTGCAGGGAGCCCGTGGAAGGGTCGGCGATCAGTGCGCGTGCGATCAATTCAAAGTCGCGCGGATCGCCCGGCGCTGGCGCGTCGGGGACGCGCGTGACCGCGGCGCCGCTGGCCGCGCGCCGCGACAAAAGCGGCACTGTTGCTTCGTAGCGTCCGCGTGTGCCGGGGGTGAGCAATTCGAGCGCCGCCAACTCGACCTGCGCGTCGCCGGCGTTGGCGGGCGCGGCGCGGGAGATTTGGTTCGCCGCGCGCGGGGGCAGCATTGCGCGCGCTGACAGCAAAAATCCGCGCGCGGCGGCCACGTCGCGCGCCATCAGCTCCATGGCGACGAGATCGTCCCACTGATTTTGGCGGTCGAAATCGAGCTGGATCAGATCGCTGTTCAGGCGTTCGACGCGGCGGGCGATTGCACGGGCGCCGCCTTCCGAATATTCATAGGCGTAGAGTTGGTCGCGCGCGACAACGCCGAGCGCGGTGGCGCTAGCCAAAGCCAGCAGCACCAAACAAAAATTGAACGCAAGCGCGGTCAGCACGCCCAGGCGCCCGTACCGCCCAGCGCCCGAGTTCGGCGCGCGCCAAGCCCGGGCGCCAATGATCTTCCCGTGTTTCATTCATCCCCTGCGAGGCCGCTACAAAACCGATCGAAATGCCACAGAGCAAGATGAATTACAGGAAAGGCGAATTCGTCGCCGCAAGGGGGTTTTCGGTGCGTCTGCTCAAGCACTGCGGTCGAGGATGGCGGGACTGGGGCCGCTGGGGGAGGCGAGGCTTCCCTTGGCGCCGTAATTTAGCCCTGCGCCGCGTTGGCGCACGACTTCCTCCGCCATGGCGTGCACCAGGCCTTCGGAAATGAGCTTAACCGCGCGCAGCGCCACGTCGTGGGCCGAGAAGGCGGTTTGCAGCGCCTCGGTCTGGCGTTTTAATTGCGTGAGCAGCGTCGGCGGGGCGCTCGCGATCAGGGCAGGGTCTTGCTTGATGCGCGCCAGTTCGAGGCGGTAGAGGTTAGCGAGGCGGCTTTTCTCCTCCGTAGCGGGGCCTTCGAGCAGCGGTTCGCGCGCTTCGATGCGTCGGGTTTCCTCGGCGATGAGAACCGCCAAACGGTCGCTGATCAGCAGCAATTGCTCGGCGCGGTCCTTGGAATCGTCAGCGATCAGCGCCATCGGCGGCCTCCGAAAGGCTTCCCTGCATGCGGATCAATTCGCGCAACACGCTGTCGGCGACGCCGACGCCGCCGGTGCGCGCAATCGCTTCGGCGTAGCGCTCAACCAGCATGGGCCGGAAGATTTCTTCGCCCATGCCGCCGCCGCCGAGGCCTTCAGTGTCGATGCCGTCGAACATTGGCGCCAGCATCTCCGAGAGAAACACCGCTTCGAATTCCTCCGCAGCGCGGCGCAACTCATCGTTGCCGCCAGGCCTCGCGCCGGTTTGCAGAGGCAGCGGCGCGCCTCGAGGCGCTGCGATCGGCAGCGGCGGTGGGCGGATCGCGAGGGGGGCGTCGTCAGCTATCACATCACTTCGATTTCGGCTTGGATGGCGCCGGCGGCTTTCAGCGCCTGCAGGATCGAGATCATGTCGCGCGGCGACACGCCCAGGGCATTGAGGCCGTTGACCAATTGGCGAAGCGGGACGCCGCCTGGCACGACCACCAATCCACCGGCTTCTTCCTCGACTTCAACGCCTGACGACGGCGCCACCACGGTTTCGCCGCGGCTGAACGGCGCCGGTTGGCTGACGAACGGGTCCTCGGTGATGGAAATGGTGAGATTGCCTTGGGCGATGGCGACGGTCGAGACCTTCACGTTCTCGCCCATCACGACGATGCCGGAATTTTCGTCGATGACGATGCGCGCGGGGGTATCGACTTCAACCTGGAGATTTTCGATGCGCCCGATTAGGGACACCATGTCGCCTGCATAACCCTCCGGGCGGCGCAAGATGACCGAGCCGGGGTTCGATGCGCGCGCGGCTTCCGCGCCGACGGCGGTGTTGATGGCGGCGGCGATGTGCTGCGCGGTTGTGAAATCGGGGTTGCGTAGCGAAAGTCGAAGTTCGGGTTGAGCGGCGATATCGAAATGCACTTCGCGTTCGACCAGAGCGCCCGAGGGGATGCGCCCCGCCGTGGGTACGCCGCGCGATACCGATGAGCCCGAAGCGCCTTGCGCCGCGAAGCCGCCAATGGCCAAGGATCCTTGCGCGACCGCGTAAACTTGTTGATCGGCCGCCATCAGCGGCGTCACCAGCAATTGTCCGCCGGCAAGGCTGCGCGAATCGCCCAGCGCGGAAACCGTGACATCGATGCGTGAGCCTTGGCTCGCGAACGGCGGCAGGTTCGCCGTCACCATGACGGCGGCGACGTTGCGTGTGTTCAAATTGCCGTTGGAGGCGTTGACGCCCAGTCGCTCCAGCATCGCCGCGAGGCTTTGGCGCGTGAACGGTGAATTACGTAAACTGTCGCCGGTGCCGGCGAGCCCCACGACCAAACCATAGCCGACGAGTTGGTTCTCGCGCACACCTTCGAAATCAGCGACGTCCTTGATGCGTGGGCCCGCCCAAGCGGGGAAAGCGGCGATGGGCGCGGTCATCGCCGCCAGCGAGGCGACGGCGAGCAAAGCGGCGCGCGTCGCGCGTGATGCAAGAGCCATGGGCGCGATAGAGCGGGAATTCGGTTAACGCCGCGTTCAACCCAAACGTTAAGACACTGGAAACAGACGCGGCGGACAGTCCCGCTCATGAAGGTTGAAGGCGGACGAGGCGTCACCACGCCGAATGGTGCCCGCAAGAGCGGCGCACCGGCAGCGCCCGGGTTTGCCCCGGCGGCGGAGGCGCCCCAGCGCGCGAGCGCGGCTTCTGGCGTTGGCGGCGTCACGCCGCTCGACGCCATTCTCGCGCTGCAGGGGGATGAGCCGCCGGCGCAGCGCCGCGCCCGTCAAGCCAAACGCGGCGCGGCGGTGCTGGACACACTGGAAAAACTCGAGCGCGGCCTCGTGTTTGGTCATGCGCCGGCCGCGCTCCGGGGGGAGATGGAAAGCCTGCGCCGCGGGACGGAGGCCACCGGCGAGGCGGGCCTCGATTCCATCCTACGGGAGATCGACACCAGGCTTGCTGTCGAACTGGCCAAACTGGATCGGCAGATGGGGCTCGCCTGAATGGGCCGTAACCTTAAGATTCTAGAGAAACTTTGGCATCGTCCTTGCTCGATGGACGCAGCCCAGGGGCGGCGCTATAAGGCGGCGCCTTGCGAGGGCGACCGGAGTGCGGACATGGCCACGACCGTCACCAAAGATTATCGCCCCAGCGACGAGGAGCCTTTCATGGGCGAACGTCAACTCGACTATTTCCGGCGCAAGCTCATCGCCTGGAAGAATGAGATCCTCGAAGAATCGCGCTCAACGATCGCCACTTTGCAGCAAGACACCGTGGCCGAAGCTGATCTCGCCGACCGCGCCACCAGTGAGACCGATAGGTCCCTTGAGCTGCGCACGCGCGACCGCCAGCGCAAACTCATCGCCAAGATCGACGACGCGCTGCGCCGGATCGAGGACGGCTCCTACGGTTATTGCGAAGAAACTGGAGAGCCGATCTCGCTCTCGCGGCTTGATGCGCGCCCCATCGCCACCCTTTCGCTCGAAGCTCAAGAGCGACATGAACGCCGCGAGCGGGTTCACCGCGACGATTAGGGCCGCGCCATGCTCCATGACGCTGGGCTTTCATTTTTCCATTTCACCTTTGCATTCGTTCTCGCGGGTGCGCTGAGCGCGGAGGCGTTTGTTCTGCGTTTGCCGGTGGACGCGCGCGTGGCGCGGCTGCTGCTGCGCATTGACTTGTTCTACGGCGTGTCCGCCGTTGGGCTTATTCTCGCGGGCATGTCGCGGGTGCTGTGGGGCGCGAAGGGTTGGGACTATTATTCCGCGCAGCCGTTCTTTTGGGTCAAGATCGCCGCGTTCGCGCTGATAGGCTTGATCTCGATCGTGCCGACCTTGGCGTATTTTCGCTGGGTGAAGTCCGCTTCCGCGGCGCCGGCCTCAATTGTCGCCGAGGCGGATGTGAAGAACGTGCGCCGCTGGGTTGTGGCTGAAGTCCACCTGCTGGTGCTTGTTTTGGCGTTCGCGGCGCTGATGGCGCGCGGGGCCGGGAGTTAGCTGTCAACGATCTTAACGCCCCGGCGCCAGCGCGAACAAAGGCGCCGCCGCTCAGTTCGTTACCGGCTGTCCGCAGCGCTTGCCGCAGCAAGTCCGTTTCGCGCGCCGAGGATCCAAAGTCGTCGATCAGCAGAACCCCTGAGTGCCGCGCGCCATGCTGGAATACCAACGCACCGATGTCATGGTCTTTGGTCACGAACACACGACCGCCATGGGCAGCTTCTTCGAGGAGGGCGGCGTCGCCGGGGTCGCTGGACCGCTCACCCGCGTATTCAACGTCGTGCCCGTCAAAGCGCAGCGCCGATACGGCTGGTGCGACAATATTTGAATCCGCCAAAAGGCGCATCATTCCGCCGCGACAGTGGCGCCGTCCGCATCAGTGCGCTCTGCCAGCCGCATGGCGTATAGCAGGCAGGCTTCGATATCGGCCTCTTCGAGCGCGGGGTAGGCCGCTAGGACTTCATCATGTGTTGCGCCGTTCGCGAGCATGGCGAGCACCATAGCCGGGGTAATGCGCCGACCGCGAATAATCGGCTTTCCGCCCATCTTGCCGGGCTCGGTTACAATGCGCTCTAGCAGTTTGCGAGGGGCTGTCATCGACTGAGTTTAGCCCGATTGTTGGAGTTTCGCGAGCGAACATTTCACCACGGGGTAATGGCGTCTCCCAGGCGCTGGCCCCAGCCTGGGCGCTGCACGGCGCTGATTTGGCCGCGCCCGCCATAGGAGATGCGTGCTTCGGCCATTTGCGTGTGGTTGATGGTGTTCGATGAGGTGATGTCCTCGGGGCGGATCAGGCCCGATACCGTTAGCTCGCGCACTTCACCGTTAATGCGCACTTCTTGGCGGCCGGCCAGCACCAGGTTTCCGTTGGGCAGGCGATCGACAATCACCGCGGCGACGGTGAGTTCAATTTTTTCCTCACGGTTGATGGCGCCGGTGCCGCTGTGGGTGGATTGGGAATCCGCTTGCACCATGGTCTCTGGGTCGAACGCGCCGTTGAAGAGCTGGCCGACGGTTTGCTCCAGGCCGAAGAAATTGCTTACGCCGGCGGCGGTCGAGCCCGAGCGCGAGCGGTTTGAGGTGTTTGAGAGCTCGGCCTTGTCGTCGATCTCGATCAATACAGTGAGAATGTCGCCGATGCGCGAAGCGCGCTGGTCGTTGAAGAAACTGCGCGAGCCAGAGCGCCACAATGAATTGGGCGCGGCTGCTTCGTACACGACGGGCTCGGGTTGCGGCATGCTTTGCTGGGTCCCCCCAGTGAGCGCGGCGGGCGTGGCGATGGGCGCCAATTGCGGCGCCGCCAGCCCGCGCTGCGCCGCCGCATACGCGACGCCGGGGGCCGCGAGCGCGTCTTGCGCGAGGTCCCCGGTATTGACGCTGGCGCATCCGGCGGCGCCGGAGGCAAGGGCGAGCAAGGCGAGACGACGCATGTGGTTTTCCTGTCTCATGGTGTTTCGGCGCGCGCGGCGCCGGGACCGGTGACGACCGCGTCAATGGTGCGGTTGGAGCTGGTGTTCATGAGGCGCACGTTTTGACCAATCGCGCCGTCTTCCAAGGCGCGCGCGCGCGTCGTCAACATGACCCCCGGCGCGCGGAACACGAGCGTGACGCTCTCGCCGCGGCGCACTGCTGCGTCGCTGGACGAGCGCGCGCCGTTTGCGGCCGGCAAGGTGGCGCGCATGCCTCCGGGGCGCACCACGCGCACTTCGCTTACGCCGGCGGGCGGTGTGAAGTCCAAACCCGCGGCGGAGGCGGCGGCTGATAAAAGCGGCATGGACAAGCTCGCGACTTGCCCCGCCGGCGGCGCCGGAGCGATAGCGCGGCTTGCAAGGGCGCCTGCGCCGTCGAACACATCGCCGAGCGTGATGGCCGGCCCGCTGGCCTCGATGCGTGCGCGCAAGGTGACAGGATCGGCGAATGCCGCGTTGGCGCACGTCAACATGGCGAGGCAGGCGAGTAGGGAGCGAAGCATGATCACCTCAGCGCAATTGCGTAGTCGATTGCATCATTTCGTCGGCGGCGGTGATGACGCGCGCGTTCATCTCGTAGGCGCGCTGCGCCACGATCAGCGCCGAGATTTCTTCGACCGCGTTCACGTTCGAGAGTTCGAGAAAGCCTTGCATCAGCGTGCCGAAACCCGCCGAGCCGGGTGTGGCGACATTAGGCGAACCCGAAGCCGGCGTTTCGAGGAAGAGGTTGTCGCCGATGCCTTCGAGGCCTGCCGGATTGATGAAGGTGGCTATTTCGATCTGGCCAACCTGGCTGGGCGCCGACTGCCCCGTCAGCGTCACTTCGATGACGCCGTCGCGCGTGATTTGGATGGCGGTGGCTTCGGCGGGCACGGTGATCGAGGGTTCAAGCGGATAGCCGTCGGCGGTGACGATGGCGCCGTCGGCGTTGACCGCGAGATTGCCAGCGCGCGTGTAGCCGGTCTGGCCCGAGGGCAGCGCAACTTGCAGGAATCCGCGTCCGTTGACGGCGAGATCGTAGGGATTGCCGGTTTGGCTGATGCCGCCTTGCTCGGTCACGCGGCCCACCGCGTCCGCATGCACGCCGACGCCGATCTGAATGCCAAGCGGCACGATCGCGCCGGACGCCGAGGAGGTCGAGCCAGGGCGCTCCATGTTCTGATAGAGCATGTCCTGGAACTCGGCGCGCTGACGCTTGTAGCCGGTCGTGTTCATGTTCGCGATGTTGTGCGAAATCACGTCGACGTTGAGCTGTTGAGCCTGCATGCCGCTGGCGGCGATGGAGAGGGCGCGCATTGTTCGTGAGCTCCTTAGCGGCCAAGCCGCTCGATCGCGCGCTGCCGCAACTCATCCGAGCCCGAAACGATCTTGGCCGCGGATTGGTAGGCGCGCGATATTTCGATGAGACGTGTGAGTTCGACCACCGGACGTACGTTCGAACCTTCGAGCGCGCCTTGCAGGACCACGCCTTCGAACGCGCCGGATGCTTGACCTTGCGCGTCCCAAAGGTTGTCCCCGACCTTTGAGAGCGCGCCGGGCGCGGCGAAGCTCGCCACGCCGATGCGGCCGGCTTCGACGCCGGCCACGCGTAGTGCGCCGTCGCGCCCGATTGAAGGGCTTTCGCCCTGCGGATCGAACACGATCGGCGCTCCCCCCGAGTTCAGGACGGCGCGCCCTTCAGAGGTCACGAGCCGTCCTTCCCCCGTCAACGAAAACGCGCCATCGCGCGTGTAAAGCGGCCCCGACTGGCCCTCGACCATGAAAAAGCCTTCGCCCTCGATGGCGACATCAAGGGGATTGCCGGTCATCGCGATCGGCCCCTGACCCATGTCGCGCATCAGCCCGATATCACGCACGAAGCGGATGTTGGCCGGGTTTGCGTCGGCATGGGCGTTTGTGGTGTCGGCTTCTTCAAGCACGAGACTGTCGGCTTTGAAGCCCGAGGTGGCGATGTTGGCGAGATTGTTGGCGGCGACATCCATGCGCCGTTGCAGCACACGCTGTGTCTGCAGGCCAAGCATGAGCGCGTTATCCATGCCGGTTAACGATGCAAGCCTTGGGCCAAGGGTTAATCGCTGTGTTTTCAAACGCGGCGGGGCTGCTCATGGTGAACAGGGAAGCTTTTATTGCCGGGGACCTCGGCAAGTTTTGCCGGGCCTCATACCAATCCTTAACCATCCCTTGCGCACCAAGGAGGCGAGCAACCCGCGAGCGATTCCGTCATGTTCGGTAAGAAAAAGAAAAAGAAGAAGGGCGAGGCGCTAGAGGCCGACGCAGAGGCTGAAGGCGCGGCGCCGCCCGCGGAGGGCGAAGCGGAAGGCGAGGGCGGCGAGGCCGGCGAAGGCAAGCCCAAGAAGAAACTCTCGGGCAAGAACCTTATCCTCTTCATCGTGCTGCCGGCGGTGCTGGTGCTTGGGGGCGGCGGCGCGGCCGCGTACATGCTCTTCTTCAAGGGCGGCGGCGAACAACACGCCGAGGCTGACGCTGGTCACGAAAAGGCCAAGGGCGGCCATGGCGGCGAGGAAGAAGGCGCTGGCGAAGCCGTGCCTGGTCCCAACGGCACCACCATCACACGCGGCGAAGGCGTGGTGTTCGTCGGTTTGCCGGAAATGTTGGTGAACATCACCGGGCCGGACGGGCGGCCCGCCTATCTCAAGCTGCGCCTGACGATGGAAGCGCCCGACGATGCCGCCGTGACTGCGCTCACCGAGCACGTGCCGCGCGTCAGCGATCAGTTCAATGGCTTCTTGCGGGAGATGCGCACCGACGATTTGGCGGGCTCCGCCGGGGCTTACCGGTTGCGGCTCGAATTGCTGCGCAGAGTCAACCTCGTGATCGCGCCTTCGCAGATCAACGCGGTTCTGATCGAAGAAATGCTGGTGCAGTAGGATGGGCGCCGAGGCAGCGGAAGGCACGGACTGGGAAACGGCGACGGCGGCCGTCGAAGTCCCGCAGGTTGCCGAGCGGATACTCAATCAGGACGAAATCGATAGCCTTCTGGGCTTCGGGCTGGCCGAGGACGATGCTGGCGGCGGCGGCGGCGGCGTGCGCGCCATCATCAATTCGGCGCTGGTTTCCTATGAGCGCCTGCCGATGCTCGAGATCGTGTTTGACCGCCTGGTGCGGTTGATGACGACGAGTTTGCGCAATTTCACCTCCGACAACGTCGAGGTCAGTCTCGATCAGATCAGTTCCATTCGTTTCGGCGATTATCTGAACTCGATCCCGTTGCCGGCCATCATCGCGGTCTTCCGCGCCGAGCAATTGGACAATTTCGGTCTGGTGACAGTTGATTCCAACCTGATCTATTCGATCGTCGATGTGCTTTTGGGCGGGCGACGCGGCGCGCCTTCGACCCGCGTCGAGGGCCGCCCCTACACCACGATCGAGCGCATGCTGGTCACGCGCATGATCGAGGTGGTGCTGGCCGATGCACGCCAGGCGTTCGCGCCGTTGACGGAGGTGCACTTCACCCTCGATCGCATCGAGACCAATCCGCGCTTTGCCGCCATCACCCGTCCGCCCAACGCCGCGATCGTGATCAAATTGCGCATCGACATGGAAGATCGCGGCGGGCGACTCGAATTGCTGTTGCCATACGCGACGCTCGAACCAATCCGGAAAATGCTGCTGCAGCAATTCATGGGCGAGAAGTTTGGTCGCGACAACATTTGGGAAGGCCACCTCGCGAGCGAGCTTTGGGCCACCAAGGTCGAAGTGCGGGCGGTCTTGGATGAATTGCCTCAGCCCTTAAGCCGCGTGCTCGATCTCAAAGTCGGCGACACCTTGATGCTCGACGCGGTTCCCGATGGCCCGGTGCTGTTGAAGTGCGGCGACGTGGAATTGTCCCAGGGACGCGTAGGCCGGATGGGGCATTCGTTGGCGGTGAGGGTGGAGCGGCCGATCGCGCAAGCCACGCAACAGGCAGTGATGAAACTTGGAGGCGGAAAATGAGTCCGATTGTTTTGACCCTTGAGCTTGTGCTGGCGCTGATGCTTGGCGCCTGCCTGTTTTTCTTTTGGCGCCTCGATATCAAATTGTCGGCGCTGCGCTCTGGCCAGGATGGCGCTCTTGCCGCGGCGGCCGAGCTGATGCAGGCGACGGCGCAAGCTGAAGCCGCCGTGCGTTCGCTGCGCGCGACGGCGCAAGACACGGGCCGCGATTTGCAGGCGCGCATCAATGACGCGCGCGCCACGGCGGATCGTCTGGGCATGGGCGCGGGCCGTTTGCGCACCGGCGCTGATGTTCCCTTGCGCGGGCGCGCGTGATGCCAGCGCCAGCCGGTAAATCGAAGCGGGCCACACCCGCGGCCGTGCGGCTGATGCCAGCGGTGATGGCGACGCTGGCGGCGTTACTTGGCCTCAAGGCGGTGGCCATGGCCGAGAGCGTCGCCGAAACCGCGCCGGCGGCGGCTGAAGCCGCCGCTGCTGGTCACGCCGAAGCCGCGCCTGCCGCCGCGCCCGCGCAGCAATGCGCGCCGGCGAGCTTCGCCGAACTGGCCGGCTTGAGCCAGGCGGAGGTCCAGGTGTTGCAGGCTTTGACGGAGCGCCGCGCCACGCTTGATCAGCGCGCCGCCCAAGCGGAAACGCAAGACGAATTGATGCTCGCCGCCGAGCGCCGTTTGGATGAACGCCTCACCGAGTTGCGTCAGCTCGAATCCACTGTGAACGAATTGCTCGGCCATCTGGACGAAGCCCAGGAAACGCGTTTGGCCAGCCTGGTGGATGTGTATCAGCGCATGCGCGCGAAGGATGCCGCCACGGTATTCGATGGGCTTGATGATGCGGTTCTGTTGCAGGTGGCCGGCCGCATGCGCCAGGCCAACCTTGCGGAAGTGATGGGTCGCATGGATCCCGAGCGTGCGCGCCGTTTGACTCAGATGTTGGCCGAACGCGCCCGTCCCCCGACGGCCGGTTCGGATTTGCTTGCCCGGCCCGGCGCCGCCGCGCCGGCTGCGGGGCGCTAAACGCGCGCTTAACCGGCGCTGGGAAAGGTATTGGCGAACAGCACGCGACAGATGAAGCCCTTTCGTTCCTCCATTGCGATGGCCGCCGCCGCGGTGATCGCGGCGCCGCCAGCGACAGCCCAGCCGCTGACGCTGACGCCGCCGCCAGCGGAGACCCATGCGCAGGCTTCGCCGCCTCAAGCCGCGCCGCCCGCGCCGCAAGCGCCGCGCGCGCCGCCTCCGCGTGCGCCGTCGGTCCCGCCTCCGAGCGACGCGGCCGCTGCGCCGCCGAAGTCTTCGTCGCTGCGTCCGCCGCCTCCGAAGCGTG
>JBEBHQ010000034.1:0-30322 GCA_040080805.1 Terricaulis sp. | reverse complement strand
AGGGGAGCATGGTGCTCCAATGAAATTCACGCTCTCCTGGCTCAAAGAGCATCTCGCCACCGATGCCAGCATCGACGACATCGTCGAGCGCATGACCATGACTGGCCTTGAAGTCGAGTCCGTCGAGAACGCGGGCGAGAAGCTCGCGGCGTTTACCGTCGCGCGCATCATCAGCGCCGCCAAGCACCCCAACGCCGACAAGCTGCAAGTGTGCCAAGTCGAAACCAAGCTCGGGCAGCTCGAAATCGTCTGCGGTGCGCCGAATGCGCGCGCGGGCCTCGTCACGGCGTTCGCGCCGATTGGCACGACCATTCCCGGCAGCGGCATCACGCTGGAAGCCAAGCCTGTGCGCGGCGTTGTGTCGAACGGCATGCTCTGCTCCGGCGCTGAGCTTGAACTCGACACCGACGCGGACGGCATCCTCGAACTCGATGCCGAACTGAAAGTCGGCACGCCGCTGGCCGAAGCGCTCCATCTCAACGATCCGGTGATCGACATCGAAGTCACGCCGAACCGCCCCGATTGGCTTGGCGTCGCCGGCATCGCGCTCGATCTCGCGGCGGCTGGCGTCGGCAAGTTCATCACCAAGCCGATCGTGCCCGTGCCAGGACGCTTCGCGTCGCCGGTGAAAGTTACGAGCGAAGATGCGCAAGCATGCCCGGTGTTCGCGGGCCGGCTTATTCGCGGCGTCAAGAATGGACCTTCGCCGGCCTGGCTGCAGCAGCGCTTGCGCGCCGTGGGTCTGCGCCCGCGCAACGCGCTCGTCGATATCACCAATTTCATTTCGCTCGACCGCGCCCGCCCGCTGCACGTCTACGACGTGTCGAAATTGAACGGCACGGTGCGCGCTCGCCTCGGGCGCGAGGGCGAAAGCTTCAAGGCGCTCGACAGCAAGGTTTATGACGTGGCGCCGGCGATGTGCGTAATCGCCGATGACGATCGCGTGCTGGGCCTCGGCGGCATCATGGGCGGAGAACATTCCGGCTGCTCGGAAAGCACGACAGACGTGCTGATCGAGAGCGCCTATTTCGATCCCATTCGCACCCATCAAACTGGGCGCGCCACAGGTATTGTCTCCGACGCTCAGTATCGCTTCGCGCGAGGGGTCGATCCCGAGAGCTGCGCGGCGGGCATTGAACTCGCCACCCGTCTGGTGCTGGAGTTCTGCGGCGGCGAGCCGTCGGAGATCATGGTCGTGGGCGAGCCGCCCGCGCCGCCGCAAGCGGTGACGTTCGACCCCGATCACGTGCGAAAGTTGGCTGGCATTGAAGTCAGCGCCACGCACACGCGCGCGATTTTGAAGGCGCTTGGCTTCGAGACCCGCGCCGAGGGGCCGGGCTCGAAAAAATTGATCGTGCAACCACCGAGCCGACGGCGCGATATCGAAGGGGCGGCGGATCTGGTGGAGGAAATCGCCCGCATCGAAGGCTTCGACAAGATGCCGGAGGCCGCGCCGCCTCGCGCCAAGGGCTACCGCGCGCCGCCAGCCAGCGTCGGTGAAAGCCGCGCGCGGCTGGCGCGCCGCGCTTGCGCTTCGCTGGGCTATAATGAGGCGATCACCTGGAGCTTTTGCTCGCGCGCGCACGCGCAAACCTTCGGCGGCGGCGGCGATTCCCTGATGCTCGCCAACCCGATCTCGTCCGACCTAGATTGCATGCGGCCCTCGGTGTTACCGAATTTGTTGGTCGCGGCGCAGAAGAACGCCGACCGCGGGTTTGACGATGCGCGTTTGTTCGAAGCGGGGCCGATTTATCTGGATGACAGCGATACAGGCCAGCAGCGCACGCTGGCCGCCGTGTGGCGCGCGCGCCCGCCGCGCCATTGGCGCGCCGCGCCGCTGCCGGATATTTTCGATGTGAAGCGCGATTGCCTGATCGTTCTCGAAACCGTTGGCGCGCCCGTCGCGTCGCTGCAAACATCGACCGATGTCCCCGCGCACTGGCGCCCGGGTCGCGCCGGCGCGCTGCGGTTAGGGACCAAGACGCTCGCAATCTTCGGCGAAATCCATCCGCGCGCGCTGAAGGCGCTCGACGTGGAAACGCCGGCTCTTGCGTTTGAGATTTTCATCGATGCAATCGCCGCGCCGCGCACTAAAGCAGGGCGCGTCAAGGCGCCGTTGGAAAAGCTCGACCTGATGCCGCTGACGCGTGATTTCGCGTTCGTTGTCGATGACGCCGTGGCGGCGGCCGATCTCGTTCGCGCAGCCTTCGGCGCCGATAAGGCGCTGATCGCCGATGTGTCGCTGTTCGATGTCTATCGCGGCGAGCGCATGGCGGTGGGCAAGAAGAGCCTGGCCATCGAAGTCACGCTGCAGCCGCGTGAAAAAACGCCGACCGATGGGGATATCGAAGCGACGAGCGCGAAGATCGTGAGCGCGGTGATGAAGGCGACGGGCGGGGTGCTCAGGAATTAGCATCGTCGCTCCGGCCATGCGCGGAATGACGGAAGATGTGGAAGGCAACGTCGATGCACCCCTGGTTCATCCTCTTTCTCGCTGGCCTTGCTGAAATCGGTTGGGTGATCGGGCTCAAATATTCCGAGGGTTTTACGAGGCCGTGGCCGTCAGCGGTCACTTTCGTGATGATCGCGGTTTCGATGTGGTTGCTCGGGGAGGCGGCGCGCACGCTTCCGATCGGCACGGCCTACGCCGTATGGACCGGCATAGGCGCGCTGGGCGCGGCGATCGCGGGACTCTTGTTGTTCGGTGAAAGCGCCACGGCCACGCGCTTGTTGTGCATTGCGTTGATCGTCGCAGGCGTTGTCGGCTTGAAGCTTTCAACGCCCGGCTGAGCGGACTTGTGGGGCGGTTGCCGCTGGGTCCAGATGTCCCCGCAAGGGAGGGGCGCTTGGCTCTGATCAGACGCAAACACGCGACAGCGAAGGCTTACGTTCACGATTGGCTCGAGCCCGACGAGCCAGGCGGCATCAATTTCTTCAGCGGCACGATCATTCTGATGGTGTTGATCAGCCTGGTTGCGCTGGCATTGGAGACCGAGGCGATCCGCCCCGACACGCCGTTTCCACCGTCGATGCAAAGCGCGGTGCAGTGGATCAACACAATTGTTGTTTGGATTTTCGCGATCGAGTTCGGTCTGCGCCTGTGGTCGGAGGGGGAGAATTCCAAGCACGCCGGATTGATGGGGCGCCTGCGCTTCCTCGTGCAGCCGATCACCATCGCTGATCTGCTCGCGTTTCTGCCCGAGCTGATCGTGTTCGTGTTCCTGCCGCACTTGCATGGCGGATGGCTGGCGGCGCTCAGGGCGCTGCGCTTGTTCCGCTTGTTTAAGCTGGCGCGCTATGTGCCCGCGTTTGCAATCGTCGGCGCGGCGGTGAAGCGGGCGTGGGCGCCGTTGATGGCGGCGCTCTGCGTGGCGGCGGCGCAGCTCTACATCGCCGCCATGATGCTCTATTTCATCGAAGGATCGAGCAAGCCGGAACAATTCGGCTCGATCACGCGCGCCATGTGGTGGGCGATTGTGACGCTCACCACTGTTGGCTATGGCGATGTCTATCCGGAAACCGCGCTTGGCCGCGTGGCCGCTGGTCTGGTCGCGCTGGCCGGCATTGGCATCGTGGCGATGCCGACCGGCATTTTGGCGTCTGCGTTCGCCGAGGAGTTTCGCGAACGCCATGTCGCCAAGCAGATGAAGACCAAGGCGCCGGTGAAAGCTAATGCGGCGGCGGCGCCGAAAGATTGAGCCGCCGGCGTTCCTCAATGCGTCCGCCGGCGACGCCGCCCTCGATCAGTTCGGTGGCCGAGAGCGCGAACACGCGCCCGCCCGTGAACAACGCGCGCGAATTGCCGTACCAATCCACGCACGACACTTCGCAGCGATAGTCGGGGTGCTGGGCGGTTTGGTTGGCGATCAGCTGGCCCATGGCGCTCAAGCGGCCAGCTGCGTCCAGCGAAAGGAAACTCACGTCGGAGGCTTGGCTCCGGAACCACCAGCGCCCGCCTTCCTTGGTGCGCGTCACCGTTGGCAATCCCATCATCCCGACATCATCCGGTCCCACCAAGGCGTTGAACGCATGCGAGCGGTTCTCGGACTCGTAGCGGCCATCAAGCACGGTGGTTGAGGCAAAATGCGGCCTGCCGCCGAGATCGAGCAGCGACACGCTGAGGCCGCGGTCGGTGCGATAGCCCGTGATCACGACATCCGCGCCCGCGCGCTCGACGCGCAATACGTTGTGCGGTGCTTGCAGAATTGTAGCGGCACTGGGCCGCGCAACTGGGATCGCAACCACGCGCGCGCCTACCGCCGCGGCGCCTTCGGCTGGCGGAAAGGAAGATTGGCTCTCGCGCGCGCCATAGACGACATGGGTGGGCGTGAAGCGTGTCTCGTATTGCGACGCCCCTGGGCTTGGCGCGCGCACGAAGCTCGTATGCGGCGCTTGCGTCGGCGTGGAGCTGAACGCGGCCAGCGGCGCATGGAAATAGCGCACCTCGGCGACGCGCGCGCTGGTGCAGGGCGACTCGTTCCAGGAGACAAGCGCGCGGAATTCGTCCGTTGATGCGTCGAGCGCGAGCTGGCTCATCGGTTGCCCACGGGCGTGCAGCGCGCGTGGCGGGCGCCCCGACAGCGGCACCTGAAAGATCGTCGCCGGCACGCCGCTGGCGTCGGCATTGGCCGCATTCGATGTCGGGCAAACGACGGCGCTGTCGCCCCACGTCGGCGTCACCCACAGATAGATGTCCGAGTTGGAGACAAAGAACTCGCGCCGCGTGGCGCCGACGAAGCCGGTGGTGTGGCACTCTAGTTCATCGCCACTGCGCGCGTCGCCGAGCGGGCATACTGAAACTGAATGCACCATCGGCGCGGACGTGCGCTGCACCGGCTTGTAAATATCGCGCGCGTCAAACAGGGCGACGCCCGCCGAGGTTATGGCGCGGTGATCGCCCTCGCGGAGCCAGCGGCGCACCAGCGGCCAGCGCATCGGCCGATCGGGGTCGATGTTGCTGACCGCGAGCGGCGTGTAGATGACGAGGTTGCCGCCCACCAAACGGGTCGCATAATTTTCGACGTCGTAATAATCGTTCGATGAGATGAAATAGGTGGTCTCGCGCGCCAAGGCGCCCGACTCGTCGATCGTGAAGATGCTGATCTCGGAGGCGGACTCGCGGTACGAATAGCCGGTCACCAGGATGCGATTGCCGCTGACGAGCATCTCGTCATACCAAGTGTCGGCGCGGGGGCTGCGATAGACATTGGCGCGCGCCGCAAGCGCAAGGCCGGCTTGCCCCCCTGGCCGCGTGTCGGCCACGAACAGACGCCCGTCCTGCAGCACAACCAGAAAACGCCCGACCTGTTTGACAATGCCGCCTTCATCAACGCCCTGTGTCTGCACGTTGGTGATGGAGGTGCCGTCAGGAGCGGCGCTCGCGGAAGCTTGCGCGTTGGGTTCGGCCGCGGCCGCTGGCGCGTTCGTGGCGCCGGGGGCAGGCGGTGGAGGTGGCGGCGGCGGGGGCGGGATTGCGGATCCCGTGACCACGATCGCGTCTTCGGCGCCAACGCCGAAATCCTGCCGACCTCTTCGGCCATTCAAACGCTGAACATCGCGCACATAGCGCAAGAATTCCGCTTCGCCGCTGAAACGTTCGAGTTGGCCCCATACAGGTGGCTCGCGCGTCGGCTGCTTGATCGATTGCGCGGAGGCGGAACTCACCAACACCAAAGCGGCAATGCCGCCCAGCCAACGCGAAGCCCAAGGCGATTTCATAAGCGTCCTCCCACCATTGGGAGAACGCTACGCGATTATGGCGACCTTGCGATGAAAAAGTGCGCGAAATGGCCTCAGAACGGATTGATGCCGCGGCGGCGCGAGTAATGCAGGTAGCCGATATTTGCGCCCAGCCGGAAACCGACGCCCGCGCGCATCGGCGCCAGGGTGATGTCATCGTTGCGTTGGTAGTTCACCCCGACGCCGCCGATGAAATAGGCCGTGCCCTCTACGCCCGGGAAGCGTTGAAAAATCTGATCCGGGTCACGCATGCCATAGACGAGGGTGAACACCTTCGAGGCGTTGCCGCCAGTGTCGAAGCCCACGGAGGGGCCGCGCCAATAGACCCGTGTTGGCCCGGTTCGCCCCTTCAGGCGCAAGCGTCCATTGCCATAGCGAAGCCCAATGCCAATCGCCGCCGACCCTTCCTGGCCTTCGATGTAGCCATTGGGGCGGCCAAGGTCCTGGAACACGTGGCGCACCACCGCGGCCACGCCTTCAGCGCCGGCGCCGAAGAAATTCTCCGCCGCCTCGACGACCTCGGGTTCGGAATAGGTGTTGTCTTGAGCCAAGGCTGTGGCGGGAAGCAGCGCGCTGGCGCCAAGTCCCAGAGCAAGTGCGCGGCGGGAAAGTTCGTCAGCCATTTGCGGGCTCCTAAAATCTCAAAGACAGTATCTGGCGCCTTGGCGCATGAGCGCAAGGTGAACGCGAACAAGGCGGCTTTAGGCTGAAGGCGCGGCGCCGTCCGCTTCGAAACGCCCGATGGCCAGGAAACGTTCCCGGCGTTGCAGGCGAATTTCGGCGGGCGCCAAAGGCGACAGCGCGTCCAACGCTTCGGCTACCGCCGCGCCGACCGTGGCCACTGCCGCGCCCGGCTCGCGATGCGCGCCGCCGACAGGCTCATTGATAATCGCGTCTATGACGCCGAGTTCAAACAAATCTTGCGCGGTTATTTTCAGCGACGCGGCAACTTCCTTGACGCGGTCCGGGCGTGGTTCGTCGCCGTCTTTCCTTTTGTAGAGGATCGAGGCCGCGCCTTCGGGGCTGATTACCGAATAAATCGCGTGCTCAAGCATCAACACCACATTGGCCGCGGCGATGGCGATGGCGCCGCCAGAACCACCTTCGCCGACAATCACCGCCACCATCGGCACACCCAAGGTGAGGCAACGCTCGGTCGAGCGCGCTATGGCCTCGCCCTGGCCGCGCTCCTCGGCGCCGATGCCGGGATAGGCGCCGGCCGTATCGACGAAGCTCACTACCGGCAGTGAGAAGCGCTCCGCTAAATCCATCAAGCGCACGGCCTTGCGATAGCCTTCGGGGCGCGCCATGCCGAAATTGTGCTTCAAGCGCTCTTGCGTGGTGCGGCCTTTCTCGTGCCCGATCACCAAGCAGGGACGCCCAAGAAACTTGCCCGTGCCGCCCAGGATGGCTGCGTCCTCGCCGTAGACGCGGTCGCCCGAGAGCTCGACGAAATCGGTGACCAGTGCGGTCACGTAGTCTCGAAAGCGCGGACGGTCCTGGTGGCGGGCCACTTGCGTTTTCTGCCAGGGGTCGAGCTTGGAATAAGTCTCGGCAAGCTGCTTCTCGGCCTTGCCCTTGAGCCGCGACAGCTCCGAGCCCATGGCCAAGGCTTCAGAGCCCGACGCCTCGGAGAGGGCCGCCAATTCCTCGATTTTGGTCTCGATCTCAGCAATCGATTTTTCGAAGTCGAAATAGGTGCGCAAAGGTGATCGCCCCTAGGCCACCGAGAGCCCGGAAAGGGGCGGACAATACCCAGCCCCGCCCCTTCATCAAGGTAAAGCGCCTAAGTTAGGGCGTGAGATTGCGTCCATTCGCGGCTCGCATCATGCTGCGGTCGCGAACAGAACAGGATCAACGGTGCCCATGAAGCCCCCCCGCCACTTTTTCGCGCCCCTGGCGAGCGGCGCGCCCGCGCCCTTGCGCGACCTCCCCGTGACGCTTGAGCGCATGATCCATTTCGTGCCGCCGCATCTGGAAAAGGTCCGCGCCAAGGTTCCGGAGCTCGCGCGCGAGGTCGATGTGGTGCTGGCCAATCTTGAAGACGCCATACCCGCCGATCAGAAAGACGCCGCGCGCAAGGGCGCCCTCATGATCGGCCACGAGAACGACTTTGCGAAATTGGGCGTCGGTTATTGGGCCCGCATCAACGCGCTCAATTCCCCGTGGCATTTCGACGACGTCACCGAACTCGTCGCCGCTCTCGGCGACCGGCTCGACGTGATCATGGTGCCCAAGGTCGAGGGGCCGTGGGACATCCATTATCTGGACCAACTGCTCGCGCTGCTGGAGGCGCGCCACGGCGCGAGCAAACCCATCTTGCTGCACGCCATTCTCGAAACCGCTCAAGGCGTCGCCAATGTGGAGGCCATCGCCGGCGCCAGCCCGCGCATGCAAGGCATCTCGCTGGGACCGGCCGATCTCGCTGCGTCGCGCAAGATGAAAACCACGCGCGTCGGCGGCGGCCACCCCGGTTACCGCGTGCTCGCCGATGCGAACGTCGACGGCACGCCGCGCGCCAGCGCGCAGCAGGATTTGTGGCACTACACATTCGCGAAAATGGTGGATGCGTGCGTGATGCACGGGATCAAACCGTTCTACGGCCCCTTCGGCGCCATCGACGATCCCGAGGCATGCGAACAGCAATTCCGAAGCGCGTATCTGATGGGCTGCGTCGGCGCCTGGAGCCTGCATCCCTCGCAAATCGCCATCGCCAAACGCGTGTTCACGCCGGAGGTGGACGAAGTCAAATTCGCGCTGCGTATTCTTGAAGCCATGCCAGACGGAACCGGCGTCGCCATGCTGGATGGTAAGATGCAGGATGACGCCACCTGGAAACAGGCGAAGGTGATTGTCGACCTGGCGCGGCAAGTCGCAGCGAAAGCGCCGGAAATGAAGGCGGCGTATGGGCTGTAACGCTCGTCACTTGCCAGTCCGTACCAAGCGCATACGCACACCACCGACGCCGCGAGGGATAGTGCGTCATCGGAGGAGATTTCATGTTTCGTAGAACCATTGTCGGCATCGCCGCGTTCGTCAGTTTCGCGGCGCTCGCCACGGCTGCATCGGCCGCGCCTGATCTTCAGCCGATCCCGTCGCGCCTGGCGCACGGCGTCGTCTCGGTGCGCAATACCGGCGACGCCATCTCCGGCGCCTCGGTCGTGACGATCAATTGTCATAAGCCGGGCTTGGTTGGCGGGTGCGTCGATATCCCGGCGGCGTTCGTCGCAGCTTACACCAATGCGGCGTATCCCGACCGACTCGTGGTGCGCGTGCCACGCTTGCGTCCTGGCCGCGTCCATAACCACACGCTGCCGTTCTGGGCGGCGATGGTGTGGCCGTCGGGAACCTACGATTTTGATTTTGTGGCCGATGCTGGGGGCGCAGTGGCTGAAGGCGTCGCTGGCGAAGCCAACAATACCGGGACTTATTCGAAAATTGTTCCCTAATAGGGGGCAAGCGCGCGTCACAGTTCCGACATGGGCGGGCTCGCCGGGAGATGCTAGAAGCTCCGGCGAACCTGCCTGTAGCCAATGGACACAATGCGTTTTGCTTTCGCCTCCGAAGTTTTCCGCACTGGCATAGGCAGGCGTGCCGTGAACGATTTCACGTGCGCCTTGCGCGCGACCGAGCGCGCCGCGCAACAATGAAGCGCACGCGTGTCGCTATTATTGGGGCGGGGTTTAGCGGCGTGGCGCTGGCGGCGCAATTGGTGCGGCAGAAGCCCGCGCTTGACGTCGTTCTCATAGAACGCGGGCGCCGATTTGGACCGGGTCTGGCCTATTCGGCGGAGGATACGCGCCACCTTTTGAATGTCCGCGCGTCCAACATGAGCGCACTGGCCGACGAACCGGATGATTTCGTGCGCTGGCTGCGTGGACGTGGACAGCGCGACGCTGGGGCGTTTGCGCCGCGTCGGAATTATGGCGATTACATCGAAGGCGTTCTGAGTAGAGCAAGGAGCACCGGTTGGCGCTGTGGTTTCAAACAAGTTCGCGATGAGGCGCTCGCGTGCCGCCGCGGCGCGGACAAATGGCGCGTCACGTTGGCCGCTGGCGCCGACATCGAAGCTGACGCAGTTGCGCTGGCGTTGGGCCACGCGCCGCAATCTCCGCTCGCCGCCTTTGCGCAAGCAGGCGTCACCCCGCTTGAGCCTTGGCGCGTCGATGCCTTGCGCGCGATCTCGCCCGCCGCCAGCGTGCTGATCATGGGTGCGGGCTTGACGATGGTGGACGTGGTGCTCTCGCTCACCAAGCGACAACGCACAGGGACAATCTATGCTTTGTCGCGACGTGGCTTGGCGCCGCGCGCGCACCTGGAGTTCGCCGCGCCCCCTGGTGAGCCGCTGCGTCTGCCTGGCGCGCTCAGCGCGGCGGTGCAAGAGTTCCGGCGCGAAATTGAGCGTATGCGGGCGCGCGGGGAGCCGTGGCAAATGGCGATGGATCGCCTGCGTGCTGATTCCCCGGCTTTGTGGCAGCGCCTCCCGCTCGATGCGCAACAGCGCTTCCTGCGGCATTTGCGGCCGTGGTGGGACGCCCATCGCCACCGCGCCGCGCCGGAGGTCGCCGCACAGATCGCCGCGCTCCAAAGCGAGGGGCGCTTGCGCGTTCTGGCGGGTGAAGTGGTTGCAGTGCGCACCTCCGGCAGCACGATCGAAGTGCGCCACCGTCAACGCGGCAGCCTTGTGCGCCACCGTATTGAAGTGGCGCGGGTCATCAATTGCACGGGTGCGAACAACAATCTGGCGCGCTCCCCGGAAGCGATCCTACGGCAAGTGCTGGAGGAGGGCGTGGCGCGCGCACATGCCACGGGCCTTGGGCTGGATGTGGACGAGGATGGGCGTGTCTTAGGTCAGGGCGGCGCCGCGCAGGCGGGCCTCTACGCGTTGGGGCCCATTACCCAGGGCGTGTTCTGGGAAGCGACGGCGGTTCCCGAAATCCGCGCGCGCGCGGCCGCCCTGGCCGAAACCATCGCCGCCGGCTAACACTGGCGCCATGAACGATGAACCCAGCGCGGGCCGCTTCGAAGGGCGAACGCACGTATTGCCAGTGCGCATTTATTACGAGGACACCGACTTTACCGGCGTCGTCTATCACGCCAATTATTTGCGCTACTTCGAGCGCGGGCGGAGCGATTTCCTGCGTTTGGCGGGGGTCCATCACAATGAGCTGCTCGGGGGCGAACAACCCATGGGCTTTGCCGTCAACAAGATGGCGCTTGAGTTCCAAAAGCCCGCGCGCATAGACGACGCCCTGGTGGTCAAGACCTGCTTTGAGCGCATGAAAGGGCCGCGCATCTTCATTTCGCAGACGCTGTGGCGCGGCGCGGCAACCTTGGTTGCGGCGCAGGTCGAGGTGTGTTGCATCAGCCTTTCCGGCCGGCCCCGAAAGCCGCCGGCCATGTTGCTGGAGCGCTTGGGGCCGTTGCTCGCGTAGCGCCAGGCGGGGCGTGGCGCGAAAGCCGCCGGCCTAGCGTTAGTGCGGCGTAAACCATCTTTGGCCAGCGAAGGTCCAGCTTTTGACAAACTCGTGCCGCTCTAAGCAGGGTTGGGGCGCGGCTTGAGGCAAAGACCGCGAATGCGGGAGTGAGCATGGAATCCGGCGCCGATCAGATTACTATCTGGACCCTGTTTCTTGAAGCTGACCCAGTGGTCAAAGGGGTCATGATGATCCTGGCCGTGGCGTCGCTTTGGTCATGGGCCATCGCTGTCGATAAATGGCTCCAGTTTGGCGATCTCGAAACCCACGCGCGCAAATTCGAGCGCGAGTTCTGGTCCGGACGTTCGATGGACGAAGCCGAAGAACGGAGCGACCGCGCCCGTGACGCGCTGTCGCGCATCTACGCCGCCGCCACCCGCGAATGGCGCGAGGCGCGCCGCGCCGGCGTTCCGGGGGAAGCGGGGCAAATGCTGCTCGACCGCGTGGACCGCCTGATGCAGGCGCAAGTCGCGCGCGAGATGCAGCGGGCGTCACGCAATCTCGGCGTGCTCGCCACCGTCGGCGCCTCGGCCCCGTTCATCGGCTTGTTCGGCACGGTGTGGGGCATCATGAACGCCTTCACCAACATCGCCCAGCAACAACAAACCAATCTCGCGGTGGTGGCGCCTGGCATCGCCGAGGCGCTGTTCGCGACCGCGCTTGGCCTGGTGGCGGCGATCCCGGCGGTGATCTTCTACAACAAGTTCACCGGCGATCTTGATCGCTTCGGCGACCGGCTCGACACCTTCAGCGACGAAATCGCCGCGCGCCTCTCGCGCCGCTTGAACGAGCGCGGCTGATGGCCGGTGGCCTTGCCCAATCCAAGCGCGGGCGTGGGCGCAGGTCGGCGCGGCGGTCACGCCTGAGCGAGATCAACGTCACCCCATTCGTGGACGTCATGCTGGTATTGCTGATCGTGTTCATGGTGACGGCGCCTTTGCTCACGGTCGGCGTGCCGGTTGAATTGCCGCGCACGGAGGCCAAACAGCTCGAAAGCGAAACCGATCCGCTTTCGATCACCATCCACGCCGATGGCACGTTGTACCTGCAGGAAACCGTGGTGACCAAAGATGAATTGGTCACCAACATGCGCGCCATTTCCCGCGAGGGGTATGATCGGCGCGTGTTCATCCGCGCGGACGCCACCGCTGATTACGGACTGGTGGCCGAGGTAATGGCCAAGCTATCGAGTTCGGGCTTCCGCAATCTCGGGCTTGTCACCGACACAAGCGAGTCCGCGCAGCGCCCGCCGCCGCCGGATCTTCGCGAGCGCGGTGAGTGATATGCGCGCCGGTTGGCTTGTCTCCCTCATCGGCCATATCGGCGCGGTCATGATGACCATGCTGGCCTGGGAGGCGCGCTCGACGCTGATGCCGGAAGTGAGTTCAGTGGTGCCCGTGGAAATCGTCGACGTGGCGATGGAATCCAATGTGCGCGCGCTCGCCGAAGCGGTTCCCGACGAGGAGGTGGCGCCGGAGGAGCAGGAAGAGACGGTTGAACCGACGCCGGAAGCTGCCCCCGCGCCGACGCCCCAGCCGCGCGAGCCGCGCCGTCAGCAGAACGACGAATTCGATCTCGCCGCCATCGCCCGCATGGTCAACAACGACACCAAAACCGGCCGCCAGCGTAATGAAGGCGCCCCCGACAATCGTAACCAGCGTGGGGCGGGGCTTGGCACGGCGGCGGAGGCGGCGCTTGAGGATCGCATCCGCGCCATAGCGCGCGCGCACTTGCGCCGCTGCTGGCGCATGCCGATCGATTTGCCGGAACCCGATCGGCTCATCGTCACTGTGGAATTCGAGCTCAATCGTAACGGCACGCTGAACGGCCAGCCGCGGGTCACCAATCCGCGCAATTACACGTTCGATCCGCCCATGCGCACGGCCGCGGAGGCGGCGCTGCGCGCGGTGCGCCAATGCGATCCGTTCCCCTTCGCCGATGACCCGACGGTGGGCGCCCACTACCAATACTGGCGCCAGCAGGAATTTACCTTCCGGCCAGAAAGCTGAAAATCTAGGCATTGAAAGAGAGTTCGAAGATGCGCGTGATTATGAAGCTAGCCGCCGCCTTCGCCCTGATATGGGCCGCGGCTTGGACGGCGTCGCCGGCAATGGCGCAAACGCCGACGCCAGGGCGCGTGCATGTCGATATCACTGAAGGGCATTTGAACCCGATGCCGGTGGCGGTGGTGGATTTCCTCGCGACCAACCCCAACGCCCAGCAAATCGGCCGCGACGTTTCACAAGTGATCCGCGCCAATCTGGAACGTTCCTCGCTGTTTCGCCCCATCGAACCAGCGGCGTTCATTGAGCGCATCCAGGCCATGGAAGTGCCGCCGCGCTTCGCCGATTGGAAGATCATCGACTCGCAAGCTTTGGTCGTCGGCCAAGTGACGCCGCTGCCGGATGGACGCGTGCGCATCGAGTTTCGCCTGTGGGACGTGTTCGCCGAACAATCGCTGGCCGGCTTCCAGTACGCCACCACGCCGGACAATTGGCGCCGCATCGCCCACCGCATCTCCGATCAAATCTACGAGCAGCTCACCGGCGAGCGCGGCTATTTCGATACGCGCATCGTGTTTGTCTCCGAGAGCGGCCCGCGTACGCGGCGCATCAAGCGACTGATGATCATGGATCAGGATGGCGCCAACCCGTTCTTCCTCACCGGCTCGGAAAACATGGTGCTGACGCCGCGGTTTTCGCCCTCGACGCAGATGATCACCTATCTGAGCTTCGAGACCGGGCCGCCGCGCGTGTTTTTGTACAACCTCGAGACCAATCGCCGCGAAGTACTGGGCGATTTTCCAGGCATGACGTTCGCGCCGCGATTCATGCCGGATGGATCGGGCGTCGTGCTGACGCTCGATATGAACGGCAATTCGGAAATCTTCGCGATGGATTTGCGCTCGCGCCAGCGCCGCAGGCTCACCAACCATCCCGCCATCGACACCTCGCCTTCCTACGCGCCCGACGGCGCGCAGATCGTGTTCAACTCAGACCGCGGCGGCACGCCCCAGCTTTATGTGATGGCCGCGGATGGGTCAGCGCAGCGGCGGATTTCCTTCGGGGAAGGGCGGTATTCGACGCCGGTATGGTCGCCCCGAGGTGATTTGATCGCGTTCACCCGCCAGAGCGGGGGTCGTTTCGCTATCGGTGTCATGCGCCCCGATGGCTCGGGTGAACGTATTTTAACCGAAAGCTATCTCGACGAAGCGCCGACTTGGTCGCCCAATGGGCGGGTCATCATGTTCTTCCGCGAGGCGCGCGGGGCCGGGCCGCAGCTCTGGTCCGTTGACCTCACCGGGCGAAATCTACGCCAGATTCCGACGCAAACCGACGCGTCAGACCCGGCATGGTCGCCGCTTTTGCCGTAATTGTCGTCAAGGGAACATGATTGTCGGCTAGGAACCTGCTTAGTAAGCTTCACGTTTGATACAGACGGGAATCGGCGACCGCCGAATGCGCCGCTCAAGGGGAGAATTGACCCAATGCGTAACACGTTCATTGCTTTTGCCGCCATCGCCGCGCTGTCCGCTTGCGCGAGCCGTCCCGAGCCAACACCGATTCCCGATGGTCCGGGTCCCGCCACCAGCACTGCGCCGCAAGGGCCGGTCGCCGGCTCCGTCGAGGATTTTCGCGTCTCGGTCGGGGATCGCGTGTTCTTTGGTTACGATCGCTTTGACCTGACGCCCGAAGCGCGCTCGGTGCTGGAACGCCAGGCCGCCTGGCTGCGCCAATATCCCAACGTGCGCATCCTGGTCGCCGGCAATTGCGACGAACGCGGCACGCGCGAATATAACCTCGCCCTGGGCGCGCGCCGCGCCGCCGCCGCGCGCGATTATCTGGTGTCGCTGGGCGTGGCCGCAACTCGCGTCGAAACCGCCTCCTACGGCAAGGAGCGCCCGCTCGACCCGCGCTCCAACGAGGAAGCGTGGAGCGTCAACCGCAACGGCCACACGCAAATCGTGAGTGGCGCGATATCGTAAACGGACGCCGGCTTGCCAGCCTGCGCCGCAATTTGGCCCGAGCAGGCTGGCAAGGTGCGCCCATGATGGATTCGTCTTCAGCACCGCGTGTGCGAGGCCGGCTGGCGGCGTGCATAGCCGCGGCTGGTTTCCTTTTCGTAAGCACGGCCGCCGCGCAAACCCAATTGCCGCCGCCGACTTATGGTCAGGCGGACGTGCGCCAGGATCGCATCGAGGAGCTGGAAACTCAGCTCCGTGACGCGACCGCCGAGAACGAGCGCCTGCAATACGAACTCATCCAGGCGCAACGCGAACTGCAACGCCTGCGCGGCATGGTCGGCGAGCTCGCCGGCGTGAACCAATCTTTGTCGGTTGGGGGCGGCTCGGAAACGCCGCCGGCAAGCACCGAACGCGCGCCCGCGCCGCAACAGCGCAGCGAAGCCGCTCCCGCGCAAACAGGCTCGCTCGGCACGTTGCCAGTGAGCCAGGCGCCGGGCGTCCAATTGCCCGCGGACGCGGGCGCGGCCTATTCCTACGCCCGCGAATTGCTGGTCGCCGGGAAGAACGCCGAAGCCGAAGCGGCACTCGGGCAATTCCTGCAGACCTTTCCCAACGCCGAAACCACCGCCGACGCACGTTTCTGGTTCGCGTTCACGCTGCTGGCGCGCAATAATTATCAGGATGCCGCGTCGAATTTTGTCCAGTACCTGCAATCCACGCCGCGCGGTCCGCGCGCGCCGGAAGCGCAAGTGCGCCTCGGCATGGCGCTCGCCGGCATGGGCCAGACTCGGCAAGCCTGCGGCGCCTTTGCTTCCTTGGCGACGCGTTATCCCAACGCGCCGCGCAATGTGCGCGATATCGCCACCCGCGAAGCGCGCGCCCTCAACTGCCAAGCCTAGGTTTGAACAATGCTCGATCGGTTGACGATCGAGCGCGCCTGGGCGGCGGCTGGCCCTATCCTGCTTGGCTTGTCCGGCGGCGGTGATTCCGTCGCCTTGCTGCATCTGCTTGTTGAACATCTCGGCGCGGCGCGTGTGCGCGCGATTGTAATTGATCATGCTCTGCGCGCGGGTTCGGGCGACGATGCGCGCCGGGCGCTGGAATTTGCGGAAGGGCTCGGCGTTGCGGGCGAGATCGCGGTGCTCTCGTGGCCTGACGGCGCCAAACGCGCGCAACAAAGCGCGCGCGAAGCCCGCTATGGTGCGTTATGCGATGTCGCCCGGCGATTTGGAGCAACCACGATCGCCGTGGCGCACACAGCTGACGATCAAGCCGAGACAGTGCTCATGCGCGCCACTGCTGGTTCAGGTTGGCGCGGCCTTGCGGGCATGGCCCCTATCGCGCCGGCGCCGGTGTGGCCACAGGGGCGGGGTATTATGCTGGCGCGTCCGTTACTCGGCGTCCGCCGCGCGGAACTGCGCGACGCGCTGCGCGCGCGCGGCGCTACATGGATCGAGGATCCCGCCAACACCAATCCAGCGTTTGAGCGGGTGCGGGTTCGCACGCGCCTGGCCGCGCTGGAGGCGCTAGGGTTCGACCCGATGCGGTTGGCGCGCTTGGCGGCTAACCTGCGGCCCCGCGTGGAACAGCTCGACCGTGAAGCGCGCGCGCTGATTGACCGGGTTGCGCGCATTGAGGGCGAGCGCATCATCTTCGCACGAACAAGCTGGAGCGGCGGCGCCGAGGTGCGGCGGCGGGCGCTGTCGGCGCTTGTTGCCGCCGCCGCCGGCGCTTCGCGCGAGCCCGACCTGTCGGCGATCGCGGCGCTTGAGGCGCGCCTCGGCGCCGACGGGTTTGCCGGCGCATCGCTCGGCGGCGCACAGCTCGCGCAGACCGGCGCTGAAATTGTGCTCAGCCGTGATGCTGGCGCGCTTCGCGGCCGCGCGGACGGGGCCGTGCCAATCGCGCCGTTGCCGCTGCCCGCGGGCGAAGAGGCGGTGTGGGATGGCCGCCTTGCGATCACGGTGTCGGCGCCCGGCTGGTCGGTTGTCGCCGAGGCGGGCCGCCCGCGCCTGGCCAAGGGCGGCGTCCGCCTTGAGGTGGGCGAACTTGGCGCGGCGTATTGGCTGCTGGAGGCGCGGGTCCAGCATCTGCTGGGATCGGGTTAAACCCTGGAAACCATGTTTTCAGCGGCGGTGGCGCCGACATATTAAGTGAAGGGGTGTTCAGTGGGGGCTGTGGTCCCTATCTTGCTGGAACACATCTTTCGCGCCTGACGCGCGGCCAGAAGGTCGGTTCATGCCAATCCGTTCGCTGCTGATTTGGGGCGTTGTCGCTCTTGTGATTGTCGTTGGGTTTACCGCGCTCGGGAACGGCGCCAACCCCGCGCGCGACGCGACCGAGCTGCCCTATTCGCAGCTGCTTGACCGTGTCGAAGCCGGCGATGTCACCACCGCCACCACCCAGGGCAATACGCTCCTGAGCACGGCGCGCGATGGCAAGCGTTACATCACCTACCTGCCTCTGGACACTATGGACGAGGTCGTCCCGCGGCTCGATGCGGCCAATGTCGAAGTGAAGACGGAGCGTCCGCGCACGGGCCCCAGCATTGGCGATATTCTGCTCGGCATCCTGCCGATGTTGCTGCTGATCGGCGCCTGGTTCTTCTTCATGCGCCAGATGCAAGGCGGCGGACGCGGCGGCGCCATGGGCTTTGGCCGCTCGAAAGCCAAATTGCTCACGGAAGCCAAGGGCCGCATCACGTTTGATGATGTCGCGGGCATCGACGAGGCCAAGGAAGAGCTGGGCGAGATCGTCGAGTTCCTGAAGGATCCCGGCAAGTTCCAGCGCCTCGGCGGCAAGATACCCAAAGGCGCGCTGCTGATCGGCCCGCCCGGCACCGGCAAGACCTTGCTCGCCCGCGCCATTGCCGGCGAAGCCAACGTGCCGTTCTTCTCGATCTCCGGTTCGGATTTCGTGGAAATGTTCGTCGGCGTCGGCGCTTCACGTGTCAGGGACATGTTCGAGCAAGCCAAGAAGAACGCGCCCTGCATTATCTTCATCGACGAAATCGACGCGGTTGGGCGTCATCGCGGCGCTGGCCTCGGCGGCGGCAACGATGAACGCGAGCAGACCTTGAACCAATTGCTGGTCGAGATGGACGGTTTCGAAGCCAATGAAGGCATCATTCTGATCGCCGCGACCAACCGCCCCGATGTGCTCGATCCTGCTTTGCTGCGGCCGGGCCGTTTTGACCGACAGATCGTGGTGCCGAACCCCGATGTGGGCGGGCGCGAGAAGATTTTGCGCGTGCACACGCGCAACGTGCCGGTGGCCCAGGGCGTTGATCTCAAATCCATCGCGCGCGGCACGCCAGGGTTTTCGGGCGCCGACCTCGCCAACCTCGTCAACGAAGCGGCGCTGCTGGCGGCGCGGCGCGGCAAACGCGTGGTGACGAACAAGGAATTCGAAGACGCCAAGGACAAAGTGATGATGGGCGCCGAACGGCGCTCGCTGGTGATGAGCGAAAGCGAGAAGCAACTCACCGCTTGGCACGAAGCCGGCCACGCCATCGTAGCGCTCAATGTCCCGGAGGCCGACCCGCTGCATAAGGCGACGATCATTCCGCGCGGGCGCGCGCTCGGCATGGTGATGCAATTGCCGGAGGGTGATCGCTATTCGGTGAACTTCACGCAGATGACATCGCGCCTCGCCATTTTGATGGGCGGGCGCGTCGCTGAAGAGCTGCATTTCGGCAAGGACAAGGTCACGAGCGGCGCTTCTTCCGACATAAGCGCGGCAACCGGACTCGCGCGCAACATGGTGACGCGCTGGGGCTATTCCGACGTACTGGGCCTCGTGGCCTACGGCGAAGGCAATGATGAAGTCTTCCTCGGCATGCAGATGGGACGCCAGCAACACATATCCGGCGATACTGCCAAGAAGATCGACGCCGAAGTGCGCCGCTTGGTGGAGGATGGCTACAGCGAAGCCAAGCGTATCCTCACCGAGAAGGCCGAGGAACATACGCGCCTCGCGGAAGCCTTGCTCGAGTACGAGAGCCTCAGCGGCGATGAGATCACGAAGGTGCTGCGCGGCGAAAAACTCGATCGCCCCGACGATTCTCCGCAAACCCCCACCGCGCCGACGCCGGCCTTGCCGGTGACTGACGAGGGCGATGAACCAAGCGCGTCGCCCAATCCTTGGGGCGGTGCCGCGCCGCAGGGAGCGTAAGGGCGAGAAGAAGTTACTGCGTTGGCGGGCGCGGAGCGTTTGGCGCGACCATTTGCGCGTCCGTGCGGGCCTGCCCTCCACGCAAGTGGGCGATGTAAAGAAGTTCATTGCGCGCACCGGGATTGTTCGGATTGAGTCGTATCGACTCGTTGAGCGCGGTCTCGGCTTCGTCGAGCCTGTTAAGATCGATCAGAAAGACGCCGGACATGCGGAGGAACCGGGAGCGGTCGATGTCGCTCGCAGCATCAGGGCTGTCGATCTCGGCGCGCAGGAGGTCGTAAGCCTCGGCCCTCTGGCCGAGATGGGCCATCGCGGTCGCCTTTTCCGCGATTAGCAGCTGGGCGTGCGGTTGCAGCGCCAAGCCGCGATTCAGCCACGAGAGGGCTTCTTCGTGCTGGCGCAACTCATTCGCATAGGAGCCAAGCACCAGGCTTACATTCATGTAGACGTTCGGCCCTTGCGCCACCGACACGGGTTGCCCGCTTGATGCGACGACACCCGCCACCACCAAGCTCTGCGCGAGGTATTGCTGAAAGTCATCGGTGCGAATGAGAATTGCTTGCCCTCGCCGCTCGATCTCGGGATAGCAGGCGGGCGCGCGCTCCATTGCTTCGCGGAGGCGCGGCAGGTAGACGCGAATGCCGCCAAAACCGGCGGCGCTGAACGCGTTCGACACCGCCAAAAGCAATTGCTCGTCTTCGGCCTCGTGCGGCGCGATCGCGCCTTCGGGGCACACGACGATGTTTGCTGTAATTGCCGCGGGGTTGAGGGTACTCGGCGCTTCTTGCGCCTGGCTTTGGCTTCCAAGCGCCAAAAGACCGATCGCGATTGCCAGCAGTGTGGATGTGCGCGGCATGGGCATGAGAACCTCCGTTGCCCAAAATCCTTAGGCGCACCGCCGACGGTCGCAACATGAATTCATTGTGATTGATCGTCGCGTAACGGCGGCGTACAGCGTCAATAGAGGCTCCCATGCTCGCATCCGCCGCCATCACCGCCCTCGTCGGCACCATGAAGCCAGACACCACCAAGGCGTTTTATCAGGATACGCTCGGCCTCAAATTCATCGCTGACGACACCTACGCCATGGTCTTCGAGGGCAAGAACGCGCGCGTGCGGGTTTCTCGCGTGCCCGCGGTGGCGCCGGCGCAATACGCGGTGCTGGCGTTCACGGTGGACGATATCGAGAAGGCGGTCGATGGCCTTACCGCCAAGGGCGTCGTGTTCGCGCGTTATCCGTTCTTCGTGCAAGACGCCAAAGGCATTTGGAGCGCCCCGGACGGAACCAAAGTGGCCTGGTTTCACGATCCCGATCTGAATCTGATGAGCCTCGTTGAACATGTGTCGGTACGGTCTGATTAGAGGGGTGGGCTTGTGCAGCCGACTCGTGACCTAAGGTCATGCATGAGCCAGAAGCCTTCGTCCCCGGTCCAGGAATCAAGCATCGAGCCCTTACGGGGCTACCTCCAAGACATGTCAACGCAGCTTGCCGAGTTGGCGCGAGGCGGCGGTCTCGATCAGGCGGCAGCCTATCTTACGCTCGCGAGCTTGGCTGCCGGCCGACAGAACCCATTGATTGATCGGGAAGAACTCGATGTCGTTGAGGTGCGCACGGCGTGAGCCGAAGACGCTACATATTTAATGTTGATGTTGTTGACTTTGTGAAGGCGAAACGTCACTTGCGCGGTCCGATTTTGAAGAACCGGCAGGCGATAAGTGATATCTTATAAGGCGACCCTCGAAGGACGGGACAGGGTCGAAAAATCCACAGACGTGAATCAACTCGCTCAAGCCTTCGACGCGGAGGCTTCGTTGCTTGGCGCTCCTTATCAACGCATCGCCAAGTTTGCGCCTCCTATCCCAGGCGAACCGCGTTTCGATGTCATTGTAGAGAACACGCTCCCCGCGTTGTCGTTTGAGAGCATGGCGAAGGCCATTTCCGGTTTCGTCGCCACATTGCGGGGCTTATTGCAGCGCGAGGCGCCGTTCGACTCAGCGGACGCCGATCAAAGCTGGCGGCCAGAACAACGCCAGGTGATGTTTGAATACTTGCAGCAGCACTCGGATGTGTCAGGGCTGGTGGCAGTGCCGCGCTTCGGCAACGCGGGCCTTATGGGCTATGCCATCATGTTCACCGTGGGCCGAGTTAACGCGGTAAATCGTGCTGCTTTGTGCGTGCTTGGTTGGTCCGCAGTGAAGCGCGGCGTGGACTTGGCTCGCGGTCGCGAGTGTGAGCTGCAAACACCGCTCACGCCTCGGCAACAGGAAGCGCTCGCTCATTGCGCGGAAGGCAAGTCAGATTGGGACATAGCGCGCTTGATGGGCGTGTCGCAGGCGACGGTGCATGGCCATATTGAAGAGGCCAAACGTCGCATCGGCGTCAGGACGCGCGTTCAGGCCGTGTTGTCCGCGGAGCGCCGCGGCTGGCTCGTGGCGCCGGGCCCGCAGGCGATGTGACCGTTCGCCCCTTTGCCAACAGGGGCGGATCGGCTAGAGTTAGAATAATATTCTGCCGAATCTTGGGGAAATCCATGGCTGCTGTCTTTGCCATCGGCGCGTTCATCGTCGCCATCTTGTTGCTGAACACGATCGAATTTGGCCGCCCGGATTGAGTTGACGGACTAAGTGTCGCGCGCGAGCGCCGCCACATAGTGCGCGCCGCTGAGCAACGCCAGCGCCGCCGCTGTCCAGATCAAGATCAACGCGGCCCAATACAATCCCAACACAACACTCGCCGGTGCGAACAAAAGCGCGGCGGATTGAAACGCCAGGAACGCGGCCACTCCCGCCATCTCGGCGGCGGCCTTCCATTTGCCGAGCGGGCTCACCGGCAATCCGCGCCCAGAGGCCGACAACCCTTCGCGCAGTCCCGCCACCGCGACGTCGCGTCCCAAGATCAGAACCGCGGCCGCGACGAGTTGCAATGGCAGCGCCGCGTACGCGAGCGCCACCAATACGCAAATGATCAGCACCTTGTCGGCGCTGTGATCGAGCGCCGCGCCGAGCGGGGTCACCGCATCGAGCTTGCGCGCCAACCAGCCATCGAGCCAATCGGTGATCGCCGCCAGCACGAACACAATGAGCGCCAGCGCATAGACGAAGCCAGCGAGCACACGGTCAATGTAAAGCTCCGACGCCGCCCAAAGCACTAGACCGGCGATCACCGGCCCCATGGCGATGCGGAACAGCGTAAGGATCGTGGGAAGCGCGCTCTTGGCCATGGAGGCGCTTCTAGTCATCGCCGCCACCGCCGTCCAAGCGAAACGTGACCATCACGTGGTCGCTAGGTTGGTCGGCGCCGCACGAGGCGTAAAGCGCCATCGCAGCGGCGTTGGAGCGGTCGGTCAGCACCCACGCCTCGGTGCAGCCGAGGTCGCGCGCGCGTTCGAACATGCGGTGCAGCAAGGCGCGGGCGATGCCGGCGCGCTGGCGGGCAGGGGCAACGCCGATTTCGTTGATCCAGAGCTCGGGTTGTGGCTTGTCCGGGTGTTCGATGTGCAGTGCTGAAACGAAGCCGACGACGACGCCATCCTCAATGGCGACCGCGAGATGGTGGTGCGGCGCACGTAGAAATCGCGATGTCGCGCCGGCATCGATCGGATCGTCGAACACGCCGTCCGCGACATGGCCCAGCACGCGCTCGTCGCCAGGCCGTAGCAATTTGATCTCAGCGCGCATGAAAGTCCGTCTATTTCTTGTCGTGGAAAAAATCGTGGATGCGTTTCGCCAGTTCGGTGTTCACGCCCTCGACTTGCTCCAGCTCCGCCAGCGCCGCGCGCGACACCCCGCGCGCCGAGCCGAAGCGGTCGAGCAGGGCGCGCTTGCGCGTTGGTCCGATGCCGCCGATCTCATCGAGTGGACTTTTCGTGAGGCCGGCGGAGCGTTTGCCACGATGGGCGCCGATGGCGAAGCGGTGGGCTTCATCGCGCAAGCGCTGCAAATAATAGAGAACCGGGCTTTTTTCATCGAGCCGAAACGGCGCTCGGCCGGGCACGAAGAAACGCTCGCGCCCCGCATCGCGGTCCACGCCCTTGGCGATGCCGACGATGGCGATCTTGCCCTTGAGGCCCAATTCCTCCAGCGCGTCGAGCGCCGCGTTGAGCTGACCTTCGCCGCCGTCGATCAACACCAGATCGGGCCGAGCGGCGAACTTGGTTTCGGGAGCGTCGCTTTCCCTCTCCTTGGAAAAATCCACGCCGCCATCAGCGATGGCACCGTCAGCGGGCGCTTCCGCCTGCGAGGGATGTGCTTCGGCCATCATTCGCGCAAACCGCCGTTTGATCATCGCCTTCATCATGGCGAAATCGTCGCCCTCGAATTCCTCGGCCTTCATGTTGAATTTGCGGTACTGATTTTTCACGAAGCCATCGGGGCCAGCCACGATCATCGCTCCTAGCGCATTCGTACCTTGAATGTGGGAGTTGTCGTAGACTTCAATACGCTCTGGCGGGCGCGGCAAGGCGAAGGTCTCGGCCACGCCATCGAGCAGCTTGGCGACGCTTCCGGTTTCGGCCATCCGGCGCCCCAGCGCTTCGCGCGCGTTGAGCACGGCGGCATCAACGACGTCCTTCTTTTCGCCGCGTTGCGGCGTGCGGATTTCAATGTTGCGCTCGGCGCGAAAGCAAAGCGCTTCCTGCAGCAGTGCGTGATCGTTTGGCTCGACATTGGTCAGCACCAATTTGGGCGGTTCGCGCTCATCATAGAATTGCGCGAGAAATGCGAGCATGACATCCGTCGGCGTTTCTTCGGCATTGTGGCGTGGAAAATAAGCCCGGTTGCCCCAATTCTGGCCAGCGCGGAAGAAGAAGACTTGCACGCACGATTGTCCGCCCTCCTGGTACAGCGCAAAAACATCGGCCTCGGTGAAGGTCGACGGGTTGATCCCCTGCGACGCGCGCACCGAGGCCAGAGCGCGTATGCGATTTCGCAGGCGCGCGGCGCTTTCGAACGCGAGCGCATCCGATGCTTCGCGCATTTCAGCGGCGAGGCGGTCTTGTAGATCGACGGTGCGCCCTTCCAGGAAATCGGCGGCGTCATGCACCAGGCGCGCATACTCGCTTTCACTCACGAGATTTACGCAGGGCGCTGAGCAGCGTTTGATCTGGTGCAGCATGCACGGGCGCGTACGCCCCGAGAACGTGCTGTCGGAGCACGATCGCAGCAAGAACGCTTTCTGCAATGTGTTAAGCGTGTGATTGACCGCGCCGGCGCTTGCGAACGGCCCGTAGAATTTGCCCTTGAAGCTCTTGGCGCCGCGGTGCTTTTGCAGCGCGGCGACCGCGTGGTCGGTGCGGATGGCGATATAGGGGAAGCTCTTGTCGTCGCGCATCAGCACGTTGAAGCGGGGCTTCAAGCGCTTGATCATGTTGGTTTCGAGCAGCAGCGCTTCGGTTTCGGTGGCGGTGACGATCACCTCCAGCGAGACGGTTTGCGAGATCATGCGGGTGATCGCGTTGGTGTGCCCACGCCCTTGCGCGTACTGGGCCACACGCGCTTTCAGGCTCTTGGCCTTGCCAACATAGAGCACCTCGCCATCGGCGCCGATCATGCGGTAAACGCCCGGGCGGGTCGGAAGCCGCGTCCACGCATCGCGGATCGCTTCGGCCCCCTTCAGCGCCGGCGCCGGCGCGGCTTCGCCGGGCAGGGCTTCCAGCGAAGGCAAGGTGGGTTTGTCGGCGCCGCTCATCTGGGCTTCAATGTAGCGCAGTCACCCGCGCCAGGAGCAAATCCCATGATTATCATCCAAGGCTATTTGAAAACGACCCCTGAAAACGTCGCCCAGCTCAAAGCCGCGGCGGCGCCGTTGATCGCGGCTACCCGTCAGGAGCCCGGCTGCGTTGCCTACGCCTTTGCCGAAGACATCGCGGAGCCCGGCCTTCTCCATATCGCCGAGCGTTGGGCCGATGATGCCGCTCTGGCCGCCCACAACAAGACGCCTCACCTTGCCGCGTTCATGGGTGCGCTGCCGGGCCTTGGGCTCACCGGGGTTCGGGTGGCGCGCTATGAGTGTGCCGGCGAGACGATATTGGCCGGCGGCTGAAATTATCCTGTTCGACCTGGTTGGCAATGTTATCGCGGCGTGGACCCGATGACGCCCTGCTCGGCGACGAGGGAGGCAACCTGCTCGCGGGTCTCTGGGGATCGCAGGTCGTCACAAAACTTTGTCGCGACGGCGTCAGGAGTCCTTGCCATTGGCAGCACGCCGGGTTTGACCTAGCCTGACTTGAGTGGGCTGCTCGCACCTTCCGGGCAGGACGGGAGTGAGCGCCATGACGACATTTGTTTTTTCCGGCACAGGCCTATTCCTTAACGGCTTTGATAATCGCCTGTGGGCAGGGGGTGGTGGAGACGTTATTGGGGTAGTTCAGGCCAACTTCTCCGCTTCGCATTCGGCCACCCACGTCACCTATGGGTTTGGCGCCAACATTCTCTCCGCATTCGGATCCTTCCCAACTTTCGACGCCAGTGGCGACCCTACCTCGGGTACAATCCAATCGTTCTTCCAAACCGGGTTCAGTTTGTCAGGGACACTAACCGCCAACGTCACCGGACTATCGCTCTCGGTTGCAACTGTGAACGCCTGGATCGCCGCCGGGAATGCCGACGCTCTCAACACAGTGCTGATCGGCGGCAACGACACCATCACAGGGACATCGGCCCCAGATATTCTGTACGGGTTCGGCGGAAGCGACACGATCAACGGCGGCGACGGCGATGACGAAATTCGCGGCGAAAGCCTTCCTACCCCATTCCCCAATTATGGCGTCGCAGGCAACGACATTTTGAACGGCGGCGCGGGCGGCGACCAAATATTCGGCGATGACGGAAACGACACGCTGAACGGCGGCGCCGACAACGACCAACTCGATGGAGGCGCGGGTAACGACACGCTCAATGGCGACGACGGCGATGACGTCCTTAGTGGCGGCGCGGGCGTAAATTTGTTGTTCGGCGGCGCGGGCAATGACGCTATCGCAGGCGCCTTCTCCGGCGCGACCGCCGATGGCGGCGATGGGACGGATTCCCTAGTGGTCGACCTTTCGACCTTGGCGGTCGGCGTGACGCTCGATTATGCACAAATGCGAACCAACGTCGGCGTTACGCTTGGGGACGGAACCGTGATTAGGAACATGGAGGCGGTCGCGGCGACGACCGGCGCTGGCGACGATGTCTTCGTTTTCGAGAATTCGTGGCTGGCGGCGGGACCGTTCAACTCCTCGATACGCCCCTCAGCGAACGGCGGCGCTGGCGTGGATCTGGTGATAGCCGATCTCTCGCCATCGACGCGCGCGCTCAGCATATCTCCGCGATTGCTCGGCTTTGTCCAAGGCTCCGACGGTGCGGGTCTTGCGAACATTGAGCGCCTGTCGATCATTGGCAGCGCGTTCGGCGACAGCATGCTTGGCGGCGTAGGCGATGATACGCTCGATGGCGGGGCTGGCGCCGACGTGCTGTTCGGCGAGGCTGGCGATGACATTCTGATCGGCGGCGGCGGCGCGGATGCGCTGGACGGCGGCGCTGGCGCGGCGGATTGGGCGGAGTATGGCGCTTCCGCGGCTGGCGTAAACGTGAACCTGCAAACCGGTGCGGCGTCCGGCGGCGATGCGGCGGGCGACACCCTGACTAATATCGAATATTTGCGCGGCTCGGGCCTGGCCGACACGCTGACCGGAAACACGCTCAACAACTGGCTGTTCGGCGGCGCCGGCGGCGATGGTTTGAACGGCGGCGATGGCGCTGATTTGCTGCAAGGCGAAGGCGACGCCGATACGCTGAGCGGCGAAGGCGGAATCGACTCGCTCGCGGGCGGCGATGGCGATGATGTTTTGATCGGCGGCGCCGGCGCGGATTCGCTTGGCGGGGGCGCTGGAATTGATACGGCGGATTATGCGGCATCCTTGGCCGTCAATGTGAACTTACAGACCGGGATCGCCTCGGGCGGCGATGCGGCGGGCGATACGTTTGCTTCGGTCGAAAACATCATCGGCTCGGCGTTCGCCGATACGCTCACCGGCCGCGATGGGTTCGCCAATACGCTCACTGGCGGCGATGGAAACGACGTGCTCTCCGGCGGCACCGGCGGCGCCGATGTCATGAATGGCGGCGCCGGCATCGACACGTTGGATTATTCGCTCTCGCCCAACGGCGTCGATGTGCGCTTGTTCTCGGGCGCGGCGGCGGGCGGGTCGGCCAACGGCGACAGCTATTCCTCGATCGAAAACATCATCGGCGCGGCGACCAAAACCGACACGCTGGCCGGCGATGCGAACGCCAATTCGATCTGGGGCGGCGGCGGCAACGAGACCATTACCGGCCGCGAAAACACCGACACGCTCTACGGCGAAGCCGGCAACGACACCTTGCTTGGCGGCGCCGATTCGGACGTGCTGATCGGCGGCATTGGCGCTGATACGCTCGGCGGCGGCAGCCAGGACGACACCGCCGATTATTCCGCGTCGGATGCAGGCGTGACAGTTAATCTGCAAACTGGTTCAGGCGTCGGCGGCCATGCGCAGGGCGATGTGTTGGTGTCGATCGAAGACGTGATCGGCTCGGCCTTCGCCGATTTGATCATCGGCAAGAACAATGCCTGGGACAATATTTTCGATGGCCGCGGCGGCGACGACACCTATACGGGCGGGCTTGGCAACGACGTGTTCGTGTTCCGCTTGAGCGAAGGCGCCGACACGATCACAGATTTCGTCGCCGGGGGAACCGCCGACGCGGTGCAGCTCGCTGGCTTCGGCGCGGCCTTCGACAGCTTCGCCGAAATCATCGCCGCCGCCACGCAAATCGGCGCCGACACCATCATCGATTTCGGCGGCGGCCAAACCCTGACGCTGCAAAACGTCGCGCTGGCGAACCTCAGCAGCGGAGACTTCATCTTCGGGGGGCCGTGAGGTAAGTCTGGTGGCGGGCGCCAGCGAACGTTGATCCCTGCGGCCCTGCGCCCTCTGGACGTGAGCGCCCGCCGCGCCCAATTTTCGACTATGGACCAGATCGCTTCTCCAAAGGTCGCCCGTGACCGCCGTTTTGCCGCGCCGGACCCTGAGGCGTGCCGTGACATGAAGGACGTCCGCGCTGGCGTCGATGAAATTGACCGTATGCTGGTGGCGCTGATCGCACGCCGGCAGGGTTACATGGACGCCGCCGCCCGCATCAAGCAAAGCCGTGATGTGGTTCGCGACGAAGCACGCATTCTTGAAGTGCTCTCCAAGGTGCGCGCCGAGGCCGAGCGCCAAGGTCTGTCCTGGACCATTGCCGAACCGATTTGGCGCGAGATGATGGAACGCTGCATCGCCTATGAATTCGAAGCCTGGGACCGGGCCCGGGCGGCTGCGCCGCGCAGCTGACGCTTCCCCTTTCGGCGTGGTAACCACGTTTCGTTTGGGGGGCGTCGTCGGGTTGGGTGATGGCGCATATTAGATTTCGACGAGGCCAGGTTCGCGCTTGGCGCGAGCGCATCGCCTTCCATGCAAGCATGCATGGTCGCGCGTGGCTAAGATTCCGCAGTGATGATAAGGCCTTGCGCCTGCCCGCGGGCAGAAGGGGCGTTTCATGAGGTGGTTTCTAGGGTTGGTGCTTGTGGTCGCGCTCATTTCCGGGGCGCTCTACGGCGTAGGCCGCTTTCTGCTTCCGAACGCGCTCGAAGTGACGCGGACAGCGGCAATCGATCGGCCGCGCGCGGCGGTGTTCGCAATGTCCAACGATTTGCGCATCGCCAAGGAATGGTCGCCCTATTACGCCCTCGACCCGGATGCCGAGTATGCATTCTCTGGAGAGCCCGGGGCGGGTCAGACCATGCGCTGGGTCAGCCAGGTTCGTCAGGTCGGCACGGGCCGGATGTCGATCGTGAGTTCAAGTGAAAACGAGGAAGTCCAAAGCATCCTCGAAATGGGTGAGCGCGCCACGCTGAATTCACGCCTCGAGATGCGCCGCGCGGAAGGTGCGACCGCCGTGGCATGGACGGTTTCCGCCGAATGCGCCGACGGCGGGGTCAACGTGCCGTGCCGCTACATGAACCTCATTATGCGCGGCATGATCGAGCGCGAGCTCGACAGCGGCTTGGCCCGCTTGAAGACGCTGGCGGAGCAATTGCCGGACGTTGATTTCGAGTCACTGCAACCGGACTTTCCCACCGTCGAGCCGCAATCTTACGTTTATTCGCAAGTCACAACCTCGAACCAGGACGTGACGCAGGTGGATCAGGCGCTGGCGATTGGCCTGTCGCAGGTCAATGATTTCATGGGGCGGTTCAGCTTGGTCCAGGCAGGGCCACAGATGCGGGTCACCACGGAATGGAATCCTGGCGACAATCGCATGAGTTTTCGTGTCGGCTATCCGTACTCGGGGCCCACGCCGCTCACCTTGGTTGGCGTGCAAATCGGGCAAACTCCCTCGGGGCGGGCGCTGCGGGTGATGCACGAAGGGGCCCGTTCGCAAACCCGGATCACCTACGCCAAAATCTACGCTTACCTCCAGGCGCATCGTATCGCCCTGCGCGAGGATGGATTGCCTTGGGAAGTGATCCATGATGAAGGCAGACCTGACGGCTCTGCCTCGCGCGTCGAAATATTCGTGCCGCTGCAATAGAATAAGGCCCGCGGGATTGCTTCCGCGGGCCTCCATTCTTGCGCTTCAAAGCAACCGAATTCAATCGGCAACCTTCAGATTGACCGCCTTGGGACCTTTGCCTTTGGTATCGGGCAGGGTCTGGAAGTTGACGCGTTGGCCCTCGGTAAGCTGGGTGAGGCCGGCTCGTTCCACCGCGCTGACGTGGACGAAAACATCCGCGCCGCCGCCATCCGGGGTAATGAACCCGAAGCCGCGGGCGCCGTTAAAGAACTTCACGACGCCGTCCTGGGGATCTCCCAGCGGTTGGCGCGGAGCACGATCACCGCCGCCGCCATAGGAGCCGCCGCCGCCGCCCTCGCGTGGACCGCGGAAACCACCGCCGCCACCGCCACCG